>NZ_FOWM01000002.1:0-689373 GCF_900115455.1 Cupriavidus sp. OV096
CTCCAGGAACTTGGTGAGCAGGTTGAAGCAGGTCGTCTTGCCCGCGCCGTTGGGGCCGATCAATGCGTGGATCGAGCCGCGTCGCACCTGCAGGTTGACGTCGCTAACCGCCGTGAACCCCTTGAATTCCTTCGTGAGGTTCTTTGTTTCCAGGATGATTTCCTGAGTCATAGTCTCCTGCCCGCCCTCTTGCTGCGATACCGGGTTGTGCCCGGCACTGACAATGGTTCGAACTCCGGCTTTGTCGCCATGTTTGCCGCGTTATAGGTGTCTGGAAGCGGCGCGGCTGCCGCGATATCCGGGTGGCTCAACCGCCCTGAAGTGCAGGCGGGAGCACCGTATACCGGCGACTATTGTGTGCGTCTGCTGCGTCGCAAAACATCGGGGTTTGCACTAGGCATAAGACATGCAGGAGTCGTCATGTTTCGCCTTGTCTGGTCAACGCTGGCGCGGGTTGGCGGCGGGTTGGGGGCTCCCGCTGCCGACCCGGCACATCACGCCACGGGAATACCCGAAGGCGTGTCAGCAAGCACCTGCACCACGGCGGCGCCACTGGCGCGCAGCTTGCGATCCTCGCGGATCATGTCGCTGGCGCGCTCGGCGATCATGATCGTCGGCGAGTTGGTATTCCCCGACGTGATCAGCGGCATGACGGACGCATCCACCACGCGCAGGCCGGCGATGCCCCGCACGCGCAGGCGGTTGTCCACCACGGCGTCCGGATCGTCGGCGGTGCCCATGCGACAGGTGCCCACCGGGTGGAAAATGGTCGTGCCGATGGCGCCAGCAGCCTCGGCCAGCTGCTCGTCCGTCTCGAAAGCGGCGCCGGGCAGCCATTCCTGGGGCTTGTACGGCGCCAGCGCCGGGGAGGCGACGATGCGCCGCGTCAGGCGCAGCGAATCGGCCGCCACCTTGCGGTCCTCCTCGGTGGCGAGGTAGTTGGGGGCGATGGCCGGTGCGCGCCGGAAATCGGCGTCTTCTATATGTACGCTGCCGCGCGAGCTGGGCCGCAGGTTGCACACGCTGGCCGTGAAGGCGTTGAAGGCGTGGAGCGGATCGCCGAACTTGTCGAGCGACAGCGGCTGCACGTGGTATTCGAGGTTCGGCCGTGTGTAGCTGGGGTCGCTGCGCGCGAACGCGCCGAGTTGCGACGGCGCCATGCTCATCGGCCCGCTCTGGTTGAACGCGTACTGGAGGCCGATGCCGAGCTTGCCCCACCAGCGCGCCACGCGCGTGTTCAGCGTGCGCACGCCATCCACCTTCATCACCGCGCGCAGCTGCAGGTGATCCTGCAGGTTCTCGCCCACGCCCGGCAGCGCCTGCCGCACGCGGATACCGAGCGACTGCAGCCGCTCCGGCTGGCCGATGCCGGACAGCTCCAGCAGCTGGGGCGAATTGATCGCACCCGAGGCCAGGATCACTTCCTCAGTAACGCGTGCCTCGCGGTTCTCCCCGCCGCCGACGAACTGCACGCCGGTGCAGCGGCGCCCGTCGGGGCCGTCGAAGGTCAGCGCGCTGACCTGCGCCCCGGTGACGATGGTCAGGTTGGGCCGGTCCGAGGCGCGTCGCAGGAAGGCCTTGGCCGTGTTCCAGCGAATGCCGCGCCGCTGGTTGACCTCGAAATAGCCGACGCCGAAGTTGTCGCCACGGTTGAAGTCCTCGGTACGGGGGATGCCGGCCTGCTCGGCCGCGTCGATAAAGCGCTCGAGGATGTCCCAGCGCAGCCGCTGGGCCTCCACGCGCCATTCGCCGCCCGCGCCGTGGAAGGCGTTGGCGCCGCGATAGTGGTCTTCGCTGCGCCGGAACAGCGGCAGGACGTTGTCCCAGCGCCAGCCGTCGTCGCCGGCGATGCGCGCCCACTCGTCATAGTCCTCGCGCTGGCCGCGCATATAGATCATGCCGTTGATGGACGAGCTGCCGCCGAGCACGCGCCCGCGCGGGTAGCCGAGCGAGCGGCCATTGAGCCCCGGCTCCGCCACGGTGCGGTACATCCAGTCCGTGCGCGGGTTGCCGATGCAGTACAGGTAGCCCACCGGAATATGAATCCAGTGATAGTCGTCCTTGCCGCCCGCCTCCAGCAGCAGCACGTTGACGTCGGTGTCCTGCGTCAGGCGGTTGGCCAGCACGCAGCCGGCCGAACCGGCGCCCACGATGATGTAGTCGTACGTCTCCATAGTCCCTGGCTAGTCCTTCAATGCGCCCCGGCACATCGGTTTTATTATCGGAATGCCACGGATCATCGCACGACTCGGACCCTGCCGCCGTCAGGGCTTTGCCTGAGCCCCCGCACCCGTCCCCGCCACGGGTGCCGCCCCCAGATGCGCCCGCAGCCAGCCGGAGAGCGCCGCGAACACCTCGCTGCGCAGCGGCTCGGCCTCGTTGAAGATCTCGTGATAACCGTTGTCGAACCAGACCATCTCGCGCAGGTCCTCGGGCGCGTTGTCGTGGAAGGTCCGGCTGCCGGCGGCATCGACGATCCGGTCCGCGCCGCCCACCAGCATCAGCGTGGGCGCCTCGAGCCGGGGCGCGTCGGCCTGCGCCTGGGCCATGCCGTGGAGGAACGTCTCCAGCACGCCGGCGCTGATGGTGCCCTGCACCAATGGATCGGTGCGATAGGCGCGCGCCACCTCGGGGTCGTGCGACAGCTGCCGCGCGTCGATCGGATTCGGCACGCGCAGTTGTGGCGCCAGCGCCAGCAGCAGCCGGTGCACGGTCATCATGCCGCTGGAGATGCGCAGCGCAAGTGCCGGCGAGGACAGGATCAACGCGCGAATCGGCCGCACGCGTGCCGTGGCCAGCCGCGCCGCCACGAGCCCGCCCATGCTGTGGCCGAGCACGATCGGCAATTCGTTCCACTGGCGCACGGTGGCGTCGTGGATCTCGGCGAGGTCATCCACATAGATGTCCGCATGCGGCACGGCCATGCGCGGGCCGCCGCTGGCGCCATGGCCGCGATGATCATAGGCGCGCACGCGCAGGCCGAGCCCGCACAGCAGCGCCGCCACATGCGGGTAGCGCCCGCTGTGCTCGGCCAGCCCGTGTACCAACAGCAGCGTGCCGAGCGGCTCGGGGTAGCGGTTCGGATCGGGCAGCCAGGTGCGCACCAGCAGCTCGGTGCCGTCGCGCATGCGCTGGCGGGTCTCGGCTGGGGCGATGCTGGGGCGGGCGGCGGCTTCGGTGCCGGGCCGTTCGTCCACGCCGCCCACGTCGTCCGTGCCGATGAGAGGTTCGTCCATCGCTGGTCTCCTGATTGGTACGCCTGCTTCTTCTTGTGGGAATGCTTGCGGCGCGCGGTCAGCGGTGACAGCTCGCACAATCCTTGGAATCCTCGCCGGCGGCGCTCGCCATGTCCGCCAGGATCGGGCAGTCGGGGCGATCGTCGCCGCTGCATGACTCGGCCAGCGCACGCAGCGTGTCTCGCATCGCAGCCAGTTCGGCAATGCGCACTTCGAGATCCGCCACGTGCTTCAGGGTCAGCGCCTTGACGTCCGCGCTGGCCCGCGCGCGGTCGTGCCAGAGCGACAGCAGCCCGCGAATCTCGTCGAGCGAGAATCCCAGATTACGGGCCCGCCGCACGAAGCGCAAGGTGTGCACCGCGCGGTCGTCGTAGCGCCGGTAGCCGCCCTCGGAACGCGGCGGCGCGTCCACCAGGCCGATCGATTCATAGTGGCGGATCATCTTGGCCGTGACGCCAGAGGCCGCTGCGGCTTCTCCGATATTCATCGTGATTCCTCATCAGTCGATCGGGCACTCGCCGCCCCAGCACCCGCCGGATGCCAGCGGCGCAGCAAGAGCGCATTGCCGACCACGCTCACGCTCGAAAACGCCATGGCCGCGCCCGCGACCACCGGGTTCAGCAAGCCGGCGGCGGCCAGCGGAATGCCGATCACGTTGTAGATGAACGCCCAGAACAAATTCTGCCGAATCTTGCGCACGGTGCGGTGCGACACGGCGAGCGCATCGGCCACCAGCGCGGGGTCGCCGCGCATCAGCGTGATGCCGGCGGCGTGCATCGCCACATCGGTGCCGGTGGACATGGCGATGCCCACATCGGCGGCGGCCAGCGCGGGGGCGTCGTTGATGCCGTCGCCGACCATCGCCACCACGGCGGCGCCGTCGCGCTTGAGCGCGGTCACGCGCGCGGCCTTGTCCTCGGGCAGCACCTCGGCCTGGAACTCGTCCAGACCGAGCGCGCGGGCGACCTGCGCGGCGGCGCCGGGGTTGTCGCCGGTCAGCATCACGGTGCGGATGCCCGCCGCGCGGAGCCGTGCGATGGCCGGTGCGGCGCCCGGCTTCACGGCATCGCCGAACGCGACGAGACCCGCCACGCGTCCGTCCGCCATCAGCCAGGACACCGTGCGGCCCTCGGCGCGCAGCCGCTCGGCTTCGGCCTGGAGCGGACCGGCGTCGGCGTGCAGGCTGGCGCGCAACGCCTCGCTGCCCAGTTGCAGCGGCTGGCCATCGACCACCCCGGCGATGCCACGCCCCGGCAGCGCACGCACCTCGCTCGCCGGCAGGGGCGCGATACCACGCGCGGCGGCAGCCGCCAGCACGGCACGGGCCAGCGGATGCTCGCTGCCGGACTGCAGCGCCGCCAGACGCGCCAGCAGCGCGGCTTCGTCCCCATCGGTGGCGATCAGCGCCACCACATCGGGCTTGCCGACGGTGAGCGTGCCAGTCTTGTCGAAGGCGACCACCGACACGCGATGCGCCACCTCCAACGCCTCCGCATCCTTGATCAGGATGCCCGCGCGCGCGCCGGCGCCCGTGCCGGCCATGATCGCGGTCGGCGTGGCCAGCCCCAGCGCGCACGGGCAGGCGATGACGAGCACGGCCACCGCGTTGAGCATCGCGGCGGTCCAGTCGCCGCCCACCAGCCCCCAGCCGAGCAGCGTGGCCGCCGCCAGCGCCAGCACCACCGGCACAAACACCGCGCTGACCTGATCCACCAGCCGCTGGATCGGCGCCTTCGCGGCCTGCGCGTGCTCCACCATGCGGATGATGCGCGCCAGCACGGTCTCCGCGCCCACCGCCACGGTGCGCGCCACCAGCAGCCCTTCGGCATTGATCGCGCCACCGGTGAGGCGATCCCCGGCGCGCTTCGGCACCGGCACGGACTCGCCGGTCAGCATCGATTCATCGACATGGCTGCTGCCTTCGATCACCTCGGCATCCACCGGAATACGTTCGCCGGGACGCACGATGACTTCGTCGCCCACGCGCACGGCGGCCAGCGGCACGGTGGCTTCCACGCCGTGCCGACGCACCTGTGCGGTATCCGGCCGCAGCGCGGCCAGCGCGCGGATGGCGGCGGCGGTCTGACGCTTGGCGCGCGTCTCCAGCCACTTGCCGAGCCGCACCAGCGTGATGACCACGGCGGCGCTCTCGAAGTAGAGGTGCGGCATGACGTCGTGCGCCATCGCCATCTGCCACAGTGACAGCCCATACGCGGCGGACGTGCCGAGCGCCACGAGCAGGTCCATATTGCCGGCCCCGGCGCGCACGGCCTTCCAGCCGGCCTTGTAGAAGCGCCAGCCGAACACGAACTGCACCGGCGTAGCCAGCAGCCACTGGACCCACCCGGGCAGCATCGCGTGGATGCCGAACCACGCGAGCACCATCGGCGCCACCAGCGGCACGGACAGCGCGGCGGAGATCGCCACGGGCCACGGGCCGGACCAGAAATCGGCATGCCCCGCCTCCGCCGACACCGATGCCTCGTCCGCCGGAACCGGCGTGGCCGCATAGCCGGCGCGCGTGACGGCATCGGCCAGCGCCGCCGCATCCACGGCGCCACGCTGCACGGTGACGGCGGCGCGCTCGGTGGCGAGGTTGACCTGGGCATCCTCGACGCCGGGCACCGCGCGCAACGCACGCTCCACCCGGCCCACGCATGACGCGCAGGTCATGTCGGCGATGTTCAGGTCGATGGTGTCGCGCGGCCCTTCGGCGGCGATCAGGGCGGGGGTACTGGACATGACAGGAAAACTCCACGGGAGCCATCGATAGCGATGACTGCACTGTGAACCCTACCATGATTGGAAGGTCAAGGTCTTTGCGCGACGCGGAAAGCGCTTGCGCTTCCCATGGTGGGAAGGTTCACACTGCAGGCTATCGTCATTAATCCCGGAGTTCCAAGATGATCCAGTTCCAAGTCGAAGGCATGTCCTGCAACCATTGCGTCCGCGCCATCACCCAGGCCGTGCAGGCCGTTGATCCTGCGGCACGCGTCACGGCCGATGTGCCGACGCAGGCGGTGAAGGTGGAATCGGGCGCGGATCGACAGGCGCTGCGGCAGGCGATCGAGGGGGCGGGGTATCCGGTGAAGGCGGAGTGAATCTGGCGCCATTTTGTGTTGCGCCTGAATCATCGCAATTTCAGCGTATGGCCATAGCCGGAGCGCAACCCGTCATATAGATTCCGCGGTCCAAGCTTCCTCGACCGCGATCCATCGATATGAAACCGTTGCGATGCCTGCTCGTTCTCATCGGCACTTTTACGCTGTCCAACGGGGCCACCGCCTCTCCGCAGGAGCCTGATGAATTGCCGACACGCTATGTGTCGGCCCCAAACCTCCCCTATTCCTCGATGCAAGAGTGGGAAGGACGCGTGGCAGTGGTCAGGGCCAGATCAGGCTCTTACGGTGTCAGGGACCCGTCGACGCGGCGCGAGATACTGCGGCCTAATTGGAAGGCCGTCGAGATCATTCAGGCAAGGCACCCCAGCCCCGCCGTGGCGCCCCCTGTCCCGGCCTACCTGCTGGCAACGAAGGTGCGCATGCAGCTCTTCACCTTGTCCGGCGAGCCCGTCGATGTCCCGCCGTTTGACAGGATCGAGGTCCTGCACGACTTCTTCGTTTCCCTGCGCCCCGGTCTGATGCTGTGGAAAACAACGGATCTGCAGGCCAAAACCTGCATGCTCTACAGCATGGGTTTCCGGCCGCTGCTCCGCACACCCATGCCGCTCGACGTTTTCGGCAAATGTCCGGCTGAGTATTTCAAGGAATACTCCAGCTTCGCATTCACCGACACGGCGGAACAGAGTCGGATATACCGCAAGGAACTTGCCGGTCCCGAAGGTCTGCTGCTTCCGACCGCCGCGAATATCGACGGCACCATCGTTTTTCGTTATGAAGACGGCTCTCTGGTCTTGAGGCGGCGTCGCGGTGGACCGCTGGAATATCGCCTGGTCAATGCCGCCGCACAGGATGTCCAGGGCGCAAGTTTCAGTAGATTCCGAACGTTTGGCCGTCGCCCTCTGGTCCTGCATGAGGGGAAATGGCGGACCCTCAATCCTGACGGCACCCTCGGTTCACGGCTCTTGTTCAGGTTCAGTTCCTGACGGTATCGCGCGAACCATGAAAAAAGGGCACCCTAGGGTGCCCTTCTTGTCACATCACGTCCGGATCAAACCGATCAGAACCGATACCCCACATTCAGGAAGGTAACGATCGGGTCGATCTTGATCTTGGTGTGCGACTGCACCTGCGCGCCGTTGGCCAGCGTGGTGGTGAAGTTGGCGGTGGTCGAGATCGGCACGTAGGACACCGACAGGCCGACGAACCAGTTGTCGGTCACGGCATAGTTGGCGCCGACGTTGAACACCGGGTTCCACGACGGCTTGGCCGAGGCGGTCATGGTCGAGCCCGGGCCGAATTCGCTCTGCACGAAGGTCTGGTTGGTGACCGTTTCGCCCGTGAACCACGTGTAGTTCACGCCGATGCCCACGTACGGGCGGAACTTCGTCTTGGCGTCGAAGAAGTGCCACTTGGCGACGATGGCCGGGCTCCACTGGCGCACCTTGCCGAGCTTGCCGTACTTCTCGTAGCCACGGTCACCGCTCACGTCGTGCTCCGGCGGAATGCCGGCCACGAATTCCGTGGAGATGTTGTCCGTGAAGAAGTGGCTGAACGCCAGGCCGACCGTGTCGGCCGAGTCGATCGTGGCGCCCGTGTTCTGGCGCTGCAGGCCACCGGTGGGACGGCCCGCGACCGAGTCGATCGTCAGGAATTCCGAGTGGCCCTGCGGCATCACCCGGAACCAGCCCAGGCTGACGATATTGCTGCCCGCGGATTGTGCTTGTGCCACGCCCGCCAGCGTCATTGCGGCGGCGGCCACGAGCATCTTCTTATAGGTGTTCTTCATGATTCCTCTTACTCCTCATCCTCGTTCTGTCTCAACTCACTGCTGGCACGCATTATCCGTCTCACGGACGGCAAGCTGTTTCAAACGTGATACCGGGAGGTAGAAGAATTGCCCTAAAGGCAGGGTTAACCCAAGAACCTCGCACAAATCGAGGTCGAATTCGCCTCAAAACGCGGCTTTCGCGCAACGGTTCTGTTCACAAAACGATAATCCATTCGAACAGCGTGGTTTTTCCGCTGAGGACGAAGGTCAGCCGGCGTCACTCCGGCTCGCCAGCACGCAGGCAGCGAGGTCCCAGAGCGCGTAGCCCACGCTCTTGAAGACCAGCGGGCAGCCGGTGCGGGCGCGCAGGGCGTCGGCATCGAGAATGGCGGTTTCGAACGGCTGGACCGTGGCCCAGTCGATGCCGGCCTGGAGCAGGTCGCCCGCCTCGTCCTCGATGCCGAACAGGGTGTCGGCCAGCAGCCTGCCTCGGGCGGAGGCGGTCTGGCAGAGCACGGGCGGCAGCTCGCACATATCGGGGCGGAATGCGCCGACGCCTGCGACGAAGTGCCGATCTGCCCACAACCCACTGTCGAGGTCGGGCAGCACCGCCGTGCGGCTCGACGTCACCGTGACGACCATCGACACATGTGGAAGTGCCTCGGCCACATCGTCGATCACCCTCGCTTCCACGCCGAGGGCGCGCGCCTGGGTGGCCAGCGCCTCGGCCTTGTCGCGCGTGCGCGACTGCAGCCAGACCCGCCGTACCGGCAGGCCGGCCACGAAGGCCTCGAGGTGGGTCTGCGCCTGCACGCCGGCGCCGACGATCAGCAGCTCGCCATCGGACTCGGGCGCGAACGACTGCGCCGCCAGCAGCGTGACCGCCGCCGTGCGCCGCCCCGTGACCGTGGGGCCATCGAGCATGGCGATCCGCTCGCCCGTTTGCGCATTGGCGACCAGCACTTCGCCGAGGATGGTCGGCAGGCCGCGCCGGGGATTGTCGGGATGGACGGTGATGTTCTTGGTCATCACCAGGTCGCGGTTGCGCGCAGGCATGACCAGCAGCGTCCCGGCGCCGCTCGCGGCGTCGCCCACGGGCAGCGCGATGCGCGGCGGCGCCATCGCGCTGCCATCCCGCAGTTCAGCGAGCATGGCGGCGATGGCCTGGGCCAGTTCGGGATACGGCAGGCGGGCCGCCGTGGCGGCGGCGTCGAGTGGGACGAAGGCGTTGGGCATCGGGCGACGGATGGGTGACAGGTGGGCCGAAGGCAATCCGCCATTGTCCCCCATGCCGCGCCCCCGGGATCAGCGCGACAGCATCCCCATCACCGCCGCCGCGTAGCGCGTACCCGCCGCTGCGCCGGCCGGGAATACGGCCTCGATGTCGGCAAGATCCTGCGCTCCGAGCCGCACATCGAGCGCACCAAGGTTGTCATCGAGATTGGCGATGCGGCGCGTGCCCGGAATCGGCACCACATGCTCGCCGCGCGCCAGCACCCAGGCCAGCGCCAGTTGAGCCGGCGTGCAGCCGCGGGCATCGGCCAGCGCACGGACCTTGTCCACCAGCGCCAGGTTGCGGGCGAAGTTCTCGCCGATAAAGCGCGGATTGGTCTTGCGATAGTCGTCCGCATCGAAGTCGTCTGGCGTGCGGATGGCCCCGGTCAGGAAGCCGCGCCCGAGCGGGCTGTACGGCACGAAGCCGATGCCGAGCCGCTCGCACGTGGCGTAGATGCCGTTTTCGTCCACGTCACGCGTCCACAGCGAGTACTCGGTCTGCAGCGCGGTGAGCGGATGCACCGCGTGGGCGCGTTCGATGGTCTCCGCGCCCGCCTCTGACAGCCCAATCCAGCGCACCTTGCCCGCCTGGACCAGTTCGGCCATCGCGCCGACGGTGTCCTCGATCGGCACGGTCGGGTCCACGCGATGCTGGTAATAGAGATCGATGGTGTCGAGGCCCAGCCGCTTCAGGCTGGCATCGCAGGCGGCACGCACGTACTCGGGCCGCCCGTTCACGCCGCGCGCCGCCGGATTGGCCGGGTCGCGCACCATGCCGAACTTGGTCGCCAGCACCACCTTGTCGCGCCGCCCGCCGGCCAGCGCGCGGCCAAGCAACTGCTCATTGGTGTGCGGGCCGTAGATGTCGGCCGTGTCGAGCAGGTTCACGCCGCGCTCGATGGCATGGTGGATCGTGCGGATCGACTCGGCGTCGTCGTGCGCACCGTAGAAGTCGCTCATGCCCATGCAGCCGAGGCCCAGCGGGAAGACGTCGGGGCCGACCCGGCCCAGTTTGCGCATTGCGGTCATGTGAGACTCCTTGTGACGGGGTTGGAAACTGGCGCCCAGTATCCCCATCCCGCGCGATCGGAAACAGCATGCTACGCTGCAAACATCATGAAGCCCGACTTCACAATCGATCCTGATTCCCTGCCCTCGCTGGCCGCCTTCGCCTGCGTGGCGCGGCTTGGCAGCTTCACGGCCGCTGCCGGCGCGCTGGGCGTCAGCCCCTCGGCGGTCTCCCAGACCATCCGGCACCTGGAAGACCGGCTGGGTGTGCGGCTGCTGCAGCGGACCACGCGCCATGTCGGCCTGACCGAGGCCGGCGCGGCACTGCTGGCCCGCGTGGCGCCGGCGCTGGCCGAGATCCAGGCGGCCACCGAGGACGCCCGCGCCCAGCGCGACACCCCGGTCGGCACGCTGCGGCTGACCAGTTCGCACTCGGCGGTGGTCATCGCGCTGCGGCCGATCCTGACGGACTTCATGCGCGCCTATCCGTCGATCTGCGTCGATCTGGTCACCGACGACCGCTTCGTCGACCTGATCGCCGAAGGTTTCGACGCCGGCCTGCGGCTGGGCGAGGCACTCCACCAGGACATGGTGGCGATTCCAGTGACCGGCCCGCTGCGGATGTTCGTGGCGGCCTCGCCCGACTACCTCGCCCGCCACGGCACGCCGCAGACGCCGCACGCACTGCATCAGCACGCCTGCCTGCAATACCGCTTCGGGCCGATAGGTTCGGTGTATCGCTGGGAGTTCGCGCGCGGCGGGCGGCCGTTCACGGTCGATACGCGCGCCGCGCTGATCGCCAATGACAAGACCATGCTGCATCAGGCTGCGGTGGCCGGGCTCGGCCTGATCTACGAGTTCCCGCACCACATCCAGGCCGCGCTGGCGGCAGGCCAGCTCGTCACCGTGCTGGAAGACTGGACGCCGCCGTTCTCGGGCTTCTACCTCTACTACCCGAGCCGCGCGCTGATGCCGCCCAAGCTGCGCGTATTCGTCGATTTCCTCAAGGCGCGCGGCCTGCCGGCAACGGCCTAGCGCCGCATCGACGTGCGCTGCGGCCCGGCCTCGCGCACGCTGGCGCCGCGCACCTCGATGCCGATGTCATCGACGACCTTGCCCGCCGCATCGACCAGTTCCACGCGATGCCGGCCCGGCCACGGCAGCCACGCCAGCTGCCCACCCTTGCCGAGCGGCTTGCCGTCGATGCGCCAGCTCACCGCGCGCGCCGTCTGCCCGGTCAGCCCATCGGCATGGAACCAGACGCGTTGCGCATCGGGCGGAATATCGGGATCGAGCGCGAAGATCGTGCCATCCCTGGGACTGGCGATGGCCGGCGTGCCGCTCGACGGTGGCGCCGCGCCCACGTTGATGCGCGTCACGGCGGTGCCGGCCAGGAACACTTCCTCGCGCGCCGGCTCGAGGTTGTCGGCGAAGGTCAGCGGCACCCGCTCCACGCCGGCCGGCATCGCGGGCGCGCGGCTGGACGACTGCCGATGGAGCGCCGCCATCACGTCGTGCCACACCGGCGCCGCGCCGGAGACCCCCGACACATCGTGCATGCTCGCGCCGCTGGCGTTGCCGATCCACACGCCCACCGTGTAGCGCTGCGACCAGCCGATGCACCAGTTGTCGCGCATGTCCTTGCTGGTGCCGGTCTTCACGGCGGTCCAGAAGCGCGTGGTCAGCGGGCTGTCGAGGCCGAAGGTTCGCGCCCGCGCGTGGCGGTCGGCCAGCACATCGCCAATCACATAGCTGGCCGCCGGACTCATCACGGGCTGGCGGGGCACCGTCGCGCCGTCCACGGTCATCCGCACCGGGCCGTAGGCGCCCTGGTTCGCAAAACTCCGATAGGCATTGGTCAGCGACAGCAGCGACACATCGGCGCTGCCCAGCGCGAGGCTGTAGCCGTAGTAATCGCCCGATTCGGTGAGCGGCAGGCCCAGCGCCACCAGCCGCCGATGAAAGCGATGCGGCGTGACCATCACCAGCGTCCGCACGGCCGGCACGTTCAGTGACGAGCCGAGCGCCGCGCGCAGGCTGACCCAGCCCGCGTAGCGATGATCGTAATTCTGCGGAATGTAGAGCCCGCCGCCGGTCGGCAGGTTGACAGGACGGTCATCGAGCAGCGACGCGGCCGTCAGCCGTCGTTCCTCGATGGCCTGCGCGTACAGGAACGGCTTCAGCGTCGAGCCGGCCTGACGCGGCGCGGCGGCGTGATCGACCTGTGCGGCCGACGACAGCGCGCCTGAGGAGCCCACATAGGCCAGCACATCGCCGCTGGCATTGTCGATGACCACCACGGCGCCGTCCTCGGCATTGCGCCCGGCCAGTTCGCGCAGATGGCGCGAGAGGCTGTCCACGGCCACGCGCTGCACCTCGGCATCGACCGTGGAAGCGATGCGCGCCGGCACCGGCCGCCCTGCCGGCAGCGTCTCGCGCGTATGGGCGATCACGGCGCGCGCAAGGTGCGGCGCCAGATTGGTCCGGAAACTCGCGTCCGGCACGCTGGCCGACTTCGCCAGGGCCAGCGCCGTGAAGCCATCCAGGCCGTCGCACTCGCGCGGCTGCTTCATCTCGCGCAGGATGCGGCACGCCCGCACCGACACCTGCCCCGGCGCGGCGTTGGGGCCGCGCACCAGCGCCACGGCCAGTGCCGCCTCGCGCGCATTCAGGCCGCTCGGCACCTTGCCGAACAGCGTCTGCGACATCGCCGAGAGCCCCACCAGCTCGCCCCGGAACGGCACGAGGTTCAGGTATGCCTCGAGGATCTGGTCCTTGCTCCAGCCGTGTTCGAGCGAGGCGGCGCTGACCGCCTGCCCTACCTTCTGGCCGAAGCTGCGCCCGCGCGCGGCACGCAGGTCTTCATCGAGCAGACCGGCCAGCTGCATGGTCAGCGTGGAGGCACCGCGCGTGCGCGTGTTCCACATATTGGCCCACGCGGCGGCGGCCACGCCCTGCCAGTCCACGCCGCTGTGCGCGTAGAAGCGCCGGTCCTCGGACAGCACGATGGCCGTGCGCAGGGCCGGCGAGGTGTCGGCCAGCGTCACCCAGTCGCCACGCCGCGCGCGGAAGTCGTCCCGCACGCGCGCCACGGGTTCGCCATGGCGATCCATCACGACGATGTCGGCGCTGCGCCAGTTGTCGCGCACGTCGCGGAAGGCGGGCACCGCCGCCGCCGAGGACGTGGCTGCGGCCAGCGCGAGCAGGACGAGTGGGGCAAACAAGCGGCGCGGCATCGTCATCGTCCCCCGGCCTCCCCGCGCTCCGACACCACCCCCGCCACCAGCAGCACCTGCGCCAGCGCGTAGGTCCACCAGATGCCGAGTTGGTAGGTATCGAACGGGGACAGGAACCTGGCCATGCCGATCATCGCGTCCGAGGCGACGAAGCACAGCGCGCCCAGCGCGGCGAGCGGCGTTGGCAACTGCGCCAACAGCGCCGCGCAGGCCATGGCCGCCAGCGCGCCGATGTAGACCGTGACCGGCAGCGCCATCTCGCCAAGATTGGGCCAGAAGCGGCCGAGCAGCGCGCCCGCCGCACCGATCACCAGCCCGCAGCCCAGCAGTCGCTGCGGCCGGAGATCACGCGCCATCGGCACGAACAGGCGCAGGTAGGCCAGGTGCGCCAGCAGGAAGGCGCCGAGCCCGCCGAGGAACGAGATCTTCAAGCCCGGCAGCGCGAGCAGGAAATCGCCGATCGCCGAGAACACGAGCGCCACTACCAGCCAGCGGCGCTCGCCAAGCGGGCGATGGAACCACGCGGCGCGCGCCAGCATGATCGCCATCGCCGTCTTCCACGCCGGCTGGTAGGCGATCTGGCCGGTCAGCGGCGTGCCGGGCGGCAACTCCATCGACGCCTGGAGCAGCAGCACGCCATAGACCACGGCGGCCAGCGTGCCCGCGATCCACCACTCGCGCACGCGCGGCGGCATCCGCATCGCGAGCCAGCTCATGGGCGCGCTCCCACGGTCACCTTGGCGTTGGGGGCGGCGCCGAACACGTCGGGTGCGTAGAGCGCCTCCACGCGCGTGGGCGGCAGCGCGAACTCGCCGGCGTTGTTGAGCCGCACCGTGTACTCCACCGCCACGTTGCCCTTGGGCAAGTAGCCGAAGTACTCGCGGTACGACTCGGGCGTGCGTTCGGTGAAGGTCGCCGACGACTTCTTCTCGCCGCTCGTGGCGATCTGCGAATCGCGGCCCAGCCCGCTGCCGAGGATGGTGGCGCCGGTCGGCACCGGATCATTCACCACGACCCAGGTCATGTCCGCCTGCGCGTCCACTTCGAGCCGCACGCGATAGGAGTCGCCGCGCGACCACTTGCCCGCCACGGCCTGCTCCACCGGTGTCACGGTGCGCTTGATGCGATACCCCGCCGCCACCGGATCGCGCAGCGGCACGGCGGCCATCGCCCGCACCGTGGCCCAGGGACGGCCCGAGCCCTGCTGCTCGACCTGCAAGGTGCCAGTCGTGCCGGCAGCGGGCCACGGCAGTTCCACCGCGCCGCTCGCCACGCCATCCTTCTTGGTCGCGCCCGACCAGTCGAACGTGCGCGAGGCATCGCCCAGCGTCACGCGCGCGCCGCCGGCCACCGGTGTCTTCTCAAACGCCTGCGCGTAGCGCTGCACGGCCAGCACGCCCCAGGCGTTGGCCGTGGTGGTGCCCCACGCGCCGCGCGTCTGGCGGCCCAGCAGGCCGGTCACCAGTTGCGGCACATCATCTTTCCAGCCCGGCAGTTGCGTGGCCAGCGCCAGCAGCTTGGCGGCGTTGACGTCGCCGTTGGCCATCAGCCACCACCAGTCGTCACTGCGCTCGGTCGAGAACACCAGCCGCGTGCCCTGCACCGTGAGCCGGCTGCGCAGCAGTTGCTGGGCTTCGGCGAGGCGTTTTTCATGCTCGGGGATGTCCGTCACGCGCGAGAGCAGCGCCAGCCAATCGATCAGCGCCGAGGTGGGCCACTGCGCGGGCAGGATCTGGACGCTGCCGAGCATGCGCGCCTGGGCGTGGCCGGTGCGCGAGAGTGCCTCGAGCGCGGCCAGCTTGCGTACGTCGAGGTCCATCGACGCGGATGCCGGCGCCCAGCGCGGCGGCGTGATGCGCCCTTCGACGAACGACGTCAGCCCACGCTCCATCTGCGCGCGCTGCGCCTCGGGGAGGCGCATCGGCAGACCGGCCCGTGCGGCCTCATCGGCCACGGACAGCAGGTAGGCCGTCAGCACCTCGCTGCCCGCGCTCGCATCGCTCTGCAGCGGGAAGTAGGCGGCCAGGCCGTTGCTGTCGAGGTAGGACGGCAGTTGCGCCATCAGTGCATCCCACGCCGCCGTGTCGCCCAGGCCGAGCGACTTCGACGTGCGCTGTTCGAGGCAGCTATAGGGATAGTGGCGGAACCACTCGCGTACGCCAGGCATCCCGCCCGCCAGCGACGACTGCATCGTCACCTGCATGCCGCCGCGCAGCTTGCCGGACGGATCGGTCAGCGCGCCGGCCGGGGCCTGCACCGGCACCGAGACCGTCGGCGTCATTTGCGCCAGCATCGCCTGCTGCGCGGTGACGGGCACCGCCGGGACGATCTGCTGCGAGAGCTTGAGCCGGTCGGCCGCATTGCTACCGCCCTTCTCGGTCGCCGCCACCTCCCACATTACCGTGCCGCTGCGGCTGTAGGCCAGCAGCGCCGGCGCGGTCACGTCCCAGCCAATCTCGCGCGAGGCGCCGGCCGCCAACTCCACGGTCTGCGCCGGCAGCGTCTGGGCATCGACGAGCGTGGCGCGCGCGGTGGCCTCCACAGTCATCGCCCGTTGCGTGGTGTTGCGCAGCGTGAACATGGCGCGATACTTGTCGTCCTCGCGCACCAGCAGCGGCAGGCCCGAAATCATCTGCAGATCCTGCGTGGCGGCGACGGTGGCGCTGCCGGACCCGAAACGGCCCACGCCGAGGTCGGCCACGGCGACGATGCGGAAGCTCGTCAGCGAGTCGTTGAGCGGCACGTCGAGCGTGGCACGCCCTTCGGCGTCGAGCTGCACGCGCGGGTTCCACAGCAGCAGCGTGTCGAACAGTTCGCGCGTCGGACTCTTGCCCCCGCCGCCGCCGGCCGGCACGGCCTTGCGGCCGTAATGGCGCCTGCCGATGATCTCCATCTGCGCGGTCGAGGTCTCCACGCCATAGCTGCGCCGTTGCAGCATCGCGTCGAGCAGGTTCCAGCTCGTGTTCGGCATCAGTTCGAGCAGCGCCTGGTCCACGGCGGCCAGCGCCACCTCGCCGTTGGCGGCGGGCTTGCCGTCGGGCAGCTTCACCTGCACCACCACGCGCGCCTTGCCGCGCACCGGGTAGGTGGCCTTGTCCGGCGTCACGGTCACGTCGAGCCGATGGGCTTCATTGCCGACGCGGATCTCGGCCAGCCCGAGCCGGAACGCCGGCTTGGACAGGTCCACCAGCGGCGATGGCGCCACGTAGTCGCGCCCCTCGCTGCGGAACGCGCGCCACCAGTCCACCGGCTGGCGCCAGCCCCAGGTGAAGAACGAGTACCACGGCACGTCGCGGAGGCGCCCGCGCACGCTCAACACAGACACATAGACGTTCGGCCCCCATTCCGGCTTCACCTTGAGCCGCACCGTGGGATCGGTGCCGTTCAGCTCCACCACCTGCGTTTCGAGAATGCCTTCCCGTTCGATGGCGACCAGCGCCGTGGCATGGCGGAACGGCATGCGCACCTGAAACACGGCGGTATCGCCGGGCGCGTAGGCGCGCTTCTCCGGCAGCACGTCCATGCGGTCGTGGTTCTCGCCGCCGAACCAGAGTTCGCCCTGGCGTGTGACCCAGACCGTGGTGGAAGCCTGCGAGACACGCCCGTCCGTATCGCGCGCACTGGCGATCAGCTCCACCTGCCCCGCCTGCGCCAGCGACACGTCGCAGCGCATGCGGCCCTGCGCATCGGTGCGCGACTCGCACACCACGCCCAGGTCCTTGCTCTCGGTACGGTTGTCATAGCGATAGAAGCCGCCAACCACGCGCTGGCGGGCAGACGTGGTGATGCGCGCGCGCGCCTTCACCTGCACCGGCGTATCAGCCACCGGCTTGCCCTGGGTGTCGAGCACCACGCCCTGTACCGACAGCTTCTGGCTCACCGATACCCAGTTGGCCGCGCGGATGCCCGCCACCACGGCGGCCGGCCACACCGGCACGGTCTGGCGCAGCGTCTGGATCTCGCCGTTCGGGTCGGCAAAGCCGGCCTCCAGTACGAGGTCGCCCGGCGTAGTGATCTTCGGCATGTCCTTGACCGTGACCTTGCCGTTGCCGTCCTTGTCCAGCGTGACGGGCAGCTTGTCGGCGACGAGCTTCTCGCGGCTTTCGCCCGATGTGTCCTCGCTGTCTTCGTCATCGACGGTGGCCTTCTCGTCCGGCGCGCGCGGCGGCTGGAACGAGAATTCGTCGAAATCGGCGAAGTTGACCGGCTTCTCGCGCAGCAGCGCCGACAGGCGCACCGGCAGGCCGGCCGCGCCGCCGCCGTTCAGATAGTGGATTTCCACGCCGACCGGCACCTCGCCCGGCGCGACCAGCGCGTTGCCCTTGGCTTTCGGGTCCTTGGCCGTGCTCAGCGTACCGGACAGTACCGGCAGGCGGAATGCTTCGACGCGGAAGCTGCCGCCGTCGAGCGTGCGGCCATCGACATAGACCAGCCCCACGGTGTAGACGCCCAGCTTGGCTGCCTGCGGGATCTGGAAGGTGCTCTCGGCGCTGCGCCCGCCCGTGGCCGTGGTACGCCAGGCCAGCGGCAGTTCATAGGTCTGGCCGCTGCCGTCATGCGTGACGACGGCCTTCTCCGGCATCGATGCCGGCAGCGCAAAGCCCTGCGCCGTCTCGCTGCGCAGCAGGTGCTTCATCGACACCGTCTCGCCCAGCCGCAGCAGCGTGCGGTCGAAGATGGTGTGCGCGCGCACGGTCTGCTTCGGGCTCATGTCGGTGGGCACGTTGAAGCGCCACGTCTCGATGCCACGGTTCCAGTTCGACATCACGAAGGCCATGTCGGCCTTGCCGCGCGCCTTCGGGTGGTCGGCGGCGATCCGTGCGGAGACGAAGTAACCCTCCATGCCGTTGCCGCAGTCCTGGTAGCGCTGGTCCGGCAGCTTGGCGAAGCGGGCGACGCCGGTGGCGTCGGTGGTCCCTTCGCCCAGCAGGGCGCCCTCGCAGCTACGCACCGCGATGCGGGCGTTGGCGACGGGCTTGCCGTCGTCGAGGCCGGTCACCCAGGCCAGTCCGCTCATCTCGCCCTCGGCAGTGCCGCGCGCGAGCTTGAAATGGACGCCGAGGTTGGTCACCAGCGCCGCCGTGCGCACGTACATCGGCTCGGACTTGCCGAGCAGCGCGGCGCCCAGCATCGGCGAGGCAATCTCCACCACGTGGAAGCCCGGCTCGGGCAGCGGAATGCCGACGACCTCGAAGGGTCGGGGCGAGGTGTCCGACGATTTCGGAATCGCCAACGTCTGCGCGCCCGCCACGCCGCGCAGCAATGGCACCGCGCGCGTCTCGATGGCCGGGGCGTCGCGCGGGCTCTTGGCCCGGTACGGCGGCTGGCCGGCACGGATCGCGTCGATCTGTTCCTTGGTCCACGTGTTCTCGTGCATGCGCTTGACCATGCCGAACCAACGCAGGATGGCCGTGTCGTCATCGACCTTGAGCCGCGCCACAGTGCCCGCCTGGGCGCGCACGGACGTGGCGGGCAGGTCGGCCTCCACGTTGCGCAGCGTCACGGGCAGCAGCGGCGGATAGTCGGCCGGGGACTTGCCGCGCGGCACATCGGCGAAACGTTCCACCACGCCGAACGGCGCGGCGGCGAACTTGGCCAGCGGCGGCAGCGCGCCGGTGGTCAGCTTGATCGGGAACAGGTCCGCATTGGTCAGCGGGCGGCCGCTGTCGTCCTTGATGTCGCGCGGGGCCTCGATGGTCAGGCTGGCGCGCTCCGGGAACGGCGCGGTGAAGCGGACCGACTCCACCGGGGCGTCCGGCGGCGTGTCCGGGTCGAAGGCCGGCGCGCGCGGGCCGGACGGGGTTTTCAGGACGATGTGCTCGGCCACCTTGCGCGGAATCGGGGCGGTGAAGGTCACCGTCATCGGCCGCAGCGGGGTGCAGGGCGCCTCGGCCCGTTCGCGCTCACAGGTGAAGCCGGCGGCGAAGGCTTCGCGCACCGTGTAGTCGAAGCGGCGCGGCGCCGTGGTGGCAATGCCGGAGGGTGTGGCGATGCCCGCATCGAGCACGAGCTGCATCCGCGCGCCGGCGGGCAGCTTCTGCTGGCAGGCCAGCAAGTGCACCGCCTCCCCTTCCCGCTTGACGATCTCGTTCCAGCCGACCGCCGCAATCACGTCCGTGCGTTCCTTGCCGGCCAGCAGCCGTACCGGAATGCGCTCGCCCAGGCCCTCGGCCTGGCACCACGCGTGTTCGCGGATCGACCCGGCCGTGGCCGCGCCGTTAAAGCGCAGCACGAAGACCTGGTCTTCCTCCACCTCTCCGCCGGAAGGCCGGGCCGATACCACCGTGGGCCCACCGGTCTCGAACCGGTATTCCGGCTTGCCCGCGTAGGCCTTGCCAGCCACGCTCTTGAGCCCGCCGGCAATGCGCACCGTGCAGCGCATGCCGGGCGGCAGGTCACGCTCGAAGTCGAATACCCAGTTGGTGGCGTTGACCCAGCGCCCGCTACCGGCCGCCGCACCGCCGGTGCAGGACACCGCCGCGGGTGGCGCGGCGTTGAGGTCGCCCATCGGCACCATCGGCTCGTCGAACCGGATGGCCACCTGGCGCACCTGGGGCACCACCCCTTCGGGCGAGAAACGCGCGATCTGCGCCGCGTGCGCATCGCCGGCGCCGGCCCACAGCGCCAGTCCCGCGCCCAGCACGGCCAGCCTCCCAAACGTGGTGGCGTACCCGCCGCTGCGACCCGAGGTGACAATCGTCCCCATCATCCTTTCCTTGTTGGATTTGGCTCGGGGCGAGGGTGACATGCGCGGATGGCAAGCGCAAGCCTCTGCACATTTTGGATTTTGTGTATGGCTGATTCAGCGCAAATGTGACAGCGGCAGCGGTCCTTCGCGCTTCAGGGCGGTCAGCACGATGTTGGACCGCACGCTCTCCACGCCGGGCACGCGCATCAGGCGCTTCATGGTGAATTCGGCCAGCGTTGGCAGGTCCGGCACCACCACGCGGACAAGGTAATCGGCCTCGCCGGCGACCGAGTAGCACTCCTGCACCTCTTCCAGCAGCAGGATTTCCTCCCGGAAGCGTTCGATGATGGTGTCGCCGTGGTGGGCCAGTTTCACACTAATAAATACCAGCACGCCCAGACCCAGCGCTTGTGGCGAAAGATTCACACGGTAGCCGGTAATCACGCCATCGGCCTCGAGCTTGGCCAGCCGGCGGCCGACCTGGCTGGGCGAGAGGTGCACCCGTTCGGCCAGTTGCTGGTGGGTAGAGCGGCCGTCGGCCTGCAGGGCAGTCAGCAGGGCGAGGTCGTAGGGGTCGAGGCTGGCAGTGTTCATGGCACGCAGAAAATCCGCATCCAGGATCTGAAAGATGCAGGTTACCTGCATGCGCCGACGAAACCAAGCCGTTTATGCGGCCTGAATGCACGTCCACACGCCTACACTGTGCATAAATTCCGCATCGCTGGAGACACACAGATGAACGCCACCCCGGACACCACGGCCGACTTTGCCGGCACGATGACCGCCAAGCTCAGGGAACAATTCGAAGCCGGCCTGCTGTCCGGCGAGGAACTGCGTCCCGACTTCACCATCGCCCAGCCGGTGCACCGCTACACCAGCACCGACCACGCCATCTGGCGCAAGCTCTACGACCGCCAGGCCTCGATGCTGCAAGGCCGGGTCTGCGACGAGTTCCTGCAAGGGCTGGGCACGCTGGGCATGGAGCGCGACCGCGTGCCCGAGTTCGACCAGCTCAACGAGACGCTGATGCGCGCCACGGGCTGGCAGGTGGTGGCCGTGCCGGGCCTGGTGCCGGACGAGGTGTTCTTCGAGCACCTGGCCAACCGCCGCTTCCCGGCGAGCTGGTGGATGCGCAAGCCCGAGCAGCTGGACTACCTCCAGGAGCCGGACTGCTTCCACGACGTGTTCGGCCATGTGCCGCTGCTGATCAACCCGATCTTCGCCGACTATATGGAGGCGTACGGCAAGGGTGGCTTGAAGGCGGCCAAGCTCGGCGCGCTGGACATGCTCGCGCGCCTGTACTGGTACACCGTGGAATTCGGCCTGATCCAGACCCCGGCCGGGCTGCGCATCTTTGGCGCGGGCATCCTGTCCAGCCAGGGCGAATCGATCTACAGTCTGGATTCGGACAGCCCGAACCGGATCGGCTTCGACCTGCACCGCATCATGCGCACGCGGTACCGGATCGACACCTTCCAGAAGACCTACTTCGTGATCGACAGCTTCGAACAGCTGTTCGACGCCACGCGGCCGGACTTCTCGGACCTGTACCCGCAACTGCGCGCGCTGCCGACGCTGGGCGCCGGCGATGTCGCCGAGGGCGACCGTGTGCTGAACATCGGCACCCGCGAGGGCTGGGCCGACAGCAACGACATCTGACGACGACAGCCGAGCCGCAGAACATTCATAACACCGAGGCCATCATGACCCCTCTTTCGCAAGACGCCCGCGCCAGCCTGCTGGCCGGGCTACCCGGCTGGACCCCGGTCCAGGACCGCGACGCCATTCACAAATCCTTCAAGTTCGCCGATTTCAACGCGGCGTTCGGCTTCATGACGCGCGTGGCGCTGCATGCCGACAAGGTCGATCACCATCCCGAATGGTTCAACGTCTACAACCGCGTGGACATCACCCTGTCCACCCACGACGCCAACGGCCTGACCCAGCGCGATATCGACCTGGCGCGTTTCATCGAGCAGGCTTTCAGCGGCCCGCCGGCGCGTTGAAGTCGCGCTATAGATAACTGTCGCCAGCTGAAGGGCAACTGAAAGGCAGCGCGCAAGGCTGCCCTGTACAATCGGCGGCATTGCCCCACAACGCCGCCGAGCCCCCTGCCATGCGTATCCTGCTGATCGAGGACGACCGTCAAATCGCCAGTGGCGTGGAGGCGGGCCTGACCCGTGCCGGCCATCAGGTACGCGTGGTCCATGACGGCGTGTATGCCACGGATCACCTGCTGCGCGAGCAGCACGACCTCGTCATCCTCGACCTGGGCCTGCCCGGCATCGACGGCATGACGCTGCTGGCCCGCTACCGCGCCCGCAACCGCACCACGCCGGTCATCATCCTGACCGCCCGCGACGAACTCGAAGACAAGCTCTCCGGCCTCAACGCCGGCGCCGACGACTACCTCGTCAAGCCCTTCGCGCTGCCCGAGCTGGAAGCGCGCGTGCGCGTGCTGCTGCGCCGCAGCCAGCATGGCGAGGCCGCGCCCGAGCGCGACGTGCGCCTGGGCCGCCTGCGCCTGTCCGGCAACGACCGCCGCATGTTCGTCGACGGCAAGCCGCTGGAGCTGTCGCCGCGCGAGTTCGCCGTGCTGGAACTGCTGCTCCAGCGCCAGGGCCGCGTGGTGAGCAAGGCGCAGATGCAGGACCACCTGGCCACCTTCGCCCATCCGGCTGGCGAGGGCGGCGATACCGTCGGCGACACCGCCATCGAGGTCTACGTGCACCGCGTGCGCAAGAAGCTCGAGGAAGCGGATGTCGAGATCGTCACCGTGCGGGGCTTCGGCTACCTGCTCCAGATTCGTGGCGGACACTGACTCTCCCTCCCCCTCGCGTTCGCGGCTGGTCCGCGCTTCGAACCCGAGCCTGCGTGTCCACCTGCTGCGCGCGCTGGCCACGCCGCTGTTCGCGCTGGTGCTGGTCAGCGGCTCGCTCTCCTACTGGCTCGCGGCGCACTACACCACCCAGGTCTTCGACCGCGCGCTGTATGGCGTGGCGAACAACATCGCCCAGCAGATCCGCATCGCCGGGCCGCGCCTCGATCAAGATATTCCGATGATTGCCCAGACGCTGGTCGAGGCCGAAGGCTCCGACCGCATCTACTGGCGTATCCACGGCCCGGACGGGCTGATCGGCGGCATGGACACCTGGCTCGGCTACGGCACGGGCCAGACCACGCTCCACGACGCACGGCTGTTCTACGCGTGGTTCAGCGGTCGCCAGGTACGCGCCGTGCGGCTGCCGGTGACGCTGCCGAGCCCCGCCTCGGACGAATTCGGCACGAGTGGCGAGGGCACGCTGTCGCGCGGGCCGATCGTCGTGGAAGTCGCTGAACTGCTAGACCGCCGCGAGACGGCGGCGAACGAGATCCTGCTGTCGGTGTCGGTGCCGCTGATCCTGCTGCTGCTGGTGGGCAGCCTGATCCTGTCGCACGTGCTCAAGGAGGAACTGGTGCCGCTCCAGATCCTGACCGACAAGCTGAACCGCCAGACCGCCCGCTCGCTGGCCGCGCTGGACGAAACCCAGGTGCCGGCCGAAGTCGAACCGTTGATCCGCGGCCTGAACGCGCTGCTGGCGCGCCTGCGCGATGCGCTGGACGCCCAGCGCAAGTTCATCGCCGATGCCGCGCACCAGCTACGCACGCCGCTGACCGCCGTGAAGCTCCATGCGGACCGCGCGCTCGATGCCGATTCCCCCGATGTGGCCCGCCACGCGCTGCGCGAGGTGCAGACCGCTGCCGACCGCGCGGTGCGGCTGTCGAACCAGCTGCTGTCGCTGGCGCGGGCCGAGCCGGGGCTGTCGCTGGAGCGGCTGGGGCCGGTGGAACATTTCGACCTGGCCGAACTGGCTTTCGAGATTGGCGCGGAATGGGTGCCGCAGGCGCTGGCCCGCCGCGTGGACCTGGGTTTCGAGATCCTGCCTGGCCCCACCTTCACCGGCAGCGCGCCGGCCACGGTGCGCGGCAACCGGCTGCTGATGCGCGAGGCGCTCTCGAACCTGATCGACAATGCCGTGAAATACGTGCCGGCCGGCGGGCGCATCACGGTGCGCGCGGGTGGCGAGACCATGGGCCATCGCGGCATGGCCGTGGTGATGGTGGAAGACAACGGCCCGGGCATTGCGCCAGCGCGGCGCGAGGAAGTCTTCAAGCGCTTCTTCCGGGGCGATCACACACCCGGCGCCCAGGCGGTGCAGCAGGCCGCGCCGAGCGGCGCCGGCCTGGGGCTGGCCATCGTGCATGAAATCGTCTCGCTGCACCAGGGCACCATCCGTATCGAGGACGTGCCCGCGCCCTCCCCGGCGCCTGTGCCGGCGCCGTCCGCGCTGTCAGCCGTGGTGGCTGGCCACGGGGATCACGGCGACCATGGGGAGCAGCGCGACCCGGCACCCCGGCGCGCGTCGATGCGGTTCGTGATCCGCATCCCCTGCGAGGCGCCCGGCACGGCTGCCGGCTGACTTCTTCCGACTGCTTACTTCCGTTCCTTCGGGGCCAGCATCGTGCCCCGGCAGTTCGGGCTGCCGCAGCGGCACTCGTATTCCTTCTTCAGCTTCTTGGTATAGCGCGCGTCTATTACCAAACCATAGTCATAGAACAGCTCTTCGCCCTGGGCGATGTCGCGCAGCGCGTGGATGAACACGCGCCCCTTCTTCTCACGTGCCTCGCAGTTCGGCTCGCAGGCATGGTTGATCCAGCGCGCGCGGTTGCCGCCGAACTTGGCGTCGATCACGTCGCCGTCGTCCAGGCTGAAGTAGAAGGTGTGGTTCGGGTCGGCCGGATCATGCGGATGGCGCTTGAGCGCTTCTTTCCACGAGATGTGCTCGCCCTTGTATTCGATCACGCGCTCGCCCTCGGCGATATTGCCGATCGCGTATACGCCCTTGCCGTGCACGCCTGACTGGCGCACCTCGATGCGGTCGCTGGCGCTCTTCTTCTTGCCCGCCTTCTTTGCCTTGCCTTGTTCCGACATGTCGCTGTTTCCCCGTCAAACCGATGACTGCCGGTCCACTCCGGCGCGCCCCGGATGATACCTGCCAACCATGTCGGCGCGACACCCCTTTTCGCCTCCTGTATACCGTCATGCATGTGGATAAACCGGCCAAAATCTGTGGATAAGCGCGCGGGTTTGGTGTGGGCGGCAAGGGGGTGACATGGGGATGGCGCAGGAACAAGTCGACGAGGTATACCTCCCATCCTCCTCCAGACGGCTGAGTCATCCACGCCGGCCAACAACCGCTCCCTGTGCTTTCGGTATACGTAAACATCTGATCCGATTGACGTATACGTGGTTATCCACAGAAACGGTCGCCCTCTATTGACTACTACTATTCGTATACATAAAAGAAAGATGTAAACCGAAAGCACGAGAGCCGGCAGCGCAGCGAGGTATACGTCCGAACCCCTCCGACTTTGGGAGGAAGGCCGTTTTGGACGTCGATGAAAAATTGAGCAGGTCCCGTTTTTCGCGTATACCGGCACGCGGGCACGCCAGAAGCCCCTCAGGCGCTTTTGGCCGCGTATACGTCCCCAACCCTCTGTCAGCCGCGTATACGCCTCTGAAGGGCTCTCAGCGCTTCCAGGCCCCTTCCGCGTGACGCGTATACCGCTTCCCAATCGCCCTCAGCCCCCCTGCTGCCAAGGCCTGGCAATGGCTGGCGTAACAATCTGTTCCCGGTGCGCCTTCCCCGACACGGTATGATGTGGCCCGCGGCGTCTTTGCCGGTGCGGGTTCCAGCGGAGCCGGCGCGGCCAGGACGTCAGTGTTTTTTCAACTCGAGACGGAGTGAAGCATGACGAAAACCGAACTGATCGACGCGATTGCAGCTGGCGTGGACGGTCTGACCAAGGCCAAGGCGGAACAGGCACTCAACGTGACGCTCACCGCGATCATGGACGCCGTGGCCAAGGGCGATACCCTGAGCCTGATCGGCTTTGGCACCTTCAGCCAGGGCGAGCGTGGCGAGCGCATGGCGCGCAACCCGCGTACCGGCGAGGAAATCAAGGTGGAAGCCGCCAAGACCGTGAAGTTCAAGGCGGGCCAGAAGTTCAAGGACGCCGTCAACCAGTGATGCTTGCGGGCCGATGAATCAGCCCGGTTTGCAAGACCCCGCCGTGCCGCCACCGGATGCCGTCTCCGGCGCAGGTGCGCGCCAGGCGGGGGACGTTATCCACAACAGGTTTCCCGCCGCCGTGCGCGGCAAACCGCACAGCTGCACCGTGCCGTCAGACGGCGGCCGCAATCCTCTTCAAAATGGCGTCCGGACGTGGCCAGCACTAGGATTCTCGGGCGTCGCCATCCGTGGCCTCGCCATGCCGTCCAGCCCGCTCGCACCCAGATTTCCACAGCGTTATACACAGCGCTTTCCACACAAGGCTCCACAGCTTTCTCCACAGGCACTGACTCGGCGTTTTCTGAGTCTGGTAGCACTCGCCGTGCTATGTGGTTGCACCGCCGCGCCGCCGCGCACGGCACGTCCGCAGGCCGTGCCCTTGCCCGACCTGGAGCGCGTGGCCACCACGCCCGGCGCCACGCCGCGTGAGCGCATTGTCGAGATCGCCATGCAGGAGTGGCGCAAGTGGGGCAGCCAGACCATGCGCATCGGCCGCGACGATGGCGCCTGTGTGACGCACAGTCCCCTGCCCGCCCCGGTGGCAGTCGAATCGTTCGCCCCCCTCGCCCCGCAAGGCGCCCAGTCGGCGGACGATGAATCGGACGAGAACGGGAATGCAACGGATTGCATACGTTTTCCCGATGGCACGGGCATGGAAGCCACCGCGCAAGGCTGCCGGATGGCCCAGCGCTACTGGGGCATCGTGGGCGAGGCGCCGGATTGCCGCCAGGTGACGCAAGGCGCGTGGGCGTGGTCGGCCGTGTTCATTTCGTGGGTGATGCGCAAGGCTGGGCTCAACAACGACCAGTTCCTGACCGGTCAGTCCCATGCGATGTATGTGGTCGATGCCCGGGATGGCAAGCTGCCGCGTCCCGCCTTCCATATCGAGCCGATGCCGGCGCTGCCGCGCCCTGGCGATGTCATCTGCGCGCCGCGCGGACGTGACAAGTACCTCGAGAACCTGTCGGAGATCGGCTTCGGCACCACGCCGATGCACTGCGACATCGTCGTAGCCGTGGACCCCGCTGCGCGCGTGGTGCGGGCCATCGGCGGCAATGTGCAGCAGTCGGTGACCATGAGCGAGATCGACCTCAACGATGCCGGCCAGCTCGACGCCTTCACCAACTCGCACATGCCGTGGCTACTGGTGATGCGGAACGATTTGCAGTGACGGGACGAATCGAGTGGGCTGAAATTTCCGCTCGATCATCTATCCGAAGAATGATTACCAGCGGCGGTTGAGCTGCACGCCGAAGATCGAGCCGCTGGTCTGGGTCGCCCAGGCTTCGGCGGGCGTGGCGAAGGTGATGCCGTCGACGTCGCTGGCGCGGCTGTAGGTGTAGAACGCGCGTAGGTTGGCGTTGCCGGTGGACTTGCCGAGCGTGAAGGTCGGCGCCACGGTCAGCGCGGTGCGCTGGCCACCCACGCCAAACCCGGACGAGATCTGGTCGTGCGCGACTTCGAAGTTGAGCCGGAACTGGTCGTTGGCCACATAGGCCGGACGGAAGCGCGTGGCCGCCCATTGCAGCGTGCCGACCGGCGAGCGGTCCAGCTGCAGGCTCGATTCCACCGAGCCGCCGATGCCCGAGCGGCCCTTCCACTCCATCGATTCCGCCACGCGCACGCGTGACAGCGAAGCGCCCATGCCCGTGTAGCCGGTCATGGCCGCGCGCGACCCCTGCCCGTACTGCACGCCCAGCCGGTTGGTGCCCATCAGCACGTTCTTCTGCTCGTGCATGGCGGAGGCCCACCAGGCGCTGCCGGTGTCTTCCATGGCCGAGAGCGGCTCCACGCGCGTGAAACCCAACTGGACGTTGCCCTTGTCATTGGTGTCGATCGGGGCGCTGCGCAGGCTGTGATAGCTGGGCAGATGGGCGCCGTTCAGATCGTTACGTGCGGTGTATTGATAACTGAGTCCGAAATCGCCCAGTTTGGCGTTATCCACCCCGAATCGCATCGAGGGCGAGTTGGGCGGCAGCAGGCCGGACGACATCAGGAACGGATTGCTCTCGCGGCGGCCGGCCCAGACGCTGGCGCCATCGAGCACGGATACACCCGAGAGCCCGGTGACAGAGGTATAGAACTGCGGCACCAGTGCGTAGGGGTCCACGGCGGCGGCGTTGCCGTTGACCGAGGTGGCGTTGGTACCCCGGGCCTGGGCCACGAGCTGGACCTGGGTGCCGCCGCCGATGTCGGCCAGCGATTCGCGGATCTTGACCTCGCCAGTGCTGGTGCAGGCCAGCCCGCCACCGAGCCCGACCGACGGCGTACCACCGCCCGGGCAGGCGCGCTGCGTGCTGGCGCGGTCCTCGACCGCTGCACGGCCGCTGTAACCCATGCGCCATACCGTATCGCCAGCGAGATCCTCGGCCGGCAACTGCGAGCGGAGCACCGGAGGTGCATCCGAGACCGTACCCGCTTCAGCGCTGTCGACTTGATCACCGCCGTTTGTGCCATCAGCGGCACTGGCGCGTGCCGGCTGGACGGGCTGAGCCGGCTGCGCGGGGAATTCACCCAGCCGCTGCGGGAAGAGGACCAATGGCGGTGGCGGAGGCGGCGGGGCTGCGGCCGACTCGGGCGGACCGACGAAGTCGGGGTCCACGGGGTTCTCCGCCGCGACGGTTGCCATGGTTTCGGATGGTGCCGCATTCGCCGCTTTCGCCGTAATTGCCACAGCCGCATCGGCAGCAGGCTTGCTCGTACCCGGGACGACGGTCGGCTGGATCAGGTCGTACAGCGGGTCCGTCGCCGGCGCGGCAGCCGCCACCGGCGCAGCGGTAGGTACGCTCGCTGGGGCCGAAGTCGACGCCATGGCCGTCGGTGGCACAGTGCTGGCCGAAATTTGTGGCGGTGTCGCCACCTGACTGCCCGTTTGCGCGCAGGCGACCATGCCCCAAGCAGCCATGACGGCAAACGTGAGACGGCGGGAACGCAGGCGAGCGAATCGGGGTACTGGCAGCAGCATGGGAAACAGTGACGGCGCGCGGCGCGCCGGATGGGGGCTCCGTTTTTTAACAGGCGAACTTTTTGACCGCAAGACGGGTTACAAAATCCATCAAACCGTGCGGCATCTCACATTGCGAAAAGATCACCTCGCGCCACCTTGCCAGTCTCCCCGTAAACCGTTGCAGAAGTGCGAATCCCTAGCGAAAACCCGCAGTCGGGAGTGTGGTCGTGCGCAAAACGCCACCGCTATAATCGACCGGCTGTTTTGGACTTGTCCTATGGGTGGGGCAGCCAGCGCACATATATCTATAAGAGGAGATGTCATGGAACGTCGTTCCTTCCTGTTGAAAGCATCGGCTGTGGCCGCTACCGGGGCCCTGGCCGCGTGCGGCAAGGAAGACAAACCCGCCGCGCCCGCGGCGTCGGCGAGCGCACCGGGCGCGCCGGCCGTGATCGGCAGCAACCCGGCGGTGGAATGGCGCCTGGCATCGAGCTTCCCGAAGTCGCTGGACACCATCTACGGCGCCGCCGAGCTACTGTCCCAGCGCGTGAAGGAGCTGACCGACGGCAAGTTCAACATCAAGGTGTTCGCCGCCGGTGAAGTGGTGCCGGGCCTGCAGGTGCTGGACGCCGTGCAGAACCAGACCGTGCAGATCGGCCACACGGCCGGCTACTACTACTTCGGCAAGAATCCGACGCTGTGCTTCGACACCACCGTCCCGTTCGGCCTGACCGCGCGCCAGCAGACCGCGTGGATGATGCAGGGCAACGGCATGAAGCTGATGCGCGAGTTCTTCAAGGAATATAACGTCGTCAACTTCATGGGCGGCAACACCAATGCCCAGATGGGCGGCTGGTTCCGCAAGGAAATCAAGACCGTGGCGGACCTGCAGGGCCTGAAGTACCGCATCGCCGGGTTTGCCGGCGTGGTGCTGCAGCGCCTGGGCGTGGTGCCGCAGCAGATTGCCGGTGGCGATATCTACCCGGCGCTGGAAAAGGGCACCATCGATGCGGCCGAGTGGGTCGGCCCGTATGACGACGAGAAGCTCGGCTTCTACAAGGTGGCGCCGTACTACTACTACCCGGGCTGGTGGGAAGGGAGCGCCCAGCTGTCGTTCTACGCCTCCGCACCGGAGTTCGAGAAGCTGCCGGCGCAGTACAAGCGCGCGCTGGAAACGGCCACCATCGAGGCCCACACCAACATGATGGCCAAGTACGACGCCGTGAACCCGCAGGCGCTGGCCCGTCTGCTGGAGAATGGCGTGAAGCTGCGCCCGTTCTCGAAGGAGATCATGGAGGCATGCTTCAAGGCCACGCAGGACGCGTACGCCGAGGAAACCGCCAAGAACCCGTCGTTCAAGAAGATCTATGACGACTGGCGCGTGTTCCGCAACAACGAGGCCGCCTGGTTCAACGTGGCCGAGCAGGGCTTCGCGCAGTTCAGCTTCGCGCGCAAGCTGTAAGACATCGATGTGATTTGGATGTGATGTTGTCGCCTCTCCCGCCAGGGGGAGGCGAGTTCCAACGCCGATGACGGCGTACCGGTAGAATCCGCGCACCTACCGGATACTCCCATGCAACTCGGCATCTTCTACGCGCTGCTCGCGTACGTCATCTGGGGCCTGCTGCCCCTCTATATCAAATCCCTCCACGGCGTGGCGCCGCTCGAGATCCTGCTGCACCGGATGGTGTGGTCGCTGGTCTTTTTGGGCGCGATCCTGCTCTGGCGGCGGCATTTCGGCTGGCTGCGCGAGGTGGCGGGAAATCCTCGCCTGATCCTCGGCTTCGCGGCGAGCGCCGCCCTGCTCTGCGCCAACTGGTTCCTCTATATCTGGGCGGTGTCGGCCGACCGGGTGGTCGATGCGAGCCTGGGCTACTTCATCAATCCGCTGTTCAGCGTGCTGCTGGGTGTGCTGTTCCTGCACGAGCGGCTGCGGCCGGGGCAGTGGCTGTCCATCGCCGTCGCGGCGGGGGGCGTGCTCTGGCTGACCATCAGCGCCGGGCAACTGCCGTGGATCGCGCTCGCGCTGGCGGCGTCGTTCGGCGGCTACGGGCTGCTGCGCAAGACCGGGGCGCTGGGCGCGCTGGAGGGGCTGTCGCTGGAGACGCTGCTGCTGTTTCCGATTGCGGCCACCGCGCTGGGCGTGCTCGTCTTCACCGGCCAGGACACCTTCCGGAGCGCAGCACCGGGTACGCAGATCTTGCTGCTGCTGGCCGGCCCGGTCACGGCGGTGCCGCTGCTGTTCTTCGCCGCCGGCGCGCGCCGGATTCCGCTTTCGCTGCTCGGCCTGCTCCAGTACACCGGCCCGACGCTCCAGCTGCTGCTCGGCATCTGGCTGTGGCACGAGCCGTTCCCGGCCCAGAAGCAACTCGGCTATGCACTGATCTGGGTGTCGCTGCTGATCTACGCGATGGAAGGGGTGTGGGTTTCCCGCCGCAATTCCGTTAAGTCTATCAGCGCGACAAATGAAGCATAAGTTTGGATCGATTAATCGATTCATCCCGGGAATGATGGATTAACACCGGCTCGGCATGCGAGGGCCGACGCACTATACTGTACGTTTATACAGTACCGACGACGCGCACGCCCCCTTCGCCATGTCCACCCCCGTCCGGCGTATCGCCCACCTCGACATGGACGCCTTCTATGCGTCCGTCGAACTGCTCCGTTATCCCGACCTGCGCGGCCAGGCCGTTGTCATCGGCGGCGGCCGCAATGCCATCCCGGAGACGCTGCCCGATGGCTCGCGCCGCTATGCCCGCCTGCGCGACTACGTCGGACGTGGCGTCGTCACCACTTCCACTTACGAAGCCCGCGCGCTGGGCGTGTTCTCGGCGATGGGCATGATGAAGGCGGCCAAGCTGGCGCCGGACGCCATCCTGCTGCCGACCGATTTCGACGCCTATCGCCGCTACTCGGGCCTGTTCAAGGCCGCCGTGCGCACCTTCACCGAGCAGGTGGAAGACCGGGGCATCGACGAGATCTATATCGATCTGACCGAGGTGCCCGGCGAGCCGGCCGAGGTAGCCGCGCGCATCAAGGCGGCCGTGAGCGAGGCCACTGGCCTGACCTGCTCGATCTGCGTGGCGCCCAACAAGCTGCTGGCGAAGATCGGGTCCGAACTCGACAAGCCGGATGGCCTGACCCTGCTCACCCCCGCCGACATCCCCCGCCGTATCTGGCCGCTCGCGGCGCGCAAGGTCAACGGCATCGGGCCGAAGGCGGCCGAGAAGCTGGCCGGCATCGGCATCGACACCGTGGGCGACCTGGCCGAGGCCGACCAGGGCGTGCTCCAGACCCATTTCGGCCGCAACTACGCGAGCTGGCTGATCGAGGTGGCGCATGGGCGTGATGACCGCCCGGTGGTGGTCAGTTCCGAGCCCAAGTCGATGAGCCGCGAAACCACCTTTGAGCGCGACCTGCACCCGCGCGTGGACCGCCCGCTCCTATCGGAATCGTTCACCAAGCTCTGCATGCGCGTGGGCGAGGACCTGCGCCGCAAGGGCTACGTGGGCCGCACGGTGGGCATCAAGCTGCGCTTTGACGATTTCCGCACGGTCACGCGCGACCTGACCATGCCGGCCCATACCGCCGATGGCGCGGCGATCCGGCGCAGCGCCACGGAATGCCTGAAGCGGATACCGCTCGAGCGGCGCATCCGGCTGCTCGGCGTGCGCGTGAGCGCCCTGATCCCGGCGGACGAACAGGGCGACGACCCGGCGCCCGTGCAGGAGGAGTTCCGCTTCGAGGATGAGCGGCCGGATGCCTGACGCGGCACCGGAATGACCCCTCCGACGCATCTATCTATCTCCCGCTAGAATCGGCGGCTTCGAGCACCAAGGCCGTCCCCATGACCACCACCGCCACAGAGCGCGCCGCTGAGCCCGCCACCTGGATCACGCCGCTGCTGGCCACGGCCTGCGGCATGATCGTCGCCAATCTCTATTACGCCCAGCCGCTGGTCGGCCCGATCGCCCGGTCGCTGCAACTCTCGCCCGAGATTGCCGGGCTGATCGTCACGCTGATCCAGATGGGCTACTGCGCGGGGCTGGTGCTGCTGGTGCCGCTCGGGGATCTGGTCGAGAACCGCAAGCTGGTCCTGACGCTGATTGGCGGCTGTGCCGTGGCGCTCATGGCGGCGGCCCTGGCCACTCACGCCAGCGTGTTCCTGATCGCGGGCTGCGCCATCGGCCTATGCTCGGTGGCGGTGCAGGTGCTGGTGCCGTTCGCGGCGCACCTCGCCCCGGACCATATCCGGGGCCGCGTGGTCGGCAACGTCACCAGCGGGCTGCTGATGGGGATCATGCTGGCGCGGCCGGTGTCGAGCCTGATGGCCGGCCTGACGGGCGGCTGGCACACCATCTTCGCGGTCTCGGCCGTAGCCATGGTGCTGCTGGCGCTGGTGCTGGCGCGCAAGCTGCCGCGCCGCCAGCCCGCGCGGGGCCTGACCTACGGCCAGATGCTGGCGTCGATGGCGCACCTGCTCCGTACCCAGCCCGTGCTGCGCCGGCGCGCGCTGTACCAGGCCAGCATGTTCGGCGTGTTCAGCCTGTTCTGGACCACCATCCCGCTCTATCTGGCCGGGCCTGCGTTCCACATGTCGCAGACCGGCATCGCCGTGTTCGCGCTGGTCGGCGTGGCCGGCGCCATCGCCGCGCCGATGGCCGGCCGCTACGCGGACCGGGGCCACAGCCGCCAGATGACCGCCATCGCGCTGGCCATCGGCGCCGGGTCGTTCCTGTTGAGCCGGGTGGGCGTGGAGGGGTCGATGACCTCGCTCCTGGCGCTGACCGTGGCGGCCATCCTGCTCGACTTCGGCGTATCGGCGAACCTTGTGGTCGGCCAGCGCGCCATTTTCACGCTCTCGGCCGAGCACCGCAGCCGGCTGAACGGCCTGTACATGGCGATCTTCTTCGTCGGCGGCGCCACCGGCTCGTGGCTGGGCGCCTGGGCCTTCGCGCGCGGCGGCTGGCCGCTGGCGAGCTGGATCGGCTTCGCGCTGCCGGCGCTCGCCCTGCTCTACTTCCGGACCGACCGGCACTAAGCTCGGGGCGCCACCCCCTCCCGAAGTCCCGTTTGCTGCACTACACTGGCCGAGCGTTGTCCTTCATCGTCACAGTTTCGTTGCAGTGCCCGCTCAGGCGGGACTTGCCCGGAGGCCCCCGATGCCATGGCGCAAACTGGTGCCGCAACCGCGATGGTTACCGCGCGCGGCGGTCATGCGCCCGCAGCGAGTCGTGATCTGGTGTTTCAGCCTCGTGCTGGCGCTGACGCTCGCCGTTGGCCTGCGAGACCTCTACACGCTGCGCGAGCGCGTGATTGCCAGCCATCAGCACAATCTCGCGCTGCGCGCGATGGGGCTGGAGGCCGCCGTGTCGTCGGAGCGCTTCCGGCTGTCGTTCGTGCGCGACTACGCGCGGCAGCTGATGCGGATGGAGGCCGTGCAAGCCCGTGGCGTCTCGGACCCCGTCCTCGATCGGGCCTTCGCCGCGCGCGACGAGCCGATCTGGCAGATGGAAGTCCCGCTCGGCGATGCGCCCGTGATCGGCGTGTCACCGCAGGCCCTGGCCGGCCTGCCCGGCTTCGAGCGCCACGTGGGCGACCTGCGCGCCGACCTCTTCGCCGCGCGCCAGCTCAGCCATGTGCTGGGGCTGACCATGGGCGTGGACGAGATCCGCAATTCGGTCACGTTCATCTCGAGTAACGGCTTCTTCGTGACCTATCCCCCGGTGCCGGCCGACAAGGCACCCGCGTTGCTGCAGCGCTTTGCGAGCATGCCCTACTACCGCGATCTCCTGCCCGACCGCAATCCGGGCCAGGACCTGCGCTGGGCGCCGCCCTATCGCCAGTTCGAAAGCACCGAGCTGCGCACCACGCTGAGCGTGCCGATCTATGTGGAGTCGCGCTTTCGCGGCGTGGTGGCGGTGGATGTCTCGTTGAAGCATATCCAGGCGCTGCTCGGCGCACCGAGCGACGACTCCCCGGCCCTGAACCGCTACCTGATGGACAGCGCCGGCCGACTGATCGCGGCCTACCATGACCATCTGAGCACGGACCTGCGCTGGCCCGACGTGCTGGGCGACACCTGGCGCGACGTGGGACCGCAGACGCTGTTCGCCACCGACGGCCCCGGCATGCGCAAGGGCGATGGCGGCTACCTGTTCTACCAGCGGCTGGGCACCGGGCAGTGGATGCTGCTGGAGGCGGTCTCGACCGCCCAACTCTACGGCGAGGTTTTCTCGCGCATCAGCAAGCCGCTGCTGCCGATCTGGATCGCGCTGCCGCTGCTGATGTGGGTCTCGGTGCGGCTGGTATCGCTGCTGTTCAGCTACTACCTCGCGCTGGGCGACAAGCTCCAGAAACTGGCCGAGCGCGATCCGCTGACGGACCTCGCCAACCGGCGTCATTTCGGCGACCAGTTCGCGCAGGCGGCGGCGCGGCGCGCGCGCGACGGCAGCGCGCTGTCGATGCTGATGCTCGACATCGACTATTTCAAGAAGGTGAATGATCGATGGGGCCATGCCAGCGGCGACCACGTGCTCCAGCGGCTGGCCACGGCGTTGCGGGAAAATATGCGTGCGGTGGATACGCCGGCCCGCCTGGGCGGTGAGGAATTCGCCGTGTTGATGCCCGGCGCCACGCTGGCCGAGGCCACGGTCAGTGCCGAACGGCTGCGCGTGGCGCTGGCCGCGATGCCGGTGGAGCCCGCCCCGGACGCGCCCACGTCAGCGACGCAGGGCGACCCCGGGGCGCGCATCCGCTTCACGGTGTCGATAGGCGTGGCCGAAGCCGGGAGCGACGGGGGCCAGACACTCGATGCCATGTTGGCGACGGCCGACCGCCGTCTTTATGCCGCCAAGGCAATGGGGCGAAACCGGGTTTGCGCGGAGGATGCGCGGGCCGGCAATGCAGAGGCACCGCCGGTTGCGGGGTGAGGTGCAGGCAGGTCATGACGGCGTCCCCGGTCAGCGCAGCAGGAAGGCGATGTCCTCGACGGCAATCACCGAAACCGGGATGCCCTTGCGGCGCTGGAACAGGATGTGTTGCTGCACGCGGCTGCGCTGCTCCGCGAACACGGCCGGGTCCACCGGCGTGCCGCTGCGCGCGTAGTGCTGCACCAGCAGCTTGTAGGCGCGATGGCGGATCTGGAGCGTCTCGTTCTCGGCGCGCAGCCGCTGCCATTCGGTGGGGCTGAGGTCGAGCGTGTGGTTGAGTTCGTCGAGCGTACGCGCGTGAAGGTCGCGGTAGAGATCGCGCTCGGCTTCGGCGCGATGCAGCTCGTCGCGCAGCGCCATGATCTTGTGCTGGAGCTTCAGTGTCTGCCCCACCGCCGCCTGCATGCCCTTGGCGGCCTCGAGCGCCTGGCTTGCCGCCGCCATGGTGCTCTTCCACAGTCCACGGTCGGTACCCGCGGCCGTATCCAGCTCCGGCGGCCACACGTCGGCAGCCTTGATCGTCGTATCCATTGTTGACCCCAGTTGACACCCATCAGGCCCGTCGCCTCGTTGTGCGCGGGTCCCTTTTTCATCGTTTGTCCGTCGCCTGTTCCGCACTGCAACGTGCGGCAGGCAACTGTGGTCAATCGTAGTGATATGTCTGACGTCAGCCAAGTCAAAGATGTTTAGATCAGACTTCCTCGCACTTGTCTGTGGCGAAAACCATGCAGTGGGTAGTGCGTGTGCCGTCCGGCGCGTGTCGGCGGGGCCAGACAAAGCAGACAACCCCCACGTAAACCCCATGCGAATTCCTGTCGGTTTGACAGGCTTTTGACAGTTACCGACCTCTAGAATCCAGCCCACAGCTATCACTAGCTATCCATTCCAAAAAAAGACAGGAGACCGCGATGCCTCGCACGCTTGCCCGCTTTGCCCATGTCGTCCTCGCCGCCGCCACGCTGGCCGCGGCCCCGGCCTACGCCGTGGACAGCCTGAAGGTCATGATCGGCGCCAACCCCGGCGGCGGCTACGACCAGACCGGCCGCACGATCGGCGCGGCGATGATCGCGGCAGGCACCGCCAAGACCGCGTCCTATGACAACAAGGGCGGCGCCGGCGGCACCATCGGCCTGACCCAGTTCGTCAACACCGACAAGGGCAACCCCAACGCGCTGATCGTGACCGGCGCGGTGATGGTCGGTGCCATCGAGACCAACCATCCGCCCGTGACGCTGAAGAACGCCACGCCGATCGCCCGCCTGTATGCCGACACCATGGTCCTGACCGTGCCGGCCAGCTCGCCGCTGAAGTCCATCAAGGACCTGACTGCGCAGCTCAAGGCCAACCCGGGCAGCGTGAGCTGGGGTGGTGGCTCGAAGGGTTCGATCGACCACATCCTGGCCGGCCTGATCGCCAAGGACATCGGCGTGGATCCGAAGAAGATCAACTACGTGCCGTTCGCGGGCGGCGGCGAAGCCTCCGCGTCGATCATGGGCGGCCACGTGACCGTGGGCATTGCCGGCGTGTCCGAGTTCCTGCCCTTCATCAAGAGCGGCAAGATGCGCGCGCTGGCGGTGACCTCGAAGGACCGCACCGCCGACATCCCCACGCTCAAGGAGCAGGGCGTGAACGTGGAGATCTATAACTGGCGCGGCGTCTACGGCGCGCCGGGCATCACGCCCGAGCAGCGCAAGGCGATGATCGACGCCGTGGTCAAGGGCACCGAGAACAAGGTCTGGAAGGAAGCCCTGACGAAGAATGACTGGACGCCCTTCCTGCTGACCGGCGACGAGTTCGGCAAGTTCGTGGATGCCGAGTCGACCCGCCTGGGTGGCACGCTGCGCGAACTGGGCGTTGCCAAGTAAGTCCGGCGGATTCATCGCCAACTGCACGACTCGCCTCACCGCCCCACCCGCGCGCCCCAACAATAATCACAATCCTGTCACGCTCGTCGTGACCGCGCGGGTGGTGGCCATCCCTCCGGGAGCCCACCATGAAACCATCGCATGTCTCCATCGGCATCGCCGTCCTGGCGTTGTCCGCCTTCTTCCTGGCCGGCCTGTCCGGCATCTCGGGCGAGGAAGGCTACGCCGGCCTGTCGCCGCGCTTCGCGCCCACCCTGGTCGCCATCGGCCTGGCCGTGTGCGGCGCGCTGCTGACCTGGCAGGGCGTGCGCGGCGGCTTCCGCAATATGCCGGAGGAAGATGCCGAGTTGCCCGAGGCGCCACACAACTTCAAGGGCTTCCTGTGGGTAGCGGCGGGCCTGGTGCTGAACATGGCGCTGATCGGCACGCTCGGCTTCGTGCTGTCCTCCACGCTGATGATGGTCTGCGTGGCGCGCGGCTACGGCAGCCGCCGGCTGGTGCGCGATGCGCTGATCGGCCTGGGCCTGACGCTGCCGATGTGGGCGTTGTTTGAATTCTTGCTCGGCATCAACCTGCCGCTGCTGCCCCTTTTGTCGATCTCCGGCTTCTGAACCGGCGGGAGGAATTGCCATGGATACCCTGAACCAGTTGATGCACGGCTTCGCCGTCGCCATCACACCGATCAACCTGATGTGGGCCCTCGTGGGCTGCTTCCTCGGCACCGCCATCGGCGTGCTGCCGGGCATTGGCCCGGCCCTGACCGTGGCGATGCTGCTGCCGCTGACGGCCAAGGTGGAACCCACCGCCGCGCTGATCATGTTCGCCGGCATCTACTACGGCGCGATGTACGGCGGCTCGACCACCTCCATCCTGATGAACACGCCGGGCGAGTCGTCCACCATGGTCACCGCCATGGAAGGCAACCTGATGGCCAAGAACGGCCGCGCCGGGCCGGCGCTGGCCACGGCGGCGATCGGCTCCTTCGTGGCGGGCACCATCGCCACCGTGCTGCTGTCGATGTTCGCGCCGGTGGCGGCGGACGTGGCGCTGCAGTTCGGCCCGGGCGAGTACTTCATGATCATGCTGCTGGCCTTCACGACCGTGTCGGCCGTGCTCGGCTCGTCGCTGCTGCGCGGCATGACCAGCCTGTTCCTGGGGCTCGGCATCGGCCTGATCGGCATCGATTCGCTGTCCGGCCAGACCCGTTACTCGATGAACATCCAGGAGCTTTACGACGGCGTGGATATCGTCGTGGTGGCCGTGGGCCTGTTCGCCGTGGGCGAGGCGCTGTTCAACGCGTTCTTCCCGCAGCCGGCCGGCTCGTTCAACAAGCTCAGTTCCGTCCACATGAACAAGTCGGACTGGAAACGCTCGGTGCCGGCCTGGCTGCGCGGCACGCTGATCGGCTTCCCGTTCGGGCTGATTCCGGCCGGCGGCGCGGAGATCCCGACCTTCCTGTCGTACGCGACCGAAAAGAAGCTCTCCAAACACCAGGACGAGTTCGGCAAGGTGGGCGCCATCGAGGGCGTGGCCGGCCCCGAGGCCGCCAACAACGCCGCCGTGACGGCCACGCTGGCGCCGCTGCTGACGCTGGGCATTCCGACCTCGAACACCACCGCCATCCTGCTGGCGGCGTTCCAGAACTACAACCTCCAGCCCGGTCCGATGCTGTTCCAGACCTCGGGCGATCTGGTCTGGGGCCTGCTGGCGTCGCTGTACATCGGCAATGTGATGCTGCTGGTGCTGAACCTGCCGGCGATCGGCCTCTGGGTGCGCATGCTGCGCGTGCCCACGCCGCTGCTGTACGGCGGCATCCTGATCTTCGCGGGGCTCGGTGCGTACGGTATCCGCCAGTCGTGGTTCGACCTGCTGCTGCTGTTCGTGATCGGCCTGCTGGGCATGGCCATGCGCCGCTTCGACTTCCCCACGGCGCCGGTCATCGTCGGCCTGATCCTGGGGCCGATGGCCGAGAAGCAGCTGCGCAATGCGCTGTCGATTGGCCAGGGCGACTGGAGCCTGTTCGTCAAGCAGCCGATCTCCGCCACGATTCTGGCGATGACGGTGGCCGTGGTGGTGGTGCCGCGCGTGCTGCGCTGGCACGCCAGCCGCAGCAGTGCCCGCGCTGCTGCCGACAACGCGGCGTAGCCGTCGCCCGCCCCGGCCGGCGGGGTCTTGCAGTGCATCACACGGGGGGCTGCGGCCCCCTGTATCATTGGCGAAACCCGCTCGACAGGATCGCCATGCCGGAACCGACCTCCGCACCGACCGCAGCGCCCGCCTTCACCCTGGCTGATGTCGATGCCACGCTGGAACGCGTGCTCGCCCCGTGGGTGCGCCAGCTTGGCCTGCGAGCCGAGGCGGTGGACGACCAGGGCGTGACGCTGCGCCTGCCGTTCAGTGAGACTTTTCGCCATGCCGGCGGCGTGGTGTGCGGGCAGGTACTGATGTCGGCAGCCGATACGGCGATGATCGTCGCCATCTCCCGGGTGCTCGGGGAGTTCCGCCCGATGACCACGGTCAGCCTGACCACCAACTTCATGCGGCCTGTGATCGACGGCGACGTGCGCGTGCGCGCCAACGTGCTGCGGCTCGGCAAGACCGTGGTGTTCGGCGAGATCGAGCTGACCGGCACCGACGGCAAGCTGGCGGTGCAGGCCACCACCACCTACGCGCTGCTCTGACATCCAGGACCATCCGACGATGATGACTGGCGCCGCGCCAATCTCCTCCGCCCCTCCCCAGCCGCTTTCCCAGCCGTTCGACCAGATCGTGTTCGCCGGCGGCGGCAACCGATGCTGGTGGCAGGCCGGCTGGTGGGACACCGTGGCGCCCGAGCTGGCGCTGCGGCCGCGCGTGATTGCGGGCATCTCGGCCGGGGCGGCTACGGCGTGCATGGTCCATGCGCATGATTCGCACCAGACCATGGCCTATTACCGCGACATCCTGGCCAACAACACGCGCAACGCCTACTGGGGCAACCTGCTGCGGCGCGAGCGCGTGTTTCCACATTACGGCATCTATCGCAACGCGCTGCTGTCGCTATTCGGCGATAACCGGCTCGCGCGGCTCCAGGCCGCGCCCGAGATCCGCATCGGCGTGGCGCATATCCCGCCGTGGAGCGGCCCGCGCCTGGCCGTGGCCGCCGGGCTGCTCGCGTACAACATCGACAAGCACCTCCTCAAGACGCTGCACCCGCGGCTGGGCCGCAAGCTGGGCTTCCGGCCCGAGTTCGTGCGCGCGCAGGATTGTGCTTCGCCCGAGGATCTGGCCGATCTGCTCTTGCAGTCGGCCTCCACGCCGCCGTTCACACCGGTACTGAAGCGCCAGGGGCGCGCGGTGCTCGATGGCGGGCTGGTGGACAACGTGCCCGTCGATGCGCTCGACCCGGCCCCCGGCAACGTGCTGGTGCTGGTGACGCGGCTGTACCCGCGCCCGCCCCGCTTCGTGCTGGCGGAGGGCGGCCAGCGCCGGCTGTACCTGCAGCCGTCGCAGCGCGTACCCATCTCGAGCTGGGACTACACCCGGCCCGAGGCCATGACACATGCCTACGATCTGGGCCGGCGCGACGCGGAAGCGTTTCTGCGCGACTGGCCCACGATCCGGGACGAGGAATTGTTGCCGGCGCCCTGAGTGGTTGCGCCCACGGGCGCCGGTCGGTCGTGTTGAATGCGGCGATGCGCCGCGTACAAGGAGACATGGATGACTAAGCGCCAGGCAACACCCGAGACCGCCACCCCGGCACCGGCCAAGGAGCGCCGCCGCGCGCGCGAGATCAGCGCGGCGCCCGTGGTGGAGAACGTGCCGCGCCGCAAGCGCAATGGCCGGCCGGGCAAGGCGCGCGAGGCGGACCTCGTCGTCATCGGCGCGGGTTCCGGCGGCGTAGCGGCGGCCCGGCGCGCGGCGTCGCTGGGCGCGCGCGTGATCCTGGTCGAACGTGGCGCCATCGGCGGCACCTGCGTCAATCGCGGCTGCGTGCCCAAGAAGATGCTGTCCTACGGTGCCACCTGGGCGGCCATTTTGTCCGATTGCCTGTCTCACACGGGCGGCAAGGAGGACTGGCGCGATGCCATCGTGCGGGTCAATGCCGAGGTCGCGCGTCTCAACGCGTCTTATGCCCAGCGGCTGACCGAGGCCGGCGTGGAGATCCTGCACGGCGAGGCCCGGCTGACGAGCCCGACCGAGATCGTCGTCGGCAACGAAACCCTGCGCACCCGCAAGACGCTGATCGCCACGGGCGCGCGGCCGCGCGTACTGCCGGTGCCCGGCGGCGAGCTGGCGAGCACGTCCGACGATGTGTTCACGTGGCAGACCGTGCCGGCGTCGATGGTGGTGATCGGCGGGGGGTATATCGCCGTGGAACTGGCGTCGATCCTGTCGCGCTACGGCGTCAAGGTCGACCTGCTCGTGCGCGAGGACCGGCTGCTGCCGCGCTTCGACCACGACGTCTCCGCCTCGCTGGCCGGGGCGCTGGCCGCCAAGGGCATCCGCCTGCATTTCAATACCGAGGTGACGCTGCTCTCGCAGGCCAATGGCGCGACCGAGGTCTGCTATACGCAGGACGGCAACCCGGGCCGTACCCAGACCGTGCGCGCCCAGGCGGTGCTGTCGGCCATCGGTCGGCAGGCCAATGTGGAGGGGCTGGGGCTCGAGGACATCGGCATCGAACTGGGCGAAAAGGGCGGCATCGTTGTGGACCGCCAGTTCCGCAGCGCGGAGCGCGCGCTGTACGCGGTGGGCGACTGCATGGCCGAGAACCTGCACCTGACGCCGGTGGCCATCGCACAGGGCCGCTGGGTCGCGGACCGCCTGTTCGGCAAGCGCGGCGACCTGGCCGATTTCGACATCGTGCCCACGGCCGTGTTCTGCGAGCCGGCCATCGGCGTGGTGGGCATGACGGAGGCGCAGGCCATCGAGGACGCGGGGAAGCCGGAGCGCATCCGCACCGAAATCAAGCGATTCGTCTCATTGGAAAACCGCTTCGGCGGCAGTTCGCAACAGTCGATGATCAAGCTGGTGCTGAACGCGCGCAGCGGCCGGGTGCTCGGCGTGCATTTGATGGACAACGCCGCGCCCGAGATCATCCAGGCGCTGGCGGTGTCGCTGCGGCTGGGGCTCAAGGCCTCGCACCTGAAGACGACCCTGCCCCTGCATCCGACGGTGGCGGAGGAGATGTTCGGGTAGGCGCTAAACCATTGACCCCAAACGCAAAAACGGACGCCGAAGCGTCCGTTTTCTTGTATCTGGTGGCCTGGGACGGAATCGAACCGCCGACACAAGGATTTTCAATCCTCTGCTCTACCGACTGAGCTACCGGGCCAAAGAAGCGAAACTATATCAGCGCGAAACCGGCCAGTCAAGCGCCCCGTGCATCACTGTCGGTCATTGTTCGGTGGGCTCGGGCTTGTTGCGACCCAGCTCCACGCCGAGCTGCTTGAGCTTGCGGTACAGGTGGGTCCGTTCGAGGCCGGTCTTCTCGGCCACGCGTGTCATGCTGCCGTGTTCGCGCACCAGGTGGTATTCGAAATAGGCACGCTCGAACAGATCGCGTGCCTCACGCAATGGCATGTCGAAGGAGAAGTGCATCTCGGCCTCGGGCAGGCGTGCCGGATTGCCGTTCGCGGCGATCTCCGCGGGCATCTCGGCGGGCGCCAGCGCGGCCGCGGCGGCTTCGCCCGTGGCAGAGGTGGCGGCAGGCGCCGCGCTGGCCGCCGTCGGCGCCGTACGCGGGCGTTCGATGCCGCGCGCCAAGCCTTGCTCCACGGCGGACAGCAACTTCTGCAGCGCGATGGGCTTCTCGAGGAAGTTCAGCGCGCCAATCTTGGTCGCCTCCACAGCGGTGTCAATCGTGGCGTGGCCAGACATCATGATGACCGGCATCGTCAGGTAACCCTGTGCCGACCATTCCTTGAGCAAGCTGACGCCATCGGTATCTGGCATCCAGATATCGAGCAATACCAGATCGGGCGTCCCGGCCGCACGGTACTCGCGTGCCTGCTGGGCGTTCTCCGCCACTTCGACCACATGGCCTTCGTCACTCAGGATCTCCGAGAGTAATTCCCGGATGCCCATTTCGTCGTCGACTACGAGGATGGTTGCCATACTTCCCCTCTTAACCCCACCGCAGCGCCACCGGACGGTGACGCAGTTTGACTATGCCAGTTTAACGAACAGGATCGAGATCTGTGCCCCGATGATCTCGGCGCCGTCCATGCGATTGCGTAACTCGATGCGCGCGCCGTGTTCGTCAATGATCTTCTTTACCATCGCCAGCCCGAGACCCGTACCCTTGGCTTTCGTGGTCACATACGGTTCGAACGCCCGACTGAGAATACGGGGTGCGAATCCTGGACCATTGTCCGCGATGGACAGCTTGACGGCCTGCCGGTCTTCGCCAGCAGAATCTTTGTATTCTACAGTCTCGGTGTGCAGAGTGATATGGGGCGCCGCCCTACCGGCCGCCACGTTGTCCGCCACCGCATCCTGCGCATTCTGCAGCAAGTTGTGGATCACCTGCCGCAACTGGGTCGGATCTCCCTTTATTTCAGGCAAATCGGGCCCCAGCGCCGAATGGATCACGGGATGCTCGTGCACCCCGGGCTCGTCGATCCCATACAGATGCAAGACTTCTGCCACCAGGTGATTCAGCGCCAGCGTCTGCACTACGGCGGGCGGCGTACGCGCGTAATCGCGGAAGTCGTCAACCATGCGTTTCATTGCCGCCACTTGGTTAACGATCGTTGCGGCCCCGCGCTTTAGCACTTCCGCATCGGTTGTCTCCAATTTCGGCGAAAGTTTCATCTGCAGGCGCTCCGCCGAGAGTTGGATCGGGGTGAGCGGATTCTTGATTTCGTGGGCCAGCCGGCGCGCCACCTCGCCCCAGGCGACCGAGCGCTGGGCCGAGATCACATCGGAAATATCGTCGAAAACCACCACGTAGCCGGGCTCGTCGCGGCTGCCGCCCGGCAGGTGGGCGCCGCGCACCAGCAGCGTCAGCGGCTGTTCCTCGTCGCCCTGCGGCAGTTCGATCTGCTTCTGCCAGTGCCGCGCGCCGCCCAGCACCTCGCTGGTGTTCTGCTCGGAAAACGCCTGGCGCACGATCTCGGTGAACTCGCCCAGCCCTGGAATCTGCTCGGCCGGCTGGCCCAGCACACCGGCGAAGGGCTGGCGGAAGATGCGCTCGGCGCCGGGGTTGGCGGTCAGCAGCGCAAAGCGCCGGTCGAACACCAGCACGCCGGCGGTCAGGTTCTGCAGCACGCTTTCCAGGTAGGCCTTCGACTGCTCCAGCGCGGTGCGGTTTTCCTCCACGGCGATGCGGGCCTCGGACAACTGGCGCGTCATCGCGTTGAACTGCTGCGTCAGCATGCCCAGTTCGTCGCGGCTTTTAAGTTCACGCTTGGGTGAGAGATCGCCCTCGGCCACCTCCTTGGTCCCCTGCAGCAGCATCAGCAGCGGCCGGGCGAGCTGGCCGCCCAGCAGCAGGGCCAGCATCACGGCGATGAACACGGCCAGGAACAGCGTCAGGGTCAGCGTGCCGATGTACATCTTGCGCAGGCCGGTGCGCCCCAGCGCCTTTTCCTGGTACTCCTGATAGGCGCGCTGGACCTCGTCGGCATTGCGTGCGAGCACGGCCGGCACTGGGTGCAGCACCTGGAGGTAGCGCTCCTCGCGCACCGTATCGCCCATCAGGCCGAAGCCGGTAGCCGGTGCGTCCTCGGGGCGGCGCTCCACGGACAGCCCCGACCCGGCCCAGCGGGCACCGGGCGCGGACATGCCGGCACGCGGCGGGCGCTGCGCGCGCTGGACCGCGGCGGCTGCAGCCACGGCGGCGGCCTGCGCCTCCGCGTCGGTCGAGTTCTGCGACGGCGCCGGCCCGAGCGGAATGATCACGCGGATGCGGTACAGGTGGGTACTGTCGATGGGGCCCGTGCGCTTGCCGTCTACCGAGGGCTCGGTGCCGCCCTCCACGGCCGCATAGCCGCCGGCCAGCCGCGCCTGCTCGGCGAGCATGCCCGACGGCAGGTCCGGCACCAGCGAGGCGTAGCTGCTCGACGCCGTGGCCATCACCCGGCCGCTGCCGGTGAAGATCGCGGCCTCCTGCACGCCGTACTGCTCGCGCAGCCGGTTCAGTTGCAGCGACGTGGCCATGCCCGACGACCCCGTGAGCTGGTCCGCCATCAGCCGGGCCTTGCCCTGCAGATCGGCCAGTTGGCTGTCGATGGTGGACCGGCCCAGGTTCAGCCCGGCCTCGAGCGCCGTTTCCACGCGTACATCGAACCAGGATTCGATGCTGCGCGAGACGAACTGCAGCGAGACCAGGTAGATCAGCACGCCCGGCAGCACGCCCACCACGCCGAAGAACACGGCCAGCTTGGTCATCAGCCGCGTGCCGAACTTGCCGCGCCGGTAGCGCACCCACAGCGTCATGGCCAACGCGCCCACGGTCAGCACAAGCAGCGCGCCGACGACGAGGTTGACCTTGAACAGCAGGGTGAAATAGCGATCGAAGAATTCGGTGTTGGCCGAGGCCCCGGCCAGCAGGCCCACCAGGACCAGCGCCAGGAAGACGATGATCCCCACCACGACGCGATAGAGCACGCGGCGGAATCGGCTGTCCCAGATCGCTCCGTTCATGGCGGGCTCGATGCGGGCTGTACCAATTGGCTCGGAGACAGGACCGTGGAGACGGTCTGCGAGAACGGCGTGCGGGCATCGGCTGATGGCGCGGAGGCCGCGGCGGGCGCGGAGCCGGGGATGGCCGGCGCAGCGGGCGGTGCCGGGGGTGCCGCAGGCGGTGAGGCCGGCATCGGGGCCGGCGGTGGGGGCAGCGGCTGCGGCGCGTCGAGGTTGGTCGGCACGGTGTAGTTGAAGCGCTTCCACTCGGACGACAGGTTCCACTCGCGCGTGTTCACCGCATTGATCTGGAACGGCTTCGGCAGCTGCGAGAGGTCGAGCCGCATGCGCAGCTCGGCGTGATAGGTTTCGCCGCGCCGCACGTCGCCGCGCTCGAACACGCGCCAGCCACGCACCTGCTGGATGAACTGCAGCGCGCCCTTGAGGCGGTTGAACGGCAGTTGCAGCCCGCCCGTGGAAACGCGGTACTGACGCGTCAGCGGCTGATACGACAGGCGCACGCTGCGGTTGGTGTTCACCGGCTTCTCGTCGAACCAGTACCAGCGCGGGCGCGAGAGCTGGAATTCGACCACGAAATAGAGCGGAATGCCCTTGTGCAGCGCGTCTTCCAGCGCCGGCGGCAGGTCGAAATCGAACGAAGTGGCCAGCTCGAAGCCGCCGTCCTGGTATTCGATCTTCGCTTCGGAATTCTCGATGAGCTGCGCCTCGGCGCGGGGCGTCAGCGCTAGCAGCAGGCTCAGCAGCAGCCATGCGGTGACGGCCCAAATGCTGAGTGTGCCAAGGGTGCCCAGCGCACGCCGGCCGCTATTGGCCAGCGCGAGCGCCGGCGCCTCGCGCGTTGCGCGGCCCGGGACTCGGTGGACGAACAAGCGCAGCGGGCTCGGCATCGGTGGGATCAGGCGCGTTTCTGGAAGCGGGCGTAGTAGAAGCCATCGTGATCGGTAGGCAGACCCGATGGCGAACCGGTTGGCAGGCTGGCCGTTTCAGGCGCCTTCGTACCGGGCAGCAGTTGTCCCGGCGCTTGCAATCGTATCGCATCTGGTAGCTGCGCACCAAACCAGAGCGCCTGCTCCTCGCCTTCCGTTGGGAAAATAGAACAGGTCACGTACACCAGGATGCCGCCCGGCTTCAGCAGCGGCCAAAGTTGAGACACGATGCGACGCTGCTCATTGACGAGGCGCGCGATATCTGTCTCGCGGCGCAGCCATCGGATATCGGGATGGCGCCGCACGATGCCCGACGCCGAGCACGGCACGTCCGCCAGGATGCGATCGAACGGCTGGCCGTCCCACCAGTCCTGGGGCCGGCTCGCGTCGCCGACGATCACGTTGGCGCGCTGGCCCAGGCGGGCAAGGTTTTCGTGGATGCGGGCGGCGCGTTGCGCGTCGCTCTCCACGGCGGTGACGTCGATGTCGGCCAGCTCCAGCAGGTGGCCGGTCTTGCCGCCGGGGGCCGCGCAGGCATCGAGCACGCGCATGCCATCAGACAATTCGCAAAGGGGCGCGGCCAGTTGCGCGCCGGCGTCCTGCACCGACACATCGCCTTCGGCAAAGCCGGGCACCTGCGAGACCGGGAACGCGCGGACCAGCCGCACCGCCTGCTCGCCCACGACCGTGCCGGCCATGCCGGCGTTGGCCAGTTCAGTCAGATACTCCGGCACCGACATGCGCTGCGTGTTCACGCGCAGCGTCATCGGCGGCCGGGCGTTGACGCTCTCCGCCAACGTAGTCCACTGGTCCGGGTACGCCTTGCGCAGCTGCGCCAGCCACCAGGACGGCAGGTTGTAGCGCGCTTCCTCGTCCTGGTTGACGGTCTGCATCAGTTGCTGACGTTCACGCAAAAAGCGGCGCAGCACCGCGTTCACCAGGCCGCGCGCGTGGGCGGTCTTCGGCTCGGATGCGGCCGCGCTGACGGCCTGGTCTACCACAGTGAAATCGCTGTAGCCACCGCGCCCGACCTTGCTGGCATCGCCCTCCTCGCCTTCCAGCAGCAGCGCCAGGGCCACGGCCAGCAGGGAATCGACGAGCGCGCCGGGCGGGCGCGTGACCAGTTCGGTGACCAGCGCGCGCGTGGTGCCGAACTGGCGCACGGTGCGATAGGCCAGGTCCTGCACGGCGCCGCGCGTGGCGGCGTCGCGCACGCGGTCGAGCCGCAGGTGCGTGGCGACGTCTTCGATGGCCTGCGGCAGGGCCGTGCCTTCATTGACGCCGCGTACCGCCGCGGCGGCGCCGAGCATCTGGAAGGCAAGTGAATCGTGTTGCAGGCGCATGGAATACGAGAATTCTGAAAATGCTATGAATGACAGTGACCGGCACGGCGTGCCGATCACAAAAAAAGCCCGCCGGTTCCGGGGAACACAGCGGGCAGTTTACCCGGACTCGGGGCGCGCGGCCGGCCTCAGGCGGGATAGGTGCCCGTCTGCGCCATGTGCATCAGCCGCGCAACGCGCTCCTCGGTGGCCGGGTGGGTCGAGAACAGGTTGGCGATGCCGCCGCCCGAGAGCGGGTTCATGATCATCATCTGCGCCGTGGCCGGGTGCGCCTCGGCGGCCTGGAACGGGATACCCTGCGCGTAGCGGTGGATCTTGTCCAGCGCGCTGGCCAGCGCCTGCGGGTCGCCGCTGATCTCGGCGCCGCCCCGGTCGGCCTCGAATTCACGCGCCCGGGAAATCGCCATCTGGATCAGCGAGGCCGCCAGCGGGGCCAGGATCGCCACGGCGATGCTGGCGATCGGATTGGACCGATTGCCGTTCTCGTCGCGCCCGCCGAAGAACATCGCCATGTTGGCCAACGCCGAGATCGCACCGGCCATCGTGGCCGCGATGGTCGAGGTCAGGATATCGCGGTGCTTCACGTGCGCCAGTTCGTGCGCCATCACGCCGCGCAGCTCGCGGTCAGACAGCACGCGCAGGATGCCCGTGGTGGCCGCCACCGCCGCGTGCTCGGGGTTACGCCCCGTGGCAAACGCGTTCGGCGCGTCCTCGTTGATCAGGTACACACGCGGCATCGGCAGCCCGGCGCGCTGGGACAGCTCCTGCACCATGTTGTAGAACTGCGGCGCCGTGCCGGCGTCCACTTCCTGCGCGTTGTACATGCGCAGGACCATTTTGTCCGAGAACCAGTAGGAAAAGAAATTCATGCCCAGCGCGATCAACAGCGCGAACATCATCCCGCTGCGGCCCCCGATCATGCCCCCGATGACGATGAACAGCGCCGTGATGGCGGCCATCAGCATGAAGGTCTTGACCCAGTTGAACATGGAAAAGTCTCCCAAATCGACAATCGACGTACATCCCCGCGTACCCGCCCCTGCGGGACGCGTTGACGGTTAGATCGGGACCGATTGCCGGAAATTCAATGTCCGTAGCAGGGTTTTTGCAGACGGATGTGGAGATTGCGTCACGCCGGCACGAGGCAGCGCGTGCCCGGCGGCAGCGGCTGGCCCTGCAGGAACTGTTGCGCCGGCTGGCGGCGGCCGCCCGGCTTCTGGAGTTCGGTGACCTGGAGCGCGCTGCCCTCGCCGCAGGCGATGATCACGCCGCTGGCGTCGGCCGCCAGCACAGTGCCGGGCGGGTGCGGCAGCGGCGTCGAGCTGGCCAGCGGCAGCGCCTGCCAGCACTTGATGACGGTGTCGCCCACCTGCACCGTGGCCCCGGGGAAGGGGTTGAAGGCGCGCACCTGGCCAGCCAGCGCCGTGGCCGGGCGGCGCAGGTCGAGCGGGGCTTCATCCTTGGCGATCTTCTCGGCATAGGTCACGCCGGCCTCGGGCTGGGGCGTGGCGGCCAGCGGCTGGCCGGCCGCCAGTTGCTGCAGCGCCGCGACGATCATCCGCCCGCCCAGCGCCGCCAGCGTGTCATGGAGCGTGCCGGTGGTGTCCAGCGGGCCGATCGGCACGGCTTCGCGGGAGAGCATGCCGCCCGTGTCGAGCCCTTCGTCCATCTGCATCAGCGTGATGCCGGTCTCGGCATCGCCGGCCTCGATGGCACGGTGGATCGGCGCCGCGCCGCGCCAGCGCGGCAGCAGCGAGGCGTGGATGTTCAGGCACCCATGGCGCGGCAGCGTCAGCACCTCGGCCGGCAGGATCAGGCCGTAGGCGGCCACCACCATGACATCGGGCGCCGTGGCCGCCAGCGCATCGACGGCCGCGCCGGCTTCCTCGGGATATTTGCCCTGGCGGCGCAGCGAGCGCGGCTGGAGCACCGGCCCGAGGCCGGCATCGAGCGCAAACTGTTTGACTGGGCTGGCCTGCAGCTGCATGCCGCGGCCCGCCGGGCGGTCCGGCTGGGTCAGCACGGCCACCACCGGGAAGCCTGCGGCGTGGATGGCCTCCAGGGCGACGCGCGCGAATTCCGGGGTGCCGGCAAAGGCAACGCGCAGTGGCTGGGCTTGGGTCATGGCAGGGTTCCGCGATAAAAACGCCACCGGCCGCATGGTGGCGGCCGGGTGCATTGGGTGCTTCGGAGGGGTTAACGATAGCAGACGGCGCCGGCGCGGCGGCACCGCTGTTACATCCGCGAACGGACGCGCTTCTGGAGCTTCTGCTTGATGCGGGTGACCTTGAGCGGCGACAGGTACTCGACGAACACCTTGCCCATCAGGTGATCCATCTCGTGCTGTATACATACAGCGAGCAGATCGTCGGCATCGAGTTCGAAGGCTTCGCCCTTTTCGTTCAGCGCGCGTACGCGCACGCGGTCCGGGCGCTCCACGCGGTCGTAGACCTCGGGCACGGACAGGCAGCCCTCTTCCCAGACCTTGCGGTTGTCGCTGGCCCAGACGATTTCCGGGTTGATGAAGACCTGGAGGGCGTCGCGCGTCTCGGAGAGGTCGATCACGATCACGCGCTCGTGCACATCCACCTGCGTGGCGGCCAGGCCGATGCCCGGCGCTTCGTACATGGTTTCGGCCATGTCGCGCACCAGCGTGCGGATGCGGTCATCCACCACCTCCACGGGCTTGGCCACTTTGTGCAGGCGAGGATCGGGGTAGGTGAGGATGTCGAGTTTTGCCATGATGCTCGGGCGCAACGCCAGGTGCTGTCTACTGCCCGGCCGCGTTGCGGCGACGGGTGTTTACATGCAGAATCGGGGCGCAAGTACAAAAAATCAAGGCGGGCCGCAGCAGGCACGCTCTCTAGGGTCAATCCGGTCGCTACACCGACCGGTTCACGAAAATGCGCGATCTTACCAAAGAACAAGCGGCGTCGGGCCGCAGGCTGCACGCGTTCACCCTTCTCATGCTAAGTGTCGCCGGCATCACTGCCGGGGCGGGCATGACCGTCCAGGCCGCAGACCTCAGTGTCTCGCCGGCGCAGCAGGCGCAAGCCGACCGGACGGCACAGCAAGGCATTCCAGTTGCCGATCTGGCGCCCAGCGCGCCGGGCCAGTACACGGTGCGCTCCGGCGACACCCTGTGGGGCATCTCGGGCCGCTTCCTGCGCCAGCCCTGGCGCTGGCCCGAGCTGTGGGGCATGAACAAGCAGCAGATCCGCAATCCCCACCTGATCTATCCGGGCCAGACCCTGTATCTGGTCACCCGCGATGGCCGCGCCTACCTGAGCACGACCGCACCGGGCGGCGCGAGTGGCGATGGCCGCCTCTCGCCGCGCATGCGGGGCGAAGGCGCCGATGGCGACGCGATCCTGAGCATTCCGGCGGCCGACATCGAGCCGTTCCTGATCCGCCCGCTGGTGGTGGACAAGGACACCGTCGATACCTCGGCGCGCCTCGTGGCCCTGCCCGATGCCCGTGTCTACATGGGCCGTGGCGATACCGGCTACGCGCGCGGCATTGGCCCCGGCGATGCCTCCATCGGCAGCGACTGGCAGGCCTTCAAGCCGGCCTTGCCGGTGCGTGATCCGATCACCAACAAGGTGATTGGCTTCGAGGCCGAATACCAGGGCAGCGTGCGCGTCTCGCGTCCGCCCGAGGGCCCGGACGCCGTGACCACGGTGCAGGCCACTCAGTCGCTGCAGGAAATGGGCCCCGGCACACTGCTGCTGCCCCAGCCCCCGCGCGAGCTGGTGCGCTATGTGCCGCACGCGCCCGAGACCGACGTGAATGCCCGCATCGCAGCCGTATATGGCGGCGTGCAGTACGGCGGCGCCAAGCAGGTGGTGGTGCTGAACGTGGGCACCGATGCCGGGCTCGAGCCGGGCCATGTGCTGGCGCTCTCGCGTGACGGCGGTCTGGTCAAGGATCCGACGGACAGCAATCGCACCATCCGCCTGCCCGACGACCGGTACGGGCTGGCCTATGTGTATCGCGTGTTCCCGGGTATCTCGTACGCGCTGGTCACCGATGCCACGAACCTGATGAAGGTTGGCGACATCGCCACGACGCCACGTTGACCGGTTGGCGCGCGCCGGAGGGCGCGCAAGTCTCCGGGCCGGCCCTGGGCAAGGATGCGGGGCTGGCCGACGTTGCGGCGTGGCTGCGGCTGATCGCCACGCCAGGACTGAGCGCAGCGGCCGCGCGCCGGCTGCTGGGCGCGTTCGGCCTGCCGTCGGCGGTGCTGGCGCAGCCCGCTGCCCGACTGCATGGGCTGGTGCCGCCCGCCATCGCCCAAATCCTGACCGCCCCGCCCGATGCCACGCTGGCCGCGCTGATCGCGCGTACCGAGGCATGGCTTGCCGTACCCAACCATCACCTCGTCACGCTCGCCGATGGCGATTACCCGGCGCGGCTGCTCGACCTCGCCGATCCCCCGCTCCTCCTCCACGTCAATGGCCGGCGCGATGCGCTGGCAGCGCCGTCCATCGGCATCGTCGGCGCGCGCAAGGCCACCGTGCAGGGGGCGAAGGACGCCCACGCGTTTGCCGCTGCCCTGTCCGGGGCGGGATTCACGGTGGTGTCCGGCCTCGCGCTCGGTATCGATGCAGCGGCCCATGCGGGGGCGATGTCCGGCGCCGGCGGCACGATTGCCGTCATCGGCACGGGTATCGATGTGGTGTATCCGGCACGCCATCACGCGCTGGCGCATGAGATCGTCGACCGAGGCGGCGCCATCCTCAGCGAATTTCCCCTTGGAACGCCGCCGGTGAGCCACCACTTCCCCAAGCGGAACCGGCTGATCGCGGCACTGGGCCAGGGCGTGCTGGTGGTCGAGGCGGCCGAGCGGTCGGGGTCGCTGATCACGGCGCGGCTGGCGTCGGAGCTGGGGCGCGAGGTGTTCGCGATACCCGGCTCGATCCACGCGCCGCTCTCGAAAGGCTGTCACCGGTTGATCCGGCAGGGCGCCAAGCTGGTGGAAAGCCTCGAGGACATCGTGGAGGAGTTTCCCGACCTCGCCCCGTCATCGGCCAGACCCGCCGGGGCGGAGGTTGCCGACCCCCGCCCGACCCCCGCCGACGCATTCGGCGCCGCCCTCGCCTATGATCCTGTGACACTCGACGCCTTGTGCGCCTTGTGCGCCTGCAGCGGAATGTCGGCGGATGCGGCGTCGGCAGCGCTTTTACAGCTGGAACTGGCCGGCGCGGTGGAGCGATTACCGGGCAACCGCTACCGGCGGCTCGGGTAAGGGGCGCCAAACTCTATACAATCTGCCGGCAATTGCCGCGGCTGGTGCCGTAGGCTGCTCATGTTTTCGACTGCCATGACCGTTTACTTTCCCGAACAAGACGCCGCGGCGCTGCGCCAGGCGTTGGCCGCGCGGCCAGCGGGCCGGCTGGTGGCCTGCCTGTGCGCGGACTGGTGCGGGACGTGCAAGGACTATATGAGTGGCTTTGCGGCGCTGGCAGCGCGCTATCCCGGCGACTGCTTTGTCTGGATCGATATCGAGACCCACGCCGACCGGCTCGGCGAGGACATCGACATTGAGAATTTTCCGACGGTGCTGATCCAGCCCGTGGCCGGCAGCGATCCGCATTTTTACGGCACGGTGCTACCTCATCTGGAAGTGTTGGAGCGAATGCTGGACCGTGGGGCGTCGATGCCCGCGGCCGCATCGGAAATTCCCGAAGTGCTCGACTGGTTACTCGAGAGCCACCCCGGCTGATGCCATGTGCTGCCTGAGCCTCAGGCGGCGTTTGCTTGCACCGCCGACGGATGCGCGCTTATTATTGGCGCCTCAAAGCCCAGGCGTGCTGTTTACATAATTAGCAGTGCCAATCAAGAGGCGCTGGCTTCCCCTGGAGGGGGCCGTGCCGCAAGGACCCGTTCAATGTCTAAAGCCCTCATCATCGCGGAAAAGCCATCGGTCGCCGCCGATATCGCGCGCGCCCTCGGGGGCTTTACCCAGCACGACGAGTACTTCGAGAGCGACGACTACGTGCTGTCTTCGGCCGTGGGCCACCTCGTGGAGATTGCCGCGCCGGACGACTACGAGGTCAAGCGCGGCAAGTGGAGCTTCGCCAATCTGCCGGTGATACCGCCGCACTTCGACCTGCGCCCGATCCAGAAGACCGAATCGCGGCTGAAGGTGCTGAACCGGCTGATCAAGCGCAAGGACGTGACCGGCCTGATCAACGCCTGCGATGCGGGGCGCGAGGGGGAACTGATCTTCCGCCTGATCGCGCAACAGGCCAAGGCCAAGCAGCCGGTGCGCCGGCTGTGGCTGCAGTCGATGACGCCGCAGGCCATCCGCGACGGGTTTGCGCAGTTGCGCGACGACCTGGAAATGATGCCGCTGGCCGATGCCGCGCGCTGCCGGTCGGAGGCCGATTGGCTGGTCGGCATCAACGGCACCCGGGCGATGACCGCGTTCAACAGCAAGGGCGGCGGTTTCTTCCTGACCACGGTGGGCCGGGTGCAGACCCCGACGCTGTCGATCGTGGTGGAGCGCGAGGAGAAGATCAAACACTTCGTGGCGCGCGACTACTGGGAGGTGCACGCCGAGTTCATCGCCGCCAAGGGCCTCTATGAAGGCCGCTGGTTCGACCCGAAGTTCAAGAAGAACGAGTTCGACCCCGAGGCGCGCGAGGCGCGCCTGTGGAGCGAGGCCGAGGCCAAGAGCATCGTAGCCGCCTGCCGCGACAAGCCGGGCACCGTCACCGAGGAATCGAAGCCGTCGACGCAGCAGTCGCCGGCACTGTTCGACCTGACCACGCTCCAGCGCGAGGCCAACTCGCGTTTCGGCTTCTCCGCCAAGAACACGCTGGGTCTGGCCCAGGCGCTGTACGAGAAGCACAAGGTGCTGACGTACCCGCGTACCGACGCCCGCGCGCTGCCCGAGGACTACCTGGAGACGGTCAAGGAGACCATGGGCATGCTGGCCGACAGCTCGCCCAACTACCTGACCCACGCCAAGAAGATCCTGGCCAGCGGCTGGGTGAAGCCGAACAAGAAGATCTTCGACAACAGCAAGATCAGCGATCACTTCGCCATCATCCCGACGCTGCAGGCGCCCAAGAACCTGTCCGAGCCCGAGCAGAAGCTGTATGACCTGGTGGTGCGCCGCTTCCTGGCGGTGTTCTTCCCGGCTGCCGAGTTCCAGGTGACCACCCGTATCACCGAAGTGGCCGGCCACCACTTCAAGACCGAGGGCAAGGTCCTGGTCAATCCGGGCTGGCTGGTGATCTATGGCCGCGAGGCGCAGGGCAAGGACGACAAGGACGCCAACCTGGTGCCGGTGGACAAGGGCGAGCGCGTCAAGACCGACAAGGTCGAGTCCGTCGGCCTGACCACGCGCCCGCCGGCGCGCTACAACGAAGCCACGCTGCTCTCGGCGATGGAAGGCGCGGGCAAGCTCGTCGACGACGACGCGCTGCGCGAGGCCATGGCAGGCAAGGGCCTCGGCACGCCGGCCACGCGCGCAGCCATCATCGAAGGGCTGCTGACCGAGAAGTACCTCGTGCGCGAGGGCCGCGAACTGATCCCGACCGCCAAGGCGTTCCAGCTCATGACGCTGCTGCGCGGCCTGGGCGTGCTCGAACTGACGCAGGCCGAGCTGACCGGCGAGTGGGAGCACAAGCTGTCGCAGATCGAGCGCGGCCGGCTCAAGCGCGACGAATTCATGCGTGAGATCGCGCAGATGACGCAGCAGATCGTCAAGCGCGCCAAGGAATACGACAGCGACACCATTCCGGGCGACTACGCCACGCTGGACACCCCGTGCCCGCAGTGCGGCGGCCAGGTCAAGGAAAACTACCGCCGCTTTGCCTGCACCGCGTGCGAGTTCTCGATCAGCAAGATCCCGGGCGGCCGCCAGTTCGAGATCGAGGAAGTCGAGGAACTGCTGCTGAAGAAGGAAATTGGTCCGCTGCAGGGCTTCCGCAGCAAGATGGGCCGGCCGTTCGCGGCCATCCTGAAGCTGGCCAAGGGCGACGACGGCAACTGGAAGATGGAGTTCGACTTCGGCCAGAACGACGATGACGCCGATGGCGAGCCGATCGACTTCAGCGCCCAGACCCCGGTGGGGTCGTGCCCGAAGTGCAGCGGCGCGGTCTACGAGCACGGCATGAAGTACGTCTGCGAGAATGCCGTAGGCAGCGAGAAGACCTGCGATTTCACCACCGGCAAGATCATCCTGCAGCAGGAAATCTCGCGCGAGCAGATCGGCAAGCTGCTGACGGCCGGCAAGACAGACCTGCTGACCGGCTTCAAGTCGTCCCGCACGGGCCGCAACTTCAAGGCGTTCCTGGTGAAGCAGCCGGACGGCAAGATCGGCTTCGAGTTCGAGGTACGTGAGCCGAAGGCTGGCGCCAAGGGCGCCGCAGCCAAGACCGCCAAGGGGGCCAAGGCCACTGAAGCGGCCGAAGGTGCCGAGACCGAAGCCGCCACGGCCAAGCCGGCGGCGAAGAAGGTAGCCGCGAAGAAGGCGCCCGCCAAGAAGGCTGCAACGAAGACCGCGACCAAGACCGCCACCGCCAAGACCCCGGCCGCCAAGAAGACCCGCGCCGCCACCAAGGCGACGGCCGACGCCGAAGAGTAATTCCGCGCACGGCGTTCACCCCTCTCCCGGCATGCGGAGAGGGGTTTCGAACCTTTCTTATTTCCCCTACTTCTGTCCGCTGGCTTCGCCGGCCCGCTTCGTGCCTTCCTCGAGCAGGAAGTCGATGAAGGCGCGCACCTTGGTCGGCAGGAACTTCCGGCTGGGGTAGACCACGCTCACGTCGCGGCGCGGCAGTTGGTATTGGGGCAGGATGTGCGTGAGGCGGCCGGCTTCGATGTTGGGCCGGGCGAGGTAGGAGGACAGCATGGCGATGCCCATATTGGCCAGCGCGGCCTGGTGGGCCAGTTCGGCGTTGCTGCACAGCAGGCCCGGCCGGATCGCGACCGTGACGTCGCCTTCGGGGCCGGAGAGCGTCCATTCGTGCTCGGCCGTCGGCAGCCGCATGGCGATGCAGCGGTGGTTGGCGAGGTCCTGGGCATTACGCAGCGGTGGGTGCGCGCGCAGGTAGCCGGGCGAGGCACACAGGATGACTTCGGCCGAAATCAGCGGCCGTGCCACGAGGTGCGAGCCGAGACCCAGGTCGGACAGCATCACACCAACATCCCGGCCTTCTTCCACGATATCGACGATACGGTCCGAGAGCAGCACGTCGAACACCACGTCCGGGTAGAGTTGCTGGAAGCGTTCCAGGGTCTGCGGCAGCAGGTGGAGGCCGAACATGACCGGCGCCACCAGCCGCAGCGTGCCCGAGAGCGACTGGCTGCGCGCCGTGACCACCGATTCGGCTTCTTCCACATCCTCGAGGATCTGGCCGCAGCGCTGGAGGTAGGTTTCGCCGGCGTCCGTCAGCGACAGGCTGCGGGTGGTGCGGTTCAGCAGCCGGGTGCCCAGGTGGCTTTCCAGGTCCGCCACATAGCGCGTGACCACGGCATTGGACATTTCCAATTGCTGCGCCGCACGTGCAAAACTGCCAAGTTCCACCACCTTGGCGAAGACGCGCATCGATTGAAGCCGATCCATGACATAGTCTCCCGATTCACCCGTGAACTTTTACACGATCCGGGGGATTTATTGTGAAAAGCACAATCAATCATTGTGGATGGCAATATTTATTCATATCAGGGGAATGCCTAATATCGCATCACCTGATGCCGCATCGCAACATCCACATTCCGAGCGCCGGCATCCACGAAAAACGAAAGGATTTGCCATGAAGCGCCAATTTGCCCTGACCGTTGCCCTGGTTGCCGCCCTCTCCGCCGCCCCGGCGTTCGCCAAGACCTCGTTCGACCCGTACACCGACGGCGCCAAGTCCACCAGGTTCGACTCGTTCACCGACGGTGCCCGCACCGGCAAGTTCGATTCGTTCGGTGAAGGCGCCCGCACTGGCAAGTTCGACTCCTTCGGCGAAGGCGCCCGTGCTGGCAACTTCGACGTCTACACCGACGGCGCCGCGCTCTGATCTGAGCCCGCCAGTCGCCAAAAAGCCCGTACCTGACCGGTACGGGCTTTTTGTTTATGCGCGCGATGTTTGCTGCGCGCCATGGAAAAACGGGCCCGAAGGCCCGTTTTTTCGTTACCCGCCAATGACTTAGTCGTCGTGGCGATGGCCATGGCGGCGATGCTTGCTCTTCTTGTAGTAGCGGCGATCGTCGTCGTAGGAGTTGCTGCGCGAGACGTTGCCGCCCAGCGCCGCACCGGCCGCGCCGCCCAGGCCCGCACCCACCAGGCCGCCCGTACGGCCGCCCATGGCGTTGCCGGCCGCCGTGCCGGCGCCGCCGCCCAGGGCGCCGCCGATGATGGCACCGGTGCGTTCGCGCTTGCTGGAGGTCAGCGCGCCGCCGGCGCCGCCGCCCACCGCGCCGCCGATCACGGAGCCGGTGCTGCCGCCCAGCGCGCCGCCCACGGCAGCGCCAGCCACGCCGCCCAGACCACCGCCGAGTGCATTGTTCAGGTCACCCCCTGCAAACGCCGGCAGCGCAGCCGCGGAGAGGGCAAGGGCCAGAGTGAGGGTGCGAAGATGGCGAGACATCGTGTTTTCCTTTATCAGTCGTGCATCTGGAACCGGAGTGTAGAGAACGAGCCGTGCCGTTGCTGTAACCAGTTGTGAGGCCCTGTAACCCGCTCCAGAAACGGTATCTATTGGTTAAAAATCGCGGTGTAAACACAACACCCGATTACCGGGGATGAAAAAAGCGACCCCGTAGGGTCGCTTTCGTCACGTCATGATGGATGACGTCAGCAGCACTTGCCCTGCCCGCCGCCGTACCGCGCTTCCTGGCGTTCGCGGAAGAATTCCTCGTACGTCATCGGCGCGCGGTCCGGGTGGGTGGACTCCATATGGGCCACGTAGGTCTGGTAGTCAGGCAGCCCGACCATCAGCCGCAGCGACTGGCCGAGGTAGCGGCCCATGGTCCCGATTTGATCCAGCATGGTGGCCTCCTGTGGATGGCGATTGGGTTGCGTACTCAGTGCTGCGCGGCCGAGGTGCCGGCCGGCAGCGGCTCGAACGGCGTCTCGCTGTCCGTGCGCTTGGTGATGCCGCGTGCCGCCATGGCCGTCTTGAAGCCATAGAAGACAATCGACAGCACCACGAACATGAACAACGCGCACAGGCCGGCGTCCAGGTAGTCGTTGAAGACGATGCGGTGCATCTGCTCCATCGTCTTGGCCGGCGCCAGGACCTTGCCCTGGGCGATGGCGTCGCTGAACTTGGCCGCGTGGGTCAGGAAGCCGACCTTCGGATCGGCATCGAACAGCTTCTGCCAGCCGGCGGTCAGCGTGCAGATCAGCAGCCACACGGTCGGCAGCGCGGTCACCCACGCGTACTGGCCGCGCTTCATCTTCACCAGCACGCAGGTGCCCAGCACCAGTGCCACGGCAGCCAGCATCTGGTTGGAGATGCCGAACAGCGGCCACAGCGTGTTGATGCCGCCCAGCGGATCGACCACGCCCTGGTACAGGAAGTAGCCCCAGGCCGCCACGGTCAGCGCGGTGGCGATCAGGTTGGCCGGCAGCGAGTCCGTGCGGCGCATGGACGGCACGAAGCTGCCCAGCAGATCCTGCAGCATGAAGCGGCCGGCGCGGGTGCCCGCGTCCACGGCGGTCAGGATGAACAGGGCTTCGAACAGGATGGCGAAGTGGTACCAGAACGCCATCATGGCCTGGCCGCCCACCACCTGATGCAGGATGTGGGCGATACCCACGGCCAGCGTCGGCGCACCGCCGGCGCGCGAGATGATCGTGTTCTCGCCGACATTCCTGGCGGTCTCGATCAGCACGTCAGGGGTGATGACAAAGCCCCACGTCGACACGACCTGGGCCACGGCTTCCGGCGTCGTGCCGATCACGGCCGCCGGGCTGTTCATCGCGAAGTACACGCCCGGCTCGATCACCGAGGCGGCCACCAGCGCCATGATGGCGACGAAGGACTCGGCCAGCATCGCACCGTAGCCGATGAAGCGCGCGTGCGACTCGTTCTCCAGCAGCTTGGGCGTGGTGCCCGACGAGATCAGCGCGTGGAAGCCCGACACCGCGCCGCAGGCGATGGTGATGAAGAGGAACGGGAACAGGTTGCCCGACCACACCGGCCCGCCACCCTGGGCGAACTGCGTGAACGCCGGCATCTTGAGTTCCGGCGCGACGATCACGATGCCGATGGCCAGCGCGATGATCGTGCCGATCTTCAGGAACGTGGACAGATAGTCACGCGGCGCCAGCAGCAGCCACACCGGCAGCACGGCGGCGATGAAGCCGTAGATGATCAGCATCCACGTCAGGGCCTTGCCGTCGTAGGTGAACAGCGGCGCCAGCGTGGCGCTCTCGTGCACGTACTGGCCGCCGATGATGGCCAGCATCAGCAGCACGAAGCCGATGACGGAGACCTCGCCGATACGGCCCGGGCGGATGTAGCGGGTGTAGATGCCCATGAACAGCGCGATGGGGATGGTCACCGCCACGGTGAACGTGCCCCACGGCGAGCCGGCCAGCGCCTTCACCACGATCAGCGCCAGCACCGCCAGGATGATGATCATGATCATGAAGCAGCCGAACAGCGCGATCATGCCGGGCACCGTGCCCATCTCGGACTTGACCAGGTCGCCCAGCGAGCGGCCGTCGCGGCGCGTGGAGATGAACAGGATCATGAAGTCCTGCACCGCCCCGGCGAACACCACGCCGGCCAGGATCCACAGCATGCCAGGCATGTAGCCCATCTGCGCGGCCAGCACCGGGCCGACCAGCGGGCCGGCGCCGGCAATCGCGGCGAAGTGGTGGCCGAACAGCACCGCCTTGTTGGTCGGCACGTAGTCCAGGCCGTCGTTGTGGCGCCACGCGGGCGTCATGCGTTTGGGGTCGAGCTGCATCACCTTGTCGGCGATGAAGCGGCTGTAGTAGCGGTACGCGATCAGGTAGATGCAGAGCGCGGCAACCACGATCCACAGTGCACTGACGGCTTCCCCGCGCGACAGCGCGACGGTGGCGAAGGCAAACGCGCCGAGCACGGCGACGGCCAGCCACAACAGGTGTTGTCCGATGCGATTCATGTTGAAGGGTCTCCTCAGACCGGATATGAAAAACCTGGCGACGCGGATGGCGGGCAGAGTGGGTGGTGCCGGGGCGGCGGCGGACGATCCTGCGAGGAAAGGGGGTCTCCTGGATGTCTGCGGCGTGCCCGGTCTGTTCTCGTCTGTTCCGGATCTGGTCGGCAGGCAGGAGCGCACCGAACCGTGGGCGCGGCGCGCTGACTGCAACGGATTGTGCAGCGCAGGGGCGCACCGCCAATCCGGCGTGTAGTATTGACACCCGCTCCAGCCGGCACAAGCGCGTAACTACGCAACGGGCTTGCGTAGTACTACGTAAGGCCACGCTGCCATGCGGCCTCGCCGGCCTCGGTGTTTACCCCCGATCCAGATGAAACTCCGCCAGAAGATCCTGTTGCTCGCCGTGGCGCCGCTTGCGGTGGCCATGTTCGGCATCGCCTTGGCCGTGCGCTATCAGGCCACCGCGCTGGCCCGCCACGAGCGCGCGCTGGTGGAGGCGGCCTACCTCCAGAGCAAGGAAGTGGAGCTGCGCCACTACGTGGAACTGGCGCAGAGCGCCATTGCGCCGATGGTCGATTCCGGCCGCAACGATGCCGAGACCCGCCGCGCCGCCATGGAAGCCCTGGCGCGGCTCGACTACGGCCCGGACGGCTACTTCTTCCTCTATGACCTCCAAGGCCGCAACCTGATGCACCCGCGCCAGCCCGAACTGGTCGGCCAGGATTTGTGGCTGATGCGTGACCCGCAGGGCGCGCTGACCATCCAGCAGTTGATCATGGCGGCCAAGGCCGGCGGCGGCGCCGTGCGCTACCAGTGGAAGAAACCGTCCTCGCAGCAACTCGCCCCGAAGCTTGGCTACGTCGTGGCCGTGCCGGCGTGGAACTGGATGCTCGGCACCGGCATTTATCTCGACGATGTGGAGCGTACGCTACGTCAGCTCGATGCCCGGGCCGAGACCGACATCCGTGAGACCATGGCGTGGATCGGCGTGATTGCCGGCATCAGCATCCTGCTGGTGGCGGCGAGCGGCCTCGCCCTCAATGTGAGCGACCACCGCGAGGCGGACGCCAAGCTCCATCAGCTGGCCCGGCGCGTGGTGCAGTCGCAGGAGGAGGAGCGCGCGCGACTTTCGCGCGAGCTGCACGATGGCATCAGCCAGTTGCTGGTGTCGGTGAAGCTGGTGCTCGAGGCCGCCACGAACCGCCTGAAGCTGGCGCCGACCGAGGGCGCCTCGGTGGCGCCCGTGCTGGGCATGGCGCTGAACCGGCTCGACTCGGTGTTCAACGAGGTGCGACGGGTGGCGCGCAACCTGCGCCCCGCCCTGCTCGACGACCTGGGTTTGTTCGCCGCACTGCAGCACCTGGCGCGCGAGATGCAGGCCGGCAGCACGCTGGAGATCCACGTCACCCAGACCGGCCAGCCTTGTGAACTGGCCGACGAGCAGGCCACCGCGCTGTTCCGCATCGCCCAGGAGGCGCTGACCAACGTGGAGCGCCACGCGCATGCGCGGCGTGTGGAGGTGGCGCTCACCTTTGAAGACAAGCTCACGCGGCTGACGGTGCGTGACGACGGCACGGGCTTCGACGTCGCCCGCATGCAGTCAGACCCGCAGCGCGGCATCGGGCTGCGCAACCTGCGCGAGCGCATGGCCGCGCTCGACGGGCAGTTTGTGCTGAGTTCCTCGCCGGCCGGCACCCGGCTGGTGGCCACGCTGCCCACGCGTCTTCCAGCCCAACCGCCCGCCCAACCGCCCGCCCCAGCCCCCGTATCGGAAATTTCGCAGTCATGACCGCTTCGCACGACGACGCCACGACCTCCCCGGCGTCTCCCTCCGCCCCCGCACTCGCCACGCCGGCCCGCGTGCTGTTGATCGACGACCACGCGCTGGTGCGCGACGGCATGCGCATGCACCTGACGCTCCAGCCGGGGCTCGAAGTGGTGGGCGAGGCCGATGACGGCGAGGCGGCGCTCGGCTGGCTGGCCGCCGCCGGCCCCGGGCGGCGCCCGGACCTCGTGATCACCGACATCGGCATGCGCGGCATGGGCGGCATCGCGCTGGCTGGCGCGCTGCACGACCGCTATCCGGAACTCGCCGTGCTGATCGTGTCGATGCACGACAACCTCGAATACGTGCGTCAGGCGATGCGTGCCGGCGCGCGCGGCTACGTGCTCAAGGACGCCCCGGCCGACGAACTGCTGGCCGCCATCCAGGCCGTGCTGGCCGGGCGCGTGTTCTACAGCGCCCGGATCGCGCGCGGCATGGCCGAGCAGACCGTGGGACCGGTGGACGCGCTCACGCCACGCGAGCGAGACATCCTGGCCGGCATCGGCCGGGGGCTGGCCAACAAGGAAATTGCCGCGCAACTCGGCGTGTCGGTGCGGACGGTGGAGACCCACCGCCTCAACCTCAAGCGCAAGCTCGGCATCGAGGGCCGCGCCGGGCTGGTGAAGTACGCCGTGCAATCGCTCGCCGGCGAGCAGGACGGCAACTAGCCCTCCTCCCCCGGCTTTTCCTCCGCCTTCCCAGCTTCTTTCCTGCCATCCGACTGCGGCCTGCCGCACGCGGAATCGGGTATCCCCTACATTGTTGGCGCGATGCCTGTTGCCTAACATTCAGACAACTGAAGGTCGGGGGAAATGTCTCATATTGTCCGCACGTGCATGCTGCGGACCCTTCCCACTGCCTCGCGCTACCTCTTTCCTTCCACTGTTCTCAACCGTGCGTGCAGGCGCCTTGCCTGCGCGCGCGGGTGTCCGTGCGGTTCGTCGATTGGTTCATCCAATACAGATAATGGGGAGACAGTCATGGCAGCAAGGCAGAAAGGCAGCGCGGTATCGCGACGCAAGTTCATGGGTGGTGCCGGCGCCGCCGCCGTGGGCACCGCGACGATGGGCTTCCCTGCCATCGTCAAGGCGCAAGGCCCCGTGACGATGCGTTGGCAGAGCACCTGGCCCACCAAGGATATTTTTCACGAGTTCGCGGGTGACTTCGTCAAGAAGGTCAACGACATGTCCGGCGGCGAACTCAAGATCGAGTTGCTACCGGCGGGCGCCGTGGTCAAGGCGTTCGACCTGATCGACGCCGTCAGCAAGGGCACCCTCGACGGCGGCCACGGCGTGATTGCCTACTGGTACGGCAAGAACTCGGCGCTCGCGCTGTGGGGCTCGGGGCCGGCCTGGGGCATGGACCCGAACATGCTGCTGGCCTGGCACAAGTTCGGAGGCGGCAAGGAGCTGCAGGAGGAGATCTACCGCAGCCTGAACCTCGACGTGGTGTCCTTCCTCTACGGTCCCATGCCCACGCAGCCGCTGGGCTGGTTCAAGAAGCCGATCACCAAGCCAGAAGACTTCAAGGGGCTCAAGTTCCGCACCGTGGGGCTGTCGATCGACATCTTCACCGGGCTGGGCGCGGCCGTGAACGCGCTGCCCGGCGCCGAGATCGTGCCGGCACTGGACCGTGGCCTGCTGGACGCCGCCGAGTTCAACAACGCGAGTTCGGACCGCGCGCTGGGCTTCCAGGATGTGTCGAAGGTCTGCATGCTGCGCAGCTTCCACCAGTGCTCGGAGCAGTTTGAGATCATCTTCAACAAGAAGCGCTACGACGCCCTGAACCCGAAGCTGCGCGCGCTGATCGCCAACGCCGTGGACGCGAGTTCCGCCGATATGTCGATGAAGGCCATCGACCGCTATTCGAAGGACTACCTGGCGCTGCAGCAACAGGGCGTGAAGTTCTACGCCACGCCCAACTCGGTGCTGCAGGCGCAGCTCAAGGTCTGGGACGACATCGTGGCGCGGAAGGAGAAGGAGAATCCGATGTTCAAGAAGGTGAACGATTCGATGAAGGCGTTCGCGCAGCGCAGCACGCGCTGGCAGAACGACACCAACGTCGACTATCGGATGGCGTCTTCCTACTACTTCGCGCCGAAGAAAGGCTGAGTTCGAGGCTGGGTCCACGCTACAAGGCAGGCGGCGGGCGCGCATGATGGCGCGGGCCCGCCGGCGGCCGTCTTCCTCACCGTTCCCTGAAAAGGCATCTCCGTGCAAAAGCTCCTGTTCGGGATCGACAGGATCAGCACCTTCGTCGGCCAGACCGCGTCGTGGCTGATCGTCGCGCTGACACTGATCATCAGCTACGAGGTTTTCTCCCGCTACGCCTTGGGCACTCCCCATGCGTGGGTGTTCGACGTGAGCAACATGCTCTACGGCGCGCTGTTCATGCTGGCCGGCGCCTACACGCTGGCCAAGCGCGGTCATGTGCGCGGCGACATCCTCTACGGCTTTCTCTCGCCACGCGCGCAGGCAGGCATCGACCTCGTACTTTATTGTCTTTTCTTCTTCCCCGGCGTGATCGCACTGGCCTGGGCCGGTATCGACTTCTTCGAGGTCTCGTTGGCGCAGAACGAGCATTCGTCGATCGCGGCAGACGGGCCGCCCATCTACCCGTTCAAGGCCATGATTCCCGTGGCAGGCGCCTTCCTGCTGCTGCAGGGCGTGGCCGAGGTGATCCGCTGCGTGGTCTGCCTGAAGCAGGGCCGCTGGCCGGCGCGCGAGGATGACGTGGAGGAAGTGGATGTGGACAAGCTGCGCCAGATGGTGAGCAGCGAGGACGTGCTGGCGACACCCGCGTCGCCAGTCGAGCCCGCACCGGCCAAGACTTCGGAAAAATACGAGGGCATCGCGCGATGAGAAAGGAACTGTGGTTCGGCCTGTCGCTGATGATATTGATTGTCGGCGCCGTGTTCGTGTTCATGCCATCGCCCGCGGACTGGACGAACGGCCATCTCGGGCTGCTGATGCTGGCGCTGATCGTGGTGGCGATCATGCTCGGCTTCCCGACCGCCTTTACGCTGATGGGCATGGGGGTGCTGTTCGCCTGGCTCGCGTACCGGCACGCCAATCCCGAGATCGCCGTGGAGCAGACGCTGGACCTGATGGTGCAGCGGGCCTACGCGGTGATGACCAATGACGTGCTGATCTCGATCCCGCTGTTCGTGTTCATGGGCTACCTGGTGGAGCGCGCGAACCTGATCGAGAAGCTGTTCCGCAGCCTGCACCTGGCGCTGGCGTGGATCCCGGGCTCGCTCGCGGTGGCCACGCTGATCACCTGCGCGGTGTTTGCCACGGCCACAGGCATCGTCGGGGCGGTGGTCACGCTGATGGGGCTGCTGGCGTTCCCGGCCATGCTGCGAGCGGGGTACAGCACGTCGGTCTCGGCCGGCGCGGTCACGGCGGGCGGGTGCCTGGGCATCCTGATTCCGCCATCGGTGCTGCTGATTGTCTATGGCGCCACGGCCGGGGTGTCGGTGGTGCAGCTCTACGCGGGCGCATTCTTCCCCGGGCTGCTGCTGGCGGGGCTCTATATCGTTTATGTGATTGTGCTGGCGAAGCTGCGGCCGGCGCTGGCGCCGCCGCTGTCGGCCGAGGAGCGCGTGGTGCGCCTCTCGCCGATGGCCACCACGCTGCGCGACACCGTGAGCCGGCGCGCCCTGCCGGCGCTGATGGTGGGGCTCAAGGGCCGGCGCAATGTCGATGTGCCGATGCGCGACGTGGCGCGCCAGCTCGGCGTGACGCTGATGCCGGCGGTCTTCGTGGCGGTGTCGATGAGCCTGATGTACGCGGCCGTGACCTCGCCGCTGGTGGCCGCCGGCGCGGGCGGGCTCGAGGAGATGGGCGCGGTGTCGTCGTCATCGTCATCTTCCGAGGGGGAGGCATCGTTCGACAGTCTCCAGGCCCCTCCCGAAGAAGCCAGCCCGGCGGCCGATGCGCTGACGCCGGCCACGCCCGCCGCCCCGCCCATCGCCCAGATGCCGGCCCCGGCACCCGCCGAGGCCAAGCCGACGCTGGCGAAGCCAGCCGCCGATGGGGCAGCCGATGCCACCGCCGAATCCCGACCCGCCCCCACGTGGTTCTGGGTGACGCTGGCCGTGGTGGCGTTGCTGCTGGTGTATTTCTACTGGCGGTTCGACTTCGCGCGGCTCGAGATCTTCAAGATGCTGCTGTCGTCGTTCTTCCCGCTGGCCGTGATGATCCTGGCGGTGCTGGGTTCCATCGTCTTCGGCCTGGCCACGCCCACCGAGGCGGCGGCGGTCGGCTCGCTCGGCGGCGCCCTGCTGGCCCTGGCGTACGGCCAGCTCAACTACGGCGTGGTGCGCGACTCGGTGTTCCTGACGGCCAAGACCAGCGCGATGGTGTGCTGGCTGTTCGTCGGCTCGTCCATCTTCTCCGCCGCCTTCGCCCTGCTGGGCGGCCAGGCGCTGGTCGAGGAGTGGGTACTGTCCCTGAACCTGACCCCGGTGCAGTTCATGATCCTGGCGCAGGTCATCATCTTCCTGCTCGGCTGGCCGCTGGAATGGACTGAGATCATCATCATCTTCATGCCGATCTTCATCCCGCTGCTCGACAACTTCGGCATCGACCCGCTGTTCTTCGGCCTGCTGGTGGCGCTGAACCTCCAGACGGCCTTCCTCTCCCCGCCAGTGGCGATGGCGGCGTTCTACCTCAAGGGCGTGGCCCCACCCCACGTCACCCTGAACCAGATCTTCGCCGGCATGCTGCCGTTCATGGCGATCCAGATCCTGGCGCTGGCGCTGCTCTATATCTTCCCGGGGATTGGTCTGTGGCTGCCGCAGGTGTTGTATCGGTAGGTACGGCGGCGACGCCGCAAACGACGCCCAAGTGGCAGTTCCCTGCCACGAGGTTTGCTCCCTCTCCCCTCAGTGGGAGAGGGGAGACAACCGGCGCCCGCTCCATCGTGGGTGGCCATCTCGCAATTTCCTTGTTCCCGCCTGACGTTGCGTCATCTCAATCCCCCACATACGGTAGAACGGTAGGGTCTGGCCTCTCCTTTATCGAGATTCGCCGATGACGCAAGAAGACGAGATAGATGGCCTACGCATTGTCATGAGCGCGGAGCAACTAGAGGCGGTGCTGGCGGGAGAGCCGCTCCGCATGGGCCAGCAAGGTGGCCATACGTTGCGCGAACATGTCGGCCACACGGAAGCGCAATTGTGGGAAAGGCTTTCGCAAGAACCCAGGTTGCGAGCGGCATCGTCATTTTTGGATTGCGACACGGCGGAGTTGGCCATCACCGCGGCCGTGCATGCGAACAGGCGCCGGATAGCGAAATGGGCAGAAGGCTATGGCGCGACGCGATTCGCACTAGAGCAAACCACGGCCAGATCCACTGGCAAGGTCGCCTCCCGGAAAACCGGGACAACGCGCGATGGGAACAAACTCGCTGTCGTGCTGTGCCGCGAGCCCTATAACGGCATGCCGTATTTCATCCTGACCGCATATCCGATTGTCGACCATGAGCAAAACCCGGTATCCCGATTTATGGCAGTTGCTAGGCGCTTACTTCAACCAGGATTTTGATCTGTTCGGAAACAGCATCGAAGACCTGACGGATCTGTACATTTTCGAGTCGGACGGGGCGACACGAAGGCGGGTGCTCCGCGACATCGAGACATTCAGGTCGAAGCACGCGGGAGACTTCGAGGAAGCCTATCGCAGGGAGTTTCGTGAAGAAATCGACTGGGGAATCAGCCACGAGGCGTTCCTCGGCAAAGTCGAGCGTCTCATTCACGATAGCCTATAAAAAAGGGCGCCTTGCGGCGCCCTTCTTCATTCCAACCCGAACCCTCAGGCTGCCAGCCGCTTGGCCAGCTTGTCCTTCGTTTCCACCAAATCCTGCGGCAGGTTGTGCTGCAGCTGGGTGAACAGTTCGTCGTGCAGCGCCAGTTCCTGCTGCCAGGCGGCGTGGTCGATCGAGGTGACTTGCTGGAATTGCGCTTCCGAGAAGTCCACGCCGCTCCAGTTCAGGTCCGCGTAGCGGGGCGAGGTGCCGAAGACGTGCTCGGCGCCCTGGCCGCGGCCTTCCACGCGGTCGATCATCCACGACAGGACGCGCATGTTCTCGCCGAAGCCCGGCCAGACGAAGTTGCCGTCGGCGTCCTTGCGGAACCAGTTCACGCAGTAGAACTTCGGCAGCTTGGCGCCGGCGGCTTCGAGCTTCTTGCCGAGTGCCAGCCAGTGGCCGAAGTAGTCGCTCATGTTGTAGCCGCAGAACGGCAGCATGGCGAACGGGTCGCGGCGCACCACGCCTTGCTGGCCAGCGGCCGCGGCGGTGGTTTCGGAGCCCATCGTGGCGGCCATGTAGACGCCTTCGGTCCAGTTGCGGGCCTCGGTCACCAGCGGCACCGTGGTGCTGCGGCGGCCGCCGAAGATGAAGGCATCGATGGCCACGCCGGCCGGGTTGTCCCAGTTCTCGTCGATCGACGGGCACTGCGAGGCCGGCGCCGTGAAGCGCGCGTTCGGGTGGGCCGCCTTGGCGCCGGTTTCGCGGGCGATGGCCGGCGTCCAGTCCTTGCCCTGCCAGTCGACCAGGTGCGCCGGGGCTTCCTTGGTCATGCCTTCCCACCACACGTCGCCGTCATCGGTCAGCGCCACGTTGGTGAAGATCACGTTCTCCTTGAGCGTGGCCATGGCGTTGAAGTTGGTCTTCTCGCTCGTGCCCGGGGCCACGCCGAAGTAGCCGGCTTCCGGGTTGATGGCGTAGAGACGGCCGTCCTGGCCCGGCTTGATCCAGGCGATGTCGTCGCCGATGGTGGTGACCTTCCAGCCCTCGAAGCCCTTGGGCGGGATCAGCATGGCGAAGTTGGTCTTGCCGCAGGCCGACGGGAACGCGGCGGCCACGTGGTACTTCTTGCCCTTGGGCGAGGTCACGCCGAGGATCAGCATGTGCTCGGCCAGCCAGCCTTCGTCGCGGCCCATGGTCGAGGCGATGCGCAGCGCGAAGCACTTCTTGCCCAGCAGCGCGTTGCCGCCGTAGCCGGAGCCGAACGACCAGATCTCGCGGGTTTCGGGGAAGTGGACGATGTACTTGGTCGGGTTGCACGGCCACGGCACGTCCTTCTCGCCAGCGGCGAGCGGCTTGCCGACCGTGTGCACGCACGGCACGAACTCGCCGTCGGCGCCCAGCACGTCATACACGGCGCGGCCCATGCGGGTCATGATGCGCATGTTGACGGCCACGTACGGGGAATCGGACAGTTCCACGCCGATATGGGCGATCGGCGAGCCCAGCGGGCCCATCGAGAACGGCACCACATACAGCGTGCGGCCGCGCATGCAGCCGTCGAACAGGCCGGACAGCGTCTGGCGCATCTCACGCGGGGCAGTCCAGTTGTTGGTCGGGCCGGCGTCCTCTTTCTTCTCGGAGCAGATGAAGGTGCGATCCTCCACGCGCGCCACATCGGACGGATCGGACAGTGCCAGGAAGGAGTTCTTGCGCTTGGCGGGGTTCAGGCGGCGCATGGTACCGGCAGCGACCATCTGTTCGCACAGGCGGTCGTACTCCTCCTGGGAACCGTCGCACCAATAGATGCTGTCCGGTTTGGTCAGTGTGGCGATGTCGGTAACCCATGCGACCAGTTTCTGGTTCTTGACCCAGGACGGCACGTTCAGTGCCGGGGTGCCTTGCATTGTGGGGTGGTTCATACAGCTACTCCAAAGCGAGAAAGAAACCTTGGCAAAGCCCTGCCGGGTACCGTGTCAGGCTCCCGGGGCGGCGCCGTCCATAGCGTGAGGGAATGAGAGGCCCGGTGCGCCATGTTCGACATGGGGCACTCGGGCACGCAATCGTCACATCCCGTTACAACTACGCAACAAGCAAATCCGCCCAAGGGTCGCAGCGGTCCCTGCGGCTGCGCTACAGTTGCGCTTCGCCCGCATATGGCGGGCGGCAGGGGCCGGTCGGGCTTTGTCCGGCGGCGCGGGGCGATGGGCGGGAGCGTGGCTCTACCGTCGCATCCGGCCCGCCGCGTCGCAGAAGCGGGCAAGGATACCACCGCAAACTCCGCCTGTTTTTTGCTGCGCAACATTGTGCCGAGGCATCCGGCGCCCCGTTTTGGCGGGTCGGCAAGGGCGCACGCGGATGCGGAACGAGCCATGTCTGGGTTCAATGTTGCGTCAGGTCGGCCCACAATACTGTCGGGCGCGCGCTGATTCTGTTGCCGTGCGCACCAAGCCGCCGCCCCGATGTCGCTCCTCAAGCCAAAGAGTCACCGATGAAGATTGCCGTTCTCGACGATTACCAGGACGCGGTGCGCAAGCTGCCGTGCTTCGCCCTGCTGGAAGGCCACGACGTCAAGGTGTTCAACAACACCGTCAAGGGCGTGGGCCAGCTGGCCGCGCGCCTCTCCGATGTGGAAGCCGTGGTCCTGATCCGCGAGCGCACCCGTGTGACGCGTCAGTTACTTGAAAAGCTGCCGCGCCTGAAGATCATCAGCCAGACCGGCCGCGCCGGCGGCCATGTGGATATCGACGCCTGCACCGACCGCGGCGTGGCCGTGCTCCAGGGCGTGGGCTCGCCAGTGGCCCCGGCCGAACTGACCTGGGCGCTGATCATGGCGGCCCAGCGCCGCATTCCCCAGTACGTGGCCAGCCTGAAGCACGGCGCCTGGCAGCAGTCGGGGCTGAAATCGACGACGATGCCGCCCAACTTCGGCCTGGGCCAGGTGCTGCGCGGCCAGACGCTGGGTGTCTGGGGCTACGGCAAGATCGGCCGGCTCCTGGCCGGCTATGGGCGGGCGTTCGGCATGAACGTGCTGGTCTGGGGCCGCGAGGCCTCCCAGCAGGCTGCGCGTGAGGACGGGCTGAACGTGGCCGCGTCCGCCGAGCAGTTGTTTGCCGAGAGCGACGTGCTGTCGCTCCATCTGCGCCTGAACGACGAGACGCGCGGCATCGTCAAGCTGGCCGACCTGCAGCGCATGAAGCCCACGGCGCTGTTCGTCAACACCAGCCGGGCCGAGCTGATCGAGGATGGCGCGCTGGTCGCCGCGCTGAACCGGGGCCGCCCCGGCATGGCGGCCGTGGACGTATTCGAGTCCGAGCCGATCCTGCAGGGCCACGCGCTGCTGCGCATGGAGAACTGCATCTGCACGCCGCACCTGGGCTATGTGGAGCGCGACAGCTACGAGCTGTACTTCCGCACCGCGTTCCAGAACATCCTCGACGTGCTGGACGGCAATCACGAAAGCGTGGCCAATCCCAAGGCGCTGACGCCCACCCTGTCGCGCTAAGTTATTAGACAGTGCGGCCGGGGGCCGCAGCCCCCAAGGAGACGCTCGGCGAGCGTCTCCTTCCCCACATTGGCGCCGGTCCGGATTGCGCCAAAGCCGCTACACTCGGGGCAATCTGTCGCCCCATCCCCCTAAATTTCATGGATCCCAGGCTCCTGGCGCTGTGCGTCGGCAACTTCGTCATCGGCACCGGCGCGATGATCGTCACCGGCATGCTCAACGACATTGCCGCCGATTTCGCGCTCAGCGCCGCCACGGCCGGTCAGCTGATCTCGGTGTTCGCCATCGCCACCTGCGTGGGCGCGCCGCTGTTCGCCACGATCGGCTCCCGCATCGACCGCCGCCTGCTGCTGGCCGGGGCGCTGCTGGTCTACGGGGCGATGCACCTCGCCGCCGCGCTGGCGCCCAGCTTCGCCATGCTGATGGCGATCCGCTTCGTCACGGCCATCGGCGCCGCCATCTACACCCCGCAGGCCGCCGCCACGCTGCCGCTGCTGGTGGATGCCCGCACGCGCGGGCGGGCCATCAGCTTTGTCTTTCTGGGCTGGAGCGTGGCCAGCGTGGTGGGCGTGCCGCTGGGCACGTTCATTTCCAGCACGCTGGGCTGGCGCGTCAGCATGGGGCTGGTGGGCGGGCTGTCGCTGATCGTGTCGATGGCGGTCTGGCGCGCGTTGCCGGCCGGGCTTCAGGTGGCGCCGGTGGGCCGCAAGGCGTGGGCGGCCGTGCTGCGCCACAAGCCGATCATGCTGGTGGTGACCACCACGATGATCCAGTCGGCCGGCATGTTCACGATGTTTACCTACATCGCCCCGCTGATGCGGGACCGCTTCGGTATCAGCGGCGGCGCGCTGAGCCTGATGTTCCTGGCCTACGGGATCTGCGGCGTGACCGGCAACGTGGTGGCCGCCTCGCGCATGGACCGCGTGACGCCGAGCCGCATCGTGCAGGTGGCGCTGACCACCTCGCTGGCCGCCATGCTGCTGTGGCCGCTGGCCGGCTGGCATGTTGGCGCGCTGGTGGCGCTGTTCATGCTCTGGGGCGTGGGCGGATTCGCCACCAACAGCGCCCAGCAGGCCCGGCTGGTGCTGCTGGGGCCGGACCAGGCCGCGGCGTCCATCTCGCTCAATTCCTCTTCGATTTACCTGGGCCAGGCGCTGGGCGCCATGGCCGGGGCGGCCATCTATACCTTGGCCGGGCCCGATGCGCTGCACTGGGGTGCGGCGGTGCTGATCGCGCTCGGACTGGCGATTTCGCAGCGGGCGCGGGCGCTCGGCTGCCACTGGACACCGCGCAGCGCGTAGCAGATGTCGTAGCAGTCCCAAAGCAGCGCGGGACCACGAGCCCGCGCGGCCCCGCACACGCAAGGAGGGCGTACCGTGGCCGAGACCGATCCCCGTCCCAACCCAGCCGCCTCGGGCGGTGGCGCCACCGGCCGCGTGCTGGCCGTCAATGTCGGCATCCGCCTGCCGCTGGTGGTGGCCGGGGCCGGCACCGAAGCCGTAGTGCTCTCCGCCATCCGCAAGCATCCGCTCAGTACGCTGCATCATCCGATTGCCGTCGGCGTGCACCTGCGCGGGCTGGCCGGCGACGAGCAGGCCGACCTGACCGTTCACGGCGGGCGGGACCGGGCGGTCTATGCGTACCCGATCGAGCATTACACCTGGTGGAACGCGCGCCGCCGCGAGGCCGGTGTCGAAGAGGCCGAGCGCCCGCTGGCCTTCGGCGCCATGGGCGAGAACCTGACCCTGCAGGGGCTGCTCGAATCCGCCCTGTGGATAGGTGACCAGCTGCGCGTGGGCGAGGTGGAACTGGTGGTGCGCGCACCGCGCCAGCCCTGCTACAAGCTCAACGCCATCCTCGGCTATGCCCAGGCGGTGCGCGACATGGTGCGCAGCGGCTATTCGGGCGTGTACCTGAGCGTGGCCACGCCGGGGGTGATCCGGGCCGGCGATGCCGCCGTGGTGATCCCGGGGCCGCGTGAAGTGTCGGTGGAAAACATCAATCGGCGCACCAATCCGTAACGAAATCGACGTTCCACCCCCTTCCAGCGTTAGTCCGGAGTGGCCCGACCGTGCTTTTCTGCTAATGTTTTAAGTCAGATACAAGCGTCTTCGGGCCAGATCTCCCTCCCCCGGCCCGCCTATCCCCTATTGGCGCTGTAACAGGTTGTAATACGACGCGCTGGCCTGAAAAGCCAAGGCGCGGTACTAGTAGTGGTTTGCGCGGGCAAACCGGTTCCAAGAAGCCGGTGCCGGGGAGCGGGCGCGCGCCATGCGGTGTTTGAGGGTCCTCACATGAAAACAGACGGGATCGACCGGCCCAAGGGCTTCGTCGATGGCAACTGGAGCGCGTCCACCAGCACGGGGCGCGGCCGCACTTCGCCCTGGATCGCCATCGTGGCGGTGATCGTCATTGCCGGGGCGGGCTGGTTTGGCTACAAGACGTGGTTCGCGCCCAAGCCGGCGGCCAAGGGCCCGACCGTCACGGCGGTGGCCACGGCCATCGTCCAGCAGGGCGATGTACCGCTGGAAGTCACCGCCAACGGCACCGTCACGGCCATGCAGACCGTGGAGGTGCGGCCGCAGGTGTCCAGCACCGTCCAGACCGTGCATATCAAGGAAGGCCAGACTGTGAAGCCGGGCGATTTGCTGTTCTCGCTCGACACCCGCATGGACGAGGCAAACCTGGCCAAAGCCCGCGCCCAGTTGATGCGCGACCAGGCCGACCTGTCCGATGCCCGCCGCACGCTCTCGCGCAGCCAGGAGCTGCTGGAGCGCAATTTCGTCTCCAAGAGCGCCGTGGATACGGCCCAGGCCAAGCTGGACGGCTTCGAGGCCACCATCCGCGCCGACCAGGCCGCGATCGAGGCCAGCCGCGTGGCCATCAGCTACGGCGCCATCCGCGCGACGATTGGCGGCCGCACCGGCGTGATCAACGTCTTCCCGGGCTCGCTCGTCACCCCCGCCACGGTGACGCCGATGGTGACCGTGGCGCAGATCTCGCCGGTTACCGTCAGCTTCACGCTGCCCGAGCGCCAGCTCGCCGCGCTGCGCGAGGCGCTGCACGCCGGCCCGGTCGAGGTGACCGCCGTGCCCAACGACGGCAACAAGGCCCCCGTGACCGGCAAGATCACCTTCGTCGACAACACCGTGGACCCGCAGTACGGCAGCATCCGCGTGAAGGCGATGTTCGACAATCAGGCGCAGCGGCTCTGGCCGGGCACCTACGCCAACGTCAGCGCCACGGTGCAGGTGCTTCGGGGCGCCCTCAGCGTGCCGCCGCAGGCCGTCATCACCGGCCCGGAAGGCCGCTTCGTCTACACCGTGGGCGCGGACCACACCGTGACGCGCGTGCCGGTGACCGTGGTGGCCACCACCGCCGCCGCCGCCGTGGTCGAGGGCGTGCAGCCCGGCGCCCGCGTGGTGACCGAGGGCGCGCAGAACCTGCGCCCCGGCGCGCTGGTGCGCGAGGCCCGCCCGCGCGACGCCTCATCCCCGGCTGCCCCGGCGGCCGTGGCAGACAAGCACTAGACCATGACGCTGTCCGAACTCTGTATCCGCCGGCCCGTCATGACGGTGCTGCTGTGCCTGGCCGTCATCGTGACGGGCATCGTGCTGTATCCGACGATTCCCATCGCGGCGCTGCCCAGCTTCAACTCGCCGGTGATCCAGGTCACGGCGACGCTGCCCGGGGCGAGCCCCGAGACCATGGCCGCCTCGGTGGCCACGCAGCTGGAGAAGCAGTTCGCCACGATTCCAGGCGTCACCGTCATCAGTTCGTCCAACACGCTGGGCAATTCCAGCATCACGATCGAGTTCAACAGCGACCGCAACATCGACGATGCGGCCGTGGACGTGCAGGCGGCGCTGTTCCGCGCCCAGCGTTCGCTGCCGATCGAGATGACCGTGCCGCCGTCCTACCGCAAGGTGAACCCGGCCGATGCGCCGGTGCTGCTGCTGGCGATCAACTCGCCCGCGATGAGCCTGGCGGAGCTGAACGCGTTCGGCGACAACCTGATTTCCCCGACGCTGGCCACGCTGCCCGGCGTGGCGCAGGTGCAGATCTTCGGCCAGAAGCGCTTTTCGGTGCGCGTGCGCGCCCACCCGGACGCGCTGGCGGCGCGCGGGCTCACGCTCGACGAGCTGGCCACCGCGCTGAACCGCGCCAACGCCAATACGCCGGTCGGCACGCTGGACGGCGCACGCCAGACCCTGACCATCCAGGCCAATCGGCAGATGACCAGCGCCGAGGCGTTCCGCAACATCATCGTGGCCAGCCAGCCGAGCGGCGCCGTGGTGCGGCTCTCGGACGTGGCCGATGTGGAAGACGGCGTCGAGACCATCAAGACCGGTAGCTGGCTCAACAACGAGCGCTCCATCGTGCTGGCCGTGCTGCGCCAGCCGGACGCCAACACCGTGGCCGTGGTGGATGCCATCAAGGCCGCCCTGCCCCGCCTGATCCAGCAGATGCCCGGTTCGGTCAGCGTGAACGTGGTGAACGACCGCTCGCGCTCCATCCGCGAGTCGATCCATGACGTGCAGTTCACGCTGGCGCTGACCGTGGGGCTGGTGGTGATGGTGATCTTCCTGTTCCTGCGCCGCGCCGCCGCCACGCTGATACCGACGGTGTCCCTGCCGATCTCGCTGATCGGCACGGTGGCGCTGATGAAGGCGTTCGGCTACAGCCTGGACAACGTCTCCCTGCTGGCCATCACGCTGGCGGTGGGCTTGGTGGTGGACGACGCCATCGTGATGCTTGAGAACATCGTGCGGCACATCGAGGAAGGCGTGCCGCCGCTCAAGGCCGCGCTGGTGGGCTCGCGCGAGATGGGCTTCACGATCCTGTCGATCTCGATCTCGCTGGTGGCCGTGTTCATCCCGATCTTCTTCATGCCGGGCGTGATCGGGCTGCTGTTCCACGAGTTCGCCGCAGTGGTGTCGCTGTCGATTCTGGTCTCGGCGGTGGTCTCGCTGACGCTGATCCCGATGCTCTGCGCGCGCTTTCTCTCGGCCGAGAACGTGCCGGTGGACGAGTCGCAGCACGCCTATGGCGACCATGGCGACCACGCCTCCGGTGCGGCCAGCGCCGCCGCGCCGCGCGTGCAGCAGAAGCAGACCATTGGCATGCGCAGCACGCAGTGGTTCGAGGACCTCTTCGAGTGGACGCTCCATAAGTACGCTACCGGCCTGGACTGGTGCCTGGCGCACCGGCGTTTCGTGCTCGGCGTGGCGGGGCTGACCTTCGTGCTGACCGCCGTGCTGTTCGTCAAGATTCCGAAGGGCTTCTTCCCCGAGGAAGACATCGGCCAGATCCAGGTCAACGCCGAAGGGCCGCAGGACATCTCGTTCGATGCCATGTCCGACCGCCTGCGCGATGCCGCCGAGCGGATCCGCGCCAATCCGGCGGTGAAGAGCGTGGTGGCGTCGATTGGCGGCGGCAATTCGCCGGCCATCAACACGGGCCGGATGTTCGTGGAACTGAAGCCGCTGGACGAGCGGCCGAAGATGCCGCAGGTGGTGGAGTCGCTGCGCAAGGACGTGTCCAGCGTGCCGGGGCTGGCGGTGTACTTCTCGCCGGTGCAGAACCTGCGGCTGGGCGGGCGCCAGAGCAAGAGCCGCTACCAGTACACGCTGCAGAGCGTGAAGGCGGGCCAGCTCCAGGAGTACAGCGACAAGATCATGGCCAAGATGCGCGCCGAGCCGATCTTCCGCGATGTGACGAGCGATTCCCAGCAATCGGGCCTGGAAGCGCAGCTGACCATCGACCGGGACAAGGCCAACGCGCTGGGCGTGCAGATGCAGGACGTGCGCACGGCGCTGTACACGGCGTTTGGCGAGCGGCAGGTGTCGACCATCTACACGCCGATCGACAATTACTACGTGATCCTGACCGCCGCCGATGTGGATCGCGTGGACGAGACGGCGTTCTCCAAGCTCTACGTGCGCAGCAAGACCGGGCAGATGGTGCCGGTGTCGGCGTTTGCCACGACCGAGCGCCGGGTGGGGCCGATTGCGGTGAACCACCAGGGGCAACTGCCGTCGGTGACGGTGTCGTTCAACCTCGCGCCGGGCGCGGCGCTGGGCGACGCTTCGGCCAAGATCGACCGCTACAAGCAGGAGATCGACATGCCGCCAGCCATCTTCACCAGCTGGGGCGGTGATGCGGCGGTGTTCCAGTCGTCGCAGGCCACGCAGGTGGTGCTGCTGGTGGCGGCTATTGCGGTGATCTATACGCTGCTGGGCGTGCTGTACGAGAGCTACATCCACCCGCTGACCATTCTGGCCGGGCTGCCGTCGGCGGCCATCGGCGCCTTGCTGACGCTGTTCCTGTTCAACGTGGAGTTGTCGCTGATCGCGACGATTGGCGTGCTGATGCTGATTGGCATCGTCAAGAAGAACGCGATCATGATGATCGACTTCGCGCTCGCGGCGCAGCGCGACCACGGCATGGCGCCGGCCAAGGCGATCCGGCAGGCCTGCCTGCTGCGCTTCCGGCCGATCATGATGACGACCTTCGCGGCCGTGATGGGCGCGCTGCCGCTGGCGCTGGGCCTGGGCGCCGGTGCCGAGCTGCGCCAGCCGCTGGGTCTGGCCGTGGTGGGCGGCCTGCTGTTCTCGCAGGTCATCACGCTGTTCATCACGCCGGTGATCTACCTCGCGCTCGACCGGTTCTCCGGCACGGGTCCGCTGCAGATCGATTCGGAAGGCAACCCGCTCGCGGAACGCGAGCCGGCGGCGGTCACGCACTGATCCTGCTAGACACTGGTGGCCTGCGCGATGCATTCGCGCAGCCACTGGTGCGCGGGGTCGCGATGGGCGCGCTCGTGCCACAACATCGACATCTCATAGCCGGGCACCTCCACCGGCGCCTCTACCACCTCCAGCGTTACCGTATCGCGCAGCAGTCGCTCGGGCAGCATCGCCACGAGGTCCGTGCGCTCCAGCACCGCGCGCACGAACAGGAAGTGCGGCACCGATAACACCACGCGGCGCGTGGCGCCGGCCGCCGCCAGCGCGGTGTCCGTCACGCCGAAGAAGCCGCCGCCATCGGGCGACACCATCACATGCTCCAGTTCGGCAAACTGCGCCAGCGTGGGCCGCCGCTTCAGGCGCGGATGGCCGGCGCGGCCCACCAGCACGTAGCGCTCGGTGAACAGCGCGCGGCGGCGCAGGCCGGGCGGCGCGCCATCGGAGGTGTGGAAGGCGAGGTCGATCTCGCCCTGCTCCGCCTGCCGGGCGATGCTGGCCGGCACCATGTCGAGCACCGCCAGCCGCGCGCCCGGCGCCGCCGCGCGGATGGTGCTCAGCGCCGGCAGCACGATGGTCGATTCGCCATAGTCGGTGGCGGCCACGCGCCAGGTGTGGTCCGCCTGCGCGGGGTCGAACGGGCTGGACGGCGCCACGGCGGCTTCCAGCGCCGCCAGCGCCTGCCGCAGCGGCTCGCGCAAGGACTCGGCGCGGGCCGTGGGCCGCATGCCGCGCGGCCCGGGCAGCAACAGCGGATCGCCGAAGATCTCGCGCAGCTTGGCCAGATGCACGCTCACCGAGGGCTGCGAGTAATGCAGCCGCTCTGCCGCACGCGTGACGTTGTGCTCGGCCAGCAGCACATCGAGCGTCAGCAGCAGATTCAGGTCCAGACGCCTGAGATTAGTCATCGCAATACCTAGGATATTGGAAATTCATTTCCAATATACCGGACGGCCGTCCATCCTTGGGGCATCCCTTCCCATCGACAGAGACCCGCCATGAACGTGCTGATTGTCTACGCCCACCCCGAACCGACCTCGCTGAACGGTTCGCTCAAGGATTTTGCGATGCAGCGGCTCGCGGCCAACGGCCACGCGGTGCAGGTCTCGGACCTCTATGCGATGGGCTGGAAGCCGCAGCTCGACGCCGGCGACACGCTCGAGCGCCAGGCCGGTACGCCGTTCCATCCTTCGCTCGACTCGAAGCGCGCGTTCGAAGGCGGCTGGCAAAGCCCCGACATCGCCGCCGAGCAGGACAAGCTGCGCTGGGCCGACGCCGTGATCTTCCAGTTCCCGCTCTGGTGGTTCTCCATGCCGGCCATCATGAAAGGCTGGGTCGAGCGCGTGTACGCCTATGGCTTCGCCTACGGCGTGGGCGAGCACTCGGACGCGCGCTGGGGCGACCGCTACGGCGAAGGCTCGCTCAAGGGCAAGCGGGCGATGCTGGTGGTGACCACGGGCGGCTGGGACTCGCACTACAGCGCGCGCGGTATCAACGGCCCCATCGACGATCTGCTGTTCCCGATCCAGCACGGCGTGCTGTACTACCCCGGCTTCGACGTGCTGCCGCCCTTCGTCTCCTATCGCAGCGGGAAGATGGATGACGCGCGCTTCGCGTCGATCCGCGAGGCGCTGGGCGCACGGCTCGATACGCTGTTCGAGACGGCGCCGATCCCCTATCGCCCGCAGAACTCGGGGCAATACGAGATTCCGGCCCTGACGCTGCGCGACGATATCGCGCCTGACCGCAAAGGCTTCGCCGCGCATATGGAATAGGAGGGCGCTTGGGACCGGTGCCGGTACTATGCGTGGCTTGGCAGCGGCGATCATTGGATAGTCATCGCCATGAAGAATCAACGTAGTTAGATTTATCGCTTCATTATTCATCGCGACGATATTTATGACGCCCACCGTCCTCGAAACGCTGATGTATGACATCGGCCAGTTGTTCCTGTACCCCACGCTGGCCATGATCGGCCTGCTGTTTCTCTACGCGTTCTGGGCGCTGGGCCAGTTCGCCATGCAGGCGTGGCTGCGCCGGCGGCATGGGATCGAATCGGGGCGCGGCTATCTGCTGGTGGCCTGGGCGCACGCCAACGGGGTCAGCCACCCGGACGCGCTGGACGTGGCCGCGCACCGGCTACTGGAGCGCCTGCGCATTGCCACCCGCGTGGCGCCGATGCTCGGGCTGGTGGCCACCATGATCCCGATGGGGCCGGCGTTGAAAAGCCTGTCCGGCGGCAACCTCGCCAATGTGGGCGAGAACCTGACCATCGCGTTCTCGGCGGTGATCCTGGCGCTGATCGCGGCGAGCATCACCTTCTGGGTGGTCAATGTGCGCCGCCGCTGGCTGGCCGAGGAACTGGTCTGGCTCGGCCAGGCGCGCGAGGCGGCCCGATGAGATTCCTGGACGAAAGCGAGGCCGACGACCCGATCCTGTCGGTCGTCAACCTGATCGACGTCTTCCTGGTGGTGATTGCCGCCCTGCTGGTGGCCATCGCCCAGAATCCGATGAACCCGTTCACGCACGACGACGTAACGGTCATCACCAACCCGGGCAAGCCCAATATGGAAATCGTGTCGCGGCAGGGGGAGAAGATCGTGCGCTATCAGGCCAGCGGGCAGGTGGGCAGCGGCGACGGCATCAAGGCCGGCGTGGCCTACCGGCTGAAGGATGGGTCGATGGTGTACGTGCCGGAGTCACAACAGGCGTCCCAACAAGCCACGTCCGGAGCGAAGCCATGATGCGCGCGACGATCCTTGGCATGGCGCTCGCGATGCTGGCCGGCTGCGCGACGCAGCCGCCGTCGCCGGCGGCCATCGGCGCCACCTTCCCCAGCCGCCAGTACGTGTTGCTGGGCGAGGTCCACGACAACGGCGCGGCGCAGGCGGCGCGCCTCCAGGCGCTGACCCGCGCCGTGGAAGCCGGCTGGCGGCCGGCGGTGGCGATGGAGCAGTTCGACCGCGAGCGGCAGGCCGACATCGACCGCGCCCGCAAGGAACGGCCGGGCGATGCCGACTACCTGATCGCCCAGGCCGGCAGCGCGGCCGGCTGGCAGTGGCCGCTGTACCGGCCCGTGGTGGCGCTGGCGCTCCAATATGACCTGCCGCTGCTGGCCGCGAACCTCTCGCGCGCCGATGCCGCGAAGATCGTCCGCGGCGGGCTCGGCGCGGTCTTCCCGCCGGACCAGCAGGCCGCGCTGGGGCTGGACAAGCCGCTGCCGATGGAAGTCGTGGCCGCGCAGACCGCGACGCTCGATGCCGGCCATTGCGGCAACTTCCCCAAGGCGATGCTGCCCGGCATGCTCAACGCCCAGGCCGCCCGCGACGCCGTAATGGCCCGCACGCTCGCCCCCTACGCCAGCCGCGGCGCGGTACTGATCGCCGGCAACGGCCACGTACGGCGCGACCTCGGCGTGCCCCGCTGGCTCCACGGCGACGCCGCAAAGGTGCTCAGCGTGGGCTATCTGGAGGACGGCAGCCGCGCCGAAGGCTTCGACGAGGTGGTGCGCGTGGCCCCCGTCGAGCGGAAGGATCCGTGCAAGGAGGCTGTGGCGAAGCCGCGGTAGGCGTTTGATTCGTGGCTGATCTCATCGGCCACGGTCCGCCGTCGATGAGGGCTGGCACCGCAGGCGGCACAACCAAGGCGAGCTAAGGCTGATATCGGTGTAGGAATCGGACAACTTTGGGTTAACTTGGGGCTCAATACACTTGTCGGTAGCGGAAGTAGCCGTTGGTTACGCGCCGGGGCTCCATGAGCCCACCCATCCGGAATCCGCATCGGGAGTCGTGGACGTAGTCGTCCATCAAGGTGCGAACCGCCGGGGGCACGGCGAGCGAATGGGTGGCATGCTCGAGCATGTGGCGAGTCTCGGCGTCCACGGGCTCGGTTACGTCATCCTGCAACACGCGCAGGACGGCAGCGCCGATGGGGTTAAGGGTGCCGACGAGGTCAGTCTGCGACGACCCGGCATGCTGCAAGCGGCGGCGCAGGGCCGTAATGTGCTCGGCGAAATCATCGACGCCCTCCTGTAGTCTGGCCCGGTCCGCGCCCAGCTTCGCGTCCAGGTAGAAGCGCCGCGTCTTCAGCGGATCCTTGTACGCCATCAGTTCCCCGCGCCACTGCAGGTATTGCAGCGTGTGAGACTTGAGCACCCCGGTGACTCCAGCCTTGCCTGTTGCCGTGGTGTCGATGCCGCAGGTCTTGAAGAAGTCGTTCGCCGCGCTGACGAGCCGCGGTGAGCAGTGGTAGTCGACGGCGAGGTTGGGCGCTTGCCTGATTTCCGCCATGGTCATCAACGGCACCCCGGCGCTGAAGGCGGCGTGATGCATGTCGATCAATGGAATCTGGGACAGATGTGGCGATGCGCCCCATTCGGGCATTGCCTTGCCTTGCTCCCCGGGGCGATAGCCGCCACCGACGTCGGAATGCATGCCGGGATAGCCGACCTGCCGCGCACGCGCGGCGAGTTCGAGAGGGAAACTTGCACGCTGCTCGTGCAGCGCAACGAAGTGCACGCACTGATCTACCGCAGGGCTGATATCCATGTAGCCCTCGGCCCAGTCCAGATGGCCATTGAATCCCGGCACGATGTCTGGCACGCCGACCGACGCTACGGTGTCGAACAGGCCCATGAAGTAGATCCGGATCGGGACGCTGGCCAGCCGATAGGCGCCATCCTTCTGCTCCATCAACTGGAGCAGCCAGTTGGCGAATACCCGCGCTATGGCCGCGCCACGTGAGAAGCCGAACACTGCAACGTTGATCCGGGTGACCTGACGCTGGCTGCTTCTTATGATGGCTTCGAGTTTTTGCTCCCAGGCGGTTAGCACCATGCGGCGGTATGGTCCCTCGAGGCCCATATTCGCGAAGAGGGAACTTGCGTTGTTGACGACGGTTCTTGCCGTTTCGTCATCGAGAAGGAGCGCCTCGGTCAGGTAGTAGTGCACCGAATTCAGAATGCGCGTGATCGCCCAGTTAATGCGGTCCGCACCCATGTAGCCCCCCGCCATGCCCTTGTGTCCGCCGGGATCGCCGATTTTCTCGAACGGAGTGCCGAGTCCCGGTACGTAGTGGGAGAAGAATCCATCTTCGAACCTATCAATGCTCGCGTTATACAGGCGGGCAACATTGCTATGCTTACCGACGGATGTCTGAGTGCCGTTGAGGCCGGGCTCCTTCCAGTCCTTGTTGTTGCCGGTACCATCGAAGAATAGATTGACATACACCTGCCCGTTGCATTGAACAGGGCGGCATTCTTCTGGGCACGTGATTGCTCGGCAGCGCTGCAGCGATTCACGTACGGTGAGCTTGCGCATGCCGCTATTAGGCATTGGTGAGGGTGGCGAGATGCTGTAAGGCAAGTTTTTTCTCCATCCAGCGTGTTACAGGCGGGTTTCGTCCCCTCGTAGGGGATAGGCAGGGTGGCGGGGTCCGACCATCGTCACAAAGACCTTGACGTTCCCGTCGCGCAGAAAATGTACGGACAGCATTCCTCCGTCTTCGGGCCGATAGGACGGCACCATCACCTTACGTTGCTTCGGAGTGTCCTTAACGTTGTTGACCCATTCGACGTTCAGTGTCATGCCGGGCCGATAAATTCGCGAAATGCTGGCGCAACACGTGAACTTCCCGCCCCCCGAGTGCGGACCTAGGTACGCACCGCCATAGCCGTTCACCGAGAAGCTGTAGATGCCTTCGTCGGTATGGTTGTAGCCAACCACTTCCAGTGTCATAGGGTCTTCGCCACAGCCGGACAGTGCGACAGACCCTGCTGCCAGCATTACCACCAGAAATGTTCGAAACCTCGGGCGCCAACCGGCAGTGGCAGTGCTTGTCATTGAGATGGCGTTATGGTTCATGGCTTGCTCCTCGGTTGTCATCGATCGTGTCCCACAGCGGTCTTGCAATATCCAAGATGTCGTCCCCAAGGCCAGCCAGCCAGTCCTTGAAGGCTTCCTCGTGGGCGGGCGCAGGCATCGACAGGCGCTGCGCAACCCGAGGATGGTCGACATAACGTCCGGACGTATGGAGCGCCAGGGTCAGGAGTTGCAGACGGTCTGGCCTCGCGGTTAGTCCGTGCTGCCGCGCGACAAGCAGGTGCTCCTGGACGAACGGATAGAGCGTGCGATACGGTACGGACCGGAGTTCGTCCCGATTTACCTCGCGTAGATCCACGATCATCATGTCGGCCTCGCATGCGCTCATTAGCGCTGAAAGCTGGTTGTCATCGAGGCGGATAGGGGCTGGCGGCGGTTCCGTCGCGCCCGCTGCAGGCAAGGGTAGTTGTTGTGGCTCGCCGAAACGGTCGAAGTAGGTCCATGCCGAGACGTGCCGCGTGAAAAGGGCGCGCTGGTCAGCCCCCAGAATCTCCAGCCAGGCTGGAAGGATGCGGCCGTCGTACCAGCGCACGATCATTTCCCGGCCGTTGGGTATCTCGGTCAGATGGAACTGGCGAAGATGCTCGGCAAGCTCGTCAAATGGCACCGAGGCGATGAGGAGGCTGACGCAGGGCTTCAGTTTGCCCAGGTGCTCGGCTGCCGCGAGTAGGTTTTTGCGGAGTTCGTCATCTCGGTTCAAATCGATCAGGAGCGGCGCCATGTCTAGCAACGATTCTTCCGGATAGCCGGCAAAGAGGGACTGGTACGTGGCGCCCGAGCGGTCCAGTCTTCGGTGAAATCGCATCTGTTGGCTCGAGTCGATCAGTGCAAATCGATAGTCCATATCGGAATTCCCTATTTGAGAATGACGCCAGGCGTACCCCGGCGCATGGCGTCGAGCAGGCAGCTTCTGCATGTGGTACGGGGGAATTGAGGCAGCGGAACGGTCATCGACGCGCGTTCCTGGGTGCTCCAGTACGCCGACTTTTCGTAGATGTCGCCCAGCGTGACGTTCTCGATGCGCTCCCCGGTGATGCGGATGTAGGATCCTCCGGCACCGATCCAGACCTCTTTGTCTGCGGTAAGAACAAGCTTCCCGTCGGTACTGCTGATGGTGACGTCCTTAAGTGCCGCCAACTGCAATTCATCGCCCTGCGCCTGGATCTCGACCTTGCCGCGCGCCGCGAACAGTTTCATGCCGAGCTTCTGCGCGAACAGCAACACGGCGTCGCCGGCGGCGACGGTGAAGCGCTTCATCACGCCGATGTCCGCGCTGCCCCCGGCGGTGGCGATGAGATGGTTCGCCGCGCTGGTTTGCAGGTCCGCGCCAGACACCAGGGCGATACCGGCGGGGGCGCTGGCGAGCAGGCCGGCGGCGCGCAGTTGCTTGAGGCTGTCATTGAGCAAGGCCTGCTGGCGCTCGCAGTCGGCGGCGAGGGCCTGGGCGGTCTTGGCGGTCTCGGCCAGTGCCTGGCTTTGCTGGAGCGCTTGTTCGAGCAGGCGCTGGGCTGGGGCCATGTCGAGTTGCTGTCCTGTGGCCTTTGGCTGATCGTCGGCGGTGATGAACAGCCCCTTGCCGCCCCGGATCGCCCCCCAGCCGGAAGTCCTGAGTTCGAAGCCCTCACCCCGTCGCTTCCACTTCCCATCCACCATGTGGCCAAGCGTCAGCTGACTCTTCCCCGAATGCTCGGTGGACAGCTTGATGTGCTCCTGCCCCTCCCAATCCTCGAATTCGAGCTTGTTATCGCTCTGCGTACGGATGACGTTGCGGGACAGCCAGCGATCCTGATTAGTAATCAGATCCGTCTGACGACTGTTATGGTGAACGTGGGCGATATACGGCTTATTGGGATTACCGTCCCGAAATGCGATAGCCGCTTCGGTGCCGTCGATCAGCGGGAAGTGGAATCCCGTTTGCAGTGCCCCGGCGAATGGCTTGGCCAGCCGCAGCGGCACGCATTCCCCACCGCCCGGCCAGTCCTCGAAATCGAAGTCAAAGCGGACGGTGTAATAACCCTGCTGGGTCAGGTAGGCATATGGATATTGGCTCGGGGAGGTAATGCGCGCACTCAGCGTGCCCTGAATCTTCGGCCAGTTGGCCTCGTCCAGCGGTAGCCGGAAGCGCCGATCCGAAGGGATCGATTTGAAGGTATTGCGATACGCGGCGTCGCGTGCGCCGGTGTGGATGACCTCGGTGATGACCTGCCCATTCGGCGCATCCGCCAGCGCAAGATCCATCCGCAGAATCCGCGCCGGACGCAGTTCCAGCACGTTGCTTTCGCCCTCATACACCACCTGCGAAGCCACCGCCGCCTCATGCCGAAGCTGCGCCTCCCACTTGGCGCCTTCGAAATCCAGATGATGAGTGCCGAAGACATAAGGCTGGCCGTAGGTGGTCTTGTCCTTCCTCGCGACATTGGCTTCGCCCTTCAGCGGCTCCCATGCCAGATCGGGGTTGTAGTCCGCCACAAGAAACGATGCGGGGACGGTTTTCGCAATAGTACGAAGGGCGAAGACCGCTTCGATGCCCGCTTCCAGCCCCGCCGTCTCCCGGTACGGCACCCGCAGTTCAGGCTGGTAGAGGTAATGGTCGATGTCATCGCCAAACACCACCATCTCGCCGAACTTGCCGGGAAGGAAATAGGAATACAACCCCTCCTGCTCCATCAGCAGGCGGATGGTTTCCCAATCGGACATCTGATACTGGAAGCGGAACGCGTGCTGGGGATATTGGCGTCGAAGCCTGAAGGAAAACTGATGCCCGACCAGTTCATGCCGCCGCAGAATCGCCTCGATAATCTCTGGCGCGGTCTGGTGCTGGTAGATGCGGGTGGAGCGCGTCAGCCACAGGCGGGCGACCAGCGGTTCCACGACCATCTCATACGCATGGAAGTCCGGTGTTTGCGCCGTCTTGGAGAAGCGGGTGATGCAGCCGGCAAAGGTGCGCGGCTCGGATTCATCGCCGGGGTCGATCAGGAATGTGGCCGGCTTGCCGAGATAATCGGCGCGGTCCAGTTCAAGAGGGTGTGTCAGTTGGACGATGGCCTCGTAGGGCTCGCCTAGCCGCTCCACCGCCTCGAATGACACCACCGACAACCCTGCGGCGCTTGTCGCACCGGGGACTTTCAGGAAATACGACTGCCGCGCCATGATTCTCGCTCCGTTGCCCGCGCAGCCCGGAAAAGTTGCGTAGGGGCCATGCTAGAAGCGTCGAAGTGGGCACTACAATCGTACTAGTTCGAAAAATCGCTGTCGCGTCTACGCGTCGCCAGCCATCGGCAATCTCAACTCCGCTCGCACCCCCCTGCCCTGTACGCCTTCGCGCAGCACCACGGTGCCGCCGAAGCGTGCGGCCATTTCCCGCGAGATGGCGAGGCCCAGGCCGGATCCCGGTTCGGTGTTTTCCACCCGTCGATAGAAGCGCGCGAACACCTTCTCGCGCTCGGCTTCGGGGATGCCGGGGCCGTCGTCTTCCACCACCAGCAGTGCATCGCCGCCCACGCGCGCGGCGGAGAGCGTGATGCGGCTGCCGCGCCCCGAGTATTGGATCGCGTTGTGCACCAGGTTGGCCAGTGCCTCGCGCAGCAGCGCGGCGTCGGCGCGCACCGGCAGCGTCAGGTCCGTCGGCCGTTCCCAGCCGAAGTCCTGCTGCTTGCCGCGCGCCAGCGGCAGGTAGTCGAGTGCCACCTGTTCTGCCACGGTCACCGCGTCGATCTCGGCCACGAATTCGGCCGGCCCGCCGCCCTCGCGCACTGGCTGCCGAGCACGCGCCAGCGCCAGTAGCTGGTTCGTCAGCCGCGCGGCTTGCTCCAGTTGCGTGACGATGCCGCCCACCGCTTCGCCAGCCGCCTCGCGCCCGGCCTCGCTGTGGCGGGCCGCCAGCTGCCGCTGGGCGAACTCGGCCTGCGTCTTGAGGATGGCCAGCGGTGTGCGCAGCTGGTGCGCGGCATCGGCGATGAACTGGGCCTGCGACTGCGCCATGGTCTCGGAGCGCGAGACGTGCAGGTTCACCGCGTCCACCAGCGGACGCACTTCCACCGGCACGCGGTCGAATTCGAGCGGCGTCAGGTCCTGGGGCGAGCGCGCGCGCACATCGTCGCGCACGCGCTGCAGCGGACGCAGCACATAGGTCACGCCGCCCACCAGGATCAGGGCCGACAGCACAATCAGCGCCAGGTCGCGCAGCAGCGCGCTGCGCCAGACATTGGCGATCAGCGCCGAGCGGGGTTCGGCGGTCTCGGCCACCTGGATGATCACGCGGATGCGCGCGTCGGGCCGGTAGACCGGCCGGGCCATCGCCGCAATGCGCACCGGCTCGCCGCGATAGGTGGCGTCGTAGAAGCGGGTCTGATTGTTGACGAGGGTGCCCGCCGGCAGCGGCAGGTCGTCATAGCCGGTCACGGTCTCCACGCGCCCTGCCCGCTCCATCGACACCCGGTAGAACACGTGGGTCTGCGCGGCGGTCTCGAACATCTCCATCGCGGCATCCGGCAGCGTCAGCTGCACGCTCTCGCCGGCCATGCCGATGGCGTTGTCGATGGTGCGCACGGAGCCGTAGAGCGAGCGGTCGTAGGCGGTGTTGGCGGCGTGGCGCAGCGTGCCGTAGGTGAACCAGCTGTCCACCGCCATCATCAGCGCCAGCGCCGGCACGAGCAGGATCAGTAGCTGGCGGCGCAGGCTGCCGCGCAGCCAGGGCCGCGCCGGCGTTGGCGTGCGCGGGCGGCGGCGCCTCATGTCAGGCCTCGGCCTCGGGTTCCAGCAGGTAGCCGAAGCCGCGCAGCGTGACGATGGTCACGCCATGGCCGGTCAGCTTCTTGCGCAGGCGGTAGACCAGCACCTCGATGGCGTCCGGACTCACGTCGGCATCGAGCGAGAAGACTTTGTCGAGCAGTTGCGCCTTGGTCAGCGGCTGGCCGCTGCGGGCCAGCAGCGCGCCGAGCAGCGTGGATTCGCGTGGCGTGAGCGCCAGCGGGGCGCCGCCGAGGGTGAAGCTGCGCGTCTCGCCATCGAATACCAGCGTGCCGCATTGCAGGCGGGGATGAGCGCGGCCACGGCTGCGGCGGATCAGGGCGAGGATGCGCGCCTCGAGTTCGGCGATGGCGAAGGGCTTGGGCAGGTAGTCGTCGGCGCCGAGGTTCAGGCCGCGCACACGTTCGTCGAGGGTGTCCTGGGCGGTCAGGATCAGCACCGGCGTGCGGTCGTCGCGGCCACGCATGGCCTTGAGCACGGCCAGGCCGTCCTTGCCGGGCAGGCGCAGGTCGAGCACCACGGCGTCGTATTCCTCGGCCATCAGCCGGGCTTCGGCCTGCAGGCCGTCCGCCACGTGCTCGATGACGAAGCCGCCCTGCTCCAGCGCGCGGGCCACCCAGCGGGCCAGTTCCACCTCATCTTCTACCAGCAGGATACGCATGCCGGACCTCCTCTGCCGGATCGGGAATCGAGGGCGCGGGCGCGTCCCGAGGGCGCCTATAATACCTCCGCCCTGCCCGCCGGTGTCGGCGGCCTGTCCCTCATCGCCCTCCGTTCCGCCTTGCCGAATCGCGTCCTGACATCGCCCCTGCCGACGCCGTCCTCCGCGCCCGCATCGCCGGTGCGCCGGCACCTGCTGCGCGCGGGTGCCGCGATGGCCGCCCTGCCCGCACTGGCCCAGGCCGCGCCGCGCGTGCCGGACGGCTATCCGCCCGAGTACGCCGGCATCATCGAACGGGCCCAGCGTGAGGGCGCCGTGGCGGTCTACGCGTCGACGGATCTCGCGGTGGTCCAGCCGCTGATCGCCGCCTTCGAAGCGCGCTACCCCGGCGTGCGCGTGCGCTACGCGGACCTGAACACGGTGGAGCTGAACGATCGATTCCTGGCCGAGAGCGCCGCGCTGGGCGCCACGCGCGCGCCGCGCGACGCGGCGTTCGCCGATGTGCTGTGGAGCACGGCGATGGACCTCCAGATCAAGCTTGTCAACGACGGTTATGCCCAGCGCTACAACTCGCCCGAGCGCGCCGGCCTGCCGAGCTGGGCGGTGTGGCGTGACGAGGCCTGGGGCACGACCTTCGAGCCGGCCGTGATCGTCTACAACCGCAAGTATTTCGATGGCGCGCATGTGCCCGGCAGCCGCAGCGGGCTGGCGCGGCTGCTGCAGGAGCGCGGGCCGCAGTGGCGCGGGCGCATCGTGACCTATGACGTGGAGCGTTCGGGGGTGGGCTACCTGCTTGCGCAGCAGGACGCGCGCATGGGCAGCGAGTTCTGGTATCTGGCGCAGGCGCTGGGTCGCGCGGGCGTGAAGCTGTCGGCCTCGACGGCGGACATGATCGAAGGCATCGCCAGCGGCGAGCTGGTGCTCGGCTACAACCTGCTGGGGTCGTACGCGCTGTCGCTGATGGAGCGCGGCGCCAGCATCGGCGTGATCGCGCCGCGCGACTACACGCTGGTGATGTCGCGCGTGGCGTTTATCGCCCGGCAGGCGCCCCGGCCCAATGCGGCGCGGCTGTGGCTGGACTTCGTGCTCTCGCGCGAGGGGCAGGCGCAGCTCGGCAAGTCGACTTCCCAGCTCTATACGATTCGCACCGATACTGACAGCGCCTACACGGCCCAGACGCTGGCGGAGCGGCTCGGCTATGCGCTCAAGCCGATCAGCGTGGGCCCCGGCCTGCTGGCCGCGCAGGACGCCCTGCGCAAGCGGGCGTTCCTGGCGCGCTGGCGCGAGGCGCTGCGGGGATAGGGCTGGGGAGGCTTATTCGGCCAGGGCCTGTGGCGTGGACGACCCGCAGAACGTGGCCATTTCGGCGTCGATCGGCCCCATCGGGCGCGGCACGTAGCCTTTCCGGAGCGCGGTGGAGAAACGCAGCATGTCGATCATGGCGTCGGCCAGCCGCTCGGCTTCGTGATTAAGTTCGAAATCCTCGGGCGAGAACAGCCAGTGCGCCAGCACGCCGCCAATGGCCGCGTGGAAGGCGTTGACGGCCAGCGGGATGTCGAGATCCTCCGGTAGCTGGCCGCATTCCACGGCCATGCGCAGGTGCTCGTGCATCTTGACCAGCCCTTCCTTGTGCGACTGGCGCTGGCGTTCGAAGATCGCGCCGTTGTCCTGCACCATCTCGCACTTGTGGAAGATGATCTCGAAGACGCGGCGCCACTGCGGGTTCACCACGGTCTGCTTGAATACGAAGGCGCAGATGTCGCGGATGCTGTTCAGCGGATCCTCGCGCAGCGCACGCCGCTCGGGGGCGATCAGCGCCTCCACCGGCAGGTTCACGCGGTCGCACATGGCCGCGAAGACATCGCTCTTGTTCTTGAAGTGCCAGTAGATGGCGCCGCGCGTGACGCCGGCCGCTTCGGCAATATCTGCAAGTGACGGGCGCGCCACGCCACGGGCGTGGAACACCGCCTCGGCGGCATCCAGGATCCGGTTGCGGGTTTCCTGCGCTTCTTCCTTGGTACGTCTGACCATTTCCTCTTTCCTGCCAGCGGACGCTTATCCGCCCAGGTCTCCGTTGTGCCACACGATTGTGACGACAACCTCTCATTTGTTCATGGCGACACCGCCATCGGCGGGGCGCATCCTAACCTGCCCGCAATATTCGTGCTCACTGTTGACGCAAATCGTCAAGATTGCGTCAAAAAGGCTGCGCTTCAAAGTGTTGTAAAAGGCGCTGTTTGCGTGCCGGACTTAACATACATGCTTGAATGTATATATACTACGCGCTTGCTCGATCGTCGGCCAGCCCAAGATCCAGTGACGCCCTGCACGCAAAGTGACGTCACGGCCGACGCGCCGGGCACCAACCTGCCAGTTTTAACGCACCAACGCCGCTAGCCATGCGCCCGCTCAAGGGGGCCGGCTTGCGGTGCGCATTACGCTTTTCCGCACTCGCCACGCAGTGGCGCGCCCGTCCGGCCGTCACATGCGGCCAGTGCGGCAGATCTCAAACATCATCATGGGGTTATCGATGAGGAAGTCCCAACGTATCCATTGCGTTGCCGCCGCCGTGGCGGTCCTGGCGTTGTCCGCCTGCGGCCAGAAGGCCCCGCAGGGCGGCGCCATGCCGCCGGCCGAAGTGGGTGTGGTTACCGTCACACCGTCCGCTGTTGCCGTCATCAATGAATTGCCGGGCCGCCTGGAAGGCGTGCGGACCGCCGAAGTGCGCGCCCGCGTGGAAGGCATCGTGCTGTCCCGCAACTACACCGAAGGCGGCGAAGTGAAGGCTGGCCAGGTGCTGTTCCGCATCGATCCGGCCCCGTACCAGGCCCAGCTGGCGTCCGCCAGGGCGCAGCTGGAGCGGGCCGAGGCCAACGCCGTCTCCGCGCGTCAGAAGGCCGAGCGCTACAAGCCGCTGGTGGCCGCCAACGCGGTCAGCAAGCAGGAGTTCGATGACGCCGTGGCCGCTGCCGGCCAGGCCAATGCCGACATCGCCGCCGCCAAGGCTGCCGTGACCACGGCCCAGATCAACCTGGGCTACACCACGGTCACCGCGCCGATCTCCGGCCGCGTGGGCCGCGCGCTGGTCACCGAAGGCGCGCTGGTCGGCAAGGGCGAAGCCACCAAGCTGACGGTGGTCGAGCAGGTCGATCCGATCTGGGTGACGTTCACGCAACCTGCCGCCGAAGTGGCACGCCTGCGCCGGGCCATCGAGAATGGTCAGGTCAAGGGTGTGAATGGCGGTGCCCGTGTGCACCTGTTCCCCGAGGCGGGCGACCGCGAGTACAGCCAGACCGGGAAGCTGCTGTTCACGGACATGACCGTGGACCCGACCACCGGCTCGATCACGCTGCGCGCGGAGTTCCCGAACGCCAAGCGCGAACTGCTCTCGGGCACCTTCGTGCGCGTGAAGATCGAGCAGGGCGTGGACGAGAACGCCCTGACCGTGCCGCAGCGCGCGCTGATCCGCACGGCGCAGGGCGCCAGCGTGATGGTGGTGGGCGCCGACGGCAAGGTGGCCGTGGTGCCGGTCAAGGCACCGCAGGCGATCGACGACCGCTGGATCATCACCGAAGGCCTGAAGGGCGGCGAGAAGGTGATCGTGGAAGGGCTGCAGAAGGTGCAGCCGGGCGCGCCCGCCAAGGCCGTGCCGTTCCAGGCGCCGAAGACCGCGTCGACCCCGGCCACCCAAGGCTGACCCGCGCCATCGCACCATAAGTAATAGATAGGGAGCCAGATTCATGGCCAAGTTTTTTATCGACCGGCCGGTGTTCGCGTGGGTGCTCGCGCTGATCATCGCGCTCGGCGGGGTGCTGGCGATCCTGCAGCTACCGATCGCCCAGTACCCCAACATCGCCCCCCCGATCATTTCGGTGACCACGACTTACCCCGGTGCGTCCGCCAAGACCATCGAGGACTCGGTGGTGTCCGTGATCGAGCAGGAACTCAACGGCGCGCCGAACCTGCTGTACTACGAGTCGCAAAGCGAGGCGTCCGGGCTGGCGTCGATCAACATCGCGTTCGCGCCGGGCTCGAACGTCGACCTGAACTCCGTGGAGGTGCAGAACCGCCTCAAGCGCGTGGAAGCGCGCTTGCCGGCGGAGGTGCGCCAGCAGGGCGTGAAGGTGGACAAGGCCGGCAACAACTACATGATGTTCATCACGGTCTCGTCCAAGTCCGGCAATACGGATGCGATCGCACTCGGTAACTTCGTCTCCGCGCAGGTGGTGGACTCCATCCGCCGCGTGCCCGGCGTGGGCTCGGCCGACCTGTTCGGTACCGAGTACGCCATGCGCGTCTGGCTGGATCCGGCCAAGCTGACCGGCTACAACCTGACGCCGCTGGACGTGACCGCGGCGGTTTCCGAGCAGAACATCCAGGTCGCCGTGGGCGAACTGGGCGGCACGCCGTCGCCCCGGGGCACGGAGCTGAACGCCACGGTGAGCACGGAAAGCCGGCTGACCACGCCCGAGCAGTTCGCCAACATCCTGCTGCGCACGAACCCGGATGGGTCGTCGGTGCGCATCAAGGACGTAGGCCGTGTGGAACTGGGCGGCGCGGACTACTCCACGCTGGCCCGCATCAACGGCAAGCCGGCGTCGGCCATCGCCATCAAGCTCGCGCCCACGGGTAACGCGCTGGCCACGGCCACCGCCGTGCGCGCGAAGATGGAAGAGCTGCAACGCTACTTCCCGCCGGACTACGAGTTCAGCGTGCCGTACGACACCTCCGCCTTCGTGAAGATCTCGATCGAGGAAGTGGTCAAGACGCTGCTCGAAGCCGTGGTGCTGGTGTTCCTGGTGATGTACCTGTTCCTCCAGAACTTCCGCGCCACGCTGATCCCGACGCTGGTGGTGCCAGTGGCGCTGCTCGGCACGTTCGGGGCGATGCTGGCCTTCGGCTTCTCCATCAACGTGCTGACGATGTTCGGCATGGTGCTGGCCATCGGTATCCTGGTGGACGATGCCATCGTGGTCGTCGAGAACGTCGAGCGGATCATGAGCGAGGAGGGGCTCTCGCCCCGCCAGGCCACCCGCAAGGCCATGGGCCAGATCACGGGCGCCATCGTCGGCATCACGCTGGTGCTGACCGCCGTGTTCATCCCGATGGCGTTCTTCTCGGGCTCGGTCGGCAACATCTACCGCCAGTTCTCGCTGTCGCTGATCGCCTCGATGGCGTTCTCGGCCGTGCTGGCGCTGACGCTGACCCCGGCGCTGTGCGCCACGCTGCTCAAGCCGGTCGAGGCCGGCCATCACGAAGAGAAGAAGGGCTTCTTCGGCTGGTTCAACCGCACGTTCGCCACGGCGTCCACCGGCTACCAGGGCATGGTCGCGCGCATCCTGAAGCGCTCGGGCCGCTACCTGATCATCTACGCGCTGATCATCGCCGGCGTGGTGCTGCTGTTCCAGCGCCTGCCGTCGTCGTTCCTGCCCGATGAGGACCAGGGCTACATGATCACGGTCGTGCAGCTCCCGCAGGGCGCCACGCAGGAGCGCACCATCGGCGTGCTCAAGCAGATCGAGGACTACTACCTGCAGAAGGAGTCGAAGGTCGTCGACCAGATGATCACGGTGGCGGGCTTCTCGTTCTTCGGCCGTGGCCAGAACGGCGGTATCGCCTTCGTGCGGCTCAAGGACTGGAAGGAGCGCCCCGGCGCGGACCAGACCGCCCAGGCGCTGGTGGGCCGGGCATTCGGCGCGCTGTCGTTCATCAAGGATGCGATCATCTTCCCGCTGAACCCGCCTGCGATCTCGGAACTCGGCAATTCGTCGGGCTTCGACTTCCGCCTGCAGGACCGCACGGGGCAGGGCCACGCCAAGCTGATGGAAGCGCGTAACCAGATGCTCGGCATGGCGGCGCAGAATCCGGTGCTCCAGGGCGTGCGCCCGGAGGGCCAGGAAGACGCGCCGCAGCTGCGCATCGACATCGACCGCGAAAAGGCGCGGGCGCTGGGCGTGACGGTGGCGGATATCAACGCCACGCTGACCATCGCCTTCGGTTCCTCGTACGTGAATGACTTCATCTACGAAGGCCGCGTGCGCCGCGTGATCGTGCAGGCTGAGGGCGCGGACCGGCAACTGCCGGACGACCTGACCAAGCTGCGCGTGCGCAATGCCAATGGCGACATGGTGGCGTTTGCCGCGTTCGCCACGTCGCAGTGGATCATGGGCTCGCCGCGCCTGGAGCGCTACAACGGCATGCCGGCCGTGAAGCTGGCTGGCCAGGCTGCGCCGGGCAAGTCCACGGGCGAGGCCATGCGCGTGATGGAGGAAAACTTCGCCAAGCTGCCGCCGGGCTTCGGCTTCGAGTGGTCGGGCCAGTCGTATGAAGAGCGCCTGGCCGGTTCGCAGGAGCCGATTCTCTACACGCTGTCGCTGGTGATCGTGTTCCTGTGCCTGGCCGCGCTGTATGAGAGCTGGTCGATCCCGGTGGCGGTGCTGCTGGTGGTGCCGCTGGGCGTGCTCGGCGCGCTGCTCGGCGTGACGCTGCGCGGCATGCCCAACGACGTGTACTTCAAGGTGGGCCTGATCGCGACGATCGGCCTCTCGGCGAAGAACGCCATTCTGATCGTGGAGTTCGCCAAGGACCTGCAGGCCCAGGGCAAGGGGCTGGTCGAGGCGACGCTCGAGGCGGTGCACCTGCGCTTCCGGCCGATCCTGATGACGTCGTTCGCATTTATCCTGGGCGTGCTGCCGCTGGCGATTGCCACCGGCGCGGGCTCGGGCAGCCAGCGCGCCATCGGGACGGGCGTGATGGGCGGGATGATCACGGCCACGGTGCTGGCGATTTTCCTGGTGCCGGTATTCTTCGTGGTGGTGCGCGGCCGCTTCAAGGGCAGCGCGAGCCAGCACGAGCGGGAACGCGCGCGCCTGGAAGAAGCCCAGGAGAAAAACTGACATGACCAAGACACTGACCACACTGCTGCTGGTGGCCGGCGTGCTGACGGGCTGCACGCTGGCGCCGCACTATGACCGTCCGGCCGCGCCGGTCGCGGCTGGCTTTCCGGCGGCGCCGGAGGGCTACGCATCGGCCGAGGTGAAGAGCGGCGAGACCCGCCGCGCCACGGACATCGGCTGGCGCGACTTCTTCACCGATCCGCGCCTGCAGGGGCTGATCGCCACGGCGCTGGAGAACAACCGCGACCTGCGCACGGCGGCCTTGCGTATCGAGGAAGCGCGCGCGCAGTATCGGATCCAGCGCGCGGACCTGCTGCCGACCCTGAACGGCAACGCGAGCTTCCAGCGCGGCCGGTTCTCCGGGGCAACCTCGGGCGTCGATCAATCGTTCACGGGCAACATCTACCAGGTGGGCCTGTCGGTGACCCAGTGGGAGCTGGACTTCTTCGGGCGCGTCCGCAGCCTGTCGAACGCCGCGCTGGCCCAGTACCTGAGCACCGAGGAGGCCCATCGCGCCGCCTACATCTCGCTGGTGTCCGAAGTCGCCAAGGCCTATCTCGCCGAGCGCGCGGCGGCCGAGCAGTACGACCTGGCCCGCAACACGCTGGAAGCGCGCCAGAGCACGTTCGAGCTGGCGAAGCGGCGTTTCGATGCGGGGGCCACCTCGGCCCTGGATCTGCGCGACAACGAGTCGCTCGTGGCGCAGGCCCGCGTGGCCGCCGCGCAGCTGGCGCGCCAGCGTGCGCAGGCGCAGAACGCGCTGGAAGTGCTGGTGGGCAAGCCGATCGGCGAGATTGCCAACCTGCCGGCACCGATGCAGCTGTCCGACGAGCACATCATCAGCGACATCCCGGAAGGCTTGCCGTCCGATCTGCTGACGCAGCGTCCGGACATCCGCCAGGCCGAGCAGGCCCTGCTGTCGGCTAACGCCAACATCGGCGCGGCGCGGGCGGCGTTCTTCCCGCGCATCACGATGACCGCGAGCGCCGGCAACATCAGCACCTCGTTCACCAACCTGTTCGACTCCGGCGCCAACATCTGGTCGTTCTCGCCGCAGCTGGTGCTGCCGATCTTCGACTACGGCCGCAATCTGTCGAACCTCGACCTGGCGAACGTGCGCAAGAACATCCAGGTGGCCAACTACGAGAAGACCATCCAGGTGGCCTTCAGCGAAGTGGCCGACGCCCTCGTGGCGCGCGGCACGCTTGAAGAGCAGGTGGCCGGCCAGCAGCAGCAGCGCGACGCGGAATCGGCGCGCTACGAGCTGTCCCGGCTGCGCTTCCGCAGCGGCGTGGCGAGCTATCTGGACGAACTCGACGCGCAGCGCCAGCTGTTCTCCGCCGAGCAGGCGCTGATCCAGGCGCGGCAGTTGCGTCTGGTCAACTCGATCGACCTGTACCGCGCGCTGGGCGGCGGGCTGACCGAGACGGGTGCAGTGGCGCAGGCCACCACGCCGCCGACGGGCACCTCGGCACAGTAAGGACTGCGGCAACGCAGATGCAAAAAGGGCGAAGCGCGAGCTTCGCCCTTTTTGCTTGGGAGCGCCGGATCAGAACTTGTACGTCGCCGCCAGGAAGAAGATGATCGGATTCGGTTCGAGCTTCGTCTTCGAGGTGGACAGCGTGGTGCCGTCAGACGCCTTGATGGTCATCGTCGAGGTGCTCTTCAGCGGGATGTAGGTCACCGCCGCCGTCACGCCCCAGTGCTCGTTGAAGTTGTAGGTGCCGCCGACGTTGAACACCGGCGCCCACGACGACGAGGCATCGGCATGGACCGAAGTCGGCCCCGGGATACCGGCGCCGGCCGCCAGCACCGCGCCGAGGTTGTTGTTGACCGACTCCGCGAAGGCCGGATTCACGCGGATATCGGTGAAGAAGTTGTACGACACGCCCACCCCCAGGAACGGCCGGAAGCGCGTGCCCGGCTCCAGGAAGTGATACTGGACCATCGCGGCAGGGCTCCACTGGCGGGCGCGCGTGATGATCGGGTTCAGCGACGGATCGCCCAGGCTCTGCCGCCCCAGTGCGCCGGCGGGCCCCGGCGGGATCAGCTCGCCGTGGCCGTACAGCTTGAACTCGGGCGGAATGCCACCCACGGCCGTCACGGCGATATTGTCCGTGACGAAGTGGCTGAAGGTCAGCCCCAGCGTATCGGCATTCGACGTCGACAGGCCGCTGCCCGGCGCCGTGAACGTGGAGGGCAGGCCGAGCGGGTAGTTGATCGGCACGTCCACCACGCTGGTGGTCAGCGGCGGGCTCGTGCCGTGGGTCTGGATATGGAACCAGCCCGCCGAGACGACGTTGTCCCCGGCTTTCTGGGCGTGGGCGGTCGGCATGCCGGCGCACGCGGCCAGCGTGGCGATGGTGGCGAGGCGGGCGAACAGGCGGTGCAGGGTCATGTTGTGTCTCCTGTCCGTTATTCGACAAACGCGCCGACGGTGAAGTAGGGCGAGCCGTTGCGGTCCTCGACGAAGCCGAACACGCCGCGTGGGCCGGTGAACATGAACTTGCCCTTGGGGCCGCTGGCGCCGACGTCCTTGCGAGTGGTGGTGACCACGCCGGGCACCGTCTGCGAGAAGTCGAGCTTCATCGCCGTGGCCAGCGTGGCGTCCGAGGCGCGGAATGGGTCGAGCATGGCCGCGTCGCCATCGACCAGTGCCGTCACGCGGTACTCGAAGTTGCTGTCCACCCCCACGTACTCGGCGTTGTAGGTGCCCTGCGGCGCGGAGACCGCCTGCGCCATCATGCCGATGCCGATCTCGTCATCGGCGCCCACCGGCAACTGGGTGAAGTCGTCGTTGGCAAAGCCCACCCGGATCATGATCGGCACGAGGTGCCCGGCCAGCTTGCCGACGATCAGGTAGGCGCGGCCCAGCACGGCGCCCAGCGTCGGCGGCAGTTCGCCCTCGTAGCGCGTGGAGAGCAGGGTGCCGTTGTCCTGCGGCACGAACTTGTCGCCGCGCTGCTTGCAGGTGCCACCGGCCTTGTTGTCGCACACCGTGAACGAGCCATCGGCCGCCAGCGCCATGCGGTAGTCCTGCGCCACCATCTGGAACTTCTTCGATGGCACCTCATGGAAGCCCGAGCCGTTGTAGCTTCCGGCAATCTTGGTCAGGTCGGTCTCGGTCTGCGCGAAGCCGATGAACTGGAAGAACGGGAAGGTGGTATCCGGCACCGAGCCCGCGCCGGCGATGCCGTTGAACTGGATGCGCGCGCCCGGGATGGTGCCGCCCATCACGCCCTGCCCGATGAACAGCCGCGCCGGCCGGGCCGGGTCGAGGCTGGCGCCGAGCAGCTGGAACGCGCACTGGTTGAGCTTCTCCGTCGGCAGACCGGTTTCCTTGGCCAGCGTGCCGGTCATCACGTTCTTGCCGCCGGTGGGGTCGGAGCGGGTCGGCTTGATGGTGCCCGTGTTGCGCGGCACCGATGAATCGAGGAAGGTGACAGCCCAGGTGCGCTGGGTGGTATCGATCTGCACCTTGACCAGTTCGCCCGAACCCGTGCCGCCGATGTAGGGCGTGGAATAGTCGATGGCGCTCGGGCACAGCCGCACCGGCGCGGCGGCCGGCGTGGCGGTGCCACCGCCGCTGTCCCCGCCGCCACCGCAGGCGGCGAGCAGGGCGGTGGCGCCGAGTACCAGCGCGAGCCGGCCCAGCCACGGTTGGCGACGGGGGACGGGGAGCGAGTCAGGAAGCGGGGAGGGCAGTTGGGGCATGAGGCGTCTCCTTGGTCTTTCTTATGGTGTGGGGTGCGGAATCAGCGGCTGGCCAGCGCGCTCACGCGGAACGTGGGGCTCGCGGCGGTGCCGAACAGGTGCGCGTAGACCGGGCCGGTGGTGATCAGCTTGCCGGTGACGCCGCTGTTGTCGGTGGTGGCCACTACGCCGGGCTGGGTGGCCTGCGTGAAGTCCATCTGGAAGCCGCCCACCGGCTTGAGCGACGAGTCCTGCGGATCGATCAGCGCGACGAGGTTGTCGTGGACGATCGACGAGAGGTACTTGAAGTCGCTGCCCGAGCCGATGTAGCTGCCCTGCATCGCCGCCTGCGTGGTGGCGGTGGTGGGCGAGAGCAGCGCCAGGCCCGATTCGTCATCCACGCTGAGGATGTTCGCCGCCAGGTCGATGCGGGCATAGCCGACGCGGATCAGCAGCGGCACCTGCGCGCCGTCGAGCTTGCCGACCACCAGCACGCCCTTGGCGAGACTGTTGGGGTCCTGCAGGAAGGCCTTGTCGAAGAAATGCGGGTAGGGCTGGGTGCTATTGGCGTTGTCGCTGTCGAACGCGCCGTCGGTGCCCCCGCGCAGCTTCCACGGCTGGCCCGTGGTCACGCAGTTGCCGCTCGATGCGTGACAGGTGCCATCGGCATTGAGCGTCTCCACGGTCTGCGCCGTGGCAGGCAGGAAGTAGCCGGCCGGGGACAGCTCGCCACCGGACGGCACGAGGTGGTAGCCGAGCACGTTGTAGGTGCCGGCCACCTTGGCGAAGTCGGTCTCGGTCTGGGCGAAGGCCAGCACCGGGTACATCGGGAAGGTGGTCTTCGGGATCGCGCCGATGCCGAAGATGCCGGCGTACTCGATCGTCGCCCCCGGAATGCCGCCGCCCGCCACGCCGTTGCCGACGAAGATGATCGGCGGGTTGGCCGGGTCGATCAGCGCCTGGGAGACGCCGTCGGAGGCCGTGGCCGTCTTCAGCTCGTAGGCGCACTGGTTCTGCGCCGGGGTGGGCAGCGGGCGCGTGGGATGCGCCATCGTGCCGGTCAGCGTCACGCCGCCGCGCGTCGGGTAGATGTCGTTGGTGGCCTTCGGCACGGCCGATTCGAGGATCTGGATGCGGTAGGTGCCCTGCGTGGAGTCGAACTGCATCTTCACGAGTTCGCCAGCGCCGGAGCCGCCCGTGTAGGTGGTGTTGTAGTCGAGCGTGTCCGGGCACAGCGCGGCCACGGGCTGGTTCTGCGTGGGGCCGGTGGCGGGGCAGCTGTTGGTGGCGCCGCACTGCTGGGCGGCGGCGGGCGCGGCGGTGCCCGGGTCATCGCCCCCGCCGCCGCAAGCGGCCAGCGTGAGCGTCAGGCTTACCCCAGCCAGGGTGGCGGCGAAGCTAAGGGCGCTGTTAGGGGCGCGATGTGGCGCGGGCCGAAGGTGCAGCTCGGACATGACTTGTCTCCATGTTGTTATGACCGGCGGTCCGCTTGTTGCGGATCTCTCGCGGTGGGTCGGACTCTCGCGTCTGGCGCGTTTGAGCGTCAATAGAGCGCTCGTTCCAAACACCGGTGGCCGGTCTGTCAGCGTTGCCGTGCAAGCGCGGGGGCCCAGCGTTCAAACCGTGTGCGGAGGCCCCTGCGTCCACATTCAAACGCCCGGCGTACGCACTCGCGCGGCGGTCAGAACTTGTACTCGCTGTTGGCGGGGTCGAACGTGGCGGCGTCGAAGGTCTTCTTCACCGCGCGCTCGAACACGATCTTCTCGACCATGTTGCCGTCCGCATCCCACGCGGTTTCCACGCGCGGCCACGGGTGCTTGAGATCCAGCATCAGCTGCACCTTCTTGGCGTAGTACTTGGGCGCGCCCTCGGGGAGGTCCCAGGTCAGCGCCACCATGCGCACGCCCTGTTCGCGCACGATCTCGGCCCGGTTGTACTTTTCGGAGAGGCCGGCGGCGCGCAGCGAGCGCGCGTCGCGTTCGAGCATCGACAGCACGAACTGGAAGCCCAAGTCGCGGACCGTATGGTTCGACTGAGACTTGGCGAGCGTGCCATCGAGCGAGATCCACATCGACGTGAAGCCCATGATGCCGCCCAGGTGGCCGTACATCTCGTCCTTGCGGCGGGTCTCGTCATAGAGAATTTCCTGCCCGGACTGCACGCCGTTGGGCAGCCACTTGGCGTAGAGCTGGCGCGGCTGGTGGCGGTAGCGGATCATCATCCGCGCCGGGGTGTCCTGCCACTGGCCATTGAGGCGCTCCTGGCGGGTCATCCAGTATTCGTATTCGGGATAGCGGCTCATCTCGGCGCGCGCCCACATCAGCAGGGTCTCGGGCTGCAGGGCGTCGAAGGTGGCCAGTAGCTGCGCATCGGGCAGCGCGGCCAGCTCGCCGCTGGCAACCTGCTTCGAGAACAGCGCCGACTGCTGGGCGGCCGGGATGCCGTCATAGGGCGTGGCGGCGCGCGTACCCGGTGCTGCGGCGGGGGCGCTCATGGTTGGGGCGGCCGGCGGCGCGGTCTGGGCGCGGGCCAGCGGCAGGCCAACGTGTTGCGTGGCCAGCAGGCCGATGACGGCGCCGATGGCGGCGACCAGATGTAATGGCTTCATCGCGTGTCTCTTGTCTGTTGTTGTGCAAGGCGTGGGCAAATGGCGGGCAGCAGGGCGCCCGTGCGGGGCGCGCAGGGCGTCACGCCTCGCGGTGGCGTGGCGAAAAGAATCGATCTCGAATCAGGGCAATCCCGGCGCGACGCGGGTCGTCGCGCGCTCGGTGCCAGGGCGGCGGTCCCGATGGAGACCGCCGCGCACGGCTAGTTTCTGGAGCGGGTGCGCATCCAGTCGTCGAGCGGATTGCTGGGGAAAGCGGGACACATCTCGCGGCGTACCGCCAGGCTGGCGGTGGCCGCGCGCGTGGCCCCTTCGTTGCGTACCGTGCGCGTGCCGCGTCGGGCACGGTTCACGGCGGCGGCCGTGGCAACGGCGGCCTGGTGGGCCTCGTCCTCCACGGTGGCGGCCAGGGCCGCCATATGTGCCTGCTCATCGGCCTGCTGAGCATCGCCGATGTCGAACACGTCCTGCAGCGCGCCCAGCTCCTGCGTCTCGGGCGAGGGCGCCTTGAGGGCTGCCACCACCATCGACGTCAGCTGGGCCAGCACGTGCGCATCGCTCATGCTCTTGCCCTGCGTGAACGCCGGCATCAGGTTGCCGAGTTCGTCGCCGGCCAGCACGCCGGCCAGCGCCTTGAGCGCGAAATGCAGGCGCCAGCCGAGTTCCTGGCGTGGCACGTCCGGCAGCGCCCGGGCGAAGGCTTCGAAGAAGCGCCCGAACACCGGAGCGTAGTGCCCCATCAGGTAGGACTGGATGAATGGCGAGGTGTCCGAGTACACCCGCCCGAGCAGGCGCAGGAAGGACGGACCGCCGATCTCGGGCTGGCGTGCCATCTGCAGCGCGGGCACGAACAGCGCGCCCATCACGTGTTCGCAGCGGATGGCGTGGCCGGGCCAGCGGGCCTCGCAGGCATCGAGGAGCGCCAGTCGCCGCGTGTTGAGTGGATCCAGCCGGCGGCCGAGCACCGCCTGCATCATCATTTCCTTGCTGCGGAAGTGGTAGTTGACGGCTGCGAGATTGACGATCGCCCGCGACGTGACTTGCCGCAGGGAGGTCGCTTCGTAGCCCACTTCGATGAACAGCTTCTCGGTCGCATCCAGGATCCGCGCCTTGGTATCGCCTGCCGTGCTTTTGCCGGTCTTCATGGGGTGTCTCTCGCAAAATTACTGCTGTGGACCCCTGCAAATATCCACTACCACTGTGGCTCCGTTGCTCTGTCGGCGTACGGATGCTTGAAACGGTTGTACGAAGCCTACTTCACCGCCTCGACTGTTTCACAAGTGCAATTTTCGAAGAGTTCCTCTAGACCGCGAGTACCGATCCGCCAGGCAGAAAACCTACGCGAATCCGTAGGGTCGCCACAGTCGCCGGGCCTCCGCCATGCCTTGTGATGCCAAGCCTGGCGGCGGTTTGCCTCCGCTGCGCGATCCCCAACCCAACGCTACCGCCCCCCCGAGCGGGCCGCCGCCGATCCCATCACGCCGTGATGCGAGCTGCTAGCGACATACCATTTTGCGCCGTCAATGCGAAAACTGACAACTGGGGATTCGCCCCGATGCTCGTAGGAAACACTGACCCGTCGCACACAGACAAATTGGACAAATGGTGATGCCGGCCCTGGCTATCGACCACGCCGTGCGCCGGGTCGTCGCTCATCGCGCAGCCGCCCATCAGGTGGGCGGTGAACAGCAGGGCACGGAACGGCTTCAGGGGCAGGGTCTGGATGGCGTCGCGCGCCTGCGGCCAGCTGGTGTACCAGGCGGCGTCCAGATGGGCGGGACGCACCTTTTTGGCGCCAGCGGCGAACTGGGCCTCGGCCATGCTCAGCCAGGCGCGGCGCACGCCGTCCCAGACGTAGTCGCTCAGCGCGTAGTCCAGCACCGGGCTGCCGTCGTCGGCCACGCGCACCCGGCCGCCGGGGCTATCCGGCACGAAGCCGTCGCGCAACAGCGCCAGCATGGCGTTGGTGTGCGGCAACGCGGCCATCTCGCGGCGCAGCGCATCGCCAAAATTGTTGAGCACGCCAGCGCTGATGCCGGGGAACATCGGCGGGACCTCCAGCTTGTAGCCCATCGGGCCGGTGGCGCCATTGCGCCACTGAAATTCGTCCGAGGCGATGGATTGGGGCGCCCCATAGTACGGTTCGATAAGCTCCGGCATTTCCGCAATGCTCAAATTCACCGGATGAATAAACGTGCGACGACCGACAAGATCGTGCGGATCCGGCACCCCCGAACGCAGCAGTAGCGCCGGCGAGTTGATGGCCCCGCCCGCCACCACCACATGGCGTGCCCGCACGGTCAGCGTCACGCCGGTCGGCGTATAGCCGTCGAAGCCGAGGGCCTCGCCCGTCAGCCCGTGCACGGCCTTGCCGTCATGGTCGAGCTTGCGTACCCGCACGCGGTGGATCAGCGTGGCGCCGTGGGCGAGCGCGTTAGGAATCGTCGACACCAGCATCGACTGCTTGGCGTTGACCGGGCAGCCGAAGCCGCAATAGCCGGAGTTCCAGCACCCCTTCACATTGCGCGGAATCACGTGCGATTCCCAGCCGAGCTGGTCGCAGCCCCGCTTGAGCACCGCGTTGTTCGGATTCGGTGCCATCGCCCATGGCGCCATGCCGAGCCGGGCCTCGATGCGCGCGAACCACGGCGCCATCTCGGCCTCGCTGTGGCCCGTCACCGCGTGTTCGCTGGCCCAGTGCGCCAGCGTCCGGGACGGCGTGCGGAAGCTGGACGACCAGTTGACCGTGGTGCTGCCGCCCACCGAGCGTCCCTGCAGCACGGCGATCGCACCGTCCGACGTCGCCCGGGCGGCCGCCTCCTGGTAGAGATCGCGATAGGCGCGCGCCTCGTCCATGTCCCGGAAGCTGTTCGAGGTATGCAGCCCGCCTTCCTCGAGCAGCAGCACCCGCAGGCCCGCTTCGCTGAGGATTTCGGCGGCCATGCCGCCGCCCGCACCGGTGCCGATGATGGCCACGTCAGTGTCGAGCGTGCGCGGCGCGGTGAATGTGGCGGCGTCCAGCACCTTCCAGCCGGACGCGATGCCGGCGCTGTAAATATCGTCGATGGCCATGAGCGGGAGCCTTAGCTGTGGAGGGCGCGATAGACCGCGGGATTCGGGCCGGGATAGCCGCTCGCAGCCCAGGTGCCCGGCAGCACGAAGTAGGCGACGCTGGCCAGCTTGACCAGCACCACGCCGCCCGCGTTGAGCGTCTCGAAACGGCTGGCGCGCCAGCGCGCGAGGAAGGCGCGCACCGCATCGGGCGTGGCCTGCTCCCACGGCGACCGAACGCCCGCCACGGCCCAGCGCAGCGGCGTGCTGGCCAGCAGGTCAAGCAGCTTGCGTAGTTCCCCGCGCCCGTTCTGATCCATCGCGGCGATGGTTCCGTCGATGTTCCTTACGGCGGCGGCCAGCCGCGTCTCGTGCGTGGCGGCGTCCACCGTGGCCAGATCGCTGGCGATGGCGGGCAGCAGGGCGCGAAACAGGGTCACATCGGCCGGGCGCAGGAACGCCATGCCGGCCTCCGGCGCATCGGCGGGCGTGCAGCCGGTCAGCCCCGGGAACAGCGCCGAGCAGGCGATGGCCGCCGAGAAGCCGGCGCCAACCTTCAGGAATGCGCGACGCGCGGGTCGTTGGGGTGGGGCGAGGGAAGCTGGTCGGGGCATGCGGTGTCTCCGTTTTTGTTCTTGGGATGACGGCGTTGCGATTCTGCCTAAGCGCCCGAGAATAATTTCGACTTCCACTTCGGTTTCAAACGCGCGGCTGACAACCGTACCCACTGCTGCGCCCATCGCCGTGCCGTCGTTTTATGTGACGGCTACGACACTGGAAATCCCCCAAAAATAGAGCAATCCTTCAAGCCATCGGATTGACCGGCCCCGGAAGCGCTACCTATGATGACATCGACCAATGTCACAATAAACGGTGTCGCTAACGAACCGCCGCCAGCCGGCGCCGCCAGCGCACCCACCGGAACGCCCTCTATGAACGCACCCGTGGACCTGCCGGCCGGTCTTGGCACCGAAGTCACCTGCGACATCGCCATCATCGGCAGCGGCTTTGCCGGGCTGGGCATGGCCATCCGCCTCAAGCAGTCTGGCGAAGACGATTTCCTGATCTTCGAGCAGGCCGAGGCGGTGGGCGGCACCTGGCGCGACAACCACTACCCCGGCTGTGCCTGCGATGTGCAATCGCACCTCTATTCGTTCTCGTTCGCGCCGAACCCGGACTGGTCGCGCATGTTCTCGACCCAGCCGGAAATCCGCGCCTACCTGGAACACTGCACGGACCGCTTCGGCCTGCGCCCTCACCTGCGCCTTGGGCATTCGCTCCAGCAGGCCACCTGGGACGCCCCGGCAGGCTGCTGGCGCCTGCGCATGGCCGATGGCCGGCGCGTGCGGGCGCGGGTGCTGGTGTCGGGGATGGGCGGCCTGAGCCGGCCATCGATCCCCAATATTCCCGGCCTCGATACCTTTGCGGGCGCGATGTTCCACTCGCAGCAGTGGCGCCATGACACGCCGCTGGCCGGCAAGCGCGTTGCCGTGATCGGCACCGGTGCCAGCGCGATCCAGTTCGTGCCGCAGATCGCGCCGCTCGTCGATCAGCTCGACCTCTACCAGCGCACCCCGCCGTGGATCATGCCGAAGCCGGACCGGCCGGTCTCCGCCACCGAGCGCTGGCTGTTCCGTCACCTGCCGTTCACGCAGGCGCTGGCGCGCACGGGGATCTACTGGATGCTCGAATCGCGCGTGCTCGGCTTCGTGCTCCATCCGAAGCTGATGAAGGCGGTGGAGCGCATCGCGCGCCGCCATCTCCGGCGGCAGGTGCCGGACCCGACCCTGCGCGCCACGCTGACGCCGGACTACACCATCGGCTGCAAGCGCGTGCTGATTTCGAACGATTACTACCCGGCGCTGATGCGGCCCAACGTGGACGTGGTGACCACCGGCATCGACCACGTCGAGGCAGACGCCATCGTCATGCGCGACGGCACGCGCCGCCCGGCGGACTGCATCATCCTCGGCACCGGCTTCCACGCCACGGACCCGCTGCCGCGCGGCGTGATCGTCGGCCGCGACGGCGAAGACCTGCTCGATGCCTGGCGCGATGGCGCGCAGGCCTACCTCGGCACCACCGTGGCCGGCTTCCCGAACCTGTTCCTGATCGTCGGCCCAAACACCGGCCTGGGCCACAGCTCGATGGTGTTCATGATCGAGTCGCAGGTGAACTACGTGCTGGACGCGCTGCGCCACATGCGCCAGGCCCGCCTCCAGGCCGTGGACGTGCGCCCGCCCGTGCAGGCCGCCTTCAACCGCAACGTCCAGCAGAAGCTCGGCCACGCCATCTGGAGCGCCGGCGGCTGCGCCAGCTGGTACATCGACCCACGCAACGGCAAGAACACCACGCTGTGGCCGGGCTTCACCTGGCAGTTCCGCCGCGCCACGCAGGCTTTCCAACCGGCCGATTACGAGCGATGGCCGGCACGGCAGCCGACTGGCATGCCGCAGCCCGAGGACGCCGACGCGATCCGCGTCTAGCCCCACACGCCAAATAAAAGAGGAGACCCGCATGAAGGTGTTTCGAAACAAGGTGGCCGCCATCACCGGCGCCGGTTCGGGCATGGGCCGATGCCTGGCGATCCAGCTCGCGCAGGAGGGCTGCCACGTGGCGATTTCCGATTGCAACGAGGCGGGGCTGGCGGAAACCGCTGCGCAGGTCGCGCGCCATGCGCCGGGTGTGACGATAACGGCGCACCTCGTCGATGTGGCGGACCGCGCCGCCGTCCACGCCTGGGCAGACGACGTGGCCGCCGCGCATGGCCGTGTCAACCTGATCTTCAACAACGCCGGCGTGGCGCTGTCCAGCACCGTGGACGGCATGCAGTACGACGATCTCGACTGGATCATCGGCATCAACTTCTGGGGCGTGGTCCATGGCACGAAGGCCTTCCTGCCGCATCTCAAGGCCAGCGGCGAGGGCCACATCGTCAACACCTCGAGCGTGTTCGGCCTCTTCGCGCAGCCCGGCATGGGCGCGTACAACGCCAGCAAGTACGCGGTGCGCGGCTTCACGGAGTCGCTGCGGCAGGAACTCGACCTGATGGACTGCGGCGTCTCGGCCACCACGGTGCACCCGGGCGGCATCAAGACCAATATCGCGCGCGACAGCCGCGTCTCGCCGAGCGTGAACGGCCTGCTTGTGCGCGATGCCCAGCAGGGCCGTGAAGAGTTCGAGAAGTTCTTCATCACCACGCCCGAGAAGGCCGCCGGCATCATCCTGGACGGCGTGCGCGCCAACAAGCGGCGCGTGCTGGTGGGGCCCGATGCGTACGCGGCAGACGCCATGGCGCGCCTGCTGCCGGCGGCGTACCAGTCGCTGGTGGTGCGCGAGACGCGCCGCAAGCGCAAGACGCTGATGCCGGACGGCACGCCGGCGGCGGCCAGCGAAGGAGAGCGCGCATGACCCGCGCCGCGTTGCCGCGGGAAGCCGCGCTGCAGGCGCCGCCGGGCGCGTTCACGCGCTGGTTCGGGCAGGGGCGGGTGGGCTTCTTCAGCCTGTCCCGCGCTACGCTGGCGCGCCGCTACGCGCTGCCGGCCTCGCGCTGGGTGCAGGTGATGGGCGCGCTGGTCCACTACACCGAGGAGGGCGTGCCCGAGGGCGAGCCGCTGGTGCTGATCCATGGTTTCGGCGCGTCCCTGCACACCTGGGAAGGGCTGATGCCCGCGCTGCGCCAGCGCTACCGCGTGCTGCGGCTCGACATCGCCCCGTTCGGCCTGACCGGACCGCTGCGCGACGCACGCGGCCGCGTGGTGACGATGGACATCCACGTCTACCGCGACTTCATCGACGCCTTCCTGGCCGCCGTGCAGGTCTCGCGCGCCACGCTGATCGGCAACTCGCTGGGCGGGCTGATCGCCTGGGACCTGGCCGTGCGCCGCCCCTCGCTGGTCAACCGGCTGGTGCTGATCGATGCGGCCGGTTTCCCGATGCAACTCCCTATCTATATAGATCTGTTCCGCCACGCGCTGGTGCGCTGGTCGGCGCCGCGCCTGCTGCCCGAGTGGATCATCCGGGCGGCCACGCGCGATGTGTACGGCGATGCCTCGCGCGTGCCCGAGGCCACCTTCCGGCGCTATGTCGATTTCTTCTACGCCGAGGGCAGCCGCGAGGCCATCGGCCGGATGGTGCCGAAGCTCGATTTCGCCGACCTCGCCACCGACCTGCTGGCCGGCGTGCGCGCGCCGACGCTGGTGCTGTGGGGCGACCGCGACCGCTGGATTCCGCCCGCGCACGCCGACGCCTTCCTGGCGCGGCTGCCCAACGCCACCCTGCGCCGCTACGCCGGCCTGGGCCATATCCCGATGGAGGAAGACCCGCACCGCGTGGCGACCGACCTCCTGCCGTTCCTGGACGCCGCCGGCGCAGGCCGTCCGCTTTCGATCAAGGAGCTCACATCATGATGCCAGTCCGTCGCGACGTGCATCCGCACCTCCCGCCAGCCCGCATCAGCGACTGGCACGAGCGCGGCCCCCACGTCACCCACTTCATCAACGCGCTGTCGATCTTCTTCCCGGCCGGCGAGCGCTTCTTCATGGACAGCGTGCGCCACTACCGCGACCAGCTCACCGACCCGGAGCTGAAGCGCGCCGTGGCCGGCTTCATTGGCCAGGAGGCGATGCACACGCGCGAGCACATCCTCTATAACCGGCTGCTCGACGACGCGGGCCTGCCGGCGAGCCAGCTCGACAACTTCGTATCAAAACTGTTGAATTTGCTGCGCAAGATCCTGCCGCACTCGTGGCAGCTCGCGCACACCATCGCGCTGGAGCACTACACGGCGATGCTGGCCGGCGGCATGCTGTCCGACCCGCGCCACATGGGCCGTTCGGAGCCGGGCTACCGGCAGGTGTGGACCTGGCACGCGCTCGAGGAAACCGAGCACAAGGCCGTGGCCTATGACGTCTGGAACGCCGTGATGAAGCCCGGCCCGTACCGCTACCTGCTGCGCGCGTTCACCATGCTGACCACCACGGTCACGTTCTGGGCGCTGGTCTTCGTCTTCCACGTGCGGCTGGTGATGGCGGACAAGACCTGCCGCCACAAGCTGCCCGGCTTCGGCAAGGTCGTCAACTTCCTCTGGGGCGCGCCGGGTGTGCTGCGCAAGATGATCCCGGAATGGTTCGACTACTTCCGGCCGGGCTTCCATCCGTGGGACGAGGACAACCGGGCCGAACTGAACCGGATCGGGCCGCTGATCGAGGAGATCGAGCAGACCGCGCTGCAGGCCGGGGCCAGCACGCGCGCGCCGTCGATCCGCAGCGCGGCCTAGCTGCGGGGCTCGGCGGGAGGTTCCGAGGGAGGCGCGGCGGGATCGTGCAGGTGTTCAAGGATCGCGGCGACGCGGTCCCCGAGGTACTTGTTGGCCGAGATTTCCAGCGCACGCATCATCTCGGTCTCCACGGCCACCATCGCCAGCGGGCGGATGCGCCAGAGGATGTCCACCAGCCGGGGCACCTCGGCCGGCGGCGGCAGCTGGCCTTCGCCAAAGCGGTCCAGCTCGCGCACGACCATGCCGACGATGCGGTCGGACACGGCCTGGAAGTGGCTGCGGGAATGCTCGATGATGTCCAGCACGTCTTCCAGCCCGAAGCCGGCCCGGGCGATCTCCGCGCCGGCCATCAGCGCGCGCGGGCTGCGCGCGAGGTAGCCGAAGCCGTCCGGCTCCAGCAGCCCCAGCGCGATGGCCTTGGCCAGCGCCGGGCGCGACACCGCACGGCCGAACAGCCGGGCCAGTGCGAGGTAGGAATAATGGCGCGGCGCCTCGCTGTTCCACGGGCTGCTGATGGCCGTCTCCAGCCCGAGGATGGAGCGCAGGTCGTGGCCTTCGACGATGGCCTTGAGCAGCTCCATGATGTTGGCGAGCGTGTAGCCGCGCGCCAGCAGGTGATGGATCAGGCGAAGGCGCCCGAGATGGGTTGGCGTGTAGATGCCGACCCGGCCACGCCGCTCGGGCGGATCGATCAGGCCGCGATCCTGGTACGAGCGGATATTGCGCACCGTGGTGCCGGCCGCGCGCGCCAGTTCGTCGATCGTGTATTCGGGATGCGGCGGCTTGGCGCCGCGCGGTTCGGTGGCCATGGGGGAAAATTCTAACCGAGTCGCGCAGGGGCCGGCGCTACAATGCCCGATCTCCCGCCTGCCCCGCCCGCCGCCCCCCATGCACATCCGTTGGCTCGAAGACTTCGTCTGCCTGGCGCAGGCCGGCAGCCTGGCGCGCGCGGCCGAGTTGCGCAATGTCACGCCGCCGGCGTTTGGCCGGCGCATGCAGGCGCTGGAGGTCTGGGCCGGCGCGCCGCTGATCGACCGCAGCGCGTTTCCCGTGCGGCTGACCGCCGAGGGCCGCCAGTTCCTTGAAGCCGCCGAAGCCGCGCTGCGCACGCTCGACGAAGCGCGCCTGTCGCTGCGGGCCGCGCATCGCGCCGATGCCAAAACGCTGACCATCGCCACCGGCAAGACGCTGGCCCGCTCGATGGTGCCGGCGTGGCTGGCCGGCCTGCGCCACGCGCTGCGCGACGACCCGGCCGGCGCCGGCTTCCGCACGCGCATCTCCACCCATGCCACGCACGACGCCCTCGCGCTGTTCACCGAAGGTGACGTCGATTTCCTGCTCTGCTACAGCCCGCACGACCTGCCCGTGATGCTGGACGACGCGCGCTACACCTTCCACCCGGTGGGCGTGGAGCGGCTGGTCTGCGTGGCCGCCGCCGACGCGCGCGGCGGCCCGGCCTATCGGCTGCACCGGGCCAAGACCGCCGCGCGTACCGCGCCCGTGCCGATGATCGCCTACGCCGAGACGCTGACCATGGGCCGCATGGTCAATCAGGAAATCGCACGCCGGAAGCTGGCTGCGCGGCTCGATGTGATCGCCGTGAGCGATTTCGCCGAATCGGTGCATGAGATGGTGCGCCAGTCGATGGGATTGGCCTGGCTGCCCGCCCGGCTGATTGCCGACGACCTCCACACGGGCCGTCTGGTGCGGGCCGATCTGGACGGCGGCGACGCCTCCGACCTCGCCCTCGACATCCGCCTCTACCGGCCCCGGGCGTCGATGCGCGCGCTGGCGGAGGCGTTCTGGCGGGCGGCGGCGCAGCGGGCGGATTAGGACGCGTCTTAGCTGTCGATTCGCGCGCAGAATCGGGAGCGAACTCCGTCGATTTTCGACCCACATTTGTGCGTCCAACTGCACCATTCCGGCCCATTGCCGAAATGGCAACCCGCATTGCCAAAGCCGCATGCCGGCGCGCCCGGCGCTCACTACCATCGCCGGACAACACCACACCTGCCGGAAGAGAAATCACCATGAAAACCCTGCTGCGCGCGGCCGCTGCCGCCTCCCTGAGCTGTTGTGCCCTCGCCGCCACCGTCGCCCAGGCGGCGGGTGGCTATCCCACCAAGCCCATCACGCTGGTGGTGGGCTACACCGCCGGGGGCAGCGTCGATCTGGTCGCCCGCACCGTGGCGCCGGAGCTGGGCAAGCGGCTCGGCCAGAGCGTGGTGATCGAGAACCTCGGCGGCGCCGGTGGCACGATCGGCGCGTCGAAGGTGGTCAAGGCGGAGGCGGATGGCTACACGCTGCTGCTGGGCTCGGGCAGCGAGGTCTCCATCGCCCGCCTGACCAACCAGGCCGTGCGCTATGACGGCGAGAAGGATCTGGCGCCGATCACCTTCGTCGGCACGCAGCCGATGGTGCTGGTCGGCAAGCTGCAACTGCCGGCCAAGGACGCGGGCGAGCTGATGGCGCTGGCCAGGTCGCAGCCGGGCAAGCTGTCTTACGCGTCGTCGGGCGTGGGCACGCCGCTGAACCTGGCGGGCGAGCTGATCAAGCAGCAGGGCAAGGTCAACATCACGCACGTGCCGTACAAGGGCGCCTCCGCGATGGCCACGGACCTGCTGGGCGGCCAGATCGACCTCGCCGTGATGGTGCTGTCCTCGGCGCTGCCGCATATCCAGGCGGGCCGCGTGCGCGCCTATGGCGTGACCGAGGGCAAGCGCGCCAGCGTGGCGCCGAACGTGCCGGCGCTGGCCGAGACGCCGTCGCTCAAGGGCGTGGACATGGGCGTCTGGTTCGGCCTGATGGCGCCTGCCGCCACGCCGCGCCCGGTGATCGACCGCCTGAACACCGAGATGCAGGCCGTGCTGGCCCTGCCGGACGTCCGCAAGAAGCTGGCCGAAGCCGGCGTGGAGGTGGCGCCGGCCAATCCGGCCCAGTTCGGCACCTTTATCAAGCGCGAGACGGCCCGCTATCGGACCATCGTGCAGACCGCCGATATCCGCGAGTAAATAGGATTCTTTCCATGACGCAGACGCCTCCCGCCTTCGCCGCCTATCCGGTGGAGGTCAGCTTTCCCGATATCCGCCCCTACGCCGCCGGCAACACCGGCATCGCCTACGTCCACACGTTCGATTCCGGCCTGCCGGGCCCGCATGTGATGGTCAACGCGCTGACACACGGCAACGAGGTCTGCGGCGCCATCGCCGTGGCCGGCCTGCTCGACCACGGCCTGCGTCCGCGCCGGGGGCGCCTGACGCTGGCGTTCGCCAATGTGGACGCCTACGCCACCTTCGACGCCGCCCGGCCCGATGCCTCGCGCTTCGTCGACCAGGACTTCAACCGCGTCTGGACCGCCGCCGTGCTCGACGACACCACGCGCGATTCCAGCGAACTGCGACGCGCCCGCGCCATGCGCCCCGTGATCGATACCGTGGACCTGCTGCTCGACCTGCACTCGATGCACGAGAAAAGCCGGCCGCTGATCGTCTCCGGGCCGCTCGACAAGGGCATCGCGCTGTCGAAGGCGCTCGGCGCCCCGGCGGACATCATCGTCGACGAAGGCCACCCCGAGGGCCGCCGCATGCGCGACTACGCCGGCTTCGGCGACCCGGCCAGCGCGCGCAACGCGCTGCTGGTGGAGTGCGGCCAGCACTGGGAGACCGCCGCCGTGGACGTGGCGCGCGACTGCACGGCGCGCTTCCTGCTGCAGGCGGGCATCGTCGAAGAAGCGGATTTGCCGGCCGGCTGGCTGCGCCCGCTCCCGGCGGCGCAGCGCGTGGTACGCGTGACCGAGCCCGTGGTGGCGGCGAGCATGGACTTCCGCTTCGCCGGCCCGTACACGGGGCTGGAAACCTTCGACCAGGCGGGCACCGTGATCGGCTGGCGCGATGGCGAGCCGGTGACCACGCCGTACGACCACTGCGTGCTGGTGATGCCGTCGCTGCGCCAGCTTCGGCCGGGTGTGACGGTTGTACGACTTGGTCGGCTGGACGTTTGATCGAACACATCCATGCAACCGGTTGCAATCGACATTGCATCCTGATGTGACCTATTAGAGTAAGCGTTCGATCCATTCAAGCCGGGGGGCGCGCCATCCGTTATTGACGCTGTGACGACCTGCCGTCAGAGCGGGCGTTGCCCGCGCGCCATTAAGGTGCGTGGAATTGCCACGGAGCGCCCCTTTTGACTTCTCTCTCACTCTCCCGACCCGCGTCGGCCGGCCGCGCGCGCGCGCTCGCCGGTAGCTGGAGCATCGGCACCCGCATCGCGCTGGTGGTGCTGGTCGTCCAGATCATCGCATTCGGCGCCTACGCGCTGGCGTTGTCCCTGAGCAGCATGCATCAGCTCGAGGACCAGGCCCGCGAGGCCATCTACGCCGAAAGCCAGACCCTCAGCGAACTGGTCGGCCAGCTCGACGACACCATCCTCCAGGAAGCCGATCGCTTCATGCTGAGCTTCGCGGCCGTATTGCCCGGCCCGTACAGCGTGGACCCGGCGCAGACCGTGGAAGTGGCCGGCAAGGCCACACCGACGTTCCGCAGCGGCGACCTCGTGCTCAATAACAGCTTCGACGTGCCCGACCGCTTCCTCGCCACCACCGGTGGCGTGGTGGCGACGGTGTTCGCGCGCACCGGCGACGACTACATCCGCGTGACCACCTCGCTCAAGAAGCAGGACGGCCAGCGCGCCATCGGCACGCTGCTGGACCGCGCCGGCGCCGCCTACACGGCCGTGGCGGCGGGCAAGTCCTACCGCGCGCTGACGTGGCTGTTCGGCAAGCCCTATATGAGCAAGTACGAGCCGGTGCGCGACGCTGGCGGCAAGATCGTCGGCGCGCTGTACGTGGGCGTGAACGTCGAGGCCGAGCTGGCGATGCTGAAGAACCGCATCCGCCGCAAAGCCATCGGCAGCGATGGCCACTTCATGGTGATCGACGCCCGGCCGGGCGCGGACCAGGGCAAGGTGCTGGTCGACCGGGCCGGCGGCGAGGGCTCGGTGCGCATCGACGCCAAGGACGCCGATGGCAAGACCTGGGTGCGCGACATGATCGCCGCCAAGGAGGGCTCGATGGTGCACACGGTGGCCATGGGCAATGACGGCAATGGCGCCACCGCCGAACGCCTGACCGCGTTCGCCACCTACCCCGAGTGGCAGTGGGTGATCGCCGGCACGGTGCCGATGGATTCGCTGCGTGGCGAACTGGTGGCGAGCCGCAACCGCTTCCTGGCCGCCGGCCTGCTGGTGGCGCTGGCGGTGTCCGCCGCGTTCTGGTGGCTGCTGCGTCGCATGGTCAGTCAGCCGCTGACGCACGCGGCCGGCGCGGCCTCCCGGCTGGCCGAGGGCGACCTGACTGCCCGGCTGGACAGCCCGCGCAATGACGAGATCGGCGAGCTGATGCGCGCCATCGACGGCGTGGGGCAGGGGCTGACCGGCATCGTGGACAAGGTGCGCGGCAGCGTGGCGGCCATCGCCGGCAGCACGAGCCAGATCGCCAGCGGCAACGCGGACCTGTCGTCGCGCACGGCCTCGCAGGCGGGCAGCCTGGAGCGCACCGTGGCCAGCATCGAACAGCTTTCCGCCACCGTGAAGCAGAACGCCGACAACGCCCACGACGCCAACGCCGCTGTGGCCAGCGCCGCCGAGGCCGCCCGCGCGGGCGGAATGACGGTGGGCAAGGTGGTGGATACGATGGCCGAGATCCATCGCAACGCGCAGCAGGTGGTGGACATCATCGGCATGATCGACGGCATTGCCTTCCAGACCAACATCCTGGCGCTGAACGCCGCCGTGGAAGCGGCCCGGGCGGGCGAGCACGGGCGCGGCTTTGCGGTCGTGGCCGGCGAGGTGCGCAGCCTGGCACAGCGCAGCGCCAACGCGGCGGGCGAAATCAAGGGGCTGATCGAGCGGACCGTGACGGACCTGAAGTCTGGCAACGAGGCCGTGCAGCAGGCCGGTTCCGCCATCGACGACATGGTGCGGCGCGTGGAAGGCATGGCGGCGCTGATGAGCGACATCAGCGTGGCCTCCCGCGAGCAGGCGCAGGGGCTGGCGCAGGTCAGCGGCGCGGTGGCGGAGATGGATACCACCACGCAGCAGAACGCCGCGCTGGTGGAAGAGGCCGCCGCCGCCGCCGAGAGCCTGCATCACCAGGCGCAGGAGCTGCGCCAGGCGGTGGAGGTGTTCCGGCTGGCCTGATGGCTGGGCTGCTGGTTGGCCTGACTGCTGGCCTGACTGCAGGCCTGACCGGGGACGGTCAGGCGGCGGGTGCCGGCGCCGGGGCTGCCTCGGGCGCCGGTGCCGGGGCGGGCGCTGCCTGGGCCGGCTGCGGCTTGGGCTTCAGGCCCGGGAAGAGCTGGTCGACCAGTTCCTCGATCTTGGACGCCGGCGGGATCAGGTGGCTCAGGTTCACGCCGCCCGCGCTGCGGTTGGCGTTGAACAGGGCCTTGCCCACGCGCTCGCCGTTGCGGTAGATGGTGATGTCCGCCGAGGTCAGGAATGGCGTCACGTAGGTCTGGCGCTGGGCCGTGTAGGTGGCCGTCATCGGGCACGAGGCGATCGACGAATACGGCGGCAGCATCTTCACCTCGAAGTTGCGCGCGCGCAGCGAGGCCGCGAAGTCTTCCACATAGGCATTGCCGTTCACCTGGTTGGTGACCACGCAGAACAGCGCGCCATCGGCGCCAATCACCTGGTTGCCATCGACACGGAATTCGGCCGGGCCGCCATAGGCACCGGACTGGTAGCCGGCGATGGGGTCGTACGTGACCGGCCGGTCGACCGGGGTGACCGCCTGGTAGGTGGAACAGCCGGTGGCCAGCAGGGCCAGCGCAGCGGCAAGGGTTGCTCTCTTCATGGTGTGTCCTGGATCGCGTCGGCGAGGGTGCCGGCCGCCCGGGCTCACAACAACAAGCGAGGGGCGCAGTGCCGGCAGCATGCCTGCGTACTGTAGGCGTGCGGCGCGGCGGTCAATGCGGGGAACAGAGGGGGAAAATCGGCCCAGCCGTGCTGTCAGGCGGCCAGGCGGCCCGGGAGGCGCTTCTTCGTTGGGGACTTAGTTGGCGCCGCCACGTACCAGGCACTCGTTCAGCAGCGGCGTGCCACCCTCGGCCAGCCCGGCGCCGGTGCACTCCACGGCCACCTTCTGGCCGCGCCGGACCATCGTGGCGCGTGCCTCCACCTCGCATCGGCGCCCGGCCGGTCCGCAGATCTGTTCCGGCAGCAGCACGGCGCGGACCACCTGGCCCGGCGCATCGGTGCGGATCTCCAGAAACACCTCCGTCCCTTCACGGCGAATGCCGCTGGCCACGCCTTCCACGATGAAGTATTTGCCCCGATAGCGGTCGTCGGCCGCCCCGGTGTTGTCGCGATAGTCGTTGAGCAGGGCCGCCGCCGCGTACTCGGGCAGCCGGTCGGCGGGACGGTTCTCGTCGATGCTGATCGGATCGAGCGTGCCGTCGTGCGGAATGCCGCGCGGCACGCTGGCCGGCACCACCTCGGCCGTCTCGGCGGGAGCGGGCCCGGTCGGCACGATCTCGCCAGTGTCATTGCCGACAAACCACAGGATGCCGATGATCGCCACGAAGACGATGATGAGAAGGGTTTGCCGGAGACGGGACATCTTGGAGGGGGGCTGAGGAGGAAAAGCGGCAGTTTACCCGGTTGGGCCGCCCGAGACCCCATCGGCGTCGCCAACCTGCGCCAGCAACTGCGCCTTGGCCGCCGCCAGCACCTCGTTGGACAACCCGGTGCCCAGCGTGGCGCGCGACAGCACGAGCGCGCCGACCATCGTGGACATCTGCGCGATGGCCGCCGCGCGCCGTGCCGCCGGGTCGTCGCCCGGCTGCACGCCCTCGAGGATCTCGAGCAGATCGCGGATACCGTCGACAAAGGCCGCACGCACCGGTTTCTCCTCGCCCTCGCGGGCGACGTCATTGGCCAGCGCCGCCGCTGCGCAGCCGGTGCCGGCGGCGTTGCGGTTGCGCACGGACAGGTAGTTCTCGATCAGCCCGGCGAGGGCGGTGGCCTTGTCCGGAGATTCCTCCACCCGCTTGCGCCAGCGCGCGCCCGATTCCTCGAACGCCCGCGTGCAGGCGATGGCCGCCAGCGCATCCTTCGACGCAAAATGGCCATAGAACCCGCCATGCGTCAGCCCAGCCGCCCCCATGAGGTCCGCCACGCTGATGCCATGAAACCCCTGCTCGCGAAACAGCCGCGAGGAGACCTGTTCGATAGTGACGCGGTGCCGTTCGGCTTCCGCCTTGGAGACGCGGGGCATGTGTAACTCCGGTTCAGGGATGTGCGGCCCGGGCAGGCCCTACTTCCCAATACAAAACCGCGTGAAGATGGTTCCCAGCAGGTCGTCGCTCGTGAACTCGCCGGTGATGCTGTTGAGGTGGTCCTGCGCCAGCCGCAGTTCCTCGGCGAACAGGTCGAGCGCCTGGGCCTGTTGCTGCGCGCGTTCGGTGGCCACGTCGAGGTGGGACTGGGCGTTGCGCAGCGCGGTGAGATGGCGCTCGCGCGCGAGGAAGGTGCCCTCGTTGCCGGACTGCCAGCCGATCAGACGCAGCAGTTCGCGGCGCATGAGGTCGATGCCCGCGCCGGTGCTCGCCGAGATCCAGATCTCGGTCGGGTTCGGCCCGTTGGCCGCCACCACGTGCGGGCGGTTGCCGCCGAACATCATCTCGCCGGCGGCGGGCGCCATGTCGATCTTGTTCACCACGCGCACGATCGGCGCGCCCGGCGGCAGGCGGCCGCTGAGCTGGTCGTCGATGTGGTCGTCGATCTCGGACAGGCCATGCTCGATGTAGTCGGGGGCATCCACCAGATGCAGCACGATGTCAGCGCGGCCGATGGCCTCCCATGTGCGCTCGATGCCGATGCGCTCGACCTCGTCGGCGGCGTCCTCGCGCAGCCCGGCGGTGTCGATGATGTGGAGCGGAATGCCGTCGATCTGGATCGTCTCGCGCACGCGGTCGCGCGTGGTGCCGGCAATCGGCGTGACGATGGCCAGTTCGGCGCCCGCCAGGGCGTTAAGCAGCGACGACTTGCCCACGTTCGGCTGCCCGGCGAGCACCACCGACAGCCCCTCGCGCAGCAGCGCGCCTTGGCGCGCCTGCTTCAGCACGCCGGCGAGGTCGCTGCGGATGCGGGCCAGCTGGCCGCGCGCGTCGGAGGCTTCGAGGAAATCGATCTCTTCCTCGGGGAAGTCCAGCGTGGCCTCCACCAGCATGCGCAGATGGATGACCTTCTCGACCAGCGCGTGGATGGCCTTCGAGAATTCGCCTTCCATCGAGCGCGCGGCGGAACGCGCCGCGGCCTCGGTGCTGGCTTCGATGAGGTCGGCCACCGCTTCGGCCTGGGCGAGGTCGAGCTTGTCGTTCAGGAAGGCGCGCCGCGTGAACTCGCCGGGCTCGGCCACGCGCAGGCCAATCTCGCGCCCGGACTCCAGGCAGCGCGACAGCAGCATCTGCATGACCACCGGTCCGCCGTGGCCCTGCAGTTCGAGCACCTCTTCGCCGGTGTACGAGTTGGGGGCGGGGAAGTACAGCGCGAGGCCGTGGTCGATCACGCAGCCGCGCGCATCGAGGAAGGGCAGGTAAGTGGCATGGCGCGGCTTGAGCGTCTGGCCGCAGACCGCGCGCATCACGGTGCCCACATCGGGGCCGGAGACGCGCACGACGCCGATGCCGCCACGGCCCGGTGCGGTAGCGATGGCGGCGATAGGAAGCTGGGGAGCAGTCATGGGCACTATTGTCGCAGAACGGGATGGGTGCGGCGCATGCCGGCGGTTAGGGCGGGGTGGGTTTGGCTGTCGATTCGGCCATGGATTCGGTCGTCGATACACCGAGGCATTCCGCCATCAACCGACGTGCCACCGAGGCGTCGATCACGGCGCCGAGCTCCCCCTGCCTTGCCACGAGTTGCTTGCGCAGTCCTTTGCGATAGCGCTTCGGCAGGACATCGGACAGCGCTTCGATCGCATAGCGCAGCCGCTTGTTGCCGATGCGGAGCTTGTGCACGTGCTCGGTCCGGCCGTCGCGCGCGGTGCGGGTGAGGTCACGTACCCGATCGCGTGCCTTGCGGATGCGCTTGCGGGCGAACGCGCCCAGCTTGCCGCGTGACTTGCGCCCGGCAAGGTGCAGCAGGTCTCGGTGCAGTGTAGGCAAAGGCGCCTGCCGATATCGTGACAATCGTGTAACCATGCCTTCCCGCGCGGCCGACCGGCGTGCCTGCGCGGTCTCGATCAGCGCCACCAGCACGGCATCGCCGGGATGGTCGGCCAGCGCCGGGGACAGCGTCTCGATGACGAACACGTCCCAGTCGCGTACGTCGCTGGCGGCGTTCGCCACGTCGCGCAGCGCCCGCTTCCAGCGGGCCTTGACGCGCGCGGGCTGTACCGGGCCGAAGGCCCAGGCCACGGCGCGCAGGTGTCGCAAGGCCACGCGCAGCGCGTGGACGTCCTCTGCCTGATCGCGGTGCAAGACCAGTTCCAGCCCGTCCTCCACGGCGCTGAGGCCCTGCGTGGCCAGGTCCACGAAGGCTTGGGCCGGACGCATGTTCCGGTGCAGGGCGGGGGCGGTAGGCATCGGCAACCTCTGACCTCCACGACAATGACTGTGTCACTGCAGTGTAGGCGATAGCGCACGCGTCGCCGGAGATGCTGTGACCGCTGCGCCGCACAAGGGCGCCCAAGGAGTTGCCGCTAGCGCGTGGCGACGATGAACACGCGCGGGAACGGCAGCAGCACCGTGCCGTCGGCCATCGCCGGGAAGACCTTGGCCAGCGCGGCTTCGTACTGGCGCAGGTAGTCGGCCTGCTCGGCGGCGTCCAGCGGCGCCAGGAATGGCCGCAGGCCGCTGCCCTTGAACCACTCCACCACGGCGGCGGGGCCGCCCTTGAGGGGATGCTGGTAGATGGTGCGCCAGACATCCACGCGCGAGCAATGCGGCTTGAGCAGTTCGTAGTACCAGCGCTCGGACGCCAGCGGCGTGCGCGCCTGCGCCGCCGCCGTGAGTTTGGGCGACCACGGCCCGTTCATGGCCGTCTCGCGCATCAGCAGGTGCGGCGGTTCGTCGAGGTTGTCCGGCATCTGCACGGCCAGGCTGCCGCCCGGCGCGAGCTTGCTCACCAGCGACGGGAACAGCGCGGCGTGATCGGGTACCCACTGGAACACCGCGTTGGCCAGGATCACGTCATAGGGGCCGGCGTCGGTCCACGTGGCGGCGTCGGCGAGGGCGAAGTCGATATTCGGCAGGCGCTTGCGGGCGGCCGTCACCATGTCGGCATCGCTGTCCAGGCCGGTGACCTGGGCGTCGGCATAGCGCGCCGCGAGCACCTCGGTCGAGTTGCCGGGCCCGCAGCCGATGTCGACCACGCGCCGCGCCTCGCGGGTGGGAATCGCCTGCACGAGGTCGCGCACCGGGCGCGTGCGCTCATCCTCGAACTGTACGTACTGGCTGGCCGACCATGTCATCTCGCGTCCTCTTCATCGTGGCTGGATCAGGGCACAAGCATACGCCGCCGGCGCACCAAAAAAGAAGCCCGGCGCGAGGCCGGGCTTACTTTCAGATTCGTCTCAGGCGAATGTCAGCGCGATCAGCCCTTGGCCACCGCCGCCGCCTTGCCCTTGCCGAGCATCCGGTTGATCTGCCATTGCTGGGCGATCGACAGGATGTTGTTCACGACCCAGTACAGCACCAGGCCGGCCGGGAAGAAGAAGAACATGAACGAGAACACCAGCGGCATGATCATCATGACCTTCGCCTGCACGGGGTCCGGCGGGGTCGGGTTCAGCTTGGTCTGCACGAACATCGACACGGCCATCACCACCGGCAGGATGTAGAACGGATCCGGCACCGACAGGTCGTGGATCCAGCCCAGCCACGGCGCGCCGCGCATTTCCACGGACGAGAGCAGCACCCAGTACAGCGCGATGAACACCGGGATCTGGATCACGATGGGCAGGCAGCCGCCCAGCGGATTGACCTTCTCGGTCTTGTACAGCCCCATCATCTCCTGGTTCATCTTCTGCGGATCGCCCTTGTGGCGTTCGCGGATGGCGGTCATGCGCGGCTGCAGGTCCTTCATCTTGCCCATGGACTTGTAGCTCGCTGCGGACAGCGGGAAGAACACCAGCTTGATCAGCACCGTCAGCGCGATGATCGACCAGCCCCAGTTGGCCAGCACGCCATGCAGCTTCTCGAGCAGCCAGAACAGCGGCTTGGCGAGAATGGTCAGCCAGCCGTAGTCCTTCACCAGCTCCAGGCCCGGCGTGATCTGCTCGAGCATGCGCTCTTCCTGCGGACCGGCGAACAGGCGGGCATCGGTGGTCACCGAGGCGCCCGGCGCGATCTGGCCCAGCGGCTGCTGGATGCCCACGCGGTACAGGTTCGGATCGATCTGCTCGGCGTAGAAGCTGTGCTGCTTGCCAGCCTGCGGAATCCAGGCGGAGGCGAAGTAATGCTGCACCATCGCCACCCAGCCGCTGGTGGTGGCAGCCGGCACGGTGGCCTTGCCCTTGGCGATGTCTTCGAAGCTCAGCTTGTGATACTTGTCGGCATCGGTGTAGATGGCCGGGCCGGTGAAGGTGCTGTAGAACTGCGACTGCTCGACCTTGCTGCCGTCGCGCGCCAGTTCCAGGTACAGCGTCGGCGAGATCGGCGCCGTGCCGGCGTTGGTCACGTCGAAGCGCGCATCCACCACGTAGCTGCCCTTGTGGAAGATGTAAGTCTTCACGAACTTCACGCCGCTCTTCTCGGCAGTCAGCACCACTTCGAGCTTGTCCTTGCCATCCAGCGTACGCGGACCCGGCGCAACCGAGAACACCGTGGTGTGGTTGGGCAGGTCGCCGCCGATCAGGCCGGAGCGCGCCATGTAGGTGCGGCTGGCGTCACGTTCGAACAGCACGACCGGCTTGCCGTCCTTCTCGTGGTGCTTGAGCATCTCCAGGCGGGACAGGATGCCGCCGGCCGTGTCGATCTCGGCACGCAGGTCGTCGGTGGTGACCACCACCTTCTCGCCCGTGGGCTGGGCAGCGGCCTGCGGGGCGCCAGGCACTGCGCCCGGCGCCGAAGCACCCGCGGTGGCCGATGCGTTCGCCTTGGGCACGTCGCCCTGCGCCGCAGCGCCGCTCGCGCCGCCGGACGGGGCGGCCTGCTGCTGCGTGTTGGCGCTCGGGAAGAACATCGACGCGTGGCCGTTGGCGCGCTGCCAGTTGTCGTAGAGCAGCACGAGGGCCATCGAGAAGATGACCCACAGGATGGTGCGTTTGATATCCATGTCTCGCTATGGTCGGAGGAAATCAGGGTCTCGGGAGCCGGACCGTGACAGGCGGGCGGCCTGGCGCGGCGGAGGCAGGAGTCGCCGCGGCGGCATTCCCGTGTTTCGTGGGGTCGGGCACGGGATCATACCCGCCCTGCGTGAAAGGATGGCAGCGGCAGAGCCTGCACGCGGCCATCCAGCTGCCCCGGGCCGGTCCGTGCAGCACGATGGCGTCACGGGCGTACTCGGAGCAGGTAGGCAGGAAGCGGCACCGCGAGCCCAGGTACGGACTCAATGCGATCTTGTAGATGCGCAGCAGGGCAAGCAGGATTCGCTTCATGGTGGATATCAGGCAGGCGCGTTGGGCGTGGCAGGCGCCGCCGGGCCGGCCGCATCGACGGCGGGCGGGGCGGTGGGCAAGGGTCTGGCCGCCACCTCGAGCAGGCCGGCGATTTCCGCAAGGCACGCCCGCCGGACGGCCGTCCGGCTGGCGAAGTCCGCGCGCGGAAACTTGGCCTGCAGCCGCAACAGGATGTCGCGGCCCGCGAGTTTGGCTTGCTGGCCCCGGAACAGTTCCCGCGCCATGCGCTTCACGAGGTTGCGCTCGGCGGCGCGCGGCGCGAACTTCTTGCCGACGACGATGCCCAGCCGCGCCTGCGCCTGGCCGTTGGCTCGCACGTACAGCACGAAGTGTGCGCTGCGACGCCGTGGCCGCAAAGCAAAAACGGATGAAAATTCATCCGTCTTTGTGAGCCTCGCGGCTTTGGGAAAGGCATGGGTAGACACGCTGTGCAAAGCTAGCGGGATCGCTGGGCTTGCGGCGGCTGCCCCTGGCTGACCTGAGTGCGAGGCGGTGGCGGGGACGGTCAGTGCGCGGTGCGATGGCAGGCCATCGCGGCGCTCGACCGTCCGGGCCGGTCGCCCGGCGCTCAGATGGCCAGGCGCTTGCGGCCCTTGGCGCGACGAGCGTTGATGACGGCACGGCCGCCGCGGGTCTTCATGCGCACGCGGAAACCATGGGTACGCTTGCGGCGGGTAACGGAAGGTTGGTAGGTACGTTTCATGTTGCACTCTCTGGTTGATCCGGGCTTTCCGGGCGCCGGCCAATGCCGGGGCGCCTTGGCCGCCGCGTATGGTTCGCATGGGGCCGCCGCAATTCCGATCGGGTTTGCTGCGGTCTGCCGACGATTCTGGTTCTGTCTTGCTGCCGGCCGCCGCTGGCCTGGCTGAAGGCCGAGGCGCTGACGGGGGATCAGGCCGCTTGCCTGATGCCGCACATGTTTACACGTGGCGGTACGGGCCAGACCCGGCGATGCGCATACGTGATCCCCTGCCGCATCGCAGAACCCGCCATTTAACCGATATTCGCGCGAACTGTCAAGGCAACCGATGGCCAGTGCCGCCGACGCCGCCACAATGGCAGGCGCATGCGTCGGTGCGCCATTGTCCACAATGGCCGGTGGGTAACCTTGTGGGTATCCGGGGTCACCTATATGCGGTAGCCAAGATGTCCAACTCGTTGTTTCCGATGGATTATCAGCTGCCCAGGCCCCTCTCCGGGCCGTTCTTCCTTATAGGTTGTGCACAGCAATCCACTGAATTTTCACAACTTGTCCACAGGGTTATCCTTTGTGGATAACTTGAGGCGGGGGGTACAATCCCGGTCCAAACACTACACGGGCCGCGTGGCGCACGCACAACCCGGACTTCCTGCCTTGGTATACCGCTTGATCGGGCGATGCTTGCCGCACGCCGATGGGGTGGCATTGCCGCGTCGCGCTGGCCCCCGAGGGGCCGCGTGGCGGGAAGCCGGATGATTGGCGGGCACCCCGATACTCGTGACGCGCTGCGGCCTGGCGCGATCACCAAACAAGAACACATGCAAGATTTCTGGCAGGCGGCAGCCGCGCAACTCGAGCGCGAACTGACGCCGCAACAGTTCAAGACCTGGATCAAGCCGTTGGCGCCCGTCGCCTTCGACGAGGAGGCGCATGCGCTGCGGATTGCCGCGCCTAACCGCTTCAAGCTCGACTGGGTCAAGAGCCAATTCTCGGGCCGCATCACGGCCCTCGCCTGCGAATATTGGGAAGCGCAGGTTAGCGTTCACTTTGTCCTTGACCCTGCCGCCTCGGGGCGCGCGGCCGCCTATACCCAGCAGGCCACGGCACAGATGGGTGACAACGCCGGCGCGCACGCTGCAATGGGTACGCCGATGGGCGCACCCGGCAACGGCTATCCGAGTGGACAACACGGCGCTTCTCATGCGCCGCAGGGAACCGGTTATCCCGACTATCCGAACCCGGGCGCGCCGAGCGGCTATCCCGGCATGGCTGCCCTGAATCCCCAGGGCAACTACCCGGCGCGGCCGCAGATGCCGCAGGCGCCGCACACCGGTCATCCGCTGCAAGGCAATGCCGGCGGCCATGGCGCGGATATCGGTGATATCGACGTGGCCCAGATGGACCCGTCGGAGGCCAGCGCGCGTTCGTACCGCGTGCAGCCCCAGCATCCGCAGCATGTGCAGCAGCACCCGCAGCACCAACAACACCCGCAGCACCAGTCCCACCCGGGCCAGCCGCAGCCGATGGGCGGCGCCCAGCCTAGCGACACGGTGCATGAGCGCTCGCGCCTGAACCCGATCCTGACGTTCGACAACTTCGTCACCGGCAAGGCCAACCAGCTGGCGCGCGCCGCCGCGATCCAGGTGGCCAACAACCCGGGCAAGTCGTACAACCCGCTCTATCTCTATGGCGGCGTGGGCCTGGGCAAGACCCACTTGATCCATGCCATCGGCAATTTCATGCTGATGGAGAACCCGCGCGCGCGGATCCGCTACATCCACGCGGAGCAGTATGTGTCCGATGTGGTGAAGGCGTACCAGCGCAAGGCGTTCGACGAGTTCAAGCGGTACTACCACTCGCTGGACCTGCTGCTGATCGACGATATCCAGTTCTTCTCCGGCAAGAACCGTACGCAGGAAGAATTCTTCTACGCGTTCGAGGCGCTGATCGCGAATCGCGCACAGGTGATTATCACCAGCGACACGTATCCGAAGGAAATCACCGGCATCGACGACCGGCTGATCTCGCGCTTCGACTCGGGGCTGACCGTGGCCATCGAGCCGCCCGAGCTCGAGATGCGCGTGGCCATCCTGATGAAGAAGGCCGCCGCCGAGAACGTGAGCGTGCCCGAAGAGGTGGCGTTCTTCGTCGCCAAGCACCTGCGTTCCAACGTGCGCGAGCTGGAAGGCGCGCTGCGCAAGATCCTGGCGTTCAGCAACTTCCACGGCAAGGACATCACGATCGATGTCACGCGTGAGGCGCTGAAGGACCTGCTAACCGTGCAGAACCGCCAGATCTCGGTGGAGAACATCCAGAAGACCTGTGCCGACTTCTACAACATCAAGGTCGCGGACATGTATTCGAAGAAGCGGCCCGCCAATATCGCCCGGCCGCGCCAGATCGCCATGTACCTGGCCAAGGAGCTGACGCAGAAGAGCCTGCCGGAGATCGGCGAGCTGTTTGGCGGACGCGACCACACCACGGTGCTGCACGCCGTGCGCAAGATCGCCGACGAGCGGAGCAAGGACGCGCAGCTGAACCACGAGCTGCACGTGCTGGAACAGACGCTCAAGGGGTGATGCCTGAGCCGGTGACGCAGGTGAATCCTGCGCCGCCTGGCACCGTTTTATGATTTTAAAGGTTGGCCTTGCCGGGCTGGCATACTACAGGGTGCGCGCCCGGCGGCAAACGGGCGACTGAACGAAACGCTTGGATCGCGGGAAATCGGCCTCAGATAAGGCTTTGCGGTGAGTCGGGGCGGCTTGGCGGGAAGAAATGACGGATCGTGGCTTTTTAGGCACAGCCGTCCTCCGCGCCGGAGCCGGCCCGCTTCACCGCAGCGGCTTATCCTTGGTACAATGCACAATTAACTCCTTGATTCCTAAGTGAATTTGGGGTTGCGCGCAACCTGCGGTCGCTGACGACAAACGACGAAGGATAAATTCAATGCAATTGGTCAAAACCTCGCGAGACAATCTGCTGCGTCCGCTGCAAATCGTGAGCGGCATCGTGGAGCGCCGCCACACCCTCCCGATCCTGGCCAACCTGCTGATTCGCAAGTCCGGCTCGAATGTTTCCTTCCTCTCGACGGACATCGAGATCCAGATCACCACCCACGCCGAATGCGGCGTTGGCAGCGACAGCGTGGCCACCACCGTGGCGGCGCGCAAGCTGCTGGACATCCTGCGCGCGATGCCTGACGGTGACGTGGCGCTGTCGCTGAACGACAAGCGGATGACGGTGCAATCGGGCAAGAGCCGCTTCGCGCTCCAGACGCTGGCCGCCGAGGAATTCCCGACCGTGGCCGAGGCTGCGGAGTTCAACGCGAGCGTGAGCCTGCCGCAGAAGACGTTCAAGCATCTGCTGGCGATGGTCCACTTCGCCATGGCGCAGCAGGACATCCGCTATTACCTGAATGGCATGCTGCTCGTCGTGGACGGCAAGAAGGTGATGGCCGTGGCCACCGACGGGCACCGCCTGGCGTACTGCGGCGTGGAACTCGAGACCGAGGCCACCGGCGGCGGCGCGCGCCAGGAAGTGATCATCCCGCGCAAGACCATCCTGGAACTGCAGCGGCTGCTCGAAGATAACGACGATCCCGTGCAGGTGCAGCTGGCGGCCAACCAGGTCAAGTTCACGTTCGCCAACATCGAACTGATCAGCAAGCTGGTGGAAGGCAAGTTCCCGGACTTCCAGCGCGTGATCCCCAAGGGCTACAAGAATGCGTTCGCGATCGACCGCGTGAAGCTGCAGCAGGCGCTGCAACGTACCGCCATCCTGACCACGGACAAGTTCAAGGGCGTGCGCTGTATCCTCGATACGCACATGCTGAAGATCAGCTCGACCAACGCCGATCAGGAAGAGGCGCAGGAAGAACTCGAACTCGATTACTCGGGCGACGCGCTCGATATCGGCTTCAACGTGACCTACCTGCTCGACGTGCTGGCCAACCTGAAGAGCGAACAGGTGCAGGTCAGCCTGGGGGACTCCAATTCGAGCGCCCTGATTACCGTACCGGAAGACGACAACTTCAAGTACGTCGTCATGCCGATGCGGATCTGATGACCGGGACTCCGGTCATGCCCGCCCACGCGGGGATGGCCGTGGACTGTCCAGTAGACAACCGGGCACACACCGCAGCAGGGGCAGGATCCCAACGATCCGCCCCTTTTGCCGTTTTTAAGTAACCCGCCATTGCGGACCCCAGACCCCGCGCCAGCCCGGCGTCGGGACCGGATTCCGCATTTGCCGTGAGTATCGTGAGTAGGAAAACATGACCGACCAGCAAAATCCGCAGCAGGAAAACTCTTACGGAGCCTCTTCGATCCAGATCCTGGAAGGCCTGGAGGCGGTACGCAAGCGCCCGGGCATGTATATCGGCGACACCTCCGACGGTACTGGCCTGCACCACCTCGTGTTCGAGGTCCTGGATAACTCCATCGATGAGGCGCTGGCTGGTTATTGCACCGAGATCCAGGTCACGATCCACAGCGACAACTCGATCTCCATCGTCGACAACGGCCGCGGCATTCCGCCGGCGGTGAAGTTCGACGACAAGCACGAGCCGAAGCGCAGCGCGGCGGAAATCGCCATGACCGAGTTGCACGCGGGCGGCAAGTTCAACCAGAACAGCTACAAGGTGTCTGGCGGCCTGCACGGCGTGGGCGTGTCCTGCGTGAACGCGCTGTCCAAGTGGCTGCGTTTGACCGTGCGCCGCGACGGCCAGGTCAACCTGATCGAGTTCGCCAAGGGCGAGGTGCAGAACCGCGTGATCGAGACCGTGAACGGTCCGGATGGCAACCCCGTGGAAGTCTCGCCGATGAAGGTCATCGGTGCGACCGACAAGCGCGGCACCGAAGTGCACTTCCTGGCCGACGAGGAAATCTTCACCAACGTGGAGTTTCACTACGAGGTGCTGTCCAAGCGCATCCGCGAACTCTCGTTCCTGAACAACGGCGTGCACATCCGCCTGACCGACCAGCGCACGGGCAAGGAAGAGGATTTTGCCTACTCGGGCGGCGTGAAGGGCTTCGTCGAGTACATCAATCGCGCCAAGACCGTGCTGCATCCGACCATTTTCTACGCGAATGTCGAGAAGGAAGGCATCACGGTGGAAGTGGCCATGCAATGGAACGATGGCTACAACGAGCAGGTTTTGTGCTTCACGAATAATATTCCGCAGCGCGACGGGGGGACCCACCTGACCGGCCTGCGCGCGGCAATGACGCGGGTCATCAACAAGTACATCGAAGAAAACGAGATCGCCAAGAAGGCCAAGATCGAGACGTCCGGCGACGACATGCGCGAGGGCCTGTCCTGCGTGCTGTCCGTGAAGGTGCCCGAGCCGAAGTTCAGCTCGCAGACCAAGGACAAGCTGGTGTCGTCCGAAGTGCGTCTGCCGGTGGAGGAACTGGTAAGCAAGGCGCTGACCGACTTCCTGCTGGAAACGCCGAACGACGCCAAGATCATCTGCGGCAAGATCGTGGATGCCGCTCGTGCGCGCGAGGCGGCCCGCAAGGCCCGCGAAATGACGCGCCGCAAGGGCGCTTTCGACGGCATGGGCCTGCCGGGCAAGCTGGCCGACTGCCAGGAGCGCGACCCGGCGCTGTCCGAACTGTTCCTGGTGGAGGGCGACTCCGCAGGCGGCTCGGCCAAGCAGGGCCGCGACCGCAAGTTCCAGGCAATCCTGCCGCTGAAGGGCAAGATCCTGAACGTGGAACGCGCGCGCTTCGACAAGATGCTGTCCAGCCAGGAAGTGCTGACGCTGATCACGGCGCTGGGCACCGGCATCGGCAAGGACGACTACAACCTCGAGAAGCTGCGCTACCACCGCATCATCATCATGACCGATGCGGACGTGGACGGCTCGCACATCCGCACGCTGCTGTTGACGTTCTTCTATCGCCAGATGCCGGACATCATCGAGCGCGGCTATGTGTACATCGCCCAGCCGCCGCTGTACAAGATCAAGCACGGCAAGGAAGAGCGGTACATCAAGGACGACAACGAACTCAACGCCTACCTGCTGAAGCTGGCGATGGAGAAGGCGTCCCTGACGCGCCCGGACGGCAGCGAGATCATGGGCGACGCCCTGACCGAGCTGGCGCGCCAGTACCAGCTGGCCGAAGGCGTCATCGGCCGCCTGTCCCGCATCGTCGACCCGGACGCGCTGCGCGCCATCGCCGACGGCGTGGTGCTGGATCTCGACAACGCGGCAGCGGCGGAAGCCTCGGCCGTGGCGCTGAAGGCCAAGCTGGCCGAGATGCACGCCAAGACGCTGCTGGGCGCCGCCGTGAACGACGACGGCACCGCTGACGTGTATGCGCAATTCGACGAGAAAACCGACAAGCACCGCCTGATGATCGCGCGCCGGCACCACGGCAACGTGCGCCTGTCGCACCTGGACGCGGACTTCGTCCATGGCGCCGACTACGCCGCACTCGCCCGCGCCGCCACGACCTTCCAGGGCCTGATCCCGGAAGGCACCAAGGTCAAGCGCGGCGAAGGCGAACGCCTGCGCGATCAGACGGTGTCCGACTTCCACCAGGCCATGCAATGGCTGCTCTCCGAAGCAGAGCGCGGCGTGTCCCGCCAGCGCTACAAGGGCCTGGGCGAGATGAACCCCGAGCAGCTGTTCGAAACCACGCTGGACGTGACCCAGCGCCGCCTCCTGCGCGTGCAGATCGAAGACGCCATCGCAGCCGACCAGATCTTCACCACGCTGATGGGCGACGAAGTGGAACCGCGTCGTCATTTCATTGAGTCGAATGCGCTGGTGGCGCGGAATATTGATGTTTGAGGTGGTGTAGGATCTCAGAAAAGTTGATGTTCTTCACAAATAAGTGAAGCGATCTGGGCTGGTGGGTTGCTGTAGTGTAGGAAACGGGAATTAGCTGGACTACGTGCACCGCGGGGCCGTGGTCTCAATCCCTGATTCGCCACCAAAGGCTGTAAGCCCTTGAAGCTTCGCGTGAAGTTCAAGGGCTTTTTTCTTGTGGTGTTACGGTTGGCGTTTCATATATCCGAGGCGATTTAGGCCGGAGGTACTTCCGTTCAGCAGTTCAAAACTTCGGAAGCCTCCAGGAGTACACAAGCGTCCCGAGCACCGAAATCCAAGCTACCCCCGAAGAACTAAAGCTCAGAGGCATGCCAGCGTGCTTGCAACAGTGGCATGCGACACCTTTTCAACGGCTCGCGGTTGGTGCCGTAAACTCTTCCGCCGAACTGAGGTGCGACCTGAATAACGTATCGTCACCGAGCATGGGGTTGTAGTGGCATTTGTCCTTGATGGCTTAGTACTCGAGCCCGTAGGTCATCCACATCGCTCATCATGACAGCAGCGGCAACCCCAGCTCTTTGAGGAATTCGTTGTGCTGCTTGGTGGCCTTCTTGATCTTCTTATCGAGTGAAACAAGTTCAGCATGCACCGCCGCGAGGTCGATTTCCTCCTCGGCTTCCGCCGTGCTGACGTATCGTGAGATGTTCAGATTGAAATCGTTCTTCTCGATTTCTTTCATGCCCACGCGCCGCGAATAGTGTGCAGCCTCCTTGCGAAACTGATAAGTGTCGATGATCTTGTCGATGTGCTCAGACAGGATCTGGTTCTGCCGCTTCCCCTTCTCGAAGTACTCGGCTGCGTTGATGAACAGTACATCATCCGGCTTCTTGCACTTTTTCAGCACCAAGATGCATACCGGGATGCCCGTGGAAAAGAACAGGTTGGCCGGTAGGCCGATCACCGTGTCGATGTGGCCGTCCTTGAGTAGCTTGGTGCGGATGCGCGCCTCCACACCACCACGGAATAGCACACCATGCGGCAGGATGATGGCCATCACCCCGTCTTGCTTCAGGAAATGGAAGCCGTGCAGCAGGAAGGCAAAGTCGGCAGCAGACTTAGGCGCCAGGCCGTAATTCTTGAACCGGACGTCCTCGCCTAGTGTTACGGTGGGCTCCCAACGGTAGCTGAAGGGCGGGTTGGCCACCACCGCGTCAAACTTCGGCATCTTGGCCGGATTGGTCTCACGCAACATGTCCCACTCGTTGAGCAGGGTGTCGCCATGGAAAATGTCAAACTCCGAATCCTTTACTCCATGCAGCAGCATATTCATGCGCGCCAGGTTATAGGTGGTGATGTTCTTTTCCTGGCCGTAAATCTTTCCGATCGTGCCCTTTGCGTCCTTCATGCGGTGGCGCACGTTCAATAGCAGGGAACCTGAGCCGCAGGCCAGATCCATCACACTGTCGAGATGGGAGCGCTTACCTGTAGCGGGCTCCTGGCTATCGAGCGTCACGATGGCCGACAAGATGTCCGAAATGCGCTGAGGCGTGTAGAACTCGCCCGCCTTCTTGCCCGAGCCAGCCGCAAACTGACCAATCAGGTATTCATAGGCATCACCCAACGTATCGCTATCGGTGGAAAACTGCCTTAGTCCGTCAGCAATTTCTTTGATGATCTTGCATAGGCGGGTGTTGCGCTCCGCATAGGTTTTGCCGAGCTTGTCGGAAGCCAGGTTGATCTCCGAGAACAGCCCTCGGAACGTGCTAGCGAAGGATTCGGTCTCGATGTAACTGAAGCCCTTCTGCAAGGTTTTTAGGAGCTCCACATCTTGTGTTCGTGCCATCTCGGCAATGTTGCCCCAAAGGAATTGCGGCTCGATCACGTAGTGCACCTTGCGGCGCATTTGCTTCTCAAACTCCGGCACGTCGTCCACGTTACTCTCGTACCAGCATTGCAAAGGAGTGGATACCGAGCTGTCGAGCTGCCGCGGGTAGTCCCGTCCCAACTCCTTCTTGGCGGCAGCCTCGTAATTGTCGGACAGGTAGCGCAGAAACAAGAAAGCCAGCATGTAGTCGCGGAAATCGTCCGCATTCATTGCGCCGCGCAATTGGTCTGCAATGGCCCAGAGGATCTTGCCGAGCTTTTGTTTTTCGAGGTCAGTCATTGGGTGTCTGCTTCCTCAACGGCTTGAGGAAATAAATCTGGATTGAAGGGATAGCGATTCAGGAAATCGTGCAGGATCTTCCTGAAGTAAGCCTTGTTCTCGTCCAGCATCTGCTGGGGCTCGAACAGTGAATAGTTGCCGTGGCTCAGGATGTTGATCAGGCGCGTATACAAGATGCCATCCGGGTCATCGTCTTCTTGCTTGATGCAGGCCGAGAAGTTCTTGTGGCCGTGAAAGCTCGCTGTCTTCTCCAAAATGGTGCGCAGCATGTTGAAGTGATGGGTGAAAAGCCGGTCCTCCTGCGCAGCCTGGTACAGCTCTGCCAGTGCTGCGACATGGTGAAAGAACGGCGTGTCGCCAATTTCCTCACGCAACACGTAGCCACTACCCGTTGAATTTTTGTTGACGAAATACTTGCGGGCCTTGCCCAACTCGTTGCACAACACATTGAAGAACAAAGTGTGGTGCGTCGAGATCACAGTCTTGAGCTTGCTTTCGGGCCGCTTGAGCAGTTGCGCCAAGTGGTTAGCCACGGCAATCGCATTGTGCTCATCCAGCGACGAAATCGGGTCGTCAATGTAGATGTATTTCACCCACTGGTAAGCCTCCGCGCCATCCAGCGCCAACTGGACGATGGCAAGGAAGAAGCACCAGACGAAAATGTTCTCCTCGCCACGCGACACCTTGATGTTGTCGATGACTTGCCCGTTCATTGTGCGCCAGAAGCGCACCACCCATCCCTGCGTATCGATGCGGAAATCGAAATCCGTATAGCGCTGCAGCAATGGGCGGATGCGGTTGTCCATCTCCAGCTCGGCTAGGCCGACGAAAAAGCGCGATGCCGCGTTGAGCGTGAGCCGGCGGTCGCTGTCGCCGTCCAGGTCATTGTCCCAGTGAAAAAGGTCTTCGGTGAAGGCGTTGAAGTAGAGCGTGTCGCGAGCATCGCCCTGCTTGCCGATGTCTTTGAATACCATCGATAGCCGCGTCTTGCCGGTGCCATTGTAGGCATAGAGCAGGATGGTTTTCTTGTCTTCCAACACCTGCCGCAGTTGCGTGGCTAGCGCAGGCAGGTCGGCGAAGGCTTGGCTCGGCTTCATTCCTGCACCTCAGCGCCGACTGAGAAAAGCTGCTGCATCAAGCCACTCTTATGAGTTCTGAGCACATCGATTTGCCTTATTTGGACGGCGATGGAATTGTCGATAGAAGACAAGCAATCCGCTATTTTTTTCTGCTCGGGGGGCGATGGGCATCGCACCTGCACCTTGGCGAAATCGTCGTAGTACAGGCGCAATCTGTCCTCGGTCAAGCCTCTCGAATGCGCGGTAAGAACTTGGAGTGTTCCCGGCAGCTTCAGCAGAAAATAGAAAAAAACAGGGTTCACGCCGCCTTGCGGTTGAAGCACGGTACGGAGGGGTGGTTCGAAGTGAAACCTGACATCCGACTCAAATCAGAGCGGGTGGCGCGACGTCTGGCAGCTGCGGCAGTCCACTTTGCTCAATCTGGTCGACGGTTCCGTGTAGTCACAGACAAGCAGTTGGATACGGAGCCTCGCGCCTCAAACGTGCTGGAAGTGATGTACCAACGCCGAGCGCCCCTCACCAGCGTCGAGCTCGAGCGCTTTCGCCACAAGCTCAGGAGCGAGTCTCCCCAGACGATGTCGGAATTCACTTCGTTGGTTGGCCTTTGTGATGCTTGGCGTCTGCTGGGGCTGGGCATCGTGGGAGTTGATCTCGATCAGCCAATCGTTCCGGACGCTGCTATCTATCTTGAAGGAGGGCATCGTCATGCAGACCTTTTCGCTTAGGGCGCGACTGAGTGTTCTCCATAATGGTAGGCGATTGGTGCTTGCAAATCGGCTGATGGACAGGCGGCTCGCGTTCAAGGATGACTTTGGCGAGCCGGTCGTGTTCACTGAAGCCGAGTTCTATCGACTGTATGAGCAGCGGGAACTGGTGCTTGATCCGGCGCAGCCTTACATCGACACCATTCCCCTGATCAGGAACGCGCCGCCAGATCTGACCTGTTTTCCCAAAGCGCACTCAGATGAGGCGCTGCGCCGACGGTCCTACCTTGAGGCGCTCTTCCAGCCAGTTGGTTCAAGGTTGCCCAACGACCACGAGCTTCACAAGCGCTTAATGGCAATCCATGCGGTGATCCACGATACCAAGCAGCCGCCCTCTCCGCAAACAGTGCGTCGCTGGGCACGTCGTTATCGCACAATGTGTGTCGTTCAGCTCGTTCCTCAGCACTGCAAGAAGGGCCGCGCCGCAGTCATCCAAGGCGATCTAGAAGATCTGCTCCAGATATGCCTCGAGGAGTCATACCTCAAGCCCGAGCGGCCGACAATCAGGCAAGTCTATGAGGATCTCCGCTCGCGCGTGGATGGCGTGAATAGAGGACGTTTGCCATCTCAGCAGTTGAGGCTACCGTCTGAAATGACGCTTAGGCGCTATATCGCTCGACTGGATCCATATCAGGTCGACTGCGCGCGACTCGGAAAACATGCGGCGGACAGGAAGCACCGCAACGCAACGGGCCAATTGACGGTCGACAAAATCCTAGAGCGCTGGGAGATCGATCACACGCTTCTGGACGTGCTTATCGTCGACCCGAAAAGTGGCGAGGTCATCGGTCGTCCGTACATCACGGTCATACTCGATCGCCATAGCCGTATGGTCATGGCCTTCTTCATTCACTTGTCCGCGCCGAACACTGAGAGTGTTCTCAGAACCATCGAGCGAGCTATTCGCCCAAAACATGCATGGCTCGCCAACTATCCAATGGTCGTCAATGAGTGGCGTGCTCGTGGGCTACCTCGCTATATCGTTCCTGACAACGCCGCCGAGTTTCATGCGAATGGGCTGATCTTAGCGTTCAACGAACTCGGTATCGAGGTTCTGTTTCCACGTTCGCGAGGTCCAGAGATGAAGGGCGCGGTTGAGCGATTCTTTCGCACCATGGCGGAGGATCTGATTCACCGTTTGCCGGGAACTACCTTCTCCAACACGCGAGAGCGCGGTGATTACCCGTCAGAGAAATTGGCTTGCCTCACTCTCACTGATCTCGAGTCAGCGGTCATGAAGTGGATAGTCGATCGTTATCTCCAGAAGCCTCATCGCGGTTTGGGTGGTCTCACGCCAGCCAAGGCCTGGGTGCAAGGTGAGGTCGAGCGTCCCCCACTTTTGCCCCTAGATCTGGATGAGCTTGAGTGCGTTCTTTCTCATCGGGCAGACGTACGCCTTCATCACTATGGAGTCGAGGTCGATCGACAGCAGTACCACTCTGCCGAGCTTTCCGAACTGCGTTTGCGTTTAGGGAAAGAAGCGCGAGTTGACGTTCGCTTTCGTGATGAGTTGGGTCATGTATGGGTTCGCGATCCCGGCCGCAATCTCTTTCTGCAGGTGCCCAACAAGGATTCGAGGATGGTTGGGATGAGCCGAGACATCTATAGCGCAGCCCGGCAGCGGGCCCGGGAACTCAGCGGCAATTCCAGCAACCCTGATGCAGTCTTTGAGGCCTTTCGGCAGATCATGGCAGATGTTGAGGTGGCGAAGAGGTCCAACAAACTGCGCAAACGACGCTACGCCGCACAGATGGAGCTCGACAAAGAGGGGAATCAACGCCAGTTCAGGCCGGCCGCAAACGAGTCACCGCCTGCTGCTCAGACCCTTTTCGACCTCGAGTCACCGCCGCCGACGCTCGAAATCCGGCCTCGAACCCTTCCCGGCATTTCAGGAGATCAATCATGAATGCATCGAATGAATTTTCTCTCCGCCATCAGTTCATCAAGACGTCTCAAGTATCTAGGGCTTTCGATCGACTGAGTGAGGTGCATCAAGATGTCCTTCGCTCGCGAAGCAGTCGAGGGCTTATGGTGTTGGGGCCGAGCGGGGCCGGCAAAACCACAACTGTTAGGGAGTACTTAAACACGGCATTTCCGCAGGTGTGTGTCCCCGGACAATCATGTCGAGCGGTGCACGTTGAGATTCCGGCGTCGCCGACGCAGAAATCCCTCGCAACGTCGATATTGATTGGCCTTGGCGATCCTCTGGCAACAGCACAGAGGCACCCTGCAGAGCTGAAGATGGCCCGCGCCGCTAAACTTTTTCGGAATTTGCATACAGAAGTTTTAGTTCTCGACGAGGCGCAGCACCTGGTCGACTACAAACGAAGCAGCACCTACGACGCTGCCGACTGGCTAAAGAATTTAATGAATAGCTCAGAAATCACCGTCGTTCTTGTCGCGCTGAGGCGTGCCCTCCAACTGCTTTGGACTAACGAGCAGTTGCGAAGAAGGTTCTCCGCCATCGTCGAACTTGAGCGATTCAGTTGGGCAACGAGTGAGGGCCAACGTCGATTTGCTTCCTTGGTAGGCAGCATCGGGGGGATATTGCCCGTCCCAACCGTTGACCTCACAGAGGGCGATATGTTGCACCGTCTTTATCACGCTAGCTTTGGTCTAATGGACTACCTGATTAAAAGTCTGGATCGCGCTGTATGGACAGTTCTGAGCGGCCAGGCAAGAGGTATCGATCGCGCAGTTCTCGCGCGTGCGTTTCGCGACGAGGTTTGGGCAGACGTACCGCCGAATAGGAATCCGTTTGACGAAAAGTTTACTTTCACCCCTCTGATCGGAATTCACGAGCCCTTCGAGGGCTTCGATAAAACTTTTCGCTAGCCTCCGGGCGGCCCGGTGTAGGCGCTGCGCTGCATTTGCATATATCCAATGTGGAGCAATTCATCTTATGTTCTGCCTGATCAGAGAGAAGGGGGCACCTCAGGTTCCGCAGCCTGAAGCAACACTATGGGGGCGGCGCGACGTTCGTCAGTGGTCGACACCATGTGTAGCCCCACCCGTTCAAGTCTCTCCCTATCCCTACGAGAGCTTTGAGAGCCTCATGTTCAGGGTGGCTGAGTACAACGCGTTGGGCTCTGCTAGAGTCGCGCTCCAGGCGCTTGGTGCGCATTGTCAGAGACCGTCGCGCTATTGCTATAAGCACCTTAGTCCGTTACTCAGTATTGAACCTGCCTCGTTGGCGGCGATGCTACCCACAGCAGTTGATGGGGACCTTCACATCCTGGGGCACCAACTCCTGCGTGAACGCCACATTGTTCGGTGCGCCAGTCGTTTTTGCCCGACGTGTGTCTCCGAGCGCGGTTACGGCCCACTGGAATGGAGCCTTGCTCCGTATGCCGTCTGTGCCGACCACGGTATCTACCTGGTTGACCGCTGTGCTTGCAGTCCGAGGAGGTCTCTGAACATGTTTCGCCACAGCTACTTCACATGTGTATGTGGGGCCGACCTTCGCAACGCCCCCGTCCTTACTGCAAGCTCTGCTGCATGCAAACTTGCCAAGGAGATTCGGCGACGATTTCGACAGGAACCGGATGAACAGTTGGATAGTGTGTTCCCGATATTGAGTACATGGCCCGAAGACGCGCATTTCGGCGATTTTCTCGACTTGATGATATGCCTTGGAAACCTTGCTCGTGGGCCTAGAGGCCTTAGCCTTCACCTTAGTCAAGCGGTGTATCGCTTGGACCGGGTTACCGCTGTGTTTGAGAACGCGGCCCACATTCTTTCAAACTGGCGCGGTGGTTTCGAATCGGCCTATCGTATTGCTAACGCTACCGTCTACGGGTCACGGGCTAAATCGGATGACCAGTTCCCGTTGTTCCGAGCTAGGGCAGAGCGGTATCTACCGCCATTGGTGTATCGATGGCTGACTCTTCAGCGCTCATAGACTGTGAGCGCTCTTGAGCGAGGCCGAGCATGCTGGATCTTCCTGTAGTCCCAATGCCTCTCGAAGACGAAGACTTGCTCGGCTTCCTCGCTAGGTGCGCGAACTCCAACGCGCTTACCGTGACCGAGCTTGTAAAAGCGTTCCGATCGACCTCCCAGACTGGTATGAGGACCTGGGATCGCGAAGTAGAGCATCCGTTGATTTGGGATAACCAATTCGACGAACTCCTGCATCCGAGCACCCGCCCAGCGAGGGTCTGGAGTCATCGGAACCGCAAGTTTTGTCCCCACTGCGTGATTGAGGCCGGATACTGGCGAGCGAGTTGGTGTTTGATGCTTGCGACCTGCTGTCCTCGCCACAGCATATGGCTTCAAGAGCGTTGCTGCAGCTGTGGCACCACGCTTAACATTGAGGCAATGCGATGCTTCCGGTGTGACGTCTGCGGTAAGTCGCTTGTGGACGCTGACTCAGCCACCGTCCTGCCGGCTGGTCGGGAAGCGCTGTGGATCGCGCAGCAACTCACCCTTCGGGTTGCTCGGTCAGGTGAGCGTAGTGACCACATTACCGATGACTTGACGTTGTCCGAATTCCACGAACTCGCTCTGAGAGTTGGCGTTCGCGGGAGCATCGTCAACACCAACAAGCCCCTCAAGTTGAAGGATGCCGGCGCATTGACGGTTGCAATACCCATTGCAGAGGGAGCCGGCAAGGCGCTGATGAATTGGCCGTATGGGTTCGAGGACATGCTCGGTGAAATACGCGAGCAGCGACGCAACGCTTCCAGCTGGAAGATTCGCGAAGCCATGGGGCAGATTTATTGGGATATCTATCACCATCTCAAAGATCCACGCTTTGACTTTGTACGGACGGCCTTCGAGTCATACATCCGCGATCATTGGGAGGCACCGCTAGCATGTCGCAATAGAAACATCGGGCTACAACTTGTTCGAAACCACACTTGGGTACCCGTATGCGAAGCAGCCAAGAAAAGTGGTGTAGAGCCAGCGCTGCTCAAGCGTATGGCAAAGTGGCGAGAGATACCGACGCGTGAGCAAACACACAAAAGCGGTAGACGTGCTCGAATCGTGAACCTTGCGACGGTGCGCAACCACGCCGGTCGAGTGCAACAGATGATGACCGCCGAGCAAACTGCGGCACATCTCGGAATCAGTCGCAAGCGCGTGCGGCAGCTTCTTGAGGCTGGGCTGCTGACTGTGCTCGGCGGTACTCCCAAGGCGGGGCAACGATGGTGGATTGATCCGATATCCTTGGACCGATGTGCTCATTCTGGGAGCCAAATGGCAACTGAGCCGAAAAACTCTGTCTCAGTGACGCAGCTTGCGAAATGCAGCATCGCGAGTGCTGAGGGCTTTGTGTCGCTAATTGGTGCGATCCAGACTGGGGAGTTGTCCGTCTGGGTGCCTCCAGTTCCAAGCAAGAAATGGGGAAATGGCGCCTCAGTAAGGACGACTTCGTGAAATGGCGACCTGTTGCGGAAAAAGTTGGAACATCGAAGCTTTCCGTCAGCGAGGTAGCTGTGCAGCTTGGCGTGAAACCGGAGGTCGCCTATGCGCTGGTGCGAGCTAGGCTCTTGCCAGCCACTACTGACAGCGCCGGTCGGCGTGTTGCCCAATGGGTAGATGTCCGTGCACTGAGTGAGTTCCAGGAGCAATATATTCTGGGTACTGAGTTGGCAGCCCTGGCGAGAACGAGCCCGAAACAGGTGGCCCAGCGGCTGAAGGCATGCGGAATTCAGCCTATCGCTGGGCCCGACTCTGCGCGAACGTCTTGCCGGCAGTATGTTTGGCAGCGGACTCCAGGCGTTCTCTCTGCCGCTGTGGCCGAGACGTGATATCGATGAGGATATATGGCAGGGCAGGTTTGGTTACAATGCCAGCACCGATTTTCGTCTGCTCTAAGAACATGATTGGTGAAGCCCTCAGTACAGTTAAGCTCATCGAGACGATAGGGAAATTTGTTGCTTGGCTTCGTAAAACGAGATCTCGCCCCGCAGAAACCGTAGCCGGGCGCTTCATCCGTGTTTTCGAAAGTCACGGCGTACATCGCAATCAGATACCTCGATTCTTCGATCACGGGCTGACCTTGAAGGATGTACGGGATGAGATATCCCTCCTGGACAAATTGGATGAACCGATGCTTGAGGCAGCTTCCAAGCTCTTCGGCATACGCCGTGAATGGCTAGAAGGCGCAGAATCGGAGGTCTATCCCTGTCACGATTTCTATAAGCATCCCGCATCTGTCGCGCCCTTTCTCGAGGCGCTGAAGGCAAGCAATCCAGACGGTAATCTCGACGGTGTATTGATAGCGCCGGAAGAGCAAGAGGGTGATGCACTAATTGTTCTGAGTGAAGTGGTCGGGTGGATCGGTGACAAAGCCATACACCGGCACCATCTGCTCAACAATTGGCTATACGACTACTGGAAGTCACGCGGCTATTTGACCGCTTGCGTTGCGATTGCCTGGAAGCATGGGGTCCGTATTCGAGGTACCTACTCGCCGGCGAAGGAAATCAAGCAGGTTGCATACGGTGAAGTCCTCCTGGGCGGACGCAACGTCGACAACACGCCCAGTCGGAGGGGAACTCTATATCCGGAGGACATGGCGCTAAGACCTGCCGCCTTTCTCGTTGGAATTGACCCCGAGCGAGATAACTTTGGAATCACGTCCGCCTTGGAGCTTTGGCAAATGCTGGAGGAAGACGGATACATGGCGACGGGACTATCGATGTACCAACGAGAGGCGATTCGGGGATTGTTCAAAGAGGCGCTGGACAAGTCGCTCGCAGCTACAAGCCATCCTCCGGAAGTTTGAGCCACCCTGCGCAATTATCGACGGAATACTCTGTCCAAGCCGAGACTACCTCCTTGCCGGTCTTGTGGAGCCCAGAGCGGGTGGCCGGATGAAGATTGTGTAACGAGTGGAGCAAAAAAATCGCTCTTCCGATCGGACGGATGGCCCAGCAATTGAGATGCGGTTCGACGATGGGGTGCTAACTCTCAAGCCCCCACGGCCATCGGCATTCCGAATGCACTGACCGTTCCGGCGCGGCTAAAGGTCCAGCCTCATTGTAGTGATGCTCACAGGCCCATCTGCCCACAGGCTTACGCCGATCAGGACTTTGCCTTCGTCAAGCAGCGCCTTGCCTAATACATCCCAGCGAAGATTTCCCGTCGGTAAATCGACAATGACTTCGCTGTGCGTGCCGGTGCCAGCCCCAAACGCAAATGCCTTTGCGTCGATGTCCGACTTACCGTCCAGCATCGACAACTCTTGTACGGCCCTCAACGGGAGTGCGAGCTCGCCATGTGCCAGTTTGTAGGTGAGCTTGGCGCCCTGAATTGGATACGTTATGCCCGTGGCTATGACCATGGCGTCAATCTCGGCCAGCTCAACTTGGCAGAACTTTGACTTGTGCCAGTCTTCGACGAACTTTGGGATCGCGCGCACAAGGCTCGGCGTGGTCCAAACCTGAGCCAATTCCTGGAGCGATAGATCGCGCGGGAAGGACTTATGTATGTACCGGTACGCGTCAAGGTCCTCGATAAGAAAGCTGGGAAGCTGAAGGTCAATGCTCAGAATTTCTGGTGCCAGGTACTCCAGCTTGATAAAGAATGACTTCGCTAGTTCGCTCAGTTCTTCTGGCAACCGCTGGGACATCTCCGCGAGAATGATGCCATGCTTGAGCGCCTTGATACGCGCTGGCTTCGAAAAGCGGGAACTGGTGATCGCAATTAGTGCGTCGGCGCCGATGCTTTCCTTCTTGCTGATTAGCTGCTCAATCCACTCGACAGACTGCTGCGCGGTGCGATCGCGACATTCAATGGCAATGAAACGTTCATCGCCGTTTCGCGGCACGCGAACGCCAATATCCACTTCGCGCGGCTGCCCAGTGTCCACATCATCAACAAATTCCGGCGAACTGATTCGAGCATCCGGGGATTGATGCTCCTTAATACGTTTGACAAGAAGCTCGAAATCTCTCCCTCCGCGTGCAGATTGTTTTTCTAGATCTCGTGGCACAGGCTCGTTCCGTTAATTGGTGGGATGGCTGATATGTTGCCATGCCTCAAAGGCAGTCTGACGCCACTCTTCCATTTGGTTGCGCCCCAATTCCGACAATTTCAGTCGCCGGCAGCAGGCCGCCCAGGCTGGCTCTGGGCGGGGCGCCGTGTCACCGAGCAGAGCGCGGAGGTACTCGTGCCGATGTCTGTCTGACTTGATCATCGTGGATGTAAAGGGATTCGATGACATGCTCCATGATGTCTACCAGCGTGACGAGATCCTCCTTCGACGGCGTGTGCCCCCTATGAATAGTTGCAGATCCCGCGTCTAGTACGGTTTGCAACCGTTCCTTTTGAAGCCGCGACACGTGTCCGTCATCACAGAGGGCGGCCAGATTTTTGGCGAAGCTATTCTTATCTCCTCCGATCTTGTCGATCATTACCTGTTCGAGCACTGCCCGTACACCCATAGCTGCCAAGTGTGGCTGGTCATTTTGCAATGCCTTATATATTTCTTTGCAAATGAGCATCGCAGGTGGAGGGTCGGCGCGTCCGGAGGACATCCACCATGCCATCATCCATTTCGGCTCTTTGCGAAAGGTCGGCGGAGGGTAGTAATTCGTAACTACGTCGCGATGGTGGGAGGCGTTCCAGTCCTCTCGCAACTTGACGCTCTCACACCCTAAGCATTGCAGCATCAGATAGCTGCAGTGCTCCTCATAACCGTAGCCATAGTCTTCGCCACCTTCATGCCAATGCTGCGAAACCGCATGCAGTACCGCGTGGTTGGTCTCATGAGAGCAGACGTTGCAAAAGACCTTTCTCTTCTCTGCCATCGTCGCGTCCACAGATTCTCCGATTTCTTAGCGTTCAATAGGGATTTTAACGAAGTGGGAAAGCGGCCGGGCCGCTCAGGGTTTCCGGCGGATGGCGGACAGTTGCCGGCGCAACCCGGGAGCCCGCGTCTGCGAGCCTAGATGGCGCCGGATGTCGGACACGGTGAGGCGCAGCTGGGCGTACCTGAGTCTGCTGCAGTACGATGGCAGTCCACATGGGAGGGCATCTTGAACGCGCAAACGCAGACTTTAGGATTGGTACAGGAGTTAGAAGAGGAGCTCGACCAGTTTCCTCTGTCTAGCGTAATCCGATCTCACGCGCAGTTAACTGAACAAGCACTCGGTGCTTGGTCTGATCGCCTCAGGGACATGGGCGACCCGGGGCGAAGATACTGGGATCACCCGTCGGAGCTAATGTACGACGAAGTTGGCATACTGCTTGGAGCCATGTTTGTGCTTGTGCAGGCGGCTACCACCGAGACGGTCTCGATCGTGAAGCGCATCTACGAGCTGAACGGACAGAAGATAAGCAAAGACGCAGTGATGTCATTGGAGGCAAAACCCGATTCGAAGTCGGGCCTGAGCTACGTCGCGATCGCAAATGGAGCGGCAAATTTTTACAAGCACCGCTTCGAGTGGCAGAAGGATTGGCTCGGGGGTGCGCCAAAGCAACAGAAAGACACAATCAATCTCGTCCGCTCCGTTGGAATGGGGCCCGAACGAGACTTGGCGGATAACCTGCTCTCCGCCCTCAACGCCATTACGAAAACAAGTGGCGGCAACCTGCATGACTTAGCAGATCTAGTCGTGGGGCAGTGGCGGGCGCGACTTGCGCCGCGCCTCCGTGGTCAGTTCGACCTGCCCCAATATAACAAGTGTGGCAGTTGAGCGTACTTTCGGGTTGCGACCGACGGCGGCAAGAGTACAGCTCTCGGTCGCGCATTCCCGCTTGATGCCTGAAATTCCAGTTACTTCGTCAACAGCCGAACACCCTCGAAGATTTCATGTGCGACGCGTCGAGCAGCGGCATCTTGAGCTTCGCTCATCGGCTCGAGTTTCACGCCGTCGCGGCCATCCACAAACATTGGGCCGCCAACGTCGTCGTCATAGCGTGATCCGTCCTCGTGGATGGCGACGTACTCATCCTTGGTCAAATCGGCGCCAAGCAGCTCTGCGAGGTACACCCATGTCCAGCATTGTTGTAGGTTTTCGCGGTCGTAGTCCTCGATCAGCTGTAACATGGCTTCCGTGTCCCCCCGCTTTGCGGCCTCCGTCAACCACTTCTTTGCATCCTCTGGCCGCCCCATGCGCTCGGCGATGTCCGCAACCCAAGAAGGATTGGCGTTCACTGAATCAGTCGCCTGCTCAAAGAATGCTGGTTCGTCAAAACGATCGGCAAGTTCCAACAGTGCCTCTCGGTGTCCCAGCCTCGCGGCCTCGCGCAGGTGCAGAGAGAAACTTTCATCCTGTGCCAAACGAGTCGCATGAGCGTCGGCCCACTCCTGTTCCACGCCTGTCAGAACACGTCCGTTTTGGGCCTGCATGTACCAGTAATCACTACCGACTCCTGGGGCGTCGAAGTCGTCTCCCGCTGGAGCGTGGATGAGAGCCAATGCATAGTGAGCGGCGGCATGGCCTCTGCTCGCGGCTGCATTGAGCCCATCGAGCATGAGGGGTGAGACCAATTCGTCAGAAGAAGTCCACCACCTAACCTCGTTCCGATTCCCTTGCTCATCTTCATCAGGCCACGAACCGTACCCTGACTCAGCCCGCAGATAGGCGATCAGATCTGGAATCCTGACAAGCCCGAATTTGTGCTCGGTCATCAATGCCGGTAGCACGCCGGCGACCATTTTAGCCGTATCCAACTGGTAACCGATCTCTAGGCAACGGTCCCGGATGTGCTCGCCAAAATCTGCTGCACGTCGACTTGACAGCGACTGCTCGGTGAAAACGGCTTCTGCACAGAGTGCTGCGTAGGAGTTGAAGCCGAAGGCTGCGGCCAGCAACTCATAGATGTGGGCACGTTTGAATTGCGTGCCGGTGTGGGCCTGGAGATGATGCTGCGCGATGTACGCGAGTTCCTTGATCGTCATGGTAAACCTTTCCTCAAACGCCACGTCGAATTCGGGTCAGGCGCACACGTTTAAGTCCCCGACGGCGAGGCTCAAAGATAGGTTTGCAATGACGGAAATAATGCCTGCTTTTACTCGTGTGCAAGTAGGGTGGGCACCCGACGCGTATTCTAGGCTTGATACCCTGCTCCGTCTACACGTCGCCGAGCCTATTCGGGCTGTCGTGACCCCAGTGTCACAGTAAGGACAATGCGCAAGCAACACGAGGTCGCGAATCGATTCGAAACTCACCAGGCATCATGGCCTTGGCGTACTGAGACTTGCTTCTGTGGTGGCACCACCCTCTGGCCGGACTCCAAGGATGACCGACCGTATCACGCCCTCGTCATTGGAGACTGCCCATGTCACGGCCAGGTAGGAAAAGAAGGAACGACGAATTGCTACAGCGTTCGGGCAACATAAGGCTGATTCGCGCCGGCCTGAGTATTCGCGCTGACAGACCTCGATCATTGCCGCCAGTACGGGTGACCATGCTTACTATGCACATCGAGGGGGATTCACAGAGCTAGTATCAGGAATCTCGCAGTTTTCGATCATGGCCTACGTCAATACGAATCCCGTCGTGGGTCAGGCAGAGGTGCCATCGATTGGCGCGTTCACTGCTGTCAAGCCAGTTCTACAGGGCGCTATCGACCTATCCCCCAATGAATTTCAGTCTCTGCTAACGATGGCGTCTGCCGGAATGCTTCGATCCTGTTATTTCGTGTTCACGAAACCTCGCTACCGCTCGGCCCTAATAGTCAACGCGGACTTCAATTCGAGGATGACGGACGAACTCGACGAATAGCTGATGCTGCCGGGTCTCAGCCGGACAGCCACTGCTAGTAATCGATGATCGCGCATATCCAGCACGTCCACTCACCGTCATCGTATATTGTTCGACAAAAGCTGAGAGCGGATCCGCTACGCAGTTATAGCGATGGACATTACGTTCGAAGATGAATCTTCAGGCGTGGCGCTGCCACTTCGACGGCTCGCCGAGCCACCACAAAAAATATGCATACCCTTACGTCGGAGGGGTCAAGATTCCGCATACGCAGCCGAGTAGAATAATAGGGGCGGCTAACGGGCGTGCGGAAGCTCGCATTCCACCCATGGCACCTATTGCACGATGACCTCGCCAACGACCTTTGGCGCGGGTCTGTTCGAACTTCACACCCAGCATGGCGCTCTTCTTTGATAGGTATCTCACGGAGTACGATGAGAGCCTGTCGTCCGATTCCTATATCGACCCGGTCGGCACGCTTATCATCTGGTCGGCCTTCGGTCGGCAGGTATTCAACAACCGCGTCAATTCGATCTCGAACGATGTTAGGAACTACACGCTGAACCTGTTTCATCATTTCTTGATCCGGAAGCTAGTAGATGACGATACGGTGGTGCTAAGCGCCTCCCTGCGACAGAGGTATCCGAGCAAGGAGATGCTGCAGTTCAAGCAGGCTTGTCTAATCTTCTTGGAGAACCTGTTTGTCTATTCCGTTCTCCAGAACGAAAAGATGCAAGACGTTGAGTCTGCTGGGATCCTTGGCATTTCCAAAGCGCGCCGCAGCTGGGAAAAGACGGAGGGTGACCCGGCGATCATATTCACGCATGAGCCTGCTGGCCAGATACTGGTGCGCCAGCTCGGCCTCGGTGTGAGTGGCCGCTACAAGACGCCGCTCATGGAAATCGGTTTCTTCGATACCAACTACCAGTACAACAAGCCCGCGTTACTGCAGCATTGGGCTGAAGCGAAGGCTTTTATCATCGACGACAAGAATAGCCTGCTGGGCAAACTCGAGGGACATGTCTACCCGTTTCTCAAAGAGTGCGTTACCAGCTTGCGGCATGGCGGCAAGTTGCAGTTCAAAGAAAAGGTGCCAGAGAAACTTACCAAGGCCTATGCACGTGCGTTTGCGTCGCCTCGAACGGTAGGCAGCTATGCGAGAGAGTTCTGGCTCCAGCAGACCCGCCTCGATAGCGGTGCAGCCGGTGAGCTGTACAAAGTGCTTTCAAAAGATGGCGGGCACAGAGCCAGTTCGCAGGAAGTACTTGAACTGGCCTTGAAGCAAGATTTTCCGCAGGAAGAGAAGGCTAAGCTCGAGCAAATCGCACGCATCGAACCTTTCCTGTCCGATTGCACCCTCCTCTTCACGCTGATGGCTGCGGACCGTACGCACTCGATCGGGGCTGTCGCGGAGCGCTGGGAGCAATTCGATCGAAACGCAGATCGGCTTCCGAGCCTTGCGCAGCAGTTAACCGGCTACGCCAACCTCCGTGCGATAAAGGGTAGCGAAGCCGCTCGCCGGCTTGTGCATCTGCAACAGGTGGCGAACGCCAACGACATCGAACAGCAGATCCGAGGATTGGCCAATTACCACGGACGCGTCATGCAATCTCGCGGCCAGCCGGCGTGGCTCTCGATTGCGCACGACGGCAAGATCAAGATGAATGCGCGTACGATGCCGCGCCCCAAGCCGACGGACTGGCCGCCGGGCGCCTGGTACAACAACTACTATCTGCCGCAATTCAAGAGCCTGGTAATGGGTCTCCAGGGGGGGGGCGCGTGAAGCTTCTCTCCGAGTTGCAGAGGCAGGTAGGCCGCATGGGAACACTGCGCCGTGCGTGGTTCACCAGTTTCAACACAGACATCGAGTTCGTCGAAACCTACGTCTTACCTACCATGCTTGGTGCGAACACGCCGCGCAACCGGCTCGAATATGAGCAGCTGCAACAGGAACTTACGAAAGAAGATGTCGACTTTCGTGTGTTCTGCGACCCGCGCTTCCTCGAGACTAATCGCATCAAGCGAACATGCATTCCGGTGCACGGTATTCGGCCCCAGCGGCTGTCGGGCTGGTTCTCGGAGCAGAGCCTGTTCCACGCGAAAGTCATTTACCTGGAAGACCGTGAGGGCAAGCGGATTATCGGTGCCGGTAGCGCCAACCTGACCCTTTCCGGGTGGGGCCGCAATCTTGAGGTGTTCCAGTTCTTTGAGATCACCACCTACGCGAACTACCGCCAGGTTCGCCAATTTTTTGAGGAGCTATGCCTCGCGGCTGATATCCCTTGCGAGCTTGAGGATCGGCGCAAGTTCAGCAGGAAGCAGGAGAATTGGCGCTTTGTTCACAGCTATCAGGATGAGGCCTTTCCTGAACAACTGTTTGCAGGCGTGCGTGATGCTGATCTCGCGGTCTGGTCGCCATACCTGCCGCGAGACCTCGCTAGTTTCATCGGCAAGTTGGAGGTGGCGGCGGATGTGAACGGCCTGAATATACATCTGGTGGCAGACCGCATCGAGGGAAAGTATCTGCGCACAGAATGGAACGATGAGGTGTCTCGCATGAAGGAAGAGGGGCGGCTCACCTTCTACGATTGCCCTGCGGGGCGACACCCGAGCACTGAACTGTGCCACGCCAAGTTGTGGAAGGTTGCCGGCAACCTCGCAATCGGTTCCTGGAACTTCACGGGTCCCGGATCCAATAGCTTGCGTGACGACCAAGGTAACTGGAGCCGAGACAATAACGTCGAGGCAGGCTTCATCATCAACGACCGTCACGACTGGAGCGAGGCATGTGGGCGCAAGCTTAATCTCGGCGAAGCCGATTGCGCCTCGGAAGCGCAGCTCGAAGAGGAAGCTCTTCTCGTGAATTCGCTGCCGCCATTCGACCTGCATGTCAGCTTCGACTGGCGTACTCGGGCCTATACCTTCTGCGGAAAATGGCTAAGCGATGATAAAGGCGATGGCTATTCGGTTCTTCTCCCCGGCGTCGCAGGCCCGGTGCCGTTGGTCTGGAACGCGCAACGTGCGCCGATGCAGCCGGGTGAGATCAGCGTGGATGACAGTGTGCTGCTCCGCGACCGGGTGTTCAAGGTAATTCACGCTGACAAGGAAACTCAGCGAGGACTGGTTAGCGAGCTGAACGCGAACATGCGTCGCGCGCAGTCGTTCGACACACTACAGGATCTACTCGAGGCCTTCGTGCAGGGCGACGACCCGCAGACCCTCCCTGAACTGCCATTCCGCATACCCCTCGATACTGACGTGTTTCCGGACGATACCTTCACCGCCACTACGGGCGAGGACATGCCGTTGAGCGGTCAGAACCCGGCCAGAGGTGGTATCAGCTACTTCAGACTGTTCCAGTCCACGCGCGCATACCGGCAAAAGCTTCTGAAAATCGAGAGGCTGGAGGAGTTGGAGCGGCAGGTATTTTCCTGGCCGGGATGCCTATTGGAGCTCGTTGGCAAGACCCGAGCGGAACTACAACGGCCCGGCGGAGAAATCTTCAACTGGTTCCTCGTGAGCGAAGTGAACTTGCTGTGCGAAGTCGCGCGCAAGCGGCGCGCCTCGCTCATCCGTGGCATGAAAGAGCGCGAACCTGTTTATACGGCCGTGCCCAAGAAGCGCTGGGACGAACTTGACTTGGGGCCGCAAGTAATGCCAGTGGATGTGCAGCCGCGATACTCCGAGCTTGTAAAGGATCAGTGTAACTATGTCTAATCGATGGGGTGGGTTGCGACCGGTTCAAGTATCGGAGTGGATCAACTTCGATGCGCATGATTCCCAGTGGCAATACGTGCCTGGCGCCCCCCCAAGCATGGCTTCACGGCAAACAGAAGGTGTTGCACACCTGTGGAACCTGCTTTCGAAGTACAAAGTGGCGCTGCTTGCCGACGAAGTCGGTATGGGCAAGACCTTCCAAGCGCTTGGTGTCGCGGCGCTGCTGTGGAGGATGAAGCCGTCCGCGAAGGTGCTTGTCATGGCGCCAAACCGCGACATCTGCGCGCACTGGCAGCGCGAGTTCATTGCATTCACGCGCTTCCACTACCGACATGCAGACGAACGAGTGAGTGCTTCTGCGGACAGAAAGCCAGTGCCGCAAGTCGAGGCCTTCACCCGACTTCGAGAACTGGCGGCGGCGATCGGAGCGGGCTCGGCCCAAGATTCCGGCGGAAAGCTCTATCTGACGACCATTCATTCGCTCAGTGGTCTCACGGAACGTGCCGACGAGAAGCAGAATAAGGTGGCCACTGCGAGTAGGGCGGCGCAGGAAGTACACCGGCAGATCTTGCGTGCTCTTGGGGATCAAGGGTTCGACCTTATCATCCTTGATGAGGCGCATTACTTTCGCAACCGGGATGGTGGATCGCAGCGCGTGGCCGCGGCGAGTAAGTTTTTTGGCGGACAGGAAAGCCAGATCGGGCAGCGCGCTCTGCTGCTCACCGCGACCCCGAGCCATACGCACCTTGGGGACGTCGCGAACGTCCTCAGCTATTTCATCGGCGAAGACGAGGCGCGCAAGCTATCAGCCGAGGAGCTGATGGGCCAATACGCCTTGCGCCGCTTCCGGATCATGGCTGGCAATGGCGTCAGCTACACCAAGCACCAATACCGCCGTGAAACTGCCACGCCCTGCGACTTCGTCGGGCGTCCGGAGGCTGAGATGTTCTTCGCGCTATATCAGCGCAGATTGGTTCATGATCTCGGGGTCCTGGAGGAGAAGCGTCGCGTACTCTATGGATTTCTTGAGGGCTTCGAGTCCGCAGGATCGGAGGATCCTGCGCCGCCCGAGCCAAACGATGATAACGAGCAGGCCAGCGATGAGCGGGCGAAGGACTTTAGCTCGGCTGACGACACGCAGCTGTTGCGCGAGATGAGCCGGGATTACCGCGGTATCTTCTCCCGCGCCCCTGATCATCCGAAGTACGGTCGGCTCGTTTCGCAATGCGTACCGGAGCGGCTATTTCCGATGCCGACCGAGCGCCCGCTGCACGAGGACAAGCATCTAGTCTTCGTAAGGCGCATCCCGTCCGTCCGTGAACTGACCAAACGTATCAACGAACACTACGATCGAATGCTTGCGCAGCACATTTGTGCTGCGTGGGATCTAGCGATGGATGATCCGCGCGTTAAGCGCTGGGAGGGCCAGCGCTGGTCGCGCGAGGGCTTCAACGAACTCATGCAGACCCTCAGAAAGGCGGACTCGGTGCCAGAGGACGGGGAGGATGGTGACGCCGGCGAAGACGTTAGCGAAGCTGGCGTTGGAGTGCCAGAACAGAATTCCTATCTCGGTTCTAAGATCTCCGACCTGTTCGTAACCAAAAAGGCGAAGGACGGTGTGCCCGCCCCATCGCCGACTGACTGTTCCCGCTTTAGTCTCAACCTGCGAAAGACCACCAGTATCCATGCGATGTTCATGGAACCAGCCGCCGATTACGTCGACGCGCCATACAGTTCGTACTACGAATTTCGTCAGGGCGAAAAACTGCGAGCTGACTACACGAAGGCTGCGCAAGCGTGCCGCGTGTTGAACCACAAGTTGCTGAGCGAGGAAGATATCGACACCATTCGGCCGCACGACGCCTCCGTGTGCGACTATAAAGACGGACTGATCGAGACGCTGTGGTCGCTGGTATTCCAGAAGTTAAAGAAGCAGCAGCAGGCGACGCTCAGGAGCTGGGCCAAGAATCGTCCCGCCATCGCAGAGAATTTCGCCAACTACATCAAGGCAGGTTTCCTGTTCGCAAGCCCAGTCGTCGTGGAGCTCTACGGCTGGCATACGCGATTCCAGCGCGATCCAAGGTATGGCTCATCACACGCAAATGTCCAGGGGCGCTACCGAGAATTCGTGGGCTACGTGCGCCCATTCATTGAGGGCTCATTAACGCTAAAGTACTTCGGCGCTGCACTGGACACATTCGAACAACTTTGCGACAAGATCATCGACCATGCGGCAGACGACTGGAAGAGGGGTTGGCGAACGCTTACGACGCTTTCCAATCCCGCTTGGTACGCGAGTGGGGATTCCAGCCACCGTCAGCATCTCATTCTCGGCTTCAATAGCCCGTTCTATCCCAACACGCTGGTGGCGACGTCGGTGTTCCAGGAAGGCGTAAACCTCCACCTGCAGTGCCGAAAGCTGCATCATTACGGTATTGCGTGGACGCCCGGGGACAACGAACAGCGGGTTGGGCGGATTGACCGGCTATTCGGCAAAGTTGCCAACCTACTTAAGGAAGGCGAGCCGGGAACGGTAACACTCGATATCAACTATCCCTACCTCAAGAACAGCTTCGATGAGGACCAGGTCGGCTCGTTTATCGAGCGGAAGCATGCGGTCGAAGAGAAGATGGATCGTTGCGCGCAGGGCAGTTTCGACAAGGAGATGCGCATGACCCGTCCCGGCTGGCATGAGTTTCTACGGCAGCCACTCGCCGAATCAGCACTGGAGGATCCATACCCGGCGCGATTCAATGATGCGGACGTTCCGGGGCGGGCGTATCCCGGTACCAACTAGACAATGGTCGCAGCGAACAGCGTGCCAAATAAGCAGAAGCGCGCTTCGATCGGGAGGCCAACGCTCGCAGAGAAGAATGAGTTTCGAGCACAAGAACGCGGGTGCCGAGAAGCGAGGGATGCTTCAGCTGAAGCAGGCCTTTTCAATCATGGAGGCGGACGCATGAGTACAGCAGTTGTACGCGCTCCTTGATCGATAGAAAAAGGGCTGCGATGAGTTCACCCCGCCTTGGGAGGAGCGGGCCGACGTTTGGATAAGCGTCATAAAGGATGAGCTGTCTGGCGGCTGCAACTCGCCCGACGAGTGACGACTGAGCGCAAATTCATGCCGCACTCGCACTCGCACTCGCAGTATCGAGATCTTCGTAGACTGAGGGCTCGAGTCGGAGAGCAAAGACACCGATCGAGCAGATAGGTGCCATGCCGATCGCACACCGGCAGCGGAGTCAATTTCCACCCAATCCGACCATAGCCCTTCTCAACGAGGTGCTCAGGACACAAGCGGGTGGAGAGTGCGGTCACGCGCAGCACCGACCAACTGCGGTATTTCCGCAAAAATAACTAACCGTAGAGAGTGGAACGATGTGGTATTTCGGGAGGGCCAAATTTCAGCGAGCGCGGAGTTATGAGTTCGACAAGATGGGCGTTAAAGCCAGCTGGAATGAAGTTGTTTCACCGTACGGACCGGACTTGACCGTCAACCCACTTGCGTTCATGTATGCCGCGGCCCGGACGTCTATCACCGGAGAAAAACTGGGATTGCATGGGCTGCTCGCAGGAATTGGACAAGCGCAGTCAGCACTCGCTTTCTTACAATTGTGTCGAGGATCTAGTGAACTCGCTATGCACAAGAACTTTCCGTTGGCAAAGGACTTTATTAGGACCGGCATCACTGGAACGGTTGGTGCGGCGCTCAGCTACCTTGAAATGATGGATTTGGGATACAAGTGGGCTGGCCATTGGGAGGATTGCGTATCGGGATTTCCATCAGGGAAACACCCGGATTTTGTTTTTGCATCCTCAAACAGCGTTTGCCTGCTAGATGCCAAAGGGAAGGGATCGCTTGATCAGCCTGTGGACTCACGTGTGAAAACCGGCTGGCGAGCACAAATCTATCCTCACCGAGCACAGCCAATGGTCTTTGGCGGGACGGCAAACGAAGGTCGGGTCATCGGTGCGCAGCTTGAGCAACTCACAGGCAGCGCATCCGCAGCGCGAGCAGAATTAGTCGTAGCACATGGCCAATGGGCGGCGGCAAGAGCCTCGCCGACCGCGATCGCGTCAGCACAGCGTGGCAACTTCGTTTCCGCATGCTTTCTGCTCGGTCTTCCGGCAATGGCCGCTGCGCTGATGAAGACAAGCGTATTGGGAAGGGTTAGTCAACGCGGCTTTGAAAACCCCGGCGATGTCCTCGGACGGGCAGATGTATCCGGCGCTTCTGTATTTGTCGGGCCGACACGAGCAGTAGTAAATTTTGGCCAATCCCAATGGGCGATGCGCCCATATTGCAGGCCAGAAGCGCTGGAACTGGTAGTTGCTAAGTTCCTGGGCGGGGAAGCCGGCGCAGAACTTCCGACATTTGAACCCCAAGGCGTGGTGGACGCCGATAGCAGCCGCGGGGTGCATGTGGTCGAGGGCGGCGATGGATTCGGCGCAGAATTCGTGAGGATATGAACGGTCCTCTAGCGAGCCATTTGATCGGCTTGCTCCTAGGGGGCGGATGCGACGAGTCTGGCCGACGCGGCTGAGTCGGATGCGCGCCAGAGCGGCCTCGGTTTGTTCTGCCAAAGAAGATTCTTGCCCTCACTCCACAGTTACTTTATACTTTACTTCAAAGTAACTGTGGAGATTGCAATGGCGAACAACGTAAGCGACGCTGTTAGCGTTAGCCTCTCAAAGGCGCTGCTCCTGCGTATCCAGGCCAAGTCCGAAATGCCCGCAATTGAAGGGCTCGAAGGCATCCTGACCCGGGTTCTCAATGAACACGACACGGCGTACCCGAACCAGCCGAAGCACGTCGTCTTGGCCATGCCAGTTCAACAAGAGCCGAAGTCTTTCAAGACTCAGCGTGGGTTCGAGCTGCCAATCGGGTTGGAGCTATTCGCGAACTACGACGGCAAGAAGCTGACTGCGAAGGTGACCAAGAGTGGCATCGAGTACAAGGGAAAGACATATGAGGTGTCCCCGTCTGCGTTTGCTGCCAAGAAGGACTGCGGTGCCACCGACAAAGCCGCATCGACTAATGGCTGGAAGTTCTGGATGTTCAAGAAGGACGGCCGGGCACAGTTTATCGACGCGCTTCGGCCGCCTGTGGGCCATATGTAATTCTCAAGGGAGGGTCGATGAAAGAGGAACCAGCCGAGAAGTGGCGCGTCCTCGCGACCGCGGTAGTGCGAAGAGCTCTAGCGCCGACGGCGCCGCACCGAGGACAGTTCAACTATTCTGTGGCCAGGGTAGGAAATTATCATTTATTCTGAGCGCGAACTCTTAGGAGAGCACAGAGTAGTTGAGTAAGCGATTGATTCAAAAGGTACAATGACTCATCTTTTTTGCGCGCCTACAGGTGGTGCGCCGATCCTAGCGAGATCATAAAAACGCTAGTCATCAAATGGGGTTACGGCTTGCCAGGCCGTAACCCTTTTTCATTGAAGTGAGACTGTCCATGCCTCTCATCGACATCAAGAATCTCCAACTCGCCGCCGCCGCCTTTGGCGAGCAGCGCGGCTGGGGCAAGTATCACAGCCCCAAGAATCTCGCCATGGCGCTGAGCGTCGAGGTGTCCGAACTCGTGGAAATCTTCCAGTGGCAGACGGAAGAGGAATCCCGCAACGTCATGGCGACCGCGGAGCGGGCGCATGTGGAGCAGGAACTGGCGGATATTACGATTTACCTCACGCAGCTTGTGACGGCGTTGGGGGTGGATCTGGATGCCGCGGTGAGGGCGAAAATGGAAATGAATGCGGTGAAATATCCCCCACCGGCGGGGGAAGCGTAGCGGGATACCGCCACCTACCGATTCTCTATCCCTACCCGCCAGACCCGCGCTGCAGCGTCTCCCTCATACCGCACAAACGCCACGCTGGACACCATCGGCTCAACAATAGGAATCTTCTCCATCGGGGTGACGATCAGGCATTGCACGTTGGCGGCGCCTAGCCGTTGTAGCCAGTTGCGCGTGGTGTCGTCGTCGCCCCGCCAGAATGATTCATCCAGCACGGCGAGGTGGAAGCGGTAGGGCCGAGCCGCCTCTGCGGTGGCCAGCGCGGATGGCGCGTCGCGTAGTTGTTCGTCCAGAAGTGCCCAGTCGCGTGCGTCGGCGTCGATGCGGGCCTGGAGCCAGCGGCGCATGCTCTCGCGGCAGGGGTCGCATGATTCCACGGTGGGCGCGTGTTGCCCGAACGCCTCGGCGCGCAGCGCGTCGAGCATGTCGAGGCTGGCCGACTGCATGGCGGCTTCGGACGCGGCCAGTAGGTCTTCCGCCTGCTGGCGCTCCGTTTCTGCGATGGCCATCGCCGTCTGCGCCGCCGTGCGGGCGTCGCGGCAGGCATCGAGCGATTGCTCGCATGACCGGATTGTCCCTCGTAACTCCTCCAGCCCATCAGCCAGTTGCTGGAGGATGTCCGAGGCATTCTGGAGTCGTTGCTTTTCCTCGCCGAGCCGCGCGGCGTCCCGCGCCGGCATGTGCCAGTCGATTTCGTGGAAGTCTGAAAAAGCGGAGAGTTGCGAGAGCGCTGCGGACGGCGCATGGGCCCGGCGCGCCGCCAGCCGCTCGCGTTGGGCGAGGAAGTCCGCCTCGGTGGCGGCAGGCGCTTCGTTGACGGAGGCAATCAGCGTGGCGTACAGCGTTGCGCGTTGCCGGCGGATGTCGCGTACCCGTTCGAGTTGCTCGATATCGATGTCGAGTTGCGCGATCCGCTCGCCGCCACTCGCGGAAATGCTATGCCGCAGGTGCAGCGCCTGGGCGCGCAGCGCGGCGTGGCGCTCCACTTCATCCAGCACGCGGCGGTCGTGTCGCGCCCAGTCGTCGGCCAGTTGTCCGAGCCGCACCTCCAGCAGCGCGAGCTTGAGGCTGGCAAAGTAGCCGTCCAGCGCGTCGCGGCAGGCGCGCAGGGCTTCGACGGGTAGCGGATCGCCGATGGTGAAGCAGCGACGGAACCATGCGTGATACCGCGCGAAGGTGTCGAAGGATTCGGCGCCGACCGTGCGCAGCGATTTGCGGAGGGCGACGAGGTCGCCGTCGAAGTGAGAAAGATCGCCGCCGATGCTCAATTCATGCGGCGCGGCGACGAACAGCCGTGCGGGCAGGGGCTGATCCGCCGCGCTAGGGAATATCTGGGCGAGGGTGACCGTTCTGTCGAACGCGGCATTGTGGAAGACGCCAAGCAGCATGGCGGGCCGATCCGTCGCATGCGGCATGATGGCGGGGTTCGGGGCCGGGAGTAGGAGCATTCTTAAGGCCTCGACCAGGGCGCTCGTGCCTGGCCCGAGGTTGCCAGTCAGCACGGCATGGCGGCCGTCGGGACACATCGACGTCACACCTTGCCGGAACGGCCCCCAGTTCGAGACCTCGAGCCGCATCAGGCGGAATCCTGCATCCAGTGTGGTGGCCTCGATATCCGGGGCCACCGTCTCCGGTGCCATGGTGGGTGGCCTATCCATCGACGCCTCGCGTGCGCTCGGTGGAGGTGCCGCGCAGTTGTGTCTGATAGGTGGCCAGCCGCGCGTCGAAATCGGCCAGCCATTGGGTGTCGATAAATGCTTTCAACACCCGGCGGACTTCGTACGAAGGTGTTTCCGTTTGGCCCGCGCGCCGCAGGAAGCCGAGTTCGACGATCTTGCCCACATGCGAGTCGACCATGTCGATAAGCTTGGCTTCATTGCTGCCCGAAGGCAGGAACGTGCGTAGCAATTCAGCGATGTCTTCGCGCGTCAGGATCAGTGGGCCATCGAGACCGGCAGCGTCGAATTCGGCGAGCGCCTTGCGCAGCAACGCCAGCGTGAGGCTGACCGCGTAGGACAGGGGGCGTCTGGCGATCAAAGAGGGCGCCGTGGCATCTGCCGCTGGCGCTGATAGCACTCGTAGAAATGCGAATCCATCGTCCTCGTCGACGACCAGGGCGAGGCCCAGCACGGCCACATAGTCGCGCACGGCTGCCTGCTGTGACACGAGTGCCTGCCAAGCGCTGGGTGAGTCTTCGCGGCACAGCACCCCTTTGAGCAGCGGGACCACAAGGGGCGACAGGGCGTGGGGACGGTGCGCGCTCATGATCCATGTCTCACAAAGACGACGCGTGGCATTTGTGCGCCGCGTGTCAGCGGCTCGCCGCCCATGCCGCGCGCGTGCCAGGTGACGGTCTCGGTCGCCGCCTCATCGACGACGCAATGGAAGGTATCGCCAGTCAGTTGCAGATAAGTCAGCAACTCCGCGAGGCCGTGTTCGAGTGGGTGGTCCCCGCAGAGGGCTTGCAGCGAGACTTGCGGCTGGCTGCGTAGCGCAGCTTCGACCCGTCGTTTGAGAAGGCTCTGACTCAGGGCCGCAGCCGGCGGCGGCTGATACAGCACCCGCTCCATGGGCAGGTCGATGTGAGCCGCCGTCTCGTCGATCGACGAAAACAAGCCGGCTGGCGGGGTGTCGCGCAGTGCCAGGGCCCGTGCCTCGATGCTTTGCAGAATGGCCGGGAGCGTGTCGGGGTCGATGCGCAAGGCGGGCCCTCCGGGTTAGGTGAGGCGGCTGGAATCGGTTGTAGTGTGCCTTCGGTCGCCACATTCAGGAAGCAACATTCCCGCCATGAATCGTCATGCGACGAAAACGTGGCGTTGGCCGGACACGCCGCTGCGCGCTAGACTGGTATGCATCGCATTTTGCGTGATTGGCGGAGGTGGTCATGGCAGTGCGCAAGCAAGGCAAGACGGTAGGTAACATCCACATCGGCATCGGCGGATGGAGTTTTGCGCCATGGCGCGACAACTTCTACCCGTCCGGGCTCGCGCAGGCGCGCGAACTCGAGTACGCAAGCCGTCACCTGACCGCCATCGAGATCAACAGCACCTATCACGGGACACAAAAGCGAACGTCATTCGCCAATTGGCGCGATGCGACCCCGGATGGCTTCGTGTTCTCGGTGAAGGCGTCGCGCTTCGCCACCAACCGGCGCATCCTGGCCGAGTCGGGCGACTCCATCGCCCGCTTCATCGACAGCGGCATTGCCGAGCTGGGCAAGAAACTCGGTCCCATCGTCTGGCAATTCGCGCCAACCAAGCAGTTCGTGGCCGATGACTTCGAGGCATTCCTGACCTTGCTCCCGGATGCTGTCGAAGGCGTGAAGCTGCGGCACGTGCTTGAGGTGCGGCACGAGAGCTTTATGTGCGACGACTACCTGAAACTCGCGCGCAAGTTCAAGGCGGCCACGGTGTACACAGATTCGCCAAAGTTTCCGTCGTTCGCGGACCCGACCGCGGACTTTGCCTATGCGCGGCTGATGAACGCGCAGGCCAAGCTCAAGACCGGCTATGCGCCGAAAGATCTCGACGCCTGGGCCGCGCGCGCCACCGCGTGGGCCGGCGGTAGCGTGCCGGACGACCTGCCGCGCGTGGATGAGCAGGCCGGCGCCCGTCAGAAGCCCAAGGCGTTGTTCCTGTTCTTCATCAACGGGGCGAAGGAGCACGCGCCGGCGGCGGCGCAGGCCCTGCTCGAGCGGCTGGGATGGGCGCCGACCGAGGACGTGCCGGTGAAGAAGCCCGCCGCGCGCAAGGCTGCGTGACTGAAGCCGGTTTCCGAGCCACCCCCGCCGCACCCCCGCCGCTATAATCCGGCATGACTTCGAGCCCAACCCCCAACTCCACCGCCCCCGCCACGACTTCGGCAGGCGCGCCGTTCTCTGATCTGGCGCTGTCGCCCGCTATGCTCGCCACGCTGGCGCAGCTCGGCTACGACACCATGACGCCGATCCAGGCCGCCAGCCTGCCGCTGGCGCTGGCCGGGCAGGATCTGATCGCGCAGGCCAAGACTGGTAGCGGCAAGACCGCCGCCTTCGGGCTTGCGGTGCTGCATCGGCTCGACGCACGCCGCTTCGACGTGCAGGCGCTCGTGCTCTGTCCCACGCGCGAGCTGGCCGATCAGGTCACGCAGGAAATCCGCCGCCTGGCGCGTGCGGAAGAGAACATCAAGGTGCTGACGCTGTGCGGCGGGTCGCCTATGCGGCCACAGGTCGACAGCCTTATCCATGGCGCGCATATCGTTGTGGGCACCCCGGGGCGCATTCTCGATCACATCGAGCGCGGCAGCCTGGACCTGCGCGGTATCAATACGCTGGTGCTGGACGAAGCGGACCGCATGCTCGACATGGGCTTCTTCGATGACATCGCGTTCGTCGCCAACCATTGCCCGAAGGACCGCCAGACACTGCTGTTCTCGGCCACCTACCCGCCCGGCATCGTCAAGCTGAGCCAGCAGTTCCTGAACAAGCCGCGCGAGATCAAGCTGGCCGAGACGCACGGCGCCAGCAAGATTCGTCAACGTTTTTACGAGGTGGAGGATGGCGACCGCCTGCAAGCTGTGGGCCGCCTGCTCGATCACTTCCGGCCTGCCAGCACGCTTGCCTTCTGCAATACCAAGGCGCGTTGCCGCGATCTCGTCGAATTGCTGCGCGCGCAGGGCTTCGAGGCCCTGGCGCTGCATGGCGACCTGGAACAGCGTGACCGCGATCAGGTGCTGGTGCAGTTTGCGAACCGGAGCTGCTCGGTCCTGGTGGCCACGGACGTGGCAGCCCGCGGTCTCGACATCGCCCAGTTGGAAGCCGTGATCAACGTCGATGTCACGCCCGACCCCGAGGTGCATGTGCACCGCATCGGCCGCACGGGCCGCGCGGATGCCGAAGGCTGGGCGTTCAGCCTGGTCAGCATGGATGAAATGGGGCGCGTGGGGAACCTGGAACAGCATCAGGGCGGCGAATTCGAATGGCACGCGCTGACCGAGCTGGTGCCGAAGAGCAAGGAGCGCCTGCTGCCGCCGATGGTCACGCTGCAAATGCTCGGCGGCCGCAAGGAAAAGATCCGCGCGGGCGACATCCTCGGCGCGCTGACCGGCGAGGCCGGCTTCACCAAGGAACAGATCGGGAAGATCAACGTGATGGAGATGTCCACGTACATCGCCGTGGATCGTGCCATCGGCAAGGAAGCGGTCAAACGGCTCAACGATGGCAAGGTCAAGGGCCGCAAGGTGCGGGTGCGGATGCTGACCGAGTAACGCGCGACTTCGCTGCTGGGAATTGTGCGCAAGAAGAAACAATAAGGCACGTCGGCTTGCTTACAAAGATTCGTGAAAGTCACCCTGTAAGCGCCGACTATCCTTTGCTAATCTGAATGAGCGGCCGGCGGCGTATGCGGGGGCAAGACAGCGCGGCGGGCCGGTGCAGCGATTTCCCCAGACAGCAATAAGGAGTCGGTCTATGAAAACCGCACGGCAGGTTCTGGAAGCGAAGCCAAATCAGGCGATCTTCAGCATTCCTCCTTCAGCGACGGTCTACGCCGCGCTGCAACTGATGGCGGAGAAAGGCATCGGCGCGTTGCTGGTGATGGAGCACGGCAAGATCCAGGGCATCCTCAGCGAACGCGATTACGCCCGAAAAGTGATTCTGATGCAACGTACGTCGCGCGAAACGCTAGTGCGGGAGATCATGACCTCAGCGGTGATCTATGTGCGGGCGGACCAGACCACGGACGATTGCATGAGCCTGATGACGCGGCACCGCCTGCGCCACCTGCCCGTGATGGAAGGGGACGAACTGCTCGGCATGCTGTCGATCGGCGACCTCGTGAACAACATCATCAGCGAACAGCGTTTCGTGATCGAGCAACTCGAACACTACATCACCGGCGGCGCGCGCTAGCGGCCATCAGGCCACGGACGCGCCATGTGGCGCCGTGGCCACTTCTCGCCAAAATTCATTGCTACGTCAACGATGGCTTCCGCATATAATTATGCGGATACTGAATTAGGCCGTCTCCACGCAAGGGATGGTGCCCGCAGCCTCCATCCCGCCGTAGCCACATGTCGTCGCCCACCTCGCCGCAATCCGCCGTGGAGGCTACCGCCTCCGTTCCCGAACATCCGCCCATCGTCCACGATCACCGCGCCATCATGCGGGTGATCGGCGGCATCGTGTTATGTATCCTGCTCGCGGCGCTGGACCAGACCGTGGTCATCCCCGCCGTGCCCGCCATTGCGAATGATCTCAACGGATTTGGGCATCTGTCGTGGATCGTCACTGCCTACCTGATCGTCTCCACCGTCACCACGCCGCTGTACGGCAAGCTGTCCGATAGCTTCGGGCGGCGGCGCCTGCTGATGGTGGCCATCACGCTGTTCATCCTCGCCTCCGTGGCGTGCGCGCTGGCGCAGTCGCTGACGCAGCTGATCCTGTTCCGGGCGCTGCAGGGCGTGGGCGGCGGCGGGCTGATGTCGCTAGCGCAGGCGGCCATTGCGGACGTAGTGGCGCCGCGCCAGCGCGGGCGCTACCAGGGCTATCTGGCGATGGTCTGGGCGATGGCCTCCATCGCCGGGCCGCTGGTGGGCGGCTGGGTGTCTGACCATCTGTCCTGGCGCTGGCTGTTCTGGATCAACGTGCCGCTCGGCGCGCTGGCCATGGCGATGTGCTACCGGGGCCTGGCCAACCTGCGCCCGCGCGGCGGCCGGCCGCGCGTGGACTGGCTGGGCGCGCTGCTGCTCGCGGTGGCCATCGTCGCCTTCCTGCTCGCCATGAGCTGGGCCGGCGATGCCTTCGACTGGATTTCCCCGGAAACCGGCGCGCTGCTGGCCATCACGGCCGGGGCGCTGGCGCTGCTGACCTGGCAGGAACGCCGCGCGGCGGACCCGATGCTGCCGCCGCGTCTGTTCCGCAACCGCGCCTATGTGATGGGCGTGGGCGCCTCGGCGCTGGCCGCGCTCAATATCTTCCTGTGCATCTTCGCGCTGCCGCTGCATTTCCAGCTGGCGCGCAATGCCGATGCCGCGATGTCCGGCCTGCTCGTGGTGCCGTTCCTGCTGTCCACCGTGGCCGGCAACCTCGTGGTGGCCTGGCTGGCGCCGCGCATGGGACGCATGCGGGGCATTCTCAGCGCCGGCTTCGTGTTGGCCGCCATCGGCCTGAGCGCGCTGGCTGGCGCTACCCCGGACGTGCCCACGGCTGCCGTCCTGCTCGCCATGACGGTGGGCGGCGTGGGGCTGGGCATGGCGATGGTCGGCACGCTGATTTCGGTACAGAACGCGCTCGAGCGCCGCGACATGGGCGCCGGCACCGGCGCGCTGCTGGTGGTGCGCTCGCTCGGCAGCGCGATTGGCGGCGCGCTGGCCGGCACGCTGCTGGCGCTGGAGTTCCGCGAGGCGATGGGCCGCGCCGGCATGACCCAGGCGCTGGACCTTGGCGCGCTGCGCCACGGTAGCGAGGCGATGGCGCATCTGTCGCCGGCCGTGCGGCAGGTGCTGTCCGCCGGCGTGGAGTCGGGCTTCCAGCTGATTTTCGCGGCGGGCGCGGTGGCGGCGGTGGTGGCGTTACTGATCGTGCGGCGCATGCCGGACCTGGAACTGCGTACCAGCGTGACCGACCACGCCGCGACGGCGGTGATGGACTGACCCCCGGACGGATGGCGGCCGCCATCGTCCATCATCGATCCTGCAGTGCGGAGTGCAGTGAACCCGACGAAGGCGTAGACTGCGGAGGCTACCTTTCACGCCCCAATATGGAGTCGCCCGTCATGACCCGCATGGTCCCCCCGACCCGGATGCGCCACCCGCGCACGGCCACCCTGACGCTCCAGCGCCGCGCGCTGCTCGCCGCCCTGGCGGTGTCCGCGATGGCCGCCGCCACGGCCAGCCTGCTGCCGCGCGCAGCCCACGCCGCCGAGAAGTCGACCCCCACAGCCGCCGCTTCAGCCGGTCAGGCCGGCAGTTGCCCGGCGACGCTCAACTTCAAGTTCCCGCGCCTGCAGGACGAGTCGCCCCAGAACCTGTGCCAGTACGCCGGCAAGGTCGTGCTGGTGGTCAACACGGCCAGCTACTGCGGGTTCACGCCGCAGTACGAGGGCCTCGAGGCGCTCTACGCCAAGTACCGGGAGCGCGGCCTGGTCGTGCTGGGCTTCCCGTCGAACGATTTCTCGCAGGAGCCCGGCTCCTCGAAGGAAATTTCCGACTTCTGCTACAACACCTACGGCGTCAAGTTCCCGATGCTGGGCAAGTCCCACGTGCGCGGCAGCGATGTCAACCCGATGTACGAGCTGCTGGCCAAGGAAACCGGCACCGCGCCGAAGTGGAACTTCTATAAATACCTGATCGACCGCAAGGGGCAGGTCGTCGGCAGCTACAACAGCATGGTCAAGCCGGACGACAAGCAACTCGTGGCCAATATCGAGAAGCTGCTCAGCACGCGCTAAGACCGCATGACCGACCTTTGATCCCCGTCAAAGGTCGAACCGCCCCCGCTGGTACTTTCGCCGATTCAAAACAAAAACGAGCGAAAGGGGGGCCGCGATGGCTATCGCGCTATATGAATCGAGCGAGCATGTCTGCATGGTGTTCACCGACCTGGTGGACGATGGCGACGGGGACGTCGTGCAGTCGAACCAGTTCCTGGTGGTCAACCACGGTCACGGGGCGTTGATCGATCCCGGCGGTGCGCTGACCTACGGCGAGCTGTATATGGCGATCAGCCGCCACTTTCCGCCCAAGCGGCTCGACTACGTGCTGGCCTCCCATGCCGATCCGGACATCGTGGCGTCGGTGGGCCGCTGGCTGACGGCATCGGACAGCAAGGTGTTGATCTCGCAGGTATGGGCGCGCTTCCTGCCCCATATCTGCCAGGCCGGAAAGATGGCCGGCCGCGTGGTCGGCATTCCGGATGCCGGCATGGTCGTGCCGCTCGGCGCGAGCAACCTGATCGCCGTCCCCGCCCACTTCCTCCATTCGGAGGGCAATTTCCACTTCTACGATCCCATCAGCAAGATCCTGTTCTCGGGCGATCTGGGCGCGGCCATGACCACGGCCGCCGAGGCCGGCGCGGTGGTCGAGGACTTCGACGCCCATCTCCCGCGCATGCTGCCGTTCCATCGCCGCTATATGAGCGGCAACCGCGCGTGCCGGCTCTGGGCCGAGATGGCGCGGACCATGGATATCGAATGGATCGTGCCGCAGCACGGGCCGTCGTTCCGGGGCCGGGCGATGGTGAAGCGCTTTATCGACTGGGTGGGGCAGCTCGAATGCGGGCTCGACCTGCTCGACAGCTCCCACTATCGCGTGCCGGCCGGGGCGTAAACGTAGCGCATGGTGGTGACCCTGGCGGTACTTCTCCACCGGGGATGTCTCCGCTGCTGCACAGGACAAGCCGGCCAGATTCCGGCTATCCTCGGTTTCCTTGCCGTCTCGCTTCCCACGGCCAGCCCAGAAACCAAGGAAATCACCATGAAACTAGTACGCGTAGGACAGCCCGGTGCAGAGCGCCCGGGCGTCGTGGATCGTGATGGCCGCGTGCGCGACCTGTCTGCCGTTATCGGCAACATCGGCCCGGACGAACTGGCGCCGGCCGCGCTGGCCCGGCTGGCCGCGATCGACCCCGCCACGCTGCCGCTGGTGGAGGGCGCCCGCCACGGCGTGCCCTGGACCGGCATCGGCAAGATCATCGCCATCGGCCTGAACTACGCTGACCATGCCGCCGAAGCCGGCATGCCGCTGCCGGCCGAGCCGATCGTCTTCCTGAAGGCCAATTCCTCGCTGAACGGCCCCAACGATGCCGTGATGCTGCCGTTCGGTTCGGAGAAGTCCGACTGGGAGGTGGAGCTGGGCGTGGTCATCGGCACCACCGCGCGCAATGTCTCGAAGGCCCAGGCGCTTGAGCACGTGGCGGGCTACTGCGTGGTCAACGATGTGTCCGAGCGCGAGTTCCAGATCGAGCGGGGCGGCACCTGGGACAAGGGCAAGGGCTGCGACACCTTCTGCCCGGTCGGCCCCTGGCTGGTCACGCGCGACGAGGTGCCCGAACCCCAGAACCTGGCGATGTGGTTGGACGTGAACGGCCAGCGCATGCAGAAAGGCAGCACCGCGACCATGGTTTTCGACGTCGCCACCGTGGTCAGCTATGTCAGCCGCTTCATGACCCTGCTGCCCGGCGACCTGATCGCCACGGGCACGCCGCCGGGTGTGGGCATGGGGTTCAAGCCGCCGCGCTACCTGCGCGCGGGCGACACCATGCGCCTCGGTATCGCCGGCCTCGGCGAGCAGACCCAGCAGGTCGTGCCATACGGCGAGCGCTGAGTCGGGCGTCGGCCCATGTCCGACATCGTTGCCAGAAAAAGGGGGACTTTCGGGTTCCCCGCTGAAACGTCTTCATACAAAGGGTCGCAGTTCCACACAAAGCGTCCCCTAAGGGCAACAGTTTTGGCACGGTTTAGGGCGCATACGCACGAAATCCGCATTCTGGGTTTTACCCTTCGACCCTGCGTGAAATACTGTTCATACATGCAAGCCAAAAGAGCAATGCCATGTCTGAACATGCCCCCGAAATAGAATCGATATTGAAGACCGTCGCGGTCAAGCTCGCGAACGGCTCCACCGAATCCCCCACGCGCTCCTACTGCACGCTGCACGACACGCTCGATTGCCACGACGAGCTGCAGGACATCCGGCGCAGCATCCACCAGCATCCCGAACTGGCCTTCAACGAGATCCGCACCGCCGAACTGGTGGCGTCCCGCCTGGAGGGGTGGGGCTATCAGGTCACGCGCGGCGTGGGCGGCACCGGGGTGGTCGGCACGCTGCGCGCCGGCACGGGCAAGCGGAGTGTCGGCATTCGCGCCGATATGGACGCGCTGCCGATTCACGAGCGCTCGGGTTTGCCCTATGCCAGCGTGCATGAGGGCAAGATGCACGCGTGCGGCCACGACGGCCACACCACCATGCTGCTGGGCGCCGCCCGCCAGCTTGCGCGGACCCGCCGCTTCAACGGCACCATCCACCTGATCTTCCAGCCGGCCGAGGAAATCGGCGCGGGCGGCGGGGCGGAGCGGATGCTGGCCGATGGCCTGTTCGAGCGGTTTCCCTGCGATGCGATCTTCGGCCTGCACAACCATCCGGGCGTGGAAGCTGGCACCTTCATGTTCCGTTCCGGCCCGTTCATGGCGGCCTGCGACACGGTAGCGATCACGATCCGCGGCAAGGGTGGCCACGCGGCGCGCCCGCACCAGTCGATCGACCCGATCCTGGTGGCCGGCAGCCTGGTGATGGCGCTGCAATCGGTGGTATCGCGCAATGTGGATCCGAACGAGACCGCCGTGGTGACCATCGGCACGCTGCACGCCGGCCACGCCCCGAACGTGATTCCGGACAGCGCACGCATGGAAATCAGCGTGCGGTCGTTCAACCCCGAGGTGCGGGCGTCGATGGAGGCGCGCATCCGCCAGCTGGCTACATCGCACGCCGAGGGTTACGGCGCTACGGTCGATATCGACTACGTGCGCGGCTACCCGGTGCTGGTGAACAGCGAGGCCGAAACCGAGTTCGCGCGCCAGGTGGCCGAGGAACTGGTGGGGCCGGAGCGTGCCGTGCCGAATTTCCACCGGATCGCCGGCAGCGAGGACTTCGCGTACTTCCTGCAACAGCGCCCGGGCTGCTTCGTGCGGATGGGCAACGGCGCCAACCAGCCGCTGCTGCACAACGCCGGCTACGACTTCAATGACCAGAATCTGACCGTGGGCGCGGCGTACTGGACCCGGCTGGCCGAGCGTTACCTGGATGGGGCCTGAGCGGGACCCGATCGGGGCCTGAGCCCCGACCGGGCTCATCGGGCAGTTATCGGAAGAAGGCGCTGGGCGGCACGCCGAACTGCCGCCGGAACATCGTCGCAAAGGCGCTCGGGCTGCCATAGCCCATGTCGAGCGCCACATCCACCACCTTCGCCCCCGCCGCCAGGCGCTCCAGCGCGGCCAGCAGCCGCGCCTGCTGGCGCCACTGGCCGAAGGTCATGCCGGTCTCGCGCGCGAACCGTCGCTGGATCGTCTTCGGATCCACCCCCAGCGAGTTTCCCCAGTCGGCCAGGGTCAGGTCGGTGTCCGGGCTTTCGACGATGGCGTCGCAGATCTGCCGCAGGCCGACATCGCTCGGGCGCGGCAGGTGCAGCGGCAGGGTCGGCACCAGCAGCACCTCATCGAGCAGCAGCCGCATCAGCCGACCGTCGCGCGAGTCCGGTGCATAGGGCAGGGGGATGTCGATGGCGGCCAGGATCAGCTCGCGCAGCAGCGCGGTGACGCCGAGCACGGTGCAGCGGGTGGGGAGGTCCGGCGCGGCGTCCGGGCGGATATAGGCGGTGCGCATCTGCACGCGGCCGACCATGCGGATCCAGTGCACCGTGCCGCCGGGCATCCACATGCCGCGCGTGGGCGGCACGATCCACTGCCCGTCCGCCGTGGAGACCACCATCACGCCGTGCATCGCGTGGATCAACTGCGCGTGGGGATGCTGGTGCGGCTTGGTGACGTGGCCCGGGGCGTAGTCGGCGGCCATGGCCGTTACCGGCATCGGGCTGCGGTCGTAGCGGATGTAGGCTGGCGAGGCCGCGTAGGTGTCGGCCCGGGCGTCGGCATCGGGGTCGTGCGGGGCATCGGGCGGCAGGCGCCGGGCGCCCGGCGTGGTGCGGTCGATCCACTCGACTGGCGGCGGCGTCGCTTTCCGAGGACGGGGGGTGGGCGGCATGTCCTTTTCTCCAAAGTTCCGGCCCCATTCTCGCAGGACAGGCGGAAATTTGCCATTTAGGATGCGATCGTCACACTTTTAACCAGATCGGCCAATGCGCCCCGCCCCATGAGCACAACCGTCAATCCCGCCCCCGCCGCCGAGGCCGCGCACCGCGAGGAAGGCACGCGCTTCCGCGTGTTGTACGCGATCAGCTTCGCGCACTTCCTCAACGACATGATTCAGTCGCTGATCCTGGCCATCTATCCGATGCTCAAGGGCGGCTTCAACCTGAGCTTCACCCAGATCGGCCTGCTGACGCTGACCTATCAGATCACCGCGTCGCTGCTGCAGCCGATCGTTGGCCTGTACACAGATAAGCATCCGAAGCCACATTCGCTGGCCATCGGCATGGGCTTTACGCTGTGCGGGCTGCTGCTGCTGTCCGTGGCGCCGACCTATGGCGTGCTGCTGGTGGCGGCGGCGCTGGTGGGTACCGGCTCGTCGATCTTCCATCCGGAGTCGTCGCGCGTGGCGCGCATGGCCTCGGGCGGCCAGCACGGGCTGGCCCAGTCGATCTTCCAGGTGGGCGGCAACGGCGGTAGCGCCATGGGGCCGCTGCTGGCGGCGTGGATCGTGCACCAGCAAGGCAGCGTGGCGTGGTTCTCGCTGGCCGCGCTGCTGGCGATTGCCGTGCTGTGGCAGATCGGCGGCTGGTACGGCCGCCACCTGGCCGAGCGCGCAGCCAAGAAGAAGGGCGCCGGCACGGCGGCCAAGCCGCTGCCGACCCGCACCGTGGTCCGCGCCATCGCGGTGCTGCTGCTGCTGATCTTCTCGAAGTACTTCTACATGGCGAGCCTGAACACGTATTACACGTTCTATCTCATGGAGAAGTTCGGGCTGACCCGCCAGTCTTCGCAGATCTACCTGTTCCTGTTCCTGTTCGCGGTGGCGGCCGGCACCATCCTCGGCGGCCCGATTGGCGACCGCATCGGCCGCAAGCGCGTGATCTGGGCGTCGATCCTCGGCGTGGCGCCGTTCACGCTGATGCTGCCGCACGCCAACCTGTTCTGGACCGGCGTGCTGTCGTTCGTGATCGGCTTCATCCTGGCCTCGGCGTTCTCGGCCATCCTCGTGTTCGCCCAGGAGCTGATTCCGGGCAAGGTCGGCATGGTGTCCGGCCTGTTCTTCGGCTTCGCGTTCGGCATGGGCGGCATCGGCGCCGCCGTGCTCGGCACCCTGGCCGACACGCACGGCATCAAGACCGTGTACGACGTCTGCGCCTATTTGCCGCTGCTCGGCCTGCTGGCGGTGTTCCTGCCGGACCTTGGCGGACGGAAGAAGACCGCGGCGGCCTAGCCCGCCGTTGGATTGCTCCCCTCGCCCGCTTGCGGGAGAGGGGCTGGGGGAGAGGGCCGGCGCATGAACCTGCCCGCCACCCCTCGTAGAACGCCTACTTCGCGGCCCCAGCCTTATCCTGGGACACATCCATGATCATCCGCGTCAGCAGGTACAGGCGCGGCGTGACCGAGTTCAGGTCTACGTACTCGGCATCGTTCGAATGCGCGCCAAAGCCGCGCAGCCCGAAGCGCTCGATCACCGGTGCCTTGGTGCCCGCCGCCGCGAACGCCGCGTCGGTGCCGCCGCCTTCGGCAGTGTCATAGACCATCAGCTTCTCGCCGATTTCCGAATAAATGCCCTGCGCATGGGCTGCCAGCGTGCGCGCCGCCTGGGTGACCTCGAGCGGCGGGCGACGACGCTCGAACTTGACCTCGACCTTGGTGTCCGGAATCAGCTTCTGCTTCACGCGCTCCTGCAGCGTGCGCTCCAGGCCATCGTAGTCGGCGGTGCGCAGCACGCGCACATCGGCCTGCGCCGTGGCGACGGCCGGAACCACGTTGCGGTTGGTGCCCGCGTTCGAGATCGTCCAGTTGACCTTGAGCCCGGTGTCCGGGTTGGACAGGTCGCGCATTTGCAGGATCTGGTGCGACAGCTCGTACAGCGCGTTGCGGCCCAGCTCCGGCGCGCTGCCCGCGTGCGACGCCTTGCCCTCGACTTTCAGCGAAATCGCACCGATGCCGCTCGTCGCCAGCGACAGGCGGTCGCCCGTGACGCGCGTGGCCTCGCACGAGAATACGGCGTCCTGCTGCGCCCCGAGCTTGGTCATCATGGCGCGGGCGCCCGGCGAGCTGATTTCCTCGTCGCCGTTGATCAGCACCGTCAGCGTGCCGTAGTCCTTGAACTTCATCTTTTGCAGGATGGCCACCGTGTGGAGGATCACGGCCACGCCATTCTTGTCGTCGGCAATGCCCAGCCCGTAGGCGCGGTCGCCGTCCACGCGGAACGGCTGCTGCGCGAGCATGCCGCGCAGGTACACGGTGTCCATGTGGGCGATCAGCATGATGTTGCGGCGCCCGGTGCCCTTGAACTGGGCCACGACCATCTTGCCGACCTTCTCCGGCGTGTCTTCCATCCGGTAGACCTCGGTGGGCTCGACCAGCTTGGCGTCGCCGCCGAGCGCGGCCAGCCGGTCCCGGATCAGCGCGGCGATGCGGTCCAGACCCTCGATATCCTTGCTGCCGGACTCGATCGACACCAGATCCTTGAGCGTGGCGATCAGCGCGGGCTTCTCCTGCTGGGCGAGCTGGTAGGCCGGCTCCACCGGGGCGGCGTGGGCCGTGGCGGCGCAGGCGGAGGCCAGTGCCAGCGCGAACGGCAGGGCGCGCAGGGCAGGGAAGCGGGGGCGACGAACGGATGGCATGCGGTCAGGCTCCTTGTTATGGGGATGTGGGATCGGAAATCTTGAGCGCATGGCGCCGCCACGTAAAGTGCGCCAGACGCGATGCCGCGTGAAAACGCCAGCCTGTCGCGCGCACGCAGCAGACATGGCGCGACATGGCCTGCCCATGGCCCGGCCACGGACCAATCACCGCCAGATGGGGCCAACGCCAGCGTTTTGCGGCATCATGGCGGGCATGAAGTCCGCCGTGCCCCCGCTCCCCGGTCATTCCGGTCATCCCGCCATGCCAGCCGCCCCGCCCCTGCCGGTACCCACCCGCCCCGCCTGCGCCCACTGCCTGGCCTTGGCCGAGGACCCGCGCCGGCGCGAGCCGCACGCCTGCCTGGCTCTGCGCAACACGGCGCCCCATGTCAGTGCCAGCGCGGCCGGGGTGCCGTTCAGCATGCTGTCCTTCACCTGCCGCGAGTGCGGCACGGCGTGGCGGCTGTACGACCGCGCCAACGAACTCTTCGTCTCGTGGGTGCCGGAACACCCGCTCGTGCGCTGAAACGGCCTCGCCGGGAGGGCTGGCAAGGCCGGAACGGCAAGCGGGCGGTTCGGCCGCCAGGGCCCTTCGGCTAAGATAGCGCCTATCCATCAGCAACCCTCCCGCCCCGTTTCCACCATGTTTCCTGCCATTTCCAAGCCGCTGCTGGCGGCCTTGTCTGTCGCCACGCTTGCGGCCCCGTCCTTCGTTTCCTCCGCCCACGCGGCCGACGCCTACCCGAGCCGCCCGATCCGCGTGATCGTGGCCTACCCGACCGGGGGCATCAGCGACGCCGTGGCCCGCGCGCTGGGCGAGAAGCTGTCCGTACAGATGGGCACCTCCGTGGTGGTGGAGAACAAGGCCGGCGCTGGCGGCAGCATCGGCATCGACGCCGTGGCCAAGGCCGCGCCGGACGGCTACACCATCGGCTTCGCCTCCACCAGCCCGCTGACGCTGAACCCGCACGTGGGCCGCGTCAACTACGACCCCGAGCACGACGTGGCGCCGGTCATGAGCGTCATGTACTCGCCGGTGCTCGTGGTGGCCACCTCGGGCTTCGCCGGCAAGGCCTTCCCGGACCTCGTCGCGCAGGCCAAGGCCAAGCCGGGTTCGGTCCGCTGGGCCACTTCGGGCCTGGGCACGGTCGGGCACGTGATGCTCGAGCAGGTCAAGGCGAAGTCCAAGGCCGACATCACGCTGATCCCCTACAAGGGCGCGGGCCAGCAGATGAACGACGCGCTGGGCGCGCAGTTCGAGGTGATGAGCACCAACGCCAGCCCCATGCTGAGCCAGCATATGCAGGCGGGCCGCCTGCGCGCGCTGGCCGTGGGCGCGCCCAAGCGCCTGGAGAGCCTGCCCGGCGTGCCGACCTTCGCCGAACTCGGCTATCCCAAGGCCAACCTGACGTCGACGTTCGGCATCTTCGCCCCGGGCAAGACCCCGCCGGCCATCGTCAACCGCCTCAACGCCGAACTGAACAAGGCGCTGGGCGAGCCGGAAGTGCGCGAGCGCCTGCTCAAGGGCGGCGAGGTGCCCACCGGCGGCACCGCCGCGCAGTTCGCCGCCGCTATTCGCGCGGAATCGGAAGACAACGCGCGCATCGTCAAGGAAGCCGGCATCAAGGCCGACTGAGCCCCCGTCGTCCACCATCGGCTAGACCAGATCCAGCCGGCTGCCCAGCCGGTGGATCGCCCGCAGCATCACGCCGTTGCGGGGCCATAGCGCCAGCTTGGTCCGCACGCGCGAGAGGTGGCTGTCCACGGTGCGCGCGTGTGTGTGCACCCCGCCGTCCGGCCAGACGTGCCGGATCATCGCCTCGCGCAGCACCAGCGTGCCCAGGTTGCGGAACAGCAGCAGGGCCAGCGCAAACTCCTTTGGCGCCAGCGCCACGGGCACACCGGCCACCCAGGCCTGCCGCTCGGCCGTGACGAAGCGATAGACGCCGCTCACGAGTTGCTCGGGCATGTCGCCGAAGCCCGCCGGCGCCACGGTGCCGGCCAGCATTCCCGGTACTGCCGCGCGCCGCGCCAGCGCCTCCACGCGCGCCAGCAACTCGGCCCCGCGCCCCGCCTCGCCCACGTAGGCATCGGCGCCCGCCGCCAGGCAGGCCGCCACCTGTGCGTCGTCGTCGCCCCGGCCCAGCATCATCACCGGCACGCCTTGTCCGAGCGTGTCGCGCACCCATTTCAGCACGTCGCACGCGGCCGTCGCGGCGGCGATGGAACTGGCGCGGTCCAGCAGCAGCACGTCGTAGCGGGCATCCCGCACCGCGTCCGTCATCGACTTTCCACACCCGAAGCAGCGCACGACATGCCCGCCCCGATGCAGCGCGTGCCTGAGCATTCCGGCGCGGGACGGGTTGTCCGCCAGCGCGGCGATCTTCACGATGGGCCTCCCTCGGCTTGTTTCAATGCGGCCATGGTAGGCCGCGCGCCGGCCGGCACGAAGTAAACATTTGTTGCCGACTAAAAATGAGCATCGTCTTATAGGGTTGCGACGCGTCCCGGCCTCTAATGCTCGGATGGCAGACAACGGATGCGCCTCGGGGGCGCGCAACGACGATGGGATTGAGGATAGCTTCGCTGGAGCCAGACGCCGGCCACGCCGCGCGGATTCGGGAGATCGTGACCGCCGCCGGGCACGAGTGCGTGACGTTCGACGACGGCCGGCGCATGCTGCTGACGCTGCGCAAGGTCACGTTCGACCTGCTGCTGCTGGACTGGCACGCGCCGCAGGTCAGCGGCCGCGAGGTGCTGGCGTGGGTGCGCGCCCATCTGGACGCCCGCGTGCCGGTGATGTTCCTGACCGGGCTGGACAACGAGCGGGACATCGTGGCGACGCTGGCAGCGGGCGCGGACGACTACATGGTCAAGCCGATCCGCCCGCAGGAACTGGCCGCGCGGATCGAGGCGCTGCTGCGCCGCGCGTACCCGGACCTGCGGCAGTCGCGCGACGGCAGCATGGCCTGGGGCTGCTTCGCCTTCCACCTGGCCACCCGGGCCTCGACATGCCACGGCCAGAAGGTGGCGCTGACGCCCAAGGAATTCGACCTCGCGCTACTGCTGTTCCGCAACGCCGGCCGGGTGGTGCCGCGCGAACACATGGTGGTGGCGGTCTGGGGGCGCGACATCCCGCCGATGTCCCGCACCATCGACACCCACATCTCCCGCGTGCGCAACAAGCTGGGCCTCTGGCCCGACAACGGCGTGCGCATCGTCCCGCTGTACACGCATGGCTATCGGCTGGAGTTGCTCGGCGACGAGGGGTCGGCGGGGCCTGCACCCAAGCCCGACGCCGCGCCGGCCGGCGGCTCCCGCAGGCGCCGTGGAACGGGCCGCCAGCCGGTGCTGGGCCCCAATCGCTGATGACGGCAGGAACGACCCGCCGCCCTGAAAAACAAAAAGGCACCCGAAGGTGCCTTTCTGCGATGCGGTCAGACCAACAATCAGAAGATGTGGCGGATACCTGCGGCCACGCCCGTCTGGTTGTTCTTGCCAGGCATTTCGGCCTGCACAGCGCCCGTGACCTTGTTGTAGTCGACGGTGCCGTACACCTGGGTACGCTTGGACAGCGAGTACTCGGCCAGCAGCACGCCGGTGTAGCGGTTGCCGCTGCTTTCCACGCCGTTCTTGTCCTTCACGTGGTCGCCGTAGAACACGCCGGTCACGGCCAGGGCCGGGCTGACCTGGTAGGTCATGCCGACGTAGCCGATCATGTCCTTGCGCGGCGTGTTGGCGGCGCCGGCGGCGATGGCGTTCTGGGCGGCAACCGTGGTCGTGGCGGCCGAGCGGTTCAGGAAGCCATTGTCGATCGTACCGGTGGCGTCACGGCCGCCGACGTAACCGAGGAACAGCTTGGCTGCGCCGATGGTGTACTTACCAGCCAGGCCCCACATCTGCTGGCGCTCGCTGCTGGCGTTGCGGAATTCCTGGTACACGGCGCCGATGCCGAACGGCCCGATGTCGTACGAGGCACGGGTGCCCCAGTACTGGTTGCGCGTCATGCTGCCGGCGGTCTCACCGAAGCCGTAGCTGGCGCCCACGTTCAGGCCCGCGAACGCGCCCGAGTAGCTCACCACGTTGTCGGTACGGATCTGGGTCAGGAAGAACGGCCAGGCGTTGTTGTCGTAGTTACCGATGGTCAGCGGGTCGAAGTCGCCGAACAAATTAAACCCTTCGGTGTACTGGCGGCCCAGCTTGACTGCGCCGAAGTCACCGGCCAGGCCCACGTAGGCCTGACGACCGAACATACGGCCACTCGGGTTGGCGGTGCTGACCTGGTTGGAACGACCCGTATCCGGATCGAAGCCGTTTTCCAGCTGGAAGATGGCCTTCAGGTTGTTGCCCAGTGCTTCGCTGCCCTTGATGCCCCAACGGCTGTTGGTGATCGCGCCGTTGGTCAGCTGCGTCTGGCTGTGGTTGCCGGCGTCGGCGTTGGTCTGGAAGCGAATGCTCTGGTCAACGATACCGTACAGCGTCACCGACGTCTGTGCGTAGGCGCTGCCGGCCAGCAGGCTGCCAATGGCGAGGGTGAGTAGCGATTTCTTCATGGTGCTCCTTTTCTGTCTTGTGGTTGTGCCGTAACCGGATCACGGCCGGCACAAAGGTTTACGTTTGCAGTAAACGCCGCGAAAATTTAACAAAACACGGAACTTTCGGACATAAAAGCAGCGTGAACCGGCACTCTAGAGAGACATTTGGTGCAATTCCGTTGGTTTGTCGCTACACAATGTCACACCCTCGTGATAATGGTGCATTGCAGCGTGCGCCATGGCAGTGCATGGACGTGGGAGGCGAGCGGTGGGGCGGCTGTGCAGGCGCGATTGCAGCCACCACGTGGATGGTTGCTGCAATGCAAAAACCCCTCCTTGCGAGGGGCGGGTTATCCCTTAGTTAATGGGATAACGGCGCACGGAAGGTATCCGCGCGCCGTTCAGGACCGAGAAACTCGAATTAATTCGAAAACCGAAAAACGAATACCGAAAATGCCGAAGGGCAATCAGTTTTGCGGGATTTCGATTTTCACCTCGAGCACTTCGAGGTTGTCCTGGCGCTCCAGGCTGACGCGCAGGTCCTGGTCGCTGATCTTCACGTACTTGGAAATCACGGCCACCAGCTCGCGCTGGAGGGCCGGCAGGTAATCGGCCGGCGCGGAATGGCCGGTGCGCTCATGGGCGAGGATGATCTGCAGCCGCTCTTTGGCGACCGACGCTGACTTCTTCTTCTCCCCCAGCAGGAAGGACAGGATCGACATAGGGATGAGTCCTCCTTACTTGTTACCGAAGATGCGCGAGAGCAGGCCCGGCTTCTGGTAGTCGGTGAAACGCATCGGCTTGTCCTTGCCCAGGAAGCGGTCCACCACGTCGCCATAGGCGTCGGCCACATCGCTGCCTTCCAGGTGGATGGCGGGCGTGCCCTGGTTGGACGCGTGCAGCACGGCTTCCGATTCCGGTACCACGCCAATCAGCTTGATGCGCAGGATTTCCTGGATGTCGGTCAGCGACAGCATTTCGCCGCCATGCACGCGCTTCGGGTTGTAGCGCGTGATCAGCAGGTGCTCCTTGATCGGCTCGCCGCCCTCGCTGGCACGCTTGGTCTTCGAGGCCAGGATGCCGAGGATGCGGTCCGAGTCGCGCACGGACGAGACTTCCGGGTTGGTCACGACGAGCGCCTCGTCGGCGAAGTACATCGCCATCAGCGCACCGGACTCGATGCCCGCCGGGGAGTCGCAGACGATGAACTCGAAGCCCATGCCCACCAGGCCGTTGATGACCTTTTCCACGCCGTCGCGGGTCAGCGCGTCCTTGTCCCGCGTCTGCGACGCCGGCAGGATGAACAGGTTCTCGCACTTCTTGTCCTTGATCAGCGCCTGGTTCAGGTTGGCTTCGCCCTGGACCACGTTGATCAGGTCATACACCACGCGGCGCTCGCAACCCATGATCAGGTCGAGGTTGCGCAGGCCGACGTCGAAGTCGATCACGGCCGTCTTGTGGCCCCGCAGGGCCAGGCCGGCGGCGAAGCTCGCGCTGGTGGTGGTCTTGCCAACGCCTCCCTTGCCGGAGGTCACAACGATGATTTTTGCCATGGCTCTATGGTCCAGTATGGGTGCAGGGTATTTCGTACCGGGCGGGCCGGCCGTACCGATGGGTTAGCGCGGTTATTTCATCCGCAGCGGTTCGAGAATCAACTTTTCGTCGGCCAGGCGCACCTGGGCCGACTTGCCGAGCACATCGGCCGGGAGCGTCTGCTCGGCGGTCCGATAGATGCCGGCGATGGAAATCAGCTCGGGCTCCAGGCACGTGCAGAAGATGCGCGCGTCCGGGTTGCCCTTGACACCCGCCAGCGCGCGTCCGCGCAGCGGGGCATAGATATGGATGTTGCCTTCGGCGATGACCTCGGCGCCGTAGCTGACCAGGTCCAGGATGACCACGTCGCCCTGCGCGTAGATCTGCTGGCCGGAGCGCAGCGGCTTGTCGATCAGCAGGGTCGGCACCGCGCGCGGGGCGGCGGCAGCGGCCATGATCTCGGCGATATCCGAGGCCGTGTTATTGACTGGCGCGGCTTCGGCGGCGGGGGATTCAGGAGTTTCTGCAGCCGTGGGGGCGTCCTTGGCGGCGGCGGGCGAGGCAGCCGGCGCCGCTTCGTCCCGGCCGCCACGGCGGCTCTGGCTCTCCAGCAGCGGCAGGCCGAAGGCTTCGGCCCAGGCGCGCTGGTCGTCGCGCGCCACCACGCCGATGGCCCGGGCCCGCAGGGTGGCCAGCGTGTCGATCACGCGGTCCAGCGCCAGGCGGTCGTCGCCTTCCAGGCGGCGCAGGTCCAGCGCCACCACGTCATTGGAGAAGAAATCGGGGGTCGATTCGAAGCGGGAGAGGAGATCATCCCGCAGCGCCTCGATGTCGGCGGTCTTGAGGGCGAGAAGGAGGGCGTCGACGTTGCCACTGCGCAGCTCGAAGCGTGGCGATTTCTTCTGAGACATAGTCGGTGACCGTGGAAATGCCACATTCTAACGTCGGTTCTCCGGCGAACTGTAACAATTCTCGAACCCGGCGCCGAACGTGCCCGATGCGGGGCTTCCCGGCCGGATCGCGCGCCTAAAGTGCCGGGCGATGCCGCTTACGCTCGCAGAAGGGTGACGCTCTTGTTACGATTGCGCATCTCGACAACGGAGTTCCCATGGGCGCCATCGTCAATTGCGCGGCCTATCGTCAAGGCAAGAAGCTGGGTCCGGTCGAATTCGACGCCCTCGCCGGCGTACTGTCCGAGCCCGGCACCTTTGTCTGGCTGGGCCTGCACGAACCGGACCTGGCGTTGCTGCGCAAGGTCCAGCAGGCGTTCGGGCTGCACGACCTCGCCGTGGAGGACGCCCTGGACGCCCACCAGCGGCCCAAGCTGGAAACCTACGGCGATTCGGTCTTCGTGGTGCTCAATACCGCGCAACTGGTCGGGGAGGAGGTGGTGGTTGGAGAGACGCACCTGTTCGTCGGCCCGAACTACGTGGTTTCGGTGCGGCACGGCGCCAGTTCCACCTACGCCCCGGTGCGCGAGCGCTGCGAGAGCGACCCGCAGGGGCTGGCCAACGGCCCCGGCTATGTGCTCTATGCGCTGATGGACTTCGTGGTGGACCACTACCTGCCCATCGTCAACCGGCTCGAGGACAACTTCGAGACGCTAGAGCAGGACATTTTCCGCGATGAATTCGATCGTGCCGCCATCGAACGGCTGTACCAGGTCAAGCACCAGGTGCTGCGGCTGCGCAACGCGGTCTATCCGGTGGAGGACATCTGCAGCCAGCTGATCCGGCTGCACGAGGAACTGGTGCCGAAGGAGCTGCGCGCCTATTTCCGCGACATCGAGGACCACGCCAGCCGCATCGTCCGCACGCTGGACGTGGTGCGCGAGATGCTGACCACGGCGGTCCAGGTCAACCTGGCGCTGGTCACGGTGGGCCAGAACGAGGTGGTCAAGCGGCTGGCCGGCTGGGGCGCCATCCTCGCCGTGCCGACCGTGATCTTCAGCCTCTACGGCATGAATTTCAGCTTTATGCCAGAGCTGAAGCTCCATTACGCCTATCCGGTGGTCATCGGCGTGACCGCCACGGCCTGCACCTGGCTCTGGCGCAAGTTGCACCGGGCGGGCTGGATCTAGCCCAGTCCGGCTCAGCCGCCATGGCTGGAAAACGGCGCCACGCCTGGCGTTGGCGCCGTTTTTATATCTTCTTTACACCACCCCTCCCCCTCTCTACCCCGTTTTTACCCCGCCGTCCCTAATCTCCAGAACGTGAAGTCAACGTGAATCCTTCACGTTTTTCCTATTTGGGGTTTGTATGGACGGGATCTATTTCCTCGTGTTGCTGGCCTTCGGCGCGCTGACCGGCGCGCTGCTGGCACTGTGCGCCGCGCTGGGCGCCAACCCGCCGTCTGCGCGGCAGACGGACGACGAGCGGGGGCGCTGATGGACTGGACCGACATCCTGAGCGGGGCCCTGGCCGCCGCGATCTTCCTCTACCTGCTTTTTGCCCTGTTCCGGCCGGAGAAATTCTGATGTCCACGCCGTTGTCCACACAATTCATCGGGCTGCTGGTCCTGTACCTCGCGATCCTGTTCGCGATGGCGCCGTTCCTCGGCCGCTACATGCGCCGCGCGCTGGAGGAGGGCGACTATCGCCTGACCGCCTGGGGCCGCCCTCTTGAGCGCGCGCTCTACCGTCTGGCCGGCGTGCGCGCGGACGCGGAGATGGGCTGGAAGCAGTACGCCATCGCCGTCCTCGTCTTCAACGTGCTCGGCGTGGTCTTCGTCTATGCGATCCAGCGCCTGCAGGGCATGCTGCCGCTGAACCCGCAGGCGTTCGGCGCGATCTCGCCCGACTCCTCGTTCAACACCGCCATCAGCTTCGTCAGCAATACCAACTGGCAGGGCTACGCCGGTGAATCGACGATGAGCTACCTCACGCAGATGCTGGCGCTGACGATGCAGAACTTCGTCTCGGCGGCCACTGGCATTGCGGTGGTGTTTGCGCTGATCCGCGGCTTCGCGCGCCACGGCGCCGCCACGCTCGGCAATTTCTGGGTCGATCTGGTGCGCACCACGCTCTATGTGCTGCTGCCGCTGTCCTTGATTACCGCGCTGCTGCTGGTCAGCCAGGGCGTGATCCAGAACTTCGACCGCTACCAGGATGCAGCGCTGGTCTCGGAACTCACCTACACCCAGCCCAAGGTGGATGCGGCCGGCCAGCCCGTGCTCGACACCGCCGGCCAGCCCGTGACGGAGACCGTCAAGACCCGCACGCAGTCCTTGGCGATGGGTCCGGTGGCCTCGCAGGAAGCCATCAAGATGCTCGGCACCAACGGTGGCGGCTTCTTCAATGCCAACTCGGCGCACCCCTACGAGAACCCCACGCCGTTCACGAATTTCGTGGAAATGCTAGCCATCTTCCTGATCCCGGCGGCGCTGTGCTTCGCCTTCGGCGAGATGGTGCGTGACCGCCGGCAGGGCGTGGCGGTGCTGGCGTCGATGACCGTGATCTTCGTGGTCATGGCGATTGCCGCCGTGGTGTCCGAGCAGCAGGTCAACGCGGCGCTGACATCGCTGGGTATCGACCACGTGGCCTCTGCGCTCCAGGCCGGCGGCAACATGGAAGGCAAGGAAGTGCGATTCGGCATCTCGGCGACCTCCCTGTTCGCGACGATCACCACGGCGGCGTCGTGCGGCGCGGTGAACGGCATGCACGACTCGTTCACGGCCATCGGCGGGCTGGTGCCGATGCTGCTGATGCAGCTGGGTGAAGTGGTGTTCGGCGGCGTGGGTTCGGGCCTGTACGGCATGCTGGTCTACGCGGTGCTGGCGGTGTTCATCGCCGGGCTGATGATTGGCCGCACGCCGGAATACCTCGGCAAGAAGATCGAAGCCTACGAGATGAAGATGACCGCCGTGGCGATCCTCGTCACGCCACTGCTGGTGCTCGTGGGTACGGGCATCGCGGTCATGACCGAGGCCGGCCGCGCGGGGGTGTTCAACCCCGGCACGCACGGTTTCTCGGAAATCCTCTATGCCCTCTCGTCGGCGGCGAACAACAACGGCAGCGCGTTCGCGGGCCTCTCCGCCAACACGCCGTTCTATAACGGGCTGCTCGCCGCGGCAATGTGGTTCGGCCGCTTCTGGATCATCGTGCCGGTACTGGCGATGGCCGGCTCGCTGGCCGCCAAGCGCCGCACCCCGCCTACCGCCGGCGCCATGCCGACGCACGGCCCGCTGTTCGTGGTGCTGCTGGTGGGCTCGGTCCTGCTGGTAGGCGCGCTGACCTATGTGCCGGCGCTGGCGCTGGGCCCGGTGGCCGAGCAGTTGCAGCACATCCCGGCCGCCACTCAGGCGGTGGCCCGGTAATCGTGGAGAATCGTATGCAGCAAGACACTACGGTGACGCGCACTTCGGTGGCGCGTACCCCGCGTCAGGTTCCGGCCCGGGGCGGCATGTTCGCGCCCGAGCTGGTCAAGCCGGCCATCGTCGACGCCTTCAGGAAACTGTCGCCGCGCGCCCAGTTGCGCAATCCGGTGATGTTCGTGGTCTACGCGGGCAGCGTGCTCACGTCGATACTGTTCCTGCGCGCCCTGTTCAGCCCCGTGCAGGGTGGGGAATCGGCCGGCTTCATCCTGGCCATCTCCATCTGGCTGTGGTTCACGGTGCTGTTCGCCAACTTCGCCGAAGCCATGGCCGAAGGCCGCAGCAAGCAGCAGGCTGCCGCGCTGCGGGGGCTGAAGACCACGGTGACGGCACGCGTGCTGCGCCCGGGCCGGACCAACATCCGGGCCGACGGCGCCACCGAGGCGCGCATCGCCACGGACCTGCGTCGGGGCGATGTGGTGCTGGTCCAGGCCGGCGACATGATCCCCGGCGACGGCGACGTGATCGAAGGCGTGGCCTCGGTCGATGAGTCCGCCATCACGGGCGAGTCCGCGCCGGTGATCCGCGAGTCGGGCGGCGATTTCTCGTCGGTCACGGGCGGCACGCGCGTGCTGTCCGACTGGATCGTCGTGCGCATCACGGCCAACCCCGGCGAGAGCTTTATCGATCGCATGATCGGCATGGTGGAAGGCGCCAAGCGCCAGAAGACCCCCAACGAGCTGGCGCTGACCATCCTGCTGGTGGGCCTGACGCTGGTGCTGCTGCTGGCCACGGCCACGCTGCAACCGTTCTCTCTATATAGCGTGATGGTGGCCAAGGCCGGCGTGCCGGTCTCGGTGACGGTGCTGGTGGCCCTGCTGGTGTGCCTGATCCCGACCACCATTGGCGGCCTGCTGTCCGCCATCGGCGTGGCCGGCATGAGCCGGATGATGGAGGCGAATGTGATCGCCACGTCCGGCCGGGCCGTGGAAGCTGCTGGCGATGTGGACGTGCTGCTGCTCGACAAGACCGGCACGATCACGCACGGCAACCGCCAGGCCGCGCGCTTTATCTGCGCACCGGGCGTGACCCCGCGCCAGCTGGCCGAAGCCGCCTGGCTGTCGTCGCTGGCTGATGAGACGCCGGAAGGCCGCAGCATCGTGGCGCTGGCCCGCCAGCAGCCCGACGCCACCGTCCCCGAAATGGGCGGCAAGGGCCTGGACGCCCCCGTGTTCGTTCCCTTCACCGCCCAGACCCGCATGAGTGGCGTGGACGTCACCCACGGCGCGCGGGTGCGCAGCGTGCGCAAGGGCGCCGCCGATGCGGTACGCCGCTACGTGGCCGACCGCGCCGGCAAGTTCCCCGATGCCGTGATGCAGGCCGTGGACGATGTGGCGCGCGCCGGCAGCACGCCGCTGGTAGTGGCGGAGGCGATCGCCGAAGGCACCGAGGACAGCGTGCGCGTGCTCGGCGTGGTCGAACTCAAGGACATCGTCAAGACCGGTATCCGCGAGCGCTTTGGCGAACTGCGCCGGATGGGCATCCGCACGGTGATGATCACCGGCGATAACCGCCTCACGGCGGCGTCGATCGCGGCGGAAGCCGGCGTGGACGACTTCCTGGCCGAAGCCACCCCCGAAGCCAAGCTGGCGCTGATCCGCGAGTACCAGCGCGAGGGCCGCCTCGTCGCCATGACCGGCGACGGCACCAACGACGCCCCGGCGCTGGCCCAGGCCGACGTGGCCGTGGCCATGAACAGCGGCACGCAGGCAGCGCGCGAGGCCGGCAACATGGTCGACCTGGACAGCAATCCGACCAAGCTGATCGAGATCGTCGAGATCGGCAAGCAGATGCTGATGACGCGCGGCTCGCTGACCACGTTCAGCGTGGCCAACGACGTGGCCAAGTACTTCGCGATCATTCCGGCCGCCTTCGCCACCACGTATCCGCAGCTCAACCTGCTGAACGTGATGGGGCTGGCCACGCCGGCGTCCGCGATCCTGTCGGCGGTGATCTTCAACGCGCTGATCATCGTCGCCCTGATTCCGCTGGCACTGCGCGGCGTGGTCTACCGCCCGCTCGGCGCGGCCGTGCTGCTGCGCCGGAACCTGCTGATCTACGGGCTGGGCGGCATCATCGTGCCGTTCGCGGGGATCAAGCTGATCGATCTGTTGCTGACGATGTTCGGCTGGGTCTGAGCCGAGTCGTCTAGGAGAAATACGCATGACTACGCAAACCAAGGCCGCCATGGGCGCCGCCGCAAACAACGTACCGCGCCAGCCGGGGCTGCTTCGGCCGGCGCTGACGATCTTCGTCGGGCTGGCGGTGGTGACCGGGCTGCTGTACCCCGGCGCGGTGACCGGCATCGCCCGCGCGGTGTTCCCGCACGAGGCCGCCGGCTCGCTGATCGAGAAGGATGGGAAGGTGGTCGGCTCGGCGCTGATCGGCCAGCCGTTCTCCGAGCCGAAGTACTTCTGGGGCCGCCTGTCGGCCACGGCGCCGATGCCGTACAACGCGGCGGCGTCGGTGGGCTCGAACCTCGGGCCGAGCAACCCGGCGCTGACGGACGCGGCGCGGGCGCGCATCGAGGCGCTGCAGGCCGCCGACCCCGACAACAAGGCGCCGGTGCCGGTGGATCTGGTGACGGCCTCGGGCAGCGGCCTCGATCCGCACATCAGCCCGGCGGCGGCCCGCTACCAGGCGGCGCGCGTGGCGCGTCTGCGCGGGCTGTCGGTGGCGCAGGTGGAGGCCCTGATCTCGGCGAACACGGAAGGCCCGGGGCTGGGCGTGTTCGGCGAGCCCGGGGTGAATGTGCTGAAGCTGAACCTTGCGCTGGATGGGGTGAAGCGGGGCGCCTGATGGAATGGATGCGCCAGCCCACGGCCGCCGGCCCCGTGGCAGAATCCGTCCCACCGCCCCCTCTACCATGACCCTCGCCGACAACCGCCCGGACCCCGACGCCCTGCTGCAACGCATGCAGGAGGAGGGCGCGCGCGCCGGGCGCGGCAAGCTGCGGGTCTACTTCGGCGCCTCGGCCGGCGTGGGCAAGACATTTGCGATGCTCACCGCCGCCCGCGCGCTGCGCACGCAGGGGGTGGATGTGGTGGTGGGCGTCGTGGAGACCCACGGCCGCGCCGAAACCGAGGCGCTGGTCGCCGGGCTGGACAGCGTGCCGCTGCGCGAGATGCCCTACCGCGACCGCATCCTCAAGGAATTCGATCTCGATGGCGTGCTCGCGCGCCATCCCGCGCTGGTGCTGGTGGACGAACTGGCCCACACCAACGCCGCCGGCAGCCGGCATCCCAAGCGCTGGCAGGACATCGCCGAACTGCTGGCCGCCGGCATCGACGTCTGGACCACGGTCAACGTGCAGCATCTGGAGAGCCTGAACCAGGCCGTGGGCGGCATCACGGGCGTGCGGGTCTGGGAGACCGTGCCCGATGCCGTGTTCGATGACGCCGATGACGTCGTCCTGGTGGACTTGCCCGCCGACGAACTGCTGCGCCGGCTGCGCGAGGGCAAGGTCTACCTGCCCGAGCAGGCCCGCCACGCCGCGCGCAATTTCTTCCGCAAGGGCAACCTGATCGCGCTACGCGAGCTGGCGCTGCGGCGCACGGCGGATCGTGTCGATGACGACGTGCGCGCCTATCGCGACGCCCAGTCGATCGAACCGGTCTGGCGCACGCGCGAGGCGCTGGTGGCCTGTATCGGCACCGGCGACGACGCCGAGCAGGTGGTGCGCAGCGCGCGCCGGCTGGCCAGCCAGCTCGACTGCGACTGGCACGTGGTGACGATTGCCACGCCCCGGCTGGTGCCGCTGTCCACCGAGGTGCGCACCCGCGTGCGCGCGGCAATGCGGCTGGCCGAGGAACTGGGCGCCCGCACCGAGACGCTGGCCGGACACGATATGGTGCGCGCGGTCACCGGCTACGTGCGCCGCCACAATCTCACCAAGGTGCTGGTGGGCCGCGCGCGCACCGACTGGCAGCATGAAGGCGGATGGCTCGAACAGGGCCGCATGCTGCTGGGGCGCGCGTTGTCGCCGGTGCTGGGCGCCGGCAACCGGTTGATCGGCCGCCAGACCTTCGCCGATGCGCTGGCGGCCGGCTGCCCTGAAATCGACGTGATCCGCGTGGCGGCCGACACCACACGCGCGGCGCCGCTGCCGGCCACGCAGGGCCTGCCGGCAGGGGCGATGTCCGAGGAAAACGTCGCCGAATCGGGTACGCGCCGCCTCGACTATGTCTGGTCGGTGGCCTGGTGCGCCGGGGCTACGCTGTTGTCCACATTCGCCCGGCCCTGGTTCGACATCGTCAACATCGCCATGCTGTTCCTGGCCGCCGTGGTGGGCGTGGCGCTGCGCCATGGGCGGGGGCCGGCGGCGCTGGCGTCGGTGCTGTCGGTAGGGGCGTTCGATTTCTTCTTCGTGCCGCCCCGGCTCTCGTTCGCCGTCAGCGACGTGCAGTATTTGCTGACCTTCGTCGTGCTGCTGACGGTGGGATTGGTCATCGGCCAGCTCACTGCCGGCCTGCGCGAGCAGGCGAGCGTGGCGGTGCGGCGCGAGACCGATGCCCGCACGCTCTACGAACTGGCGCGCGAGCTGTCGGCGGCGCTGACCACGCAGCAGATCGTCGAGATTGGCGGACGCTTCCTGCGTGCCGCGTTCGACGCCCACGCGTCGTTCTTCCTCGTCTCCGCATCGGGCCGGCTGCTTCCGGTGGCGGATCCAAATGAGACAAGTCCGAAAGAAGGTCGGACCACCAAGGGCGAAGCCATCGACACCGTGCTGGCCCAGTGGGTGTTCGACCATGGCGAAGCGGCCGGCACCGGCACCCACACGCTGCCGGGCAGCACCGTGCTGTACCTGCCGCTGAAGGCGCCGATGCAGACGCGCGGCGTGCTGGCCGTGGAGCCGCACGATTGGGGCGCGCTGGCCGACCCCGCGCTGCGCCGCCAGGCCGATGTGTTCGCCACGCTGATCGCCATCGCCATCGAGCGGCTGCACTATGTGGAGGTGGCGCAGCAGGCGCTGGTGTCGATCGAATCCGAGCAGCTGCGCAGTTCGCTGCTGGCAGCGGTGTCGCACGACCTGCGCACGCCGCTGACCGGGCTGATCGGCATGGCCGAGTCGCTCGCGCGGGCGCCGCTACCGGCCGATGTGGCGGCCACCGTGGACGCCATGCGCGTCCAGGCCCACCGCATGCGGACGATGGTGGTGAATCTGCTCGACATGGCGCGGCTGCAGCGGCACGACGTGTCGCTGACGCGCGGCTGGCAGTCGATGGAAGAACTGGTGGGCGCGGCGCTGGCGGCGATGCGCGAGGCGCTGGCGGGGCACCCGGTGCAGGTGTCGGGGCTGGCGGCGCTGCCGCTGGTCGAGTGCGACGCCGTGCTGGTGGAGCGCGTGCTCTGCAACTTGCTGGAGAACGCTGCCAAGTACACGCCGCCGGGCACGACGGTGCGCATCGGCGGCGCCGTGGCCGGCGAGATGGTGCAGGTGTTCGTCGAGGACGACGGCCCCGGCGTGCCGGCCGGGCAGGAGCGCCGCATCTTCGAGAAATTCACGCGCGGCGCGCACGAGTCCGCCACGGCAGGCGTGGGGCTGGGCCTGGCGGTGTGCGACGCCATCCTGCAGGCGCACGACGGCCGCATCTGGGTGGAGCCGGTGCACGGCGCGGCGCCGCATGGCGCGCGCTTCACGCTCGCGCTGCCGCGCGGCAATCCGCCGGACATCGAGCCGGAAACCCTGCATGACCTCAACGACCTCAATGATCTGAGCGACCTGAACCAGGTCGCCAGGACGGAACCCTGAACGAGATGCCATTCGACTATTCGCCGACCGTCCTGCTGGTGGAGGACGAGCCCCATATCCGGCGCTTCGTGCGGGAATCGCTGCAGGCCGAGGGCTGCACCGTGCACGAGGCGGAGACGCTCAAGCGTGGGCTGATCGATGCCGGCACGCGCCAGCCAGACGTGGTGATCCTCGATCTCGGCCTGCCCGATGGCGACGGCATGACGCTGATCCGCGAGATGCGTACATGGACGCAGGTGCCGGTGCTGGTGCTATCCGCGCGCACCGAGGAGGCCGACAAGATCGCCGCGCTCGACGCGGGCGCGGACGACTACCTGACCAAGCCCTTCGGCGTGGGCGAACTGGTGGCGCGCGTGCGCGTGCTGCTGCGCCGCCACGCGCGCGCCAATCCGCAGGGCACGCCGACCATCGCCTTCGGCGACGTGCAGGTGGACCTGGCCAACCGCCTCGTCACGCGCGCCGAGGCGCCCGTGCACCTGACCCCCATCGAATACCGGCTGCTGGCGGTGCTGATTGCCCACCGCGGCAAGGTGATGACCCACCGCGAACTGCTGCGCGAGGTCTGGGGCCCGTCGCACGCCGAGAGCAGCCACTACCTGCGCGTGTACATGGGCCACCTGCGCCACAAACTTGAATCCGACCCCGCCCAGCCAGCCCACCTGCTGACCGAGGTCGGCGTCGGCTACCGCTTCGCGGCGTGATCCCCCAGTCTTCTGTGCCGCCCAATCCACGTACATAAGACGACTCGCATTCTGGCGAGCCGGTCGAAGCGTCGTCCGCTACACTGAATTGGTAGCGCCCCGTTCCGTCCGACCCCTGCTCGCCGGAGTCACGTCATGTCTGCCTCCCTTGTCCCGATTCGCCAGGCCGCAGCCGCTGTCATGGCGTGCATGGCATTTCTGGCCTGCGTGCTGTCCGTGGCCCATGCCGCACCGATGCGGGCCGCCACCGAGCCGCCGGCGCCCGCGCAGGCGCAGACGCGCGATGCGGTGACCGCTTACGAGGCTGGGCAGTTCGATGCCGCGCTGCAGGGGTTTGCCGCGGCGGCGCAGAAGGGCAACCGGCTGGCGCAGTTCAACTACGCGATGATGCTGTTGCGTGGCGAGGGCACGTCGCCCAAGCCGCAGGAGGCGCTGGTCTGGCTGCGCAAGGCGGCTGACAACCAGATGACACATGCGCAGTTCACATTGGGCGATCTGAACGAGCGCGGCGAGTTGGTGCCGAAGTCGCTCGTGGAGGCCAATCGCTGGTATGAGCGCGCGGCGCAGGGCGGGCATGTGCAGGCGCAGATGGCGCTGGCCACCAACTACTTCACCGGGCGGGGCGTGGCGCGCGACTACGGCAAGGCGTTCACCTGGTACAGCCGGGCGGCCACAGCCGGCGACGGTGGCGCGCAGTACATCGTCGGCAGCTATTACGAGCGGGGCGAGCCCGGCGTGGTGGACAAGGACATCGAGCAGGCCAAGATCTGGTACGCCCGCGCGGCGGCAGGCGGGGACCCCGGCGCGCTGGCCAAGCTGCGGTCGCTGCTGGAGGAAGGCCTGCGCGCCAAGAGCGGCGGGTCGATGTGAAGCGCCGCGCGCGCCACTTCGTCGGGGCCACGGCGCGGTCTGCCGATAGGGCTCGGTACAAGTCTTGCTTGCTGCATTCCATCCGGCCGATGCCCATCTGGACGATTCACTGACGCATTACTGACGATTCACCGCACCCCTGGGAGGTTGTAGTGGCTACGCACGTTGCGCTGAACCATGTCACGCATTACCGCTACGACCGCCCGGTGAATCTGTCACCGCAAGTCGTGCGGCTGCGCCCCGCGCCGCATTGCCGGACCCCGATCCTGTCCTATTCCCTGCGCATCGAGCCCGCGCAGCACTTCGTGAACTGGCAGCAGGACCCGTTTTCCAACTACCTCGCCCGCCTGGTCATCCCCGAAAAGACCACCAGCTTCAAGGTCACGGTGGACCTCGTGGCGGAAATGGCTGTCTACAACCCGTTCGATTTCTTCCTGGAGCCATCGGCCGAGACATTCCCGTTCGACTACGACGCCAGCCTCGGGCACGACCTCGCCCCCTATCTGGTGCGCGGCGAGCTGACCCCCCGCCTGGCGGCCTTCGTGGCCAGCATCGACCGGACGCCCACCGCCACGCTGGACTTCCTGGTAGCCCTGAACCAGCGCCTCCAGCACGACATCCGCTACCTGATCCGCATGGAGCCGGGCGTGCAGACGCCTGAGACCACGCTGGAGAACGCCTCCGGCTCGTGCCGGGACACCGGCTGGCTATTGGTGCAGACGCTGCGCCATCTTGGGCTGGCGGCGCGTTTCGTATCGGGTTACCTGCTGCAGCTGACGCCCGACGTGAAGGCCGTCGATGGCCCGGTAGGCGCCGAGACCGATTTCACCGACCTCCATGCCTGGTGCGAGGTCTACCTGCCCGGCGCCGGCTGGATCGGGCTGGACCCCACCTCCGGGCTGCTGGCCGGGGAGGGCCACATCCCGCTAGCCTGCACGCCGGAGCCCAGCGGCGCCTCGCCGGTGAGCGGGGCGGTGGACGAGTGCGAGGTCTCCTTCGAACACCATATGTCGATCACGCGCATCTATGAGTCCCCGCGCGTGACCAAGCCCTATACCGAGGCGCAATGGATGGCCGTCGATGCGGCCGGCGCAGCCGTCGACCGGACGCTGGAGCAGATGGACGTGCGCCTGACGATGGGCGGGGAGCCCACCTTCGTCGCTGCGCGCGACCGCGAGGGCGCCGAATGGAACACCGACGCGCTCGGCCCCACCAAGCGCGGGCTGGCCACCGAACTGGTGCAGAAGCTGCGCGCGCAATATGGCGAGGGTGGCTTCCTGCACTTCGGCCAGGGCAAGTGGTATCCGGGCGAGCAGTTGCCGCGCTGGGCGCTGTCGATTTGCTGGCGTGCCGATGGCGTGCCGTGCTGGGAGAACCCGGCGCTGTTCGCCGATGAGCGCGAGCCGGACGCCTACACCGACGCCGACGCCCGGCGCTTCATGGAAACCCTGACCGCCCGGCTCGGCCTGGCTTCGCATTTCATCCTGCCCGGCTACGAGGACGTCTGGTACTACCTGTGGCGCGAGCGCAGCCTGCCGGTCAACGTCGATCCGCACGAGGCGCGGCTGGAAGACGCCATGGAGCGCGCCCGCCTGCGCCGGGTGTTCGAAGGCGGCCTGTCGCGCGTCACCGGCTACGTGCTGCCGCTGGCCCGCGCCACGCAGGAGCCGCCGTCGCGCAATGACGCCGCATGGATTACCGGCCCGTGGTTCCTGCGCGATGACCGCATGTATCTGCTGCCCGGCGATTCGCCGATGGGTTACCGGCTGCCGCTCGACGCCCTGCCGTGGGTGTCCGAGGCCGACTACCCGTGGCAGTTCGATCAGGACCCCTTCGCCCCGCGCGCCCCGCTGCCGGCCACTACACCGCTGCGCAGCCAGTTGCCGGCGCCGGCCGGCGGGCTGTCGCTCGAACCGACCGGGCTGGGTCCGGCCGCCATGGCGGTTCGGCGCGCCCAGGCGCGCGGCGAGGCCGTCGCCCCGGCACCGTCCGGGCCCGCAACACCAGCGGAGCCAGCACCCGCACCGGTCGCCACGGCCGACGCAGCGGGCCTGGCCCCGGCCTTCACCCGCCCGCCCGCGCTTGGCGAGTCGGCGGCGGACATCATCCGTACCGCGCTCTGCGTGGAAGTGCGCCATCCCAGCCGCGCGGCCGGCCCGGCCGTCGAGTTGAAGGCGATGGGCGACAAGCGCGGCATCCTCTATGTCTTCATGCCGCCGCTGACCGTGCTCGAGGACTACCTCGCGCTGGTGGCCGAGGTGGAAGCCACGGCGGCCGAGCTCGGCATGAAGATCGTGATGGAAGGCTACCCGCCGCCGCGCGATCCGCGCCTGAAGCTGCTCCAGGTCACCCCGGACCCGGGCGTGATCGAGGTCAACATCCATCCGGCCAGCAACTGGGCGGAACTGGTGGATCACACCGAGTTCCTCTACCAGGCCGCGCACGAGACGCACCTTTCCACCGACAAGTTCATGCTCGATGGGCGCCACACCGGCACCGGCGGCGGCAACCACTTCGTGCTCGGCGGTGCCACGCCGGCGGACAGCCCCTTCCTGCGCCGGCCTGACGTGCTGGCCAGCCTGATCGCCTACTGGCACAACCATCCCGCGCTGTCCTACCTGTTCTCGGGCCTGTTCATCGGCCCGACCAGCCAGGCGCCGCGCGTGGACGAGGCCCGTAACGACCAGCTCTACGAACTGGAGATCGCCTTCGCGGAACTGCGTCGGCAGGTGGCGCTGCACGAAGGCGCCGGCGATGGCCACACCCCGCCATGGCTGATCGACCGGGCACTGCGCAACCTGCTTGCTGATGTGACGGGTAATACGCATCGATCCGAGTTCTGCATCGACAAGCTCTATTCCCCCGATGGCGCCACGGGCCGGCTCGGCCTGCTGGAGCTGCGCGCCTTCGAAATGCCGCCGCACGCACGCATGAGCCTGGTGCAGCAACTGCTGCTGCGGGCGATGGTCGCCCGCTTCTGGCGCACGCCCTATACCGCGCGGCTCACGCGCTGGGGCACGGCGCTGCACGACCGCTTCATGCTCGGCACCTTCGTGCAGATGGATCTGGAGGACGTGCTGGCCGAGATGCGCAGCGCCGGCTTCGTGTTCGAGTCCGCGTGGTTTGCGCCGCACTTCGAGTTCCGCTTCCCGCGCGTGGGCGAGGTGGAGGCCGAGGCGGCCGGGCTCTCGCTGCAACTGCGCGCGGCGCTGGAGCCGTGGCACGTGATGGGCGAGGAGGGCGCGGCGGGCGGCACGGTGCGCTATGTCGATTCGTCGGTGGAGCGGCTGGAGGTGCGCGTGCTCGGCATGAACGAGACCCGCCATGTGGTGACGGTGAACGGCCGGACCATCCCGCTCCAGCCCACCGGGCGCGCCGGCGAGTACGTGGCAGGCGTGCGCTACCGCGCCTGGGCGCCGCCGTCGTCGCTGCATCCGACCATCGGCTCCCATGCCCCGCTGACCTTCGACGTGGTGGATACGTGGATGGATCGCAGCGTAGGGGGATGTCAGTATCATGTTTCCCACCCCGGCGGCCGTAATTACCAGACATTCCCGGTGAACGCCTACGAGGCCGAAAGCCGGCGGCTGGCCCGTTTCTTCACCATCGGCCATACGCCGGGGCGGTCCGTGGCGCCGCCGGTGGAACGCAGCCTCGAATTTCCCCTTACGCTCGATTTGCGGCAGATCTAGCCCGACACCCTCCCCCGGAGACCCCTCCCCGTGCCCTTGCAGTCGTCGCTTCCCCTCGACGGATCGGACAGCCCGGCTGCCATGGCGAGCCGGCTGGCCCTGCCCGTGCCGTCCGGCCATCTGGACGAGCTGCGCCTGCCGGACGGCACGCTGCGCGCGCCCTGGGCGCGCTTCTTCTCGGAACTGGGCGAGCAGGGCGACCTGGGCAACCTGAGCCCGGACGCGCTGGCGGCGCGCGCGGCGGCAGTGGCGCGCCAGATCCGCGACAACGGCGTGACCTATAACGTCTATGCCGACCAGGGCGGCGGCGCGCGGGCGTGGCAACTCGAATTGCTGCCGTTCCTGATCGCCGAGGAGGACTGGGCCGTGATCGAGGCCGGCGCAGCCCAGCGCGCCACGCTCGCCAACGCCATCATGGCCGACATCTACGGCCCCCAGACACTGCTCACGCGCGGCCTGCTGCCGCCGGGGCTGGTCTACGGCCATCCCGGCTACATGCGGCCCCTCAAGGGCTACCAGCCGCCCGGCGGCAGCTTCCTCCAGACCATGGCGATCGACCTCGTCCATACCGACGATGGCTGGACCGTCATCGCCCATCGCACGGAAACCCCGTCGGGCATGGGCTACGCGCTGGAGAACCGGCTGATCATCTCGGGCCAGTTCGCCGATGCCTTCCGCGAGATGCGCGTGCGGCGCCTGCCGCCGGCCTTCGCCCAGCTGATCTCCACGCTGGCCCACGCGCCGCTGGTGGCGGGGGCGGATGAAGGCACGTCGCTGCCGTCGAGCGGCGGGCTGCACATCGTGCTGCTGTCGCCGGGGCCGTTCAACGAGACCTACTTCGAGCACACCTTCCTGGCGCGCTACCTCGGCATCACGCTGGTGGAAGGCAAGGACCTGACCGTGCGCAACGACATGGTCTACCTGAAGACGTTCGGCGGGCTGGAGCGCGTGGACGTGATCCTGCGCCGGCTGGACGACGTGTTCTGCGACCCGCTGGAGCTGCGCAGCGACTCCACCATCGGCGTGCCGGGGCTGCTGGAGGCGATGCGGGCGGGCAACGTGATGGTGTCGAACGTGCCGGGCGCGGGTTTCCTGGAGTCGCCGGCGATCCACGGCTTCCTGCCGGGCATCGCCCGCGCGTTGCTCGGGGAGACGCTGATCCTGCCTGCGGTGTCGAGCTGGTGGTGCGGCGAGGCCGCCGCGCAGGACGAGGCCATGTCGACGCTGACCGAGGCCTTCGTCATGCCGACCTATCCGCGCGTGCCGGGCGAGCCGCGCCTGGGCATGGAGCGCGGGCTGCAGCCGCTGGAAGACTGGCGCGCGCGCATCGCCGAGACGCCGGACCGCTACACGCTGCAGGCGCCGCTGCCGCTTTCGCACACGCCGTGCTGGGAGCCGGACGGGCGCGGTGGCGGGCGGATTGGCTCGCGGGCGTCCATGCTGCGCGTGTTCGCCATCGCCGATGGCAACGGCGGCTGGCAGGTCATGCCGGGCGGATTCATGCGACTGGCGCCGCCCCGGCTGGAGGCGGTGTCGATGCAGCTGGGCGGCACCAGCGCCGACACCTGGGTGCTCTCCAGCCAGACCTCGGGCGCCGTGCCACTGGCCGCGCGCAGCGGGCTGGCGGGGGCGCCCGCCTCGCGCCCGCTGGCCGTCTCCAGCCGCGCCGCCGAGAACCTGTACTGGGCCGGCCGCTACGCGGAGCGCGCCGAGAACACCGTGCGCCTGTGCCGGCAGATCCTCGGATCGATCGAATCGAACGATGAAACCGACGACGGCACGCTGAACATGATCAGCCAATTGGCGCAGTGGTTCGGCCTGGTGCCGGCCCAGACGCCGTCGCCGCAGGCGTCGCTGCGGGTGTTCGAGCGCCGCCTGGTGTCCGCGCTGGCCGATGCCAGCGGGAGCGCCGGCGTGGTGCAGACGCTGGCCAGTCACGCCCGCGCCGCCAACGAGATCCGCAACCGGCTCTCGAACGACCACTGGCGCACCATCCTGGCCGCCCGCAACGACTTCCATGACGCGATGGCCGCCGCCGCGTGCCCGGCCGGCTCGGCCAGCGGCGAGGGCTCGTACGACCGCTCCCGGGTGCTGGTCGCGCTGGAGCAACTGTCGATGCAGCTCGGGGCGATCAGCGGCGCGCAGGGCGACCGCATGTCGCGCGACGAAGCGTGGCGGCTGGTGTTCATCGGCCGTCATATCGAGCGCGTCTCCACGCTGGCGCTGTTCCTGGAGGTGGCCGAGCGCAGTGGCGCGCTGCGCTCGCGCAGTGGCTTCGACCTGCTGCTGCACCTGTTCGACAGCACGCTGACCTACCGCTCGCTGTTCCCGGGCCGGACCGACGTGCCGGCGCTGGTGGACCTGCTCGTGCTGGACGCCACCAACCCGCGCGGCCTCTACGGCGTGCTGGACCGCCTGCGCGAGAAGCTGGTGCAGTTGCCGACCGGCGCCACGGGCCAGGCCCGCGTACCGCTGGCGGAACTGCTGCCGCCGGCCAGCGCGCTGCCGTCGCGCACGGTGCTGTGCGCCACCGATGACGAGGGCCGCCATGCCACGCTGGCCGCGCTGTGCGACCAGCTCGGCGCGCGCATGGCCAAGCTGTCCGATGAAATCGGCGGCCGGTACTTCAGCCATGCCGGCGTGGCGCCGGAAACGGACCTGCCATGAGCGTGCATCCCGTGCCCGCCGCCAAGACGCCGGCCACCCCGGCGCCGACGCCGGAGGCCGACGCCCCGTCCACCCTGAGCGTGCACCACGTCACCACCTACCAATACGCCTGGCCCGTGGAGCACGCGCAGCAGCGCGCCGTGGTCACGCCGCCGTCCTACCCGTGGCAGGCCGTGAGCGCGCACTGCACCGACATCGATCCGCAGCCCTCGCACCATCACGTGCGCACCGATGCCTTCGGCAACAACGTGCTTCATTTCATGCTCGACGTGCCGCACGAGACCATGCGGCTGACCACGGCCAGCACGGTCACGCTGACGCCGCGCTGGGCCACGCTCGACCCGGCCCGCAGCCCGCCGTGGGAGAAGGCCGCGCAACGGCTGCGCTACCGCGCCGGCCAGCCGTTCGATCCCGAGGCCGAGTTCGTCTTCGCCTCGCCCAATGTGGCGCTGCACGCGGACCTGCGCGACTACGCCCGGCGCAGCTTTACGCCCGGGGTGAGCGTGGTGGCTGGCGCCATCGACCTGATGCACCGCATCCACGCCGATTTCGAGTATCACGCCGAGATCACCGAGGTCCACACGCCCGCGCTGGAGGCCTTCGCGCTGCGCAGCGGCGTGTGCCAGGACTTCGCCCAGGTGATGATCGGCTGCCTGCGCTCGCTCGGGCTGCCCGGGCGCTATGTCAGCGGCTATCTCCGCACCGACCCGCCGCCGGGCGAGCCGCGCCTGCTGGGCGCCGATGCCTCGCACGCCTGGGCCGGCGTCTGGTGCCCCGGGAACGGCTGGGTCGATCTCGACCCGACCAACGCCATGCTGGCCGACACCCGCCACGTCACCCTGGCCATCGCGCGCGACTACAGCGACGTGCCCCTGCTGCACGGCGTCATCGTGGGCGGGGGCGAGCACACGGTGGAGGTGGAGGTGAGCGTGGTGCCGGTGGAGTGATCGGCGGCGCCCGCGCATCATCTATCCGGGGATCCATGTACTTCAGGAGAGGGACCGCGGAACATGGTGGCGTCCTGGACGTTGTGGCGCCATGATGCGCGCCGTCCACCAATGGCACCTTTCGGAGAACTGCAATGACCCATCGCACCGCGATCGAAGCAAGGCGAAATCTTCCGGGGAGGGCCTTGCAGGGTGAGTATGTCACCCAGCAACAATTCAATGCGCTACGGAAACGGGTTGACGCCATTGCGCTGACAGACGACGGCATTATGTATTTCACAGTCAACAGCATCGGCGCGGATAGTCAGGCCAATGGCAGCGAGTCGGTGGCGATTGCCAGCGGTGCCTCCGCAAATTCCGAAGAATCTGTTGCAGTCGGCTACCTGGCTACCGGATCTGGCCAGGGCTCGGTGTGTGTGGGGGCGTATTCCTCAGCCAGCGAAACGTGCAGCACCTCCATAGGCTTTGACACGCTCGCTCAGGCTTATGGAGCGGTTGCGATCGGGTCTGCCGCGATAGTGGACCCCGTTGCTAACAAGGGGATCAGTATCGGCAACACAGCCATCGTTGCCGGTGATTCAGCATTGGCCATCGGCGCGAGTGCCACTGCGAGCGGCGAGCAGAGTGTGGCGATAGGCGCTGGTTCCACGACCGATCGCGCGCAGACGGTGTCCGTAGGCAATGACAGCGCGCTCCGCTTCATCGCCCGTGTTGCGGCGGGGCAGGAGGATGATGATGTCGCCACAATCGGCCAGTTGAAGGAGGCTGGCCTGCCCGTGAATGCGCGCGGCGAAGTGGAGCGTGCGCTGGTGCTGTACGACGACAGGAACAAGACGAGGCTGACGCTGCCGTTGGTAAGAGTGTCGGGATTGCGTCCCGCTGAACTGAGCGCGCAGAGCACAGAAGCGGTAACGGGCAGCCAGCTCTTCAAGGCAAATCAGCGGCTGGTCGAACTCGAGGCGCGCCTCGCGGCGCTGGAGCGTGCGGTGCGCGACAGGTAGTCGTGCAGGAATGGCCCCGGGTGGCTTGAGCACATGGTGCGGTCACACGGCAATCTTACTCAGGATGGGGCGCTGTCCGTCGCGGCAGCTGATGGAGAACGCAATGAGCAATCAGACTGATGTCCAGGCTAGGGCCAACGCCTCGGACAGGGACCGCCCGGGCCAGTATGTCACCCTGCAACAGTTCCATGCGCTACGGGAACGGGTTGACGCCATTGCGCTGCAAGACGACGGTATTACGTATTTTGCAGTCAACAGCACCGGTCCGGACAGTCAGGCCAATGGCATAGAGTCGGTGGCGATTGCCAGTCACGCCGAGGTGGATTCCGAGGAATGCGTCGCTGTCGGCCACGCGGCGGGAACAATCGGCGCGGACTATCCGGGCTCGGTGTATGTGGGTGCGTATGCCCAGGGATATGCCATATGCACCACTGCCATCGGCTATTACGCCTATACCAACGCTTATGGAGCGGTTGCGGCCGGGTGTCTGGCGACGGTGAGCGCCAGTGGTAACAAGGGGATTGCTATCGGCGATCTGGCCCTCGTTGACAGTGATTCAGCAGTGGCCATCGGCGCGAAGGCGACCGTGAATGGCGCCCAGAGTGTGGTGCTGGGTTGCGCTTCCACGACCGATCGCGCGCAGACAGTATCTGTCGGCAATGACAGCACCCGTCGCTTCATCGCACGTGTTGCGGCGGGGCAGGAGGATGATGATGCCGCCACGGTCGGCCAGTTAAAGGAGGCGGGCCTGTCCGTGAATGCGCGCGGGGAAGTGGAGAGCGCGCTGGTGCTCTACGACGACAGGAGCAAGACCCGGCTTACGCTGCAATCGGTAAAAGTTGCGGGGTTGCGACCCGCTGAGCAGAGCCTGCAGAGCACGGATGCGGTGGCAGGCAGCCAGCTCTTCAAGGCAAACCAGCAGCTGGTTGAACTCGAGGCGCGCCTCGCGGTGCTGGAGCGTGCGGTGCGCCACAGGTAGTACGGGAGCGAGCACACGGTGGAGGTGGAGGTGGAGGTGAGCGTGGTGCCGATGGATTAGGCTGGGTTTGTCCGATCCATGGTTTTCCGAAGTACGGCGTGAAAACATGGCCTCGCTGGCCAACGTCAACTTCAGGAGACCTTCGATGAGCAACGCCCAGACGGATATCGCAAGCAATCAGTACCTGACCCGGGAACAGTTCCAGGCACTGAGCGCAGTCGGAAAGAACGACAAGAACGCCAAGTACTTCCACGCCAACAGCAAGGGTCCCGATAGCGAGGCCAGTGGCCAGGAAGCCGTGGCCATCGGACCCTCCGCCGTGGCGGCGGGCTCGGGGAGCGTTGTGGTGGGCGAGGGCGCCGTGTTCGGCGCCGCGGGCCGGGGCGTGGTCATCGGCTCCCAGGCGCAGGTCGGGGCGGACTCGCCCGGCGACGGCGTGGTGGTACTGGGCAGCGACGCCACGGCATGGGGCGACAAGGCCGTGGCGATCGGCGGCAACGCCAATGCGGGCTACACGGACAACATCGCCATCGGCGGCGATGCCCAGGCCACCGCCGCCTCCGCCGCCGTGGCGGTGGGCGCCGATGCCTTCGCGGGGGGCGACCAGAGCGTGTCCGTCGGCTCCGCCGCCAGCGCCCAAAGCCAGGCGGCCGTGGCGATCGGAGCCAGCGCGAACGTGTACGGCTACGGCACCATCGGCATCGGGCGCGGCGCCATCGCCAACAACCATCACGCCACCGCCATCGGCGAGTATGCGGAGGTGAGCGCCTACGGCAGCGTGGCGCTCGGCGCGTCTTCCGTCTGCGACCGCGAATACGCGGTGTCCGTCGGCACGGCGGACAATGGCCGCTACATCACCCATGTGTTACCGGGCGAGCAGGACGACGACGCCGTGACCGTCGCGCAACTCAAGGACGCGGCCCTGCAGGTCAACCCGAAAGTGGCCCGGCGCCTGGGCAACCTCGAGGCCCGCATCGCAACGCTGCGCCAGCTCGAAGCGCGCATCGCGGCGCTGGAGCGGGCGGCGGGGCGTTCGTAGTCGGGGGGCGGGCGGCCTTTGGATCCATGTACTTCTGGAGATCGGGTAGCGACCATGGCGACGGCACGGGCCGTGTATGCGCCCTTGCCGTGGTTCTGATCAACCCCATTCCAGGAGCCCTTCATGGCAATTCCTCAGACTGAGCCCGAAGCAGGGAACCATCCATCGTCCGCCAACGGCAATCGTGGCGGTGGCGGTGGCGGTGGCGGTGGCGGTGGCGGCGGTGCGCCCTACCTGGCCTATGACGACAAGAGCAAGAGCCGCGCTACGCTGCCATCGACATTGGTCACGGGGCTCCGGCCCGGCGATGTGAGCCCCGGCAGCAGCGACGCCATCACGGGCAGCCAGCTGGCCGACACGGAGGCCGACGTCGCTGGCAATGCGCAGGACATCGCCGCGCTGTCGCAGACGGTGGATGACCTCGCCTCGGGCAAGACCGGCCTCAAGTATGTGCAGGTGAACGCCAGCGGGACGGCCGCCTCGGCACCCGGCAGCAACGCCATCGCCATCGGCGCGGATACCGTCGCCACCGGGGTCGGCAGTGTCGTGCTGGGCCAAGGGGCGACGGTCAGCGAGTCGGGGCCCGGCGTGGCCATTGGCCTGAATGCCCGTGCCGATGTCGCCGCGCGGGACCCCGTGGACGCCGGCTCGGTCGCACTGGGCTGCGATACCTATGCCTATGGCAGCCGCTCGGTCGCGATCGGCGAAAAAGCGCAGGCCGCCTACGCGTGGAGCGTCGCCATCGGCGGCAATGCCGTGGCGTCCGGCGCGGACAGCTTCCAGGTGGGCGGCACCACGGCGGTGGGGATGGCCGCGGTGGCATCCGGTCACAAAAGCGTGGCGCTGGGCCAGCGATCGGAAGCCTCCGGCGCGACGGCCATCGCCGTGGGGCCGATGGCGCAGGCCACCAATACCGGCGCGGTCGCCGTGGGCACCGACGCCGTCGCCAGCACCGAGTTCGCGGTGGCGCTCGGGCACGGCAGCCGCGCGGCGGCAGCGCACGGCGTGGCGCTCGGCACGGCCTCGTACTGCGACCGCGACCTGACGGTCTCGGTCGGCACCGACACCCTGCAGCGCCAGATCATCAACGTCGCGCCGGGCACCGCGCCGACCGACGCGGCCACCGTGGGGCAACTGAGCGCGCCCATCGCCCAGATGCGGGAAGCCCTCGCCTCGCGCGAGGGCCGCCTGCACGACCTCGAGGCGCGCATCGTGGCGCTGGAGCGGGCGCTGCGGGGCGCTTAGGGGTGCTTAGGGGTGCTTAGGGGCGTCCAACAAAAAAGCCGGCCGCTTGCGCGGGCCGGCTTTTTTCGCCAGATGGCTCGGATGGCGCCGAGGGCGGGTCAGCCGAGCTTCTTCTTGAGCAGTTCGTTGACCTGGGCCGGGTTGGCCTTGCCCTTGGTGGCCTTCATGGCCTGGCCGACCAGTGCGTTGAAGGCCTTTTCCTTGCCGGCGCGGAACTCTTCGACCGACTTGGCGTTGGCGGCCAGCACGTCGTCGATGATCTTCTCGAGTTCGCCGGTATCGGACATCTGCTTGAGACCCTTGGCGGCGATGATCGCGTCGGCGTCGCCGCCGGACTCGCCGGCCCACATCGCCGGGAAGACGTCCTTCTTGGCTGTGTTGTTGGACACCGTGCCGTCGGCGATGCGCGCCAGCAGCCTGGCCAGTTGCGCCGGGCGCACCGGGGCGTCGTCGATGGCCATGCCTTCGCGGTTCAGTTGCGACGCCACGTCGCCCATCAGCCAGTTGGCCGCCGGCTTGGCGCTGGCCACGCCGGCTTCGGTCACCACAGCCTCGAAGTACGCGGCGAGGGACTTGGTGGCCGTGAGCGTGCTCGCATCGTAGGCCGAGAGGCCGTATTGCGAGACGAAGCGCGCCTGCATCGCCGCCGGCAGCTCGGGCAGGCCGGCGCGCACGCGCTCGACCCACTCGCTGTCGATCTCGAGCGGCATCAGGTCCGGATCGGGGAAGTAGCGGTAGTCGTGCGCGTCTTCCTTGGTGCGCATCGCGCGCGTCTCGCCGGTGTCCGGGTCGAACAGCACGGTGGCCTGGACGATCTTGCGGCCGTCCTCGATCTCGTTGATCTGCCACTGCACTTCGTAGTCGATCGCCTGCTGCAGGAAGCGGAACGAGTTCAGGTTCTTGATTTCGCGGCGGGTGCCGAATTCCTTCTGGCCGACTGGGCGCACCGAGACGTTGGCGTCGCACCGGAAGCTGCCTTCCTGCATGTTGCCGTCGCAGATGCCGAGCCACACCACGAGCGAGTGCAATGCCTTGGCATAGGCCACGGCCTCGGCCGAGCTGCGCATGTCTGGCTCCGTCACGATCTCCAGCAGCGGCGTGCCGGCGCGGTTCAGGTCGATGCCGGTCATGTTGGCGAAGTCCTCGTGCAGCGACTTGCCCGCATCCTCCTCAAGGTGGGCGCGGGTCAGGTTCACGGTCTTCTCGTAGACGCCCTGCCGTCCTTCCACCTGGATCGTGATGGTGCCGCCCTGGACGACCGGGATCTCGTACTGGCTGATCTGGTAACCCTTCGGCAGGTCAGGGTAGAAGTAGTTCTTGCGCGCGAAGATGCTGCGCGGCGCGATATGGGCGCCGATGGACAGCCCGAACTCGATGGCGCGCTCGACGGCGCCCTTGTTCAGCACGGGCAGCACGCCCGGCAGCGCCAGATCCACGGGCGAGGCCTGCGTGTTGGGTTCGGCCCCGAACGCGGTGGAGGTGCCGGAAAAAATCTTCGAGGCGGTGGAGAGCTGCGTATGCGTCTCCAGGCCGATCACCACTTCCCATTGCATGGCGGTATTCCTGGTTTAAGTCTTCTGTTCTGTTCTATATCAGGCCGGACCCGGCGTTTTTCAGGGCGCGGGGTTCAACAGCCACGAATCGAGTTGGGCGAGCGCGGCCACACGCGCCAGGGCGTCGCCGCCGCTGGCGGTATCGCCGCCCGGGGTGCGCCGGGAGGCGTCGCGCCGGCCGTGCAGCTCGCTGGTGCCGTCGAAGCCATGATAGGCGCCCGGGTAGATCTCCAGCCGGAAGCGCGCATCGGGCTGGCGGGCCAGCACCGCGTTCTGGAGCATCGCGCAGCGCGTGGCCGGGGTCCAGTCGTCCGCGCCGCCAATCATCATCAGCACCGGCGCGCGCAGCTTGAAATTGTGCTGCCGCACCACGCGCTTGCAGGCCGGGTAGAAGGCCACGGCGCGCTCCACGGCAGGCGTGCCGGCCGGCCACGGGCGGCTGGCGTCGATGGCGGCCAGCACCGCCTGCGCGCCGTTCGACCAGCCCAGCAGCACGATGCGGCGCGGGTCGACGCCGGGCTGGCGGGCCACCCAGCGCAGCGCGGCCAGGGCGTCGGCGCGGCGCGTCTTGTCGTCGATGCCGCGCGCGTCCGGCGTGTCGCCGCAGCCGCTGGTGATGCGGCCGCGCGGGCCGAAGCTGTCCGGCATCAGCACGGCGTAGCCGCGCTCGGTCAGCCAGTGGGCGTACTCGCGGTAGCGGGCCTGCAGGGCGCCGGCCGGGTCGAGGATTTCGTCGATGGAGCCGGTGCGCCGTGCCACGCGATGCGTGTCTTCAAGCCCACCGCAGCCGTGCAGCGCCACGACCACCGGCAGCGGCTGCGACCTTGGCTGGCCGCTGTCGCGGGGCAGGAACCAGTAGGCGGGGAGCGTCGGCATGCCGGCATCGCCCGCCAGCCGTACGCGCTGGACGATGGGCGCCGGGGCGGCCGACGTGGAGGTGGCTGCCGAGGCCGCCACAGAAGCCGCCACAGCAGGCGCACTGGAGGCCGAAATCGGCGCTTGCGGCGCCGAGACCGTGCTCCAGGCCGGCACCGCCGCCACCGTCATCATCGCAAAACCCGCGCGCAGCCAGCGCCGCGCCCGAGGCATAACGCCGGGCAGAACCCCGGCGGCGAAGGATGAGCGTGGGCGGCGTGGCGGCATGATAGTTACGTTATCGCGTGCGGGCGCAGGCGCCCGAGTCCGGCTCGAACATCACCGGCCACGCTTCTTCATAGATGCCGGGCGTGCAGTGCGACTGGCAGCTTGCGTGCGCCAGCGTCACGCGGCGCGGGTCCTGCCAGACCATCAGCTTGCAGGCGCTGCCATCGTTGGCGCGCAGCTCGATATGTGGCGTTTTGCGCACCTGTCGGAAGTCGGCCAGATTGAAGCTGCACGAGCCGCGCTTGCCGACCCACAGCTTCCACTGCAACTGCTGCACGGCGTTGTCCACCACGCGTAGCTGGGCGTCCTCGCGGAAACCGTCTTCCTCGGTGCGGCGGCAGTCGCCGTTCAGGTCGATGTCCCGCGCGGCGATGGGCGTGGAGCGCCCGCCGAACGGCAGCGAGCAGCCGGCCAGCACCACGGCGAGGGCCATCGCGGCAAAGAGGCGTAGCAGGCGCTTGTCGTGCATCGTCATCAGGCCGGGCGGCGCAGGTGCCAGTCGGTGGCTTGCTGGAACGCATGGGCCACCTGCAGCAGGCGCGCTTCGTCGAAATAGTTGCCGATGAGCTGCAGGCCGACGGGCATATTGTCCTGACCGGTGCCGCACGGCACGCTCATGCCGGGCAGGCCGGCGAGGCTGGTGGAGAGCGTGAAGATGTCGGCCAGGTACATCTGCACCGGGTCGGCGGTCTTCTCGCCGAGCTTCCAGGCCACCGTGGGCGCCACCGGGCCCATGATCACGTCGCACTGGCTGAAGGCGCGCTGGAAATCGTCGGCGATGATGCGGCGGATCTTCTGCGCCTGCAGGTAATAGGCGTCGTAATAACCGTGCGACAGCACGTAGGTGCCCACCATGATGCGGCGCTTGACCTCGGCGCCGAAGCCTTCGGCGCGGGACTTCTTGTACATGTCGAGCAGGTCGCTGTACTCGGCCGCGCGGTGGCCGTAGCGCACGCCGTCGAAGCGCGACAGGTTGCTCGACGCCTCGGCCGGTGCAATCACGTAGTACACCGGGATCGACAGCTCGGTCTTGGGCAGGGTCACGTCGACCAGCGTCGCGCCGAGCTTCTCGTACTCGGCCAGCGCGCCGCGCACGGCGGCTTCCACGTCGGCGGACAGGCCCGCGCCAAAGTACTCGCGCGGCAGGCCGATGCGCAGGCCGGCCAGCGGTTGGTCGGCGCTGGCGCCGGCGCGCGGCTGGCCCAGATGGCGCGTGAAGTCCTCGTCCACGCCGCCCTGGGCGGGCGTGAGGCTGGTGGAATCCTTCGGATCGAAACCGGCCATGGCGTTGAGCAGCAGCGCGCAGTCCTCGGCCGAGCGCGCCATCGGGCCGCCCTGGTCGAGCGACGAAGCGAACGCGATCATGCCGTAGCGCGAGACGCGGCCGTAGGTCGGCTTGATGCCAGTGATGCCCGAGAACGACGCCGGCTGGCGGATCGAGCCGCCGGTGTCGGTGCCGGTGGCGGCCGGGGCCAGCCCTGCGGCCACCGCGGCGGCGGAACCGCCCGAGGAGCCGCCCGGCACGCGCTGCTTGTCCCACGGGTTGCGCACGATGCCGAAATACGAGTTCTCGTTCGACGAACCCATCGCGAATTCGTCCATGTTGGTCTTGCCCAGCGTGACCATGCCGGCGGCGGCGAGGCGCTCCACCACGGTGGCGTCGAACGGGCTCTGGTAGCCGGCCAGCATCTTCGAGCCGGCCGTGGAGGCCCAGCCGCGCGTCACGAAGACGTCCTTGTGGGCGATGGGCACGCCGGTCAGCGGCGTGGCCTGGCCCTGGGCGCGGCGCGCATCGGCGGCACGGGCCTGGTCCAGGGTGAGGTCGGCGTTGACGTCGACGAAGGCGTTCAGGTCGCGCGCGGCCTCGATGCGGGCGAGGTAGTCGCGTGCGAGTTCCTCGGCGGAGACGGTGCGCGCCGCCAGGGCATCGGCGATCTGGCGCAGGGAAGTCACGGAATCAGCGGAAAAGGACATGTCGGTCTGGTGTCTGCGGTGGCGGTCAGGGGCGGCGGCGGCGGGCCGGGCGGGTGGGCCCGGGCGTCACTCGATGACCTTCGGCACCAGGTAGAGGCCGCGTTCGGTGGCCGGGGCCGGGCGCTGGTAGTCTTCGCGGCGGTCGGTCTCGGTCACGGCATCCTCGCGCAGGCGCTGGGCGATGTCGCGCACGGCGGAGAGCGGGTGCGCCAGCGGCTCGATGCCGGTGGTGTCCACCGCCTGCATCTGCTCCACCAGCGAGAAGAAGTTGTTCAGTTGGGCGAGCGTCTGCGCGGCCTCGGCATCGCTGGTTTCGATGCGGGCCAGGTGCGCGATGCGCTTGACGTCGGAGAGTGCGAGAGCCATGGCGTGATGCGGCGCGGGCGCCGGGTTCAGTCCATCGGACTGGGGATGTTGCGGTCGGGTGGCGGGCAGGACGCCCGGAGCGGGGTCCGGGGGCGCCCCCGGGATCGTTTCGTTACAAGTTTTTCCGGGCGCTGACGCCCCGAAACAGCGTGGATTATAAGGTATCATTACGCGCTGCAGGCCTCCCGCAACGCGGACTTCACATGGCGCGCCAAATGGCGGGTTCCAGGCAGGTCACGGGTCACGCCGGCGGCTGCGCCGGTGATGCCGTCGCCACTGCTGGCACGTACCATGAGTGCCGGGCAGGGCAGCCGCCCGGGGCATGCGGCGCGCGAGCGTCGCAGGACTGCAACAGAGCAGGAAACGATTGGCGAACGATAAAGGCACGGCCCGGCGGCGAGTCCGCGATTAACGGCTGGTTTTCATCGCAGTTTCACACTTCACAATCAGGTTCCTCCGATTAGGCTTCTGCCATCGTCAGGCGATTTTCCGACCTGTCCGGCGCATCTGGCGGCGAACTTTCGCGCAGAGTCTAATCAAAGGTTCCCGTAGGTCCGGCGTGCAGGTTGCGCCGGTTGCGGATCGCCGATGACCGGGCGGGCATGCGCCCCTCGCCGTCGGCACCGGGGCGTACCGGCTTGCCGGTACGGGCCGCAGCGCACCGGGGGAACCGTGAACCATCACCCTTGCAAACGTATACCTGGCCGGGCCGAAGACGGCGCCGGCCGTTTCGCATACTCGCGAACCAACAAAAGACAGGATTCCTGATGTTCGGATTTCTCCGCAGCTATTTCTCCAACGACCTGGCCATCGACCTGGGCACCGCCAACACCCTGATCTATATGCGCGACAAGGGCATCGTCCTGGACGAGCCGTCGGTCGTGGCCATCCGTCAGGAAGGCGGCCCCAACGCCAAGAAGACGATCCAGGCGGTCGGCAAGGAAGCCAAGCAGATGCTGGGCAAGGTGCCGGGCAATATCGAGGCCATCCGCCCGATGAAGGACGGCGTGATCGCCGACTTCACCGTGACCGAACAGATGCTCAAGCAGTTCATCAAGATGGTCCATGACTCGAAGCTGCTGCGCCCGAGCCCCCGGATCATCATCTGCGTGCCGTGCGGCTCCACCCAGGTGGAACGCCGTGCCATCCGCGAATCGGCGCTGGGCGCCGGCGCCAGCCAGGTGTACCTGATCGAGGAGCCGATGTCGGCCGCGATCGGCGCCGGGCTGCCGGTGTCGGAGCCGTCGGGCTCGATGGTGGTGGACATCGGCGGCGGTACCACCGAGGTGGGCATCATCTCGCTGGGCGGCATGGTCTACAAGGGTTCGGTGCGCGTGGGCGGTGACAAGTTCGACGAAGCCATCGTCAACTACATCCGCCGCAACTACGGCATGCTGATCGGCGAACAGACCGCCGAAGCCATCAAGAAGGAAATCGGCTCGGCATTCCCGGGGTCCGAAGTGCGCGAGATGGAAGTCAAGGGCCGCAACCTGTCCGAAGGCATTCCGCGTGCATTCACGGTCTCGTCGAACGAAATCCTCGAAGCCCTGACCGATCCGCTGAACCAGATCGTGTCCGCCGTGAAGATCGCCCTCGAGCAGACGCCCCCGGAACTGGGTGCCGACATCGCCGAGCGCGGCATGATGCTGACCGGTGGCGGCGCGCTGCTGCGCGACCTGGACCGCCTGCTGGCCGAGGAAACCGGCCTGCCGGTGCTGGTGGCCGAAGACCCGCTGACCTGCGTGGTGCGCGGCTCCGGCATGGCGCTCGAGCGCATGGACAAGCTCGGCAGCATCTTCTCGTACGAGTAAGAACAGGAACCGCAACGTGGCGACACGCGGCATGCCGGCCCCAGCAGGCTGCGCCGGCGCGTGCGCCACGAGATTTCCGCCCCTTCCCGCCGCCCCCGGCGGGATGACTTCGCCTGCGCACGGGTAAATGGATTACTCCCCACCGCCGCTCTTCAAGCAAGGCACGTCCGCCGTGGCGCGGCTGGTCATTTTCGTGACCATCGCGCTGACGCTGCTCGTGGTCGATGCCCGCTTCGACGCCATGCGCGTCGCGCGCCAGGTTGCCGCCACCGTGCTGATGCCGGTGGAACGCGCGGTCCTGGTGCCGCGCGATGCGCTGCGCGGCGTCTTTGACTATGCCCAGTCGTCCGTCACGCTGGCCAACGAGAACCGCGAGCTGCGCCGCAGCGCCGTGGAGCAGGCCAGCGCCGCCGTGCGCCAGGCCCAGCTCGAGGCCGAGAACAACCAGCTGCGCAAGCTGCTGAATCTGACCCAGCAATCGGCCACGCCGGTGGTGGCGGCGGAGATCCTCTATGACGCCCGCGACCCGTACAGCCAGCGCATCGTGATCGACCGGGGCAGCGTGCAGGGCCTGCGCGCCGGCTATCCGGTGATCGACGAACGCGGCGTGATCGGCCAGATCACGCGGGTCTCGCCGCTCCAGTCCGAAGTGACGCTGCTGACCGACAAGGATCAGGCGATTCCGGTCCAGGTGGTGCGTAACGGGCTGCGCAGCGTGGCCTTTGGCGGCTCGCGTGCCGGGCAGCTCGACCTGCGCTTCATGGCGGCCTCGGCCGATCTCCAGCAAGGCGACCTTCTCGTCACATCCGGCCTGGACGGGACCTATCCGCCCGGCCTGCCGGTGGCGAAGATCTCCCATATCGAACGCAAGGCCGATACCGCCTTCTCGCGCGTGTACTGCGAGCCGGTGGCTGGCGTGCGCTCGCACCGACAGTTGCTGGTGGTGCGTTACGAGTCCGGGCTGGGACCGCGTCCGCAGGACGAGGACAAGCCGCAGAAGGCCGAGCGCGGTGCGCGTTCGGCGGCGGCCCGCGCCGGTGCCGAGAAATCGGCAGAGAAAAACGGCGATAAACCCGCTGCCACGGAGCCCGCACGGTGACCAATCCCCAGTATCTGCTGCGCCCGGTCAACCCCGCGTTCATCGCGGTGACGTTCATCGTCGCCTTCCTGTTCAACCTGATGCCGTGGGGCACCACGCTCTGGATTCCGGACATGGTGGCGCTGGTGCTGGTGTTCTGGAACATCCACCAGCCGCGCAAGGTCGGCATGGGCGTGGCCTTCCTGCTCGGCCTGCTGATGGATGTGCACGATGCCCGCCTGCTGGGCGAGCACGCCATGGCCTACACGCTGCTGGCCTACTTCGCCATCACGATCCATCGCCGCGTGCTGTGGTTCTCGGTTTATACCCAGGCGCTGCACGTGCTGCCGCTGCTGTTTATCGTCCACGCCGTGCCGGTGGTGATCCGCCTGGCCATGGGCGCGCCCCTGCCGGGCTGGCAACTGCTGCTGGCGCCCTGCATCGAGGCGCTGCTGTGGCCGCTGGCCACCAGTGTGCTGTTGGCGCCACAGCGGCGTTCGCACGACGTCGACGAAACCCGACCGATTTAGCCGATCCAGCCTTCCCGGGTCGGATCTATCTATATAGAGCCGCCCGGGCCACCGCCCACGCCGAACCCGCCGCCGCAGTACCGCCATGACCGAAATCCGCAACGTCGAACTGGAAATCGGCCGCTTCCGCATCCGCGTGGCGGCTGCCGCCCTGTTTACGGTGATCTGCTTCGGGCTGCTGTTCACCCGCTTCCTGTGGCTGCAGTGGTACAAGCACGACCAGTACTCGGCCAAGGCCGAGGACAACCGGATCTCGGTGGCGCCGATCGAGCCCAATCGCGGCATCATCATGGACCGCAACGGCGTGATCCTGGCGCGCAACTATTCGGCCTACACGCTGGAAATCACGCCGTCGAAGCTGACCGATACCCTCGACAACACGATTGAGTCGCTTTCGTCACTTGTCGATATCCAGCCGCGTGACCGTCGCCGCTTCAAGCGGCTGCTGGAGGAATCGCGCAGCTTCGAAAGCCTGCCGATCCGCAGCCAGCTTTCCGACGAGGAAGTGGCCAAGTTCTCCGCCCAGCGCTTCCGTTTTCCCGGCGTGGATGTGCGCGCGCGGCTGTTCCGCCAGTACCCGCTCGGCGAATCGGCCAGCCACGTGATCGGCTACCTGGGGCGCATCTCGCAGCGCGACCAGGAGCGGATCGATGCGATGGACGAGGCCAACGACGCCGAGGGCGCCAAGTACGATCCGCGCAAGGACGCCGACAACTACAAGGGCACCAACTACATCGGCAAGATCGGCCTGGAGCAGAGCTACGAGGCCGAACTGCACGGGCTGACCGGCTTCGAGGAAGTGGAAGTGAGCGCGGGCGGGCGGCCGATCCGCACGCTGTCCACCTCGCCGGCCACGCCGGGCAACAACCTGATCCTGTCGCTGGACATCCGCCTCCAGCAACTGGCCGAGCAGCTGTTTGGCGACCGGCGCGGTGCGCTGGTGGCGATCGAGCCGGCCACGGGCGACATCCTGGCCTTCGTCTCCAAGCCGACCTACGACCCGAACCTGTTCGTGGAAGGCATCGACTCGAAGACCTGGGACGAACTCAACAGCTCGCCGGACAAGCCGCTGCTGAACCGCCCGCTGCGCGGCACCTATCCGCCCGGCTCCACCTACAAGCCGTTCATGGCGCTGGCGGCGCTGACCATCGGCAAGCGCACGGCCGCCTGGGGCATGCACGATCCGGGCTTCTTCACGCTGGGCAACCACACCTTCCGCGACGACAAGCCGGGCGGCCACGGCTGGGTGGACATGCAGGCGTCCATCGTGCAGTCCTGCGACACCTATTACTACGCGCTGGCGCGCGACATGGGCGTCAACGGCATCCACGACTTCATGAAGCCGCTCGGGTTCGGCCAGATCACGGGTATCGACATCGAGGGCGAAAGCCGCGGCATCCTGCCGTCCACCGAGTGGAAGCGCAAGGCGTACCGCAAGCCCGAGCAGCAGAAGTGGTATGACGGCGAGACCATCTCGCTGGGCATCGGGCAGGGCTACAACAGCTTCACGATCCTGCAACTGGCCAATGCGGTGTCGATCATCGTCAACAATGGCGCGGCGATGAAGCCCCACCTGGTGAAGGCGGTGGAGGATTCGGTCTCGCGCCAGCGGACGCTGACCGTGCCCAAGGAAAGCTATCGGATTCCGCTCAAGCAGGCCGATATCGACGTGATCAAGAAGGCCATGGTGGCCGTGACGCACTCGGGCACTGCCGCGCGCGTGTTCGCGGGCGCGGCCTACGAATCGGCCGGCAAGACCGGCACGGCGCAGACCTACACGCTGGCCAAGGGCGAGAAGTACAACCACCATGCCATCGACGAGCGAAAGCGCGACCACTCGCTCTATACCGCGTTCGCGCCGGCGGACAACCCGAAGATCGCGCTGGCGCTGATCGTCGAGAACGCCGGCTTCGGCGCGGCCGTGGCGGCGCCGATCGCGCGGAAGGTGATGGATTACTACCTGCTCGGCAAGTGGCCCGAGGAGTTGCAGGCCAACGCGCCGCCGCCGGCCGAGCGCGAGCGCGCGGGCGGCAAGCCGCCGGTGGACACGCCGAGCGTGTTCACCACCGGCCTGACGGCGAACGTGGCGACGGCCACGGTGATGGCCAATGCGCCGGTGAGCGCGGCCTCGGGCGCGGATGCCAGTGCTGCGGGGGCGAGTGCAGCCCTGGCGGGGGCTTCCGGCGCCACCGTGGCATCGGGCGCCGGCGCGCGCGGCGCGTCGGAATCGATCGCCGCCCAGCTTGACCCGGCCGCCATCGCGCCGGCCTCGGCCGTGGCCACGCTCGACGAACGGATGCTCCAGGCGCTTGGCCACAGCAAGCCGGCCGCGCCGGCTCCGGTGCCGGTCCCGGCACCCGCCGCGCGCCCCGCACCCGCCTCGGCGCCTGCGCCGGCCAAGCCACGCGTCCGGCCGGTCAGCACGACGGCACCCGCCCCCCGTAACAATGCTTCAGAGTAAAGGAGACGGGCACCATGGATAAACGCCGCGTCGTGTCCGTGATCCGGACGGCCCTCACGGGCTTCGACAAGCCGCTGGCCCTGATCGTCTTCCTGCTGTTCGCCACCGGTATCGTGGCGCTGTACTCGGCCGCCATCGACATGCCGGGCCGCGTGGAAGACCAGCTGCGCAACATCCTGCTCTCGTACGCAGTGATGATGGTGATCGCCTACATGCCGACCCAGCTGCTGATGCGGGTCGCCGTCCCCCTATATACAGTGGGCGTGGCGCTGCTGATTGCCGTGGCGATGTTCGGCCTGATCCGCAAGGGCGCGCGGCGCTGGCTCAACGTGGGCATGGTGATCCAGCCGTCCGAGATCATGAAGATCTCGATGCCGCTGATGCTGGCGTGGTACTTCCAGAAGCGCGAGGGCGTGGTCAAGTGGTTCGACTTTGTCGTGGCGCTGGTCATGCTCGGCATTCCGGTGGGGCTGATCGCCAAGCAGCCTGACCTTGGCACGGCGCTGCTGGTGCTGGCCGCCGGCCTCTATGTGATCTATTTCGCCGGGCTGACCTGGAAGATCATCCTGCCGCTGCTGGCCATCGGCGTGGTGGCGGTCACGCTGCTGATCTCCTATGAAAGCCAGATCTGCGCCCCGGGCGTGAACTGGCCGGTCCTGCACGACTACCAGCAGCACCGCGTCTGCACGCTGCTGGACCCCACCACCGACCCGCTCGGCAAGGGCTTCCACACCATCCAGTCGATTATCGCCATCGGTTCGGGCGGCGTGACCGGCAAGGGCTGGCTCAAGGGCACCCAGACCCACCTGGAATTCATCCCCGAGAAGCACACCGACTTCATCTTCGCGGTGTTCTCGGAGGAATTCGGCCTGATCGGCAACGCGGTGCTGCTGGTGCTGTACCTGATGCTGATCTTCCGCGGGCTGTATATTGCCGCCAATGCGCCGACGCTGTTCTCGCGGCTGCTGGCGGGTTCCATCACGCTGATCTTCTTCACCTACGCTTTCGTGAACATGGGCATGGTGAGCGGGATCCTGCCCGTGGTGGGCGTGCCGCTGCCGCTGCTCAGTTATGGCGGGACGGCGCTGGTGACGCTGGGCATGGGGATCGGCATCCTGATGAGCATTTCGCGCCAGAAGCGGCTGATCCAGACCTAGCAGTGCCGTTTGCTACACTGCCATCCGAAAAATACTCCGGTAGAAGCTTATGAACGCCCAAGATGTCGCCGCCTGGCTGCAGAGCAATCCGCAGTTCTTCGAGGAACACGCCGAACTGCTGGCCGCGGTGCAGCTGACCAGCCCGCATAGCCATCGCGCCGTGTCGCTGCAGGAGCGCCAGATGGAAATCCTGCGCGAGAAGAACAAGGGGCTGGAGCTGAAGCTGGCCGACCTGGTCCGCCACGGGCACGACAACGACCGCACCCAGCAGCGCATGCACGCCTGGCAGCTCCGCCTGCTGGCCGAGGCCGACTCGCACGCGCTGCCGTACACGGTGCAGGACGGCCTGCAGCAGGTGTTCGACGTGCCGGCCGTGGCGCTGCGCGTGTGGAACGTCGGCGAAGCCTTTACGCACATCGAAGTGGCGCAGGGCGCCAGCGACGACCTGCGCCTGTTCGCCGAAGGGCTGCGCGCGCCGTACTGCGGCCCGAACAGCGGCTTCGAGGCCGCCGCGCTGCTCGAGCGTGACGACATCGCCTCGCTGGCGATGGTGGCGCTGCGCGTGCCGACCCGCCCGGACGAAGACGCGCTGGGCGCCACCTTCGGCCTGCTGGTGCTGGGCTCGCCCGATGCGCGCCGCTTCCACGAAGGCATGGGCACGGCCTACCTGGGCCAGATCGGCGAAGTCGCCGGCGCCGCGCTGAACCGCCTGCGCGACTGACATGTCCCGCCGCCCGCCATCGGATAGCGAGGCACCGGACCCCAAGCCGGTGCCCGATCCGCTGGTGGTGCGCTACCTCGACTGGCTGGCCACCGGCCGCAAGCTGGCCGAACACACGCTGGCCAGCTACGGCCACGACCTCTCCGTGCTCCAGACCCACGCCGCGCGCCACGCGCCGGGCGTGGCGCTGCTGGCGCTCGAAACCCATCACATCCGGTCCTTCGCCGCGCGCATGCACGGCGGCGGCCTGTCCGCGCGGACCATCGCCCGCACGCTTTCCGCCTGGCGCGGCTTCTACCTGTGGGCGGCGCGCCATGGCCATGGCGTGGCGGTGAATCCTGTCGATGGGGTGCGCGCGCCCAAGCGCGGCCAGCCGCTGCCCAAGGCGCTGTCGGTGGAGCACGCGGTGGCGCTGGTCGCCCATCGCCCCGGCGACTCGGCCGAGGCGCGGCGCGACCAGGCGGTCTTCGAACTGTTCTATTCGAGCGGGCTGCGGCTGTCGGAGCTGGTGCAGCTCGACCTGCGCTACACCGAGGATGGCGCGTACCGCTCGATCGGCTGGATCGACCTGGCGGGCGCCGAGGTCACCGTGATCGGCAAGGGCTCGCGCCGGCGCTCGGTGCCGGTCGGCAGCAAGGCGATGGAGGCGCTGCGGGCGTGGCTGGCCGTGCGCGACACGCTGCTGCGCCCCGGCGCAGCGCCCGAGGACGCCCACGCGCTGTTCCTCGGCACGCGCGGCAAGCGGCTGTCCGGGGCCACCGTGCAGTCGCGCATCCGCAAGCAGGCGATGTCGGCCGGCGTGCCGACCCACGTGCATCCGCACATGCTGCGCCACTCATTCGCCACGCATATGCTCCAATCGTCAGGCGACCTGCGCGCGGTGCAGGAGATGCTCGGCCACGCCAGCATCGCCACGACGCAGGTCTACACCTCGCTCGACTTCCAGCATCTGGCCAAGGTCTACGACCAGGCCCACCCGCGCGCGGGGCGTGCAAAGACTGCCACGCCGGCACCTGCGAAACCTTCGGACAAAGACGAGAAGTAGGGCGCTGGCCTAGTCAGACCACTGCGACAAAATGTTGCGAAAGCGCTCCATCTCGGGCAGCAGCCACTGGCGGAACGCCTGCACCTTCGGCAATTCCAGGCTGGCCTGCGTGCTGACGAAGTACAGCAGCCACGGGCAGACGATGCTCACGTCGAACAGCCGCACCACGCGGCCGGAGAGCAGGTCGTTGTAGGCCAGCGAGGAGCGGATCAGCGCGATGCCCTGGCCCTCGGCGGCGGCCTGCAGCAGCAGCGAGGAATCCTGCAGCAGCAGGCCCTTGCGCGGCTCGGGCCAGTCCAGCCCGGCGGCTTCGAACCACGGTTGCCACGGATCGCCCTCGCCGCGCAGCAGCGGCATGCCGGCCATGTGCGCCGGCTGTTCGGGCAGGCGGCCACCGTTGAAATCGGGGCTGCACACGGGAAAGAACACATCGTCGAGCAGCCGTTCCACGTACAGGCCGGGGTAGTCGCCGTTGCCCATGCGCAGCGCGATGTCCACTTCCTCATTGGCGAAGTCGACCAGCGAGTTCGAGGACAGCAGCTCCACGTCCAGCTCCGGATGCTGCTCGATAAAGCTGCCAATGCGCGGCGTGAGCCAGCGCGCGGCGAAGGACGGCATGGTGCTGATGGTCAGCCGCTTGTCGCGGTTGCCGGCCTGGAGCACGCGCGTGGCATCGGCGATCTGCAACAGCGCGTCGCGCACGCGCTCGGCGTAGACCCGGCCGTTGGCGGTCAGCATCACCCGCTTGCCGCGCCGCTCGAACAGCAACTGGCCCAGTTCCTCCTCCAGCGCGCGGACCTGGTGGCTGACGGCGCCATGGGTGACGAACAACTCCGCCGCCGCGCGGGAAAAGCTCTCGTGGCGGGCGGCGGCCTCGAAGGCGCGCAGCGCGGAGAGCGCCGGCAGGCGTGGGAAATCGCGCTTCCAGCGCTGTCCATTGTCGGGATTCCAGCTGCCGCTCCAGACCATGATGCGAGTTCTCTATGTGAGTTTGGCTAACAAGACACAAGAATATATATCGTTTTGATAGTGCTAGGGCAATCACTAGAATGCAATGCACCGGAACCGCTTGTCAGCGCCCCCTAACTGGCCCGGTCCAATATCCAGGCCAGTTCCGGCGCATCTGACCAGTCAGCGGGCACCCGGCACACGGAGAAAGCCATCATGAAAGCATTGCTCACAACGACAGTGTTCACCCTCGTCCCTGGCGAAGTCACCAGCCTCTCGCTCCATGCTGCCCAGCGTCTTTTTGTGGAAGACGCCAAAGCCACGGACGTGTGGGTGACCCGCGAGAACGACTCGGAGGATTACTGGCTCCGTTGTGGCGGCAGCCTGTTGCTCCGGCGCGGCGACGAGATCGTGATCAGCGTGGACTCGCGCGCGACCCGCCCGGTCAGGCTGGCGCTGATTGCGGAAGCACGCCGCCCGGCGGCGACCGTGGCGGACCTGCCACACCTCGTGTATCGCGCCGTGAGGCGTTTGGTTCGAGGGACCGAATGGACACCGGGCCAGGATCAGGTCACGGCCTCCTGAACTGAGGCTGGTCTGGCCGCCCAGGCCGGACCGGGAGGCCGAATGCGAGACTCCGCCATGACCGGGGTCGCCCACCAGGGGCCGGCGGATGCCGGCCCTTTTCGTTACACTCTCGGGCATGCATGCCATTCAAGTCATCGAACGGGGTCTGGAGCCGTACGCGCCCTGTTTCGACGCCATGCGCGCCTATACCGAGGCCCGCACGCCCGACACGCCGGACCAGATCTGGCTGGTCGAGCACCCGCCGGTCTACACGCTCGGCCAGGCCGGGGACCCCGCGCACCTGCTCTCGCCCGACGCCGCCATCCCCGTCGTCAAGATCGATCGTGGCGGACAGATCACTTATCACGGCCCGGGCCAGGTCGTGGCCTACCTGCTGCTCGACCTGCGTCGTCGCCACCTGATGGTGCGCGAGCTGGTGACCGATATCGAGCAGGCGGTGCTGGACACGCTCGCGGCGTATAATCTCGCAGCCGAACGCAAGCCCGGCGCCCCCGGCATCTACCTGTCGGACGGACCGCACCAGGGCGCCAAGATTGCCGCGCTCGGCCTCAAGATCCGCAACGGCTGCAGCTATCACGGCGTCAGCCTCAACGTGCAGATGGACCTCTCACCGTTCCTTCGCATCAACCCCTGCGGCTATGCCGGACTGGAAACAGTCGACATGGCCAGCGCGGGCGCCACCGTGCCGGGGGCAGACGAAGCCGGAGGAACGCCATCGACGCTGGGTGCCACGACGAATGCCACGAACGGCGCCGTCACTGCGGCCCACTACCCCGAAATCGCGCGACGCCTGGCGGCGGCCCTGTGCGAGGTGCTGGCGGCGCGCGAAGCGCGTGCCCCGGTGCGCGGGAATGCCGCCGCCGAGGCCGCCTGAGCACAGCGATGGCGTACCCGGCCCCGATTCACAGCCAAGTCCACAGCCAAACATGCACGCGGCCAAGCGTGCGGAGAACAGTATGAGCGACGCCCTGATCGCCACGTCCAGCGAAGCCCCGCAATCCCCTGCCGAGTACGATCCGACCCGCAAGCAGAAGTCGGCCGACAAGACCGCGCGCATCCCCATCAAGATCGTGCCGGCCGAGAAGCTGAAGAAGCCGGAGTGGATCCGCGTGAAGGCGGCAACCGGCAACTCGCGTTTCTACGAGATCAAGGACATCCTGCGCGCGAACAACCTCGTCACGGTGTGCGAGGAAGCGAGCTGCCCGAACATCGGCGAGTGCTTCGGCAAGGGCACGGCGACGTTCATGATCATGGGCGACAAGTGCACGCGCCGCTGCCCGTTCTGCGACGTGGGCCATGGCCGCCCCGATCCGCTCGACGTGAACGAGCCGGGCAACCTGGCGCGCACCATCGCCCAGTTGAAGCTGAACTACGTGGTGATCACCAGCGTGGACCGCGACGACCTGCGTGACGGCGGCGCCCAGCATTACGTGGATTGCATCTCGCAGACCCGCGCGCTGTCGCCGGCCACCCGCATCGAGGTGCTGGTGCCTGACTTCCGCGGCCGTCTGGACAAGGCGCTGGACGTGCTTCAGGCCGCCCCGCCCGACGTGATGAACCACAACATGGAAACCGTGCCGCGCCTGTACAAGCAGGCGCGTCCGGGCGCCGACTACGCGCACTCGCTCAAGCTGCTGCAGGAGTTCAAGCGCCGCAATCCGCACCTGCCGACCAAGTCGGGCCTGATGGTGGGCCTGGGCGAGACTGACGAGGAAATCCTCGAAGTCATGCGCGACATGCGCGCCCACGATATCGACATGCTGACCATCGGCCAGTATCTGGCGCCGTCGAACCATCACCTGCCGGTGATGCGCTACGTGCATCCGGACACCTTCAAGATGTTCGAGGAAGAGGCCTACAAGATGGGCTTCACCCACGCCGCCGTGGGCGCCATGGTGCGCAGCTCCTACCACGCCGACCAGCAGGCGCATCAGGCCGGGTTTGCCTGAAGCAAAACAAAGCACGCAGGTAGCAGGATCAAAGAAGGCCGGGACACGCTCCCGGCCTTTTTTATTGCCTATTGTTCCGACAGGCAGGCAAGCGGCGCCTTGAATGTCTGCGCACCGCCTTTCAACCACCTTTCACATTAAGCGCAGCAAAAATCACTTATTCCCCGTCTTGGCGACATCTTGTCGCTAACGGTGCATAACATCCTAGGGACAACCCCGAGTGCTGGGCGTTGGCATGTTTCGTTATGATGAATTTATCGATAAATCGTCGATGAAATACGGCTGAGTCACATTCGGTCCGACGCCATCCGACCTCTTCCTCACAGGTTGCCCCCACATGCCCGATTGCACCGTCCATCGCCTGGCCGAGCAGGCGCTGCTCTATAGCGTGGCGCCGCCCGCTTCGCTCGATGTCCAGCGCCGCATCTGGGCCATGGCCGAGCGCGCCGCCGACTGGCGCGGCGTAGTGGACGTGGTGCCGGGCATGAACAATCTCACCCTGGTGTTCGACGACACCGCCGACGTGGCCGCGCTGGAGCGCAATCTGAAGGTGGCGTGGGCCTCCGGCGAGACGCGCAACGCCACCGGCAAGCTGGTGGAGATTCCCGTGCGCTACGGCGGCGAGTTCGGCCCCGATCTGGCCGATGTGGCCGCGCACACGGGCATGACGCCGCAGGAAGTGGTGCGCCGGCATGCGGCCGGCGAGTACGTGGTGTATTTCCTTGGCTTCCAGCCCGGCTTCGCCTATATGGGCGGGATGGTCCCCGAACTGGCCACGCCGCGCCGCCGCGAGCCGCGCCTGGCCGTGCCGGCCGGTGCCGTGGGCATCGGCGGCGAGCAGACCGGCATCTATCCGGCCGTGCTGCCCGGCGGCTGGCAGTTGATCGGCCATACCGACGCCCAGCTCTTCGTGGCGGACCGCGATCCGCCGTCCCTGTTCGCGCCGGGTGACACCGTGCGCTTCATCGTCGAGGAGTATCTGGCGTGATCGAAATCATTCGTCCCGGCGCGCAGGCGTCCGTGCAGGATCTCGGCCGGGTGGGCTTCCGACGCTTCGGGGTGGGCCGCTCGGGCGCGGCGGACAGTCTGGCGCTCCAGGTGGGCAACCGGCTGCTCGGCAACGCGGCCGGCGCCGCCGGCATCGAATTCACGCTGGGCCGCGCGGCCATGCGCTTCCATGTCGATATGCGCGTGGCGCTGGTCGGGGCCGAGTGCGGCGCCAACCTGGACGGCGTGCCGGTCTGGTGCTGGCATGCCTTCGATGTGCATCGCGGCGAGACCCTGACGCTGCCGTCCCCGCGCGGTGGCACCCGCACCTACCTCTGCGTGGCGGGCGGCATCGATGTGCCGCTGGTCATGAACTCCCGTAGCACGGATCTGAAGTCCGGCTATGGCGGCTTCGAGGGCCGCGTGCTGCGCGAAGGCGACAAGCTGCCCGCCGGCCGTCCGGGCCTGGACGAGGAACGCGACTGGCTCGGCGTGGCCGCACCCGGTTGGGCGCTGCCCGTGAACCGCATCGACGACGCCTGGGCCATCCGCATGCTGCCCGGCCCCGAATATCCCGATTTTGAACCCGCCGCGCAGGCCGCGCTGTGGCAGTCCGACTGGACCATCACGCCGCAGAGCAACCGCATGGGCCTGCGCCTGCAGGGCCCCGCGCTGGCGCGTCGCGCCGAGCGCAGCGGCGACCTGCTCTCGCACGGCGTGGTGCCGGGCGTGATGCAGGTGCCGCCGGCCGGCCAGCCCATCGCCCTGATGAGCGATGCGCAGACCACGGGCGGCTATCCGAAGATTGGCGTCGTGATCGGCGCCGACCTCTGGCGGCTGGCGCAGGTGCCGCTCGGCGCGTCCGTGCGCTTCGTGCAGGCCACGCTGGACGAGGCCGCCGCCGCGCAGGCGGAGCTGGACCGCTATCTGCGGCAGATCGACCAGGCGCTGCAATGGCAGGGCGATGGCATGAAGATCGCCGCGCGCCGCCGCACCACCACGCGCTTCGTGGCGTAACCGGGCTGGACCCCACCGTACAAGGAGAACCCCCATGCAAATCGACCTGAACGCCGACCTGGGCGAAGGCTGCGGCAACGACGAAGCCCTGCTGGCACTGATCAGCTCCGCCAACGTGGCCTGCGGCTGGCACGCCGGCGATGCCGCCACCATGCTCCAGACCGTGAAGTGGGCCATCGCCAACAACGTGGCGATTGGCGCGCACCCGAGCTTCCCGGACCGCGAGAACTTCGGCCGCACCGAGATGCAGCGCGACCCGGAAGCCGTCTACGCCGACGTCCTGTACCAGATCGGCGCGCTCGACGCCATCGTGCGCGCCCAGGGCGGCCAGCTCGCCCACGTGAAGCCGCATGGCGCGCTCTACAACATGGCCGTGCGCGATGAAAAACTCTGCGCCGCCATCGTACGGGCCGTGCGCGACTACAACCCCGACCTCGTCTTCTTCGGCCTGGCCAACAGCCGCATGATCACCATGGCGCGCGACGCCGGGCTGCAGGTGAAGGAAGAAGTGTTCGCCGACCGTGGCTACAACCCCGACGGCACGCTGGTCAAGCGCGGCACGCCGGGCGCGCTGCACGACGACGAGGAAGTTGCCCTGGACCAGACCCTGTCGATGGTGCGCGACCAACGCGTGCGCGCCATCGACGGCACCTGGGTACCGATCCGCGCCGAAACCGTGTGTCTGCACGGCGACGGCGCCCACGCGCTTGCCTTCGCGCGCCGCATCCGGGAACGGCTCGGCGCGGAAGGCATCGCCATCCGGGCTGGTGCCTGACGGGCGCCCGCCCGCCGGCGCTGGCTTTGCTCCACCGTTAGCTTCACCTTCTATCTGGTGTTACCCATGGAATCGGCTGTCAATCTTTGGCCCCTGCTCGGGGTCGGCGTCATCGTCATCGGCTTTGTCCTGCGGTTCAATCCCATGCTGGTGGTGGCGCTTGCCGCCATCGTCACGGGGCTGACCGCTTCCATGCCGCTGATGCAGATCTTCACCGCGATCGGCACGGCCTTCGTCAAGGCGCGCAACCTGCCGCTGATCATCCTGCTGCCGCTGGCCGTGATCGGCCTGCTCGAGCGCCACGGCCTGCGGGAGCACGCGCAGGCGTGGATCTCGCGCATCGCCTCGGCCACGGTGGGCCGCCTGCTGATCGTCTACCTCGCCGTGCGCGAGCTGACCGCCGCCGTGGGGCTGACCAGCCTGGGCGGACATCCGCAGATGGTGCGTCCGCTGCTGGCCCCGATGGCCGAAGGTGCGGCCGAGAACCGCTTCGGGCACCTGCCCGAGCCGGTGCGCCAGCGCGTGCTGGCCTTCTGCGCCGCCACCGACAACGTGGGCCTGTTCTTCGGCGAGGACATCTTCGTGGCCTTCGGTGCCATCGCGCTGATGCACACCTTCCTGCTGTCGTCGAACATCGACGTGGAGCCGCTGCACATCGCCGTCTGGGGCATTCCCACCGCGATCTGCGCGTTCCTGATCCACGCGGTGCGCCTGAAGCGGCTGGACGGCTGGCTCGAGCGCGAACTGGGCAAGACGCCGGCGGGGACGCCGGCCACGTCCGCCGCATCCGGCAAGGTTGGGGAGTAAGCCATGATCGTATCCATCGACTATCTCTACTGGCTGGCCGGCTTCGTGCTGGCGATTACCGCCCTGATGACGTTCACGGACAAGACGCACCCGCGTCGCCTGTCCACCGGCCTGTTCTGGGCGCTGTACGCGGCCATCTTCCTGATTGGCGACAAGATCCCGCCGGCCATCGTCGGCATCGCCGCCGTGCTGATGGCGCTGATCGCCGGCTTCGGCGGCGTGGGCCACGGCAAGCACGGCACGCTGCCCGAGTCGGAGCGCCGCGCCAGCGCCAAGCGCCTGGGCAACAAGCTGTTCATCCCGGCGCTGCTGATTCCGCTGGTGACCGTGATCGGCACGGTGCTGTTCAAGGACGTGAAGCTGGCCGGCGTGCCGCTGCTCGATCCGAAGAACGTGACGTTCGTGTCGCTCGGCATTGGCTGCCTGGTTTCGCTGGCCGTGGTGTGCTGGCTGACGCGTGACACCGTGACGCAAGGCATGCGCGAGTCGCGCCGGCTGATCGAGTCGCTGGGCTGGGCGCTGGTGCTGCCGCAGATGCTGGCGATGCTGGGCCTGGTCTTCGCGGACGCCGGCGTGGGCAAGGCCGTGGCGCACCTGGCCACCGCCTACATCAACATGGACTACAAGCTGGTGGCCGTGGCGGTGTACTGCGTGGGCATGGCGCTGTTCACGGTGATCATGGGCAACGGGTTTGCCGCGTTCCCGGTGATGACCGGCGGCGTGGGCGTGCCCATCCTGGTGGGCATGTTCGGCGCCAATCCGGCCGTGATGGCGGCCATCGGCATGTTCTCGGGCTACTGCGGGACGCTGATGACGCCGATGGCGGCCAACTTCAACATCGTCCCGGCGGCGCTGCTGGAGCTGGACGACAAGAACGCGGTCATCCGCGCGCAGGTGCCGTCGGCGCTGGCCATCCTGGCGGCCAATATCGTCCTGCTGTACTTCCTGATGTAACTGATGGAGACACGCACTATGCGTACCGCCCAGCGAACCGTATTACTTACCGGCTTCGAGCCGTTCGACAAGGAACCGGTCAACCCGTCATGGGAGGCGGTGCGGGCGCTGGACGGCCAGCAGGTGGGCGATGCGATCATCGTCGCCCGCCAGCTGCCGTGCGTGTTCGGCGCGGCCATCGAGGCGATGTCGGCGCTGCTGGCGTCGGTGAAGCCGGATGTGGCGATTGCGGTCGGCCAGGCTGGTGGCCGCACGGAATTGTCGATCGAACGCGTGGCGATCAATGTCGACGATGCGCGCATCGCCGACAACGCCGGCGCGCAGCCGATCGACCTGACCATTGCCGCCGATGGCCCGGCCGCCTACTTCGCCACGCTGCCGATCAAGGCCATCGTGCGCGACCTGCGCGCGGCGGGCGTGCCGGCGATGGTGTCGCAGACTGCCGGCACCTTTGTCTGCAACCACGTGTTCTACGGGCTGATGGATGGCATCGCACGGCACGGCCTGACCGGCACGCGCGGCGGCTTCATCCACATTCCCTATCTGCCGGAACAGGCGGCGCGGCATCCCGGCGCGCCGAGCCTGGCGCTGGACACGCTGATCGCCGGCCTGCGGGTGGCGGTGCAGACCACGCTGACCACCGACGCGGATATCCGCGAGCAGGGCGGCCAGCTCCACTAAATCGATTCGATTGGGATCAGGGCTGGCCCGGACCCGGGCCGGCATCCACCTGCCGGTCCGTCGCCGCCGCCACGGCGCGCGCCGTGGCACGGCGCCGGGCTAGCCGCTGCAGCCGCCGGCGCATGCTCATCTGCTCCACGCGCCACAGCACATAGAAGAACGCCGCGAACGGCCACAGCCAGCCAAGCCACTGGGCCAGGCTGTTGAAGTGCACGAAACGTCCCATGCGCCAGCCTTGCTCCGAAATCCACGCATAGGGATTCGCCGGCAGCACGTTGGTCAGCACTACCAGCCCCGCCAGCGCCACGATGGCCAGCAGCGCGCGCAGCCAGCGTGGCAGGCGCAGCAGCAGCACCAGCACCAGCGAACTCGTGGTCAGCGCGAAGCGGCCCCCCTCGGACAGCCAGTTGAAGGTGTTGTCGTCCGCGAACTGCAACTCGGCCACGGTGGCCTTGAGCAGCAACGCGAAGGCGAGCAGCCCGGCCAGGATGCGCAGCATCGGCGCGGTGCGCCGCATCGCCAGCGAGGCGAACAGCCCCGTGCCGATCCAGCTGCACGCGGTCACCATGGTTTCCAGCATCAGCTGGGCCTGCATGTCGTCGGGCCGCAGTCCCACGTTGTTCTGCCAATCGAGCAGGGCGGGGAAGTAGCCCTGCAGGATCTCCATCGGCCAGGAATCGGGGTCGGTCAGCCATTCCCGCACGATGCCGCCCATGCCGAACAGGTGCTCCTGCGGAAAGATCTGCGCGAACGGCCACAGCAGCACCAGCAGGATCGCAAAGCTCGCATGGGGCTCGAACCACGCCATGCGCAGGCGCGTGAGCGTGCCGCGATCCACCAGCGCGCTGGTGAACGGCGCCACCATGGCCGCGCCCAGCAGCGCGCCGAGCGCGTTGGTGATCAGGTCGATATTCGACGAGATCCGGCTCGGCAGCCAGGTCTGCAACGCCTCCATGACCGCCGACAGCAGCGCGCCGGCCACCAGCGCGATCAGCGTGGCGCGCGCGCCCGAGATGCGCGGGTGCAGCGCCAGCACGACCAGCGCCCCGAACGGGCAATAGCCGAGCACGTTGGTAATCAGGTCGAACTCGGTGATGTAGCGCGGCTTGGGCGCGGTCAGGAAGGCCAGCGGCGAGATGCCGTTATTGACCCATCCCGTGAACGGATAGAGGCTGGCGTAGGCCACCAGCAGCGTGAAGCAGATCAGGCCGACGCGCGCCAGCGGCGAGTGGCGCGGCAGCCAGCCGTCCAGCTCCGGCTGGCGCGGCTGCTGCGGTGGCTGCGGCGGCGGGGGCGGGGGAGATGTCGGGGGCGCGACCAGAGTCATGCGTGCGAATACAGGCCGCCGTTACGGCCGGGGCGGATTCGGTGACGGCGGCGCCGTCGGCAGCGGCACCGCATTGGCGCCGGGCGGGTTGGCGGCGGGCAGCGCGGCCGGGCCGGATGCCGTGGCGGCGGCCAGCGGCAGCGTGGCAGCCCAGTCGAGGATGGCGGCGATCACCGCGTCGCTGCTGGTGGAGAGCGCCTTGACGCCGCCGGCGCCATCGGCGCTGGGGGCGGGCTGCTCGGCCACGAAGGTCTTCTGGCCGATCAGGCCCTTGTGATAGACGGTGGCGCGCGCCCGCACCACGCCCCGGCTGGCGGTGGCGCTGTCGAACACCTGCTCGAAGGCGAGCAGGTCCACCTTGAGCGCCGGCACCGAGCCATCGCCGAACCACGTCAGCGCGCCGCGCCCGGACACCGCGTCGCGCAGGCGCGCATCGAACAGGCGGGGTGGCGAATCGACCCAGCGCTGCGTGGCATAGGCCTGCAGCCGCTGCGCCTGCGAGTATTGCAGGCGGTAGTAGAGCGACTGGTTGTCCATCCATACCGGGCCGTCGGTCTGGGCCACGCGCAGCTTGGGCAGCGGTGCGGGCGACTGCGACGGCGTGCCGGCCATCGGCCCGAGGTCATAGGTCAGCGCGGACGGCCCCGGCGACAGCGCGCTGCATCCGCCCAGTGCGAGCAGTGCGGCAAGGGCGGCGATTCGTACGAGTCCTACAGGCGTCATGGCGGAGTCCCGGTGGAAGTTGGGGCGAAGGGCAGGGCGATGGTCGATGATCATGGCGCGCTGAACCCCGCTTCGCCCGGGCCCGGCGTGGGCGAGGGGCCGCCGAACAGCACGCTGCTGGGCCGGTCGTTGAAGGTGCCGGCGGCGCGGTCGATGGTGCGCGCGGTCTGGCGGGCGTCGCGCGCCAGACCGTTCAGTTGCGGCAGGGTTTCCTCGCTCAGGATGCCGGCGGCCGACTGCACCGAGTCCGCCGCGCCCTGGAGGTTGGTGCCCACGCCGTTGACCGTGCGCAAGACCGTGCCGTTGGGGCTGGCCAGCTCGTCCGCCAGGCGCCGCGTGGAGACCAGCGTGGCGTTGAGGTTATCCACCGCCTGCGGCAGCTTGGCGGCGGCCGGCTGGAGCGAGGCGGACAGCTTCGAGTAATCCTCGGCCGTCTTGTGCACGGAGCGGATGGCGGCCATCAGCTCGTCGCGGTTGGTGGTCTGGAACATCTCGTTGAGCGAGGACATCAGCGTCTCGGTCTGCGTCAGCAGCGAGTCGCCACGCTTCTCCAGTTCCTCGAAGAAGCCCGGCCGCATGGCGATGCGCGCCGGCGCCCGCGCCGAGGTGGGCAGCGGCGGCGACGCCTTGTCGTTGCCGGCCTCGCGCGCGGTGTCATCGAGCTGCACGTAGGCGATCCCGGTCACGCCCTGGAAGCCCAGCGTGGCGTACGTCGTGCGGGTGATCGGCGTGTCCTGGTTCACGCTGATGCGCACGATGATCTGCCCCGGCACCTGCGGATCGAACTTGATCGACACCACCTTGCCCACGTCGAGCCCCCGATACTTCACATCGGCCTGCGGCCCGAGGCCGTTCACCGTGGAGCGGGTGATGAGGTCGTACGGCACGCGCACCGCGTGGTCGGAACTGAACCAGAACAGCGAGAACAGCACCAGCACGGCCAGTCCGATGGTGAAAACGCCGGCAAGGAAGGCGTTTGACTTGTTTTCCATCAGGTGTCTCCGGAAGGGGGGCGCGGCGCGTCGGGCCGGGTCGGGGCCGGCAGGGCCTGCAACGCGCGCTGGGCGCGGTCGCCCAGGAAGTATTCGCGAATGAAGGGGTGGTCCACCTTCACCAGTTCGGGGATCGGGGCGGCGGCCAGCACCTTGCGGTCGGCCAGCACGGCCACGCGGTCGGACAGTGCCACGAGGGTGTCGAGGTCGTGGGTGATCATCACCACGGTCAGGCCCAGCTCGCGCCGCAGTTCGCGGATCAGGTCCACGTAGTCGTCGGACGCCATCGGGTCCAGGCCGGCCGTGGGCTCATCGAGGAACACCAGTTCCGGCTCCAGCGCCAGCGCGCGGGCCAGCGCCACGCGCTTGACCATGCCGCCGGAGAGGTCGGCCGGCATCTTGTCGGCGTCCTTGGCGGACAGCCCCACCAGTTGCAGCTTGAGCAGCGAGGCCTGGCAGATCAGGTTGTCCGGCAGCGCGCGCAGCTCGCGCATGGGCAGCGCGATGTTGTCGATGACCGACAACGCCGAGAACAGCGCCCCGCGCTGGAACTGGAGCCCCCAGCGGTTGCGCAGCGCCTGCAGCTGCGCCGGCTTGAGCTTGGCGGGGCTTTCGCCGAAGACCTTGATGGTCCCCGACGTGGGCCGCTCCAGCCCCACGATCTGGCGCAGCAGCACGGTCTTGCCCGTGCCGGAGCCGCCCACGATGGACAGCACCTCGCCGCGATAGACATCAAGGTTGAGATGGTCATGCACGACGTTGTCGCCGTAGCGCTTGACCAGGTCGCGCACCTCGATGATCGCCTCGCGGCGGGCGGGGGAGGGATTGGCCGGATGGTTCATAGGCCTACGTCCTTGAACAGGATGGCGAAGATGGCGTCGGCGATGATGACCACGGTGATCGACGTGACCACCGAGGCTGTCGTGCCTTCGCCCAGGCTCTGCGTGTTCGGCCGGATGCGCAGGCCGAAGTGGCAGGCCGTCAGCGCAATCAGCATGCCGAACACCACGCCCTTGCCCAGCCCGAGCCAGAGGTTGGCCACCGGCACGGCCTCGGGCAGCTGGCGCAGGAAGAAGGCGTAGCTGATGCCAAGCTGGAACTGGGCGGCGGTCATGCCGCCGAGCAGCGCCATCAGGTCGGTCCAGGCCACCAGCAGCGGCATGGCCACGGCCAGCGCGATCACGCGCGGCATGATCAGCCGGAAGCCGTGCGAGATGCCCATCACCCGCATCGCATCGAGTTCCTCGGTCACGCGCATCACGCCGATCTGCGCGGTGATGGCGGACCCGGAGCGCCCGGCAATCAGGATGGCGGCCAGCACCGGCCCCAGTTCGCGGATCACGGCCATGCCCAGAATGTTGACGATGAACGTGCTGGCGCCGAAGGTGCGCAGCTGGTTGGCCGACAGGTAGGACAGCACGATGCCGATCAGGAAGCCCACCAGCGCCGTGATGCCCAGCGCCTTGTATCCCACGTTATAGACGTTGGCCGAAATCTCGCGCCATGGCCCCCGGTGCGGCGCGCGGGCGAAGCGCAGCAGGTCGAAGGTGAGCTGGCCGAGCATGGTCACCCCGATGGCGAACTGGGCGAAGAACGACAGCAGGCTCGCGCCGAGGATGGTGACCGGGTTGAAGCGATCCACCATGCGCTTCTTCCAGCCGTCGCGGCGCAGCGCGGCGATGCGGTCGAACACGCGGCGCTGGCCGTCGTTGAGTTCGACGTTCGCCGGCATCTTGCTGTTCCAGGCCTGCCAGATCAGTTGCGCGCCGATATGGTCGAGCCGGTTCACCCCGGCCAGCGACCACGCGGCGTGCTGGGGCGCCTCGGTCAATTCGTGCAACTGCGCGCGCAGCCCACGGGCTTCGTGGCAGCCGGCGAGCGCGAGTGCGGTCCAGTCCCCCTGCAGCGCGATGCTGCAGGCTCCGTCCTGGCGCGAAATCTCGATGGCCGGCGTCGATGGGCGATCCAAGGGTGAATCCAAAGGGGGGCGGCGATGTGATGGGGGAGTCTCGATTCTATGCTACCGGCCGTGACGTGGCGACCGGGCATCCTCTGACACGGCCACGCGGGGCTGTCCGACAGCCACGGGATCGGGCCAATCCGGCCAAATCGGGCGACGCGGCTACAATCGCGGCTAACTGCCCCAAGCCACCCTGACCCGCCCCGCATGACCGCGCCTCCCGACCGCCCCCACCCCAGCATTCCCAGCCTTGCCGACGATGCCGCCGCGCTGCCCGCGTGGCACATCGACGCCGGCGCGCTGCGCACCGCGCTGGACACCGGCCCCGCACGGGGTTGGACCGTGGAGGTGGTGGAGGAAACCGGCTCGACCAACGCCGACCTGACCCAGGCCTGCCGCAGCGCCGGCTGGGTGGAGGGCTGGGTGGAGGGGGACGAGCGCGCGCAGGTGCGCGTGGCCTATCGCCAGACCGCCGGGCGCGGCCGTCAGGGCCGGCCCTGGCAGGGGCAGGCGGGGCTGACCTTCTCGGTGGCCATGCCGCTGGCGCTGCCGCCGGCCCGCCTGAGTGGCCTGAGCCTGGCCGTGGGACTGGCGCTGGCGGAGGCGCTCGAGGACGTGAACCCCGCGCTCGGCACCCGCGTGGGCCTGAAATGGCCCAATGACCTTCAGATCGACGGCCGCAAGCTGGCCGGCATCCTGATCGAATCGGTGCCGGCGCGGCCCGGCGCGCTCTGGGCCGTGATCGGCATCGGCCTGAACCTGGTGCGCGATGCCCGTATGGAAGCCGCGCTGGGCCGCCCGCTGGCCGGTGTGGCCGAGGCGCTGCCGGGCTTCGACCCCGCCCACCATCCCACCGAGATCCTCGGCGCGGTGCTGAACCGGCTGGCGGCGATGCGCGCCGTGTTCCTGGCCGAAGGCTTCGCGCCGATGGCGGCCCGCTGGTCTGCGCGCGATGCCTTCCGCGACGAGCCGGTGCGCCTGCTGCACGACGGCACGCTGCTGGCCGAGGGCCTCGCCCGGGGCGTGGACGGCGACGGCCACCTGCTGCTGGAGACGGCGGACGGGCTGCAACGGATCGCCAGCGGCGAGGTGTCCTTGCGCGGAGCGGCGGCATGAGCGCGCGCCTGCTGATAGATATCGGCAATACCCGGCTCAAGTGGGCGTGGAGCACGGACGACACCGACGCGACCGCGCCGGCCGGCACCCTGCCCACCCCGTGGCGCCACGCGGGCGCCGCCACGCACGCCGCGCCGGCGGAACTGGCGGCGCTGGTCGGCACATGGCGGGGGCTGGCGGATGGCGGCGTGCCGTCGGTCTGGATCGCCAATGTGGCCGGGGCGGCGATTGGCAAGGCAGTGGCGGCGACGCTGGCCGACGCCTTCGGGGCCGCCCCCACGCTGCAATGGGTACGCACCACGGCCGCCCACGGCGACCTCGCCAACGGCTACCGCGAACCCACGCAACTGGGTGTGGACCGCTGGGTCGGCAGCATCGGCGCGCATCGCTGGCTGCCCGGCGAGACGCTGCTGATCGTCACGGCCGGCACGGCCACCACGCTGGACATCGTCACCACGCAGGCCGATGGCGGGGCACGCTTCGAGGGCGGGCTGATCCTGCCCGGGGTGGCGCTGATGCTCGGCTCGCTGGCCCGCAACACGGCCCAACTGCCGGCGCTCGACGTGCTCGACACCGGCGCGGGCGCCGCGCGGGCGGTGCGAGCGTTGGGCGCTGACAACACTCACGACGCCATTGCCGCCGGCTGTCTGGCCGCCCAGGCTGGCGCCGTGGAGCGCTCCTGGCGGGCGCTGGCCGAACGCGGGCCGGTGCGCTGCCTGCTTTCGGGCGGGGCGCGACAGGCGCTCTCCGGCGCACTCGCGATGCCGTTCGAGATGCACGATAATCTCGTGCTGCTTGGACTGCACGCGATGGCCACCGGGGCCTGAGGCAGCCGCCAGGCGATCTTGCATCGCCCAACCGAACCGTCTTCCATGTCCCAGAAAGGCCCGACCGCCCTGCTGCTGATCCTGCTGCTCGTCAACGCGCTGCTGCTGGCCGCCGTGCTGGGCGGGTTCGGCCCGGACCCGCTGGCTGGCTGGATGGAAAGCCCGCGCGAGCCGCAGCGGGTGTCCCAGCAGGTGCGCGGCGAGCGGATGCGGCTTGAGCCGCCTGCCGATACCGCCACTGTACGCCCGGCCCCGGGCGCTCCGGCAGGCTCCCCGCGCGGCGCGCTGACGCCCACCCCCGCCGGCACGGTCTCGCTGGCCGTGGCCCAGCCGGCCCCGCGCGCCGATGCCTGCTTCGAGATCGGCGGTTTCTCGGCCCAGACCGTGGCGCGGGCGCGTGAAGACCTCGCCGCCATCGCCGCCGGGGCTTCGCTGCCGGTGCAGCAGTTCGAACGGACCGAACAGGTGCGCTGGTGGGTCCACCTGCCGGCCCAGCCCACGCGCGAGAACGCCGACCGCAAGCTGGCGGAGCTGAAGCGCCGCAAGGTGACCGATGTGTCCGTGGTGAGCAACGAGGACGATGAGGCGTCGTCGGCGTCTTATACCGTGTCGCTGGGGCTGTTCCGGGAGCGCGAGCGCGCCGACCGCTTCCTCGAATCCCTGCGCGCCCAGGGCGTGCGCACGGCGCTGATTACGGACGCGCCGCGGCCGGTAGCGCGCCAATGGCTGCGCGTGACGTCCTCGGACGATGCGGTGCGGGCAAGGATGGATGAAGTGCGCCTGCGGTATGGCGCGGAGTCGCTCCAGGCGTGCCGCGCCGGCACGCAGGCGCGCGGCGCGAAACAGCCCGGATCGGGCGCCGAAGGTTGAACAGCGAGGCTGATCAGCCCTGCTGGCGCACCTTGGTCAGCAGCTTGGTGGTGGAGCGGTCGTGCAGGAAGGGGATGGCGTAGGCCTGGCCGCCCCAGCTACGGACGAGGCGGGTTTCCTCGAGGGTGTCGATGTCGTAGTCGCCGCCCTTCACATAGATGTCGGGGCGCACCAGGCGGATCAGCTCCACTGGCGTCTTTTCGCGGAACATCGCCACCAGATCGACCGAGGTCAGCGCTGCGAGCAGCGCCATGCGGTCCGACTCATGGTTCAGCGGGCGGTCATCGCCCTTGCCCAGCATCTTCACCGAACCGTCGCTATTCACGCCCACGATCAGCGCCGCGCCCAGCTCGCGCGCCTGCGCGAGGTAGGTGGCGTGGCCACGGTGCATGATGTCGAACACGCCGTTGGTGAAGACCAGCGGGCGCGGCAGGGCGGCCACGGCGGCGCGCAGCGCGGCCGCGTCGTCAGCGGGAACGAGCTTCGATTCGAAAGCGGGAGCGGTCATTGAACGGCGTGGGTCGCGGGGATCAGGCCGGTTGCTGGCCTGCTGCCACGAGGCTGGCGTTCAGTTCCTTGCGGTAGCGGTTCAGTTCCTGCACGGTGTCGAACGTGCGTTCGAACAGCAGCGACATGTTGTGCAGGATGCGCTCGATCACCTTCTTTTCCCACACTTCGTCGAAGCGGATCTGCTCGTCGAGCCAGTGCTCGAGCCAGTCCGGGTCCGGCAGGCGGGACTGCACGGTGTCGTTGGGGAACAACGCCTTGTTCACGTGCAGGTTGGTCGGGTGGAGCGGCTTTTCCGTGCGGCGGGCCGAAGCCATCAGCACGCCGATCTTGGCGAAGGCGGCGCGCGCGGAGTCGCCGAACTGCGCCAGGTACTTCTTCATATAGCGCAGGTAGGCGCCGCCATGGCGGGCTTCGTCCTGCGACAGCGTGCGGTAGATGTGCTTGATCACCGGCTCGGTGTGCCATTCGGCAGCACGGCGATACCAGTGGTTCAGGCGAATCTCGCCGCAGAAGTGCAGCATGAGTGTCTCCAGCGGCGGGGCCGGATCGAACTCGAAGCGCACGGCATGCAGTTCTTCTTCCGTCGGCACGAGGTCCGGGCGGAAGCGGCGCAGGTACTCCATCAGCACCAGCGAGTGCTTCTGTTCCTCGAAGAACCAGATGCTCATGAACGCCGAAAAGTCGGAATCGTGGCGGTTATCGCGCAGGAACATCTCCGTGGCCGGCAGGGCGGACCATTCGGTGATGGCATTCATGCGGATGGTCTTCGCCTGGTCGTCCGTCAGCAGGCTGGGGTCGAAGGAATCCCAGGGGATGTCCTTGTCCATGTGCCAGCGGACCGATTCCAATGATTTGAACAGTTCGGGGTAGAGCATGGTAAGCCTTTGAAATTACGGGCGGATTCTACCAGATGGGAATTATTCTCGAATCTTTTCTCTAGTTCCTTTTTAGTGCGATTACTAGGGATTGCAACAGACGTTGCCCTTTTCTTGCGCTGTGCCGGCTGAGGAACCAGCGGGGCTGGCCCCAGGAAAGTGGACGAATTGCGACCTGAGAGGCCGAAAAGCGACGCCGGGACGGCTGCTCAGGGGGCTAGTAGGGCGTCAGCGCGGGATCGGTGGCGCGCGCGGTGGCGTGGCCGGTTTCGGGCACCACGCCATAGAGGAAGGCCGCGATGCCGTCCGCCTCCGCTGCGGCATCGCGCTCGCCCAGCGCCAGCAGGGCCTGGGTGAATTCGGGCTCGAACAGCAGGTAGCTCGCGAACGCGGCGCCGCGCGCCTCGGTACCGCCGAGCGGGGCGAGCATCGCGCGCACCGTGCGCGGCAGCCGGTGCACATGCTGGGCGGCGATGGACTCGATCGGTTCGCTCGGAGAAATCGTCATGACTTCCACCGGGCGCCAGCCGTCGGTCTCGCCGGCAGCCTCGGGCATGCGCGCGAGCAGCCGGTTGATGTGCATCAGCCGCTCGATGTCGGCCTGCAGGCCATCGAGGAAGATGCTGGCCAGCGCCTGCCCGCCCACCTGCGCGAGCGACGGATAGCCGCCGGACGGCACGGTATCGAACCAGCCCGGCCGCGGGCGCGACGCCGCGCCGATGGCCAGGATGCGCGACGCGCCGAGGTGGATGGCCGGCGAAAGCGGTGACATCTGGCGCATCGTGCCGTCGCCGAACCACTCGTGATGACCTTCGATCTCGAGCGGCACGGCCGGGAACAGGAACGGAATCGATGAGGAAGCGAGCAGGTGGTCCACGCCAATCGGCGCTTCCACGGCCAGCCGCTGGTTGCGCTGCCACGGGTGGATGCGCCGGTGCGACTGGTAGAACGTGACATGGCGGCCGGTGCTGTACGACAGCGCGGTCACGGCGAAGGCCTGGAGCACGCCGGCGTCCAGGCTGGCCTGCACGCGGCCGGGTTCGAACAGCTCGGTCAGGAAGCTGTCGAGCGGGGCGCTGTCGAACAGCGCGCGCGGGGCCTGGCGGGTGATCCAGCCGAACGCCAGCGACGAGAGCCAGCGCGCGCCCGAGGCACCCACGCCCAGCACGCCGGTGCGATAGACGTCATCGGCATGAATGCCGTGCCAGAGCGCGGCGAGGCGGTCGGTGGCGGCCTGGAAGTCCGCGGCGCCCACCGCCATGCCGGCGCCGTTGATCGCCCCGGCCGAGGTGCCGGTGACGATGCCGAACGGCAACGGGCAATGCCCGAGCCCATGCCGCGTGGCGATGCGGGCGATGCCGGCCAGTACGCCGGCCTGGTAGGCCGCCCGCGCGCCGCCGCCCATCATGACCAGCGCCGTGCGCTGGCGCTGGCTGGCGCGGAGGGCCGGGTCGGCGTGCGTGACGCTCACAGGCGGCTCACTCGACGCTGTCCTTGGGGGTGCCCGGCGCGGCGGGTGCCTTCGCGGCGGGCTTTTTGGTCGACGGCTTTTTCGTGGCGGACGTCTTGGTGGCGGGCTTCGCAGCCTTGGTGGCAGCCTTCTTCGCGGCGGGCTTCTTCGCCGCCGCGCGCTTGGCCGCCGGCTTCGGGCTTGCCTTGCCGTTCGGGGCAGGATTGTCCCGTGCGGCGGGCGCCACGCCCTCCGCGCCCGGGGCGGCCGTCCCACCCATGCCACCCATCGCGCCGAATCCGCCCAGGTTGCCGAACGGCGCTGCGGTGGCCGCCGTCGCGCTGCCTGCGATCTGGCTGAACTGTTGCTGGAGCAGGTCCCACCACAGGCTCGCGTTGGGCGGCAGTGGGGCGGGACCGGCGGATTCGGGCGATGGGGCGGCTTCGGGTTCCTCGCCCTCGGCGGCTCCGGCGGTCACTTCAGGCGGCGCGTCGAAGTCCTCGTCGTCCTCGGCATTGGCCGCGTCGGCTTCCGCTTCGGAGACGGTCTCGGAGGCGGGGGACGGACGGAACGGGTGCGGCGGCGAGGTGCTCGGCGCGTTGGCCGCGCGCGCCACGTTCTCCATCGCCGTCTGCATGGCTTCCGGGGAGAGCGCGTTGCCGAAGGTTTGCAAGGCCACCAGCGTGGCGCGCTGTACCTCCAGCCCCTGGATGGTGGTGCGCAGCAGGCTCGCGTTCAGTTGCAGCCAGCCTTCCACAGCCTTCAGGTCGTGGATGCGCTTGTCGACCTCGTCGAGGTCCATCGGCGGGGTCATCGCGCTCAGGCCGGGCATCATGCCGCCGCCCGGCAGGCTGCCGCCGGCGCTCCAGATGCGGCGCAGGAATTCGAAGCCATTGGTGAAATCGGGGATCTGTCCGAACATGGTCGCGCGCTCTCCGTGGGGGGGCCGCCAGGGCCGATCATTCCACCTTGGCTGGCCGGTTACTGGAATTCAGGCGGCCGCTTCTGGCGCAGGCTCGCCATGCCTTCATGTACGTCGGGGCCGCCAAAGCCCATGAATTCGAGTGCCAGCGAGGTATCGAACGCCGGGCCGGCCATGCGCAGCCAGTTGTTCAGCGCGTACTTGGTCCAGCGGATGGCCGTCTGGGACCCCGTCGCGAGCCGGTTCGCCACCTCGAACGCCTTGGCCACCAGCTGGTCTTCGTCCACTGCCAGCGATACCAGGCCAATGCGCTCGGCCTCCTCGCCGCTGAGCGACTCGCACAGCATCAGATAGTACTTGGCCTTGGCCATTCCGCACAGCAACGGCCACACGATGGCGGCGTGATCGCCCGCCGCCACCCCGAGCCGGGTATGGCCGTCGACGATCCGCGCGGTCTTGGCCGCAATCGAGATGTCGGCCAGCAGCCCCGCCACCAGCCCGGCGCCCACGGCCGGGCCGTGCATGGCCGAGACGATGGGTTTGTCGCAATTGATGACGTTGTAGACCAGGTCGCGCGCTTCGTGCCAGACCCGCGTGCGGGTGGCGAAGTCGTTGGCCATCTCCTCGACCAGGGACAGGTCGCCGCCAGCCGAGAAGCCGCGCCCTTCGCCCCGGATGATGGCGACGCGGATGTCCGGATCGGCGGAAATGTCGCGCCAGATCTCGGCCAGCTCGCGGTGCATGCCGGCGTCGGCGGTGGCCAGCTTCTGGTTGGCGGACTGCGCCGCGCCCATGATGACCTCTAGCACGGGGCCGTGGCGGCGCAGCGTCAGCGACGCGTAGCGCGCCAGGCGCGGGGAGAGGGTGGTGTCCGGGGTCTCGGGGGTCTCTGCGGTCATGGGGCGGCTTCCGTGGCAAGGGAGGGTTCCGCCGGCATGGGATCAATTGTCCGACCGGTCGGTCGGACAATTATAGGCACATTGCGCGTCAGCGCGGCGCCACGAGCTGGTCGATGGCGCCGAAGATCGACTGGCCCTGGGCGTCGAGCATCTCGATGCGCACCGCATCGCCATATTTCATGAACGCGGTGACCGGCTGGCCGCCCTCGATGGTCTCGATCATGCGTTGCTCGGCGATGCAGCAGTAGCCCTTGCTCCGGTCCACGTTCGAGATGGTGCCCGAGCCGACGATGCTGCCCGCGCGCACGTTCCGCGTCTTGCAGATGTGCGCGATGAGCTGGCCGAAGTCGAACACCATGTCGGTGCCGCAGTCGGGCGCGCCCACCTTCTTGCTGTTCCAGTGCACGGTCAGCGGCCGGTGCACCTTGCGGTCGTGCCAGGCTTCGCCCAGTTCGTCCGGCGTGATGGCCACCGGCGAGAACGCCGTGGCCGGCTTGCTCTGGAAGAAGCCGAAGCCCTTGCCCAGTTCGGCCGGAATCAGGTTGCGCAGCGAGACATCGTTGGCCAGCATCACCAGGCGGATGCCTTCGCCGGCCTGCTCGGGCGTGGCGCCCATGCGCACGTCGCCGGTAATCACGGCCACCTCGGCCTCGAAGTCGATGCCGAACGCCTCGCTGGCGCAGACGATGTCGTCCTGCGGGCCGAGGAAGTCGTCCGAGCCGCCCTGGTACATCAGCGGATCGGTCCAGAACTCGGGCGGCATCTCGGCGCCCCGCGCCTTGCGCACCAGTTCCACATGGTTGACGTAGGCCGAGCCGTCGGCCCACTGGTAGGCGCGCGGCAGCGGCGCCATGCAGTCCTTCGGCTGGAACGGGAACGGGTGGCGGGCGCGGCCGGCGTTCAGGGCATCGTAGAGGTCCTGGAGCTGGGGGGCGTGGAAAGCCCAGTCGTCGAGCGCGCGCTGCAGCGTGCCGGCGATGTCGGTGGCGAAGTGCGCGGTCTTGAGGTCGCGGGAGACGACCACGAGCTGGCCGTCGCGCGAACCGTCCTTCAGGGTTGCGAGTTTCATGGGGGTGCGGGCAATCGTCGATGTGCGGTGGCCGGTAGTCTACCGGACCCGGGGCGCCGGGCCGCCGGCTGCCGTATAGAATGGCCGGCAACGCCGCTTCCACCTTCGCCCCGCATGACCGCACCCGACGATTCCCGCCTCGATGACGCCGCCGATCCTTCCAATGAGGACGATGGCAAGCGCGCGGGTATCCAGTCGATCGAGGTCGGCTTCCGGCTGCTCCAGGCGCTGGCGGCCTCGCCGCGCGCGATGATGCTGCGCGACCTGGCCGCCGCCGCCGACATGCCGCCGGCCAAGGCCCACCGGTACCTGGTGAGCTTCCAGCGCCTTGGCGCGGTGGCGCAGGACGCCGTGAGCGGGCGCTACGACCTCGGGCCGTTCGCGCTGCAACTGGGTCTGGCGGGGCTGAACCGGCTCGATCCGGTGCGCAAGGCGCGGCCGGTGCTGTCCCAGTTGCGCGACGAGATCGACCAGACCGTCGGCATCGCCGTGTGGGGCAACCACGGGCCGACCATCGTCCATTGGGAAGAATCGAGCCATCCGGTCAGCGTGAGCCTGCGGCTGGGCGATGTCATGCCGATGCTGAACTCGGCCACGGGGCGGCTGTATGGCGCCTACCTGTCGCGGCGCCAGACGCTGCCGCTGATCGAACGGGAATTCGCTACGCGCGGCGCCACGCCGCTGCCGGACATGCCCGCCTCGCTGGCCGACTACGACGCGATCTGCGCCGAAGTGCGCGCCCAGGGCGCGGCGCGCACGCGCGGCGGCGTGCTGCCGGGCATCAACGCGATCTCGCTGCCGGTGTTCGACGCCAACGGGCATTTGTCGATGGCGCTGATTGTGCTCGGCGCGCAGCGCGTATTCGATGCAGAATGGGGCGGTTCGGTGGACCGCCGCGTGCGGGACATCGCCCGACAGATCTCTTCGGAACTCGGATACCTTGGCGCAAGCCACTCGGCCGGACCCGCCGGCCACCCCTCGCGATAGCACGAAGCCACGCAGGCGACTCAGGCGGCGCTGGGTCGCGGTGATCGCGGTCGTGGCGTGCGTGGTGATTGCGCACCTGCTGGTGCTGCTCGGGCTGCTGCGCATGCCGCTGCCGGGCTTGCCCGAGATCAGCATTCCGCCATCGATGGAGGCGATGCTGCTGCCGCCGCCCGCCCCGCCTGCCCCGGCCCCGCGCCCCCGGCCCCGCCCGGTGCCCAAGACCCAGCCTGCCCCGCAGCCCCAGCCCGCCCCGGCCGAGCCCCAGGCGGCGCCGGACCTGGCCACGACGCCGTCCGGCGAGACCGGCGCCGTGACCGGCACCGGCGGGGAGGGTGCCGCGCCAGCCGGCGCCACCGCCACCGCCACCGCCGCGCCGGCCCCCCCGGCCCCGCCCGCGCCGGCATCGCCCCAGTACAGCCCGCCGCCCTCGGCCACCATGCATTACTCGAGCTACGTCAACGGCGTGCAGAACCCGGACGGCCTGATCCGTTGGGAGCAGGACGGCGGCCACTACCGGTTGGTGGTGGAGACGCGCGTGCTGTGGTTCCGCTTCGTGTTCCAGAGCGCCGGCCAGATGGGGCCGGGCGGGCTGACCCCGCTGCGCTACGAGGAAGCCCGCCGCAGCAAGAAGGAAGTGGCGCGCTTCGACCCGGCCGCCGGGCAAATCGTGTTTGAAACGCGTGGCGGCCAGGTGCCGATGCCGCAGAACTTCCAGGACCGCTTCAGCGTGTTCCTGCAACTGGTCGGATGGGTCGCCGCCGACCCCCAGCGCTATGCCGCGCCGGGCGTGACGGACACCTTCAATGTGGCCGATACCCGCGAGGTGGAGCCGATGCAGGTGCAATACGTGGGCGAGGAGACCATCGAGATCGGCGTGCACGGCATGGTCACGACGAAGCACTTCGTGCGCCTGCCACGGCATCCGGGCGATAAACGGCGCGTGGAAGTGTGGCTGGCGCCGGCGCTGAAATGGCTGCCGGCGCGCCTCCGTCAGACGGAACCCGATGGCACACAGATTGATCTCGTCTATCGTAGTACTGAGGGACGATGAGAATGATTCGTGCTGTGACACCCCGGAGACCGACATATGGCTGACACGACCCCCCGACGCATACGCACTGGCGACGTGGACCTGCAAGTCCGCATCGATGGTTCGGACGGCCCGTGGGTGGTGTTGGCGCACGCGTTGGGGGCGAATCTGTCGCTCTGGGACGACACGGTGCAGCATCTGGCGCCCCGTTATCGCATACTGAGGTACGACCTGCGCGGCCATGGCGGCAGCGATGCCCCGATCGGGTCTTATACGATGGCGCGACTGGCCGATGACGTGGCCGCGCTGATGGACGCCCTCGAGATACCGCAGGCGCATTTCTGCGGGGTGTCGGTGGGCGGCATGATCGGGCAGACGCTCGGCGTGCGGCATGCGGAGCGGCTGCTGTCGCTGACGCTGGTCGACACGCACGACCATACGCCGATGACGGCGCACCCGATGTGGGCCAACCGCATCGGCCAGGCCGAGGCCCATGGCATGGCGGGCATGGTCAACGCCACGCTGGCGCGGTGGTTGACGGCCGGATTCCGGGAAGCGCATCCGGAGCCGGTCGAGAGGATCCGCAGGATGCTCCTGGGGACGCCGGTGGAAGGCTACGTCGGGGTGGCGCAAGCCATCGTGGCCTTCGACCTCTCGGAGGCCATCGGCCGGATTCATTGCCCCACGTTGGTGATCGTGGGCGAAAACGACGAGGGTGCGCCCGTTTCGATGGCGCAATCCATTGCCAGCAAGATCCACGGTGCGAAGCTCGAGGTATTGCCCGAGGCCGCGCACTTGCCGTTCCTGGAACAGCCGGAACGCTTTTTCGCGGTGTTCGATGCGTTCCTCGGCAATGCGGCATGTGGCGGTCAATGCGACGTGCCGTAGTAAGAAGCTGAAAGATTTTGGAATACAGAACTGCTCGGCGCTCAAGAAACTTGCGTGCGGCGCCGATGCCCAACCTAGGAGGGCAGCAATTGCACGCAAGGTTTCGTCCGGCAGCAGAACTTGAATTACGGACGACTACCCTCAGCTTGGAGGTGAAATCGCGGCATTCACGCCGGTTTACGCCGGAAACCGCAATAATCCGCGGGATTGTCGCCAACCATGACGCCAGGAGGTAGCGCAATGCAAATGATCTACAACAGCGACAATTACTGCATTGTCGAGTTTGGAGCAGATGTCGAGCATGCGCCCCTTGCCTCGGGCGGCTACGAAATCGTCGACAAGAACCTGAAACGCGAAATTTTCCTCGGTGGCCATATGGCCGAGACCTTCCGCGCCGACGTGACGCGTCTGATCGAGAGCGAGCCATCCGTGGAAGAGGTGGATGAATTCCTCGGCAAGTTCGATACGGTGATGAACAACCCGCTGGTCATGCACTGATCCCGGCACCGTCTGCCACACCGCGATACGACGACGCCCGCGCAAGCGGGCGTTTTTCATGGTGGGGGCGGGTCAGCGGCGTTGTCAGTACTGTTCCCACGGCAGCCCGTCGTGGCGCCAGCCATTCAGGGTATTGCGATGCCGCTGCGGGTCCAGGTCGCCCTCGAAGCCGTGCAGGACGTTGTACACCGTGGTGAAGCCGGCGCCTTCCAGCGCACGCGCCGCCGCCGTGGAGCGGTTGCCGCTGCGGCAGATCAGCAGCACCGGGCGGGCCGAGGCATGGCCGGCCAGTTTCTTCACCGCCTGGACGAAATGCGGGTTCACCTCCCAGTCCGGCCCGTCGTTCCAGGGCACGTTGTGGGCGCCCTGCGGATGGCCGACGAACAGGTATTCCATCTCGCTGCGGCAGTCGATGAACAGCGCATCGGGGGCGTTGTCGAGCAGGGCGCGGGCGTCGGCGGGACTCAGGTGTTGCATGCGGATGGCCGGTTGGGGCGGGTTAGGAACATGTGCGGTGGCGATTACGTCTCCCAGTGTAGGCGGCCACGCCCGGCACTGACAACCCGGGTGCGGCGCGGAATAGCGGGGATTCCGATGTCCTTTCTGCCCGCAATGCCTTGATCACCCTGATAAAATCCCGCTCTTACCCAAAATTCGGCAGTCTTCCGCCCCCAGCCCCGTCATGAGCGCCACTCCCACACCTGTCCGTCCGTACACGCGGGCCGCCAACCTGCCCCGGTTGCTGCGCGACCGCATCCTGATCCTGGACGGCGCCATGGGCACCATGATCCAGCGCTACAAGCTTGGCGAGGCCGACTACCGCGGCGCGCGCTTCGTGGACCATCGCATCGACGTGAAGGGCAACAACGAGCTGCTGCTGCTGACGCGCCCGGACGTCATCAGCGAGATCCACGAGCAATACCTCGCCGCCGGCGCGGACCTGATCGAGACCAACACGTTCGGGGCCACGCGCGTGGCGCAGGAAGACTACAAGATGGCCGATCTGGCCTACGAGATGAACGTCGAGGCCGCCCGCCTGGCGCGCGCCGCCTGCGACAAGTTCAGCACGCCGGAGAAGCCGCGCTTCGTGGCCGGCGCCTTCGGCCCCACGCCGAAGACCGCCAGCATCAGCCCGGACGTGAACGACCCCGGCGCGCGCAACGTCACGTTCGAGGAACTGCGCCATTCCTACTACGAGCAGGGCAAGGCGCTGCTCGAGGGCGGCGCCGACGTGTTCCTGGTCGAGACGATCTTCGACACGCTGAACGCCAAGGCCGCGCTGTTCGCCATCGACCAGTTGTTCGAGGACACCGGCGAGCGCGTGCCCGTGATGATCTCCGGCACCGTGACCGACGCCTCGGGGCGCATCCTGTCCGGCCAGACCGTCGAGGCGTTCTGGAACAGCCTGCGCCACGCCCGGCCGATCACCTTCGGCCTGAACTGCGCGCTGGGCGCCACGCTGATGCGCCCGTACATCGCCGAACTGGCCAAGGTGTGCGATGCCGCGGTGTCCTGCTACCCGAACGCCGGCCTGCCCAACCCGATGAGCGACACCGGCTTCGATGAAACGCCCGAGGTCACCTCGTCGCTGGTGGAGGAATTCGCCGCGTCCGGGCTGGTGAACCTGGTGGGCGGCTGCTGCGGCACCACGCCCGAGCACATCGCCGCCATCGCCGCGCGCGTGGCCAACAAGGCGCCGCGCGCCTGGCCCGGCCAGTACCGCGACGACACCGCAACTGCCACCACGGCAGCCTGATCCATCGCCCGCCCCACACAAGACACATAGCCTTCCCATGAGCCAGCAAAACCTGCCCCCGCGTCCGATGCGCCTCTCCGGCCTGGAGCCGTTCACCATCGACGACGACACGCTGTTCGTCAACGTGGGCGAGCGTACCAACGTCACCGGCTCCAAGGCGTTCGCGCGCATGATCCTGAACGGCCAGTTCGACGAGGCGCTGGCCGTGGCCCGCCAGCAGGTGGAGAACGGCGCGCAGATCATCGACATCAACATGGACGAGGCCATGCTGGATTCGAAGGCGGCGATGGTGCGCTTCATGAACCTGATTGCCTCCGAGCCGGACATCGCGCGGGTGCCGATCATGATCGACTCGTCCAAGTGGGAGGTGATCGAGGCCGGCCTGCAATGCGTGCAGGGCAAGGCGGTGGTGAACTCGATCTCGCTCAAGGAAGGCGAGGAGCAGTTCCGCCACCACGCCGGGCTGATCCGCCGCTACGGCGCCGCCAGCGTGGTGATGGCGTTCGACGAGAAGGGCCAGGCCGACACCTTCGCGCGCAAGACCGAGATCTGCAAGCGCAGCTACGACCTGCTGGTGAACGAGCTGGGCTTCCCGCCCGAGGACATCATCTTCGACCCGAACATCTTCGCGGTGGCCACGGGCATCGAGGAGCACAACAACTACGCGGTGGACTTCATCGAGGCCACGCGCTGGATCAAGCAGAACCTGCCGTACGCGAAGGTGAGCGGCGGCGTCTCGAACGTCTCGTTCTCGTTCCGCGGCAACGACCTGGTGCGCGAGGCCATCCACACCGTGTTCCTGTACCACGCCATCGCGGCGGGCATGGACATGGGCATCGTCAACGCCGGCCAGCTCGGCGTGTACGACCAGCTCGACCCGGAACTGCGCGAGCGCGTGGAAGACGTGGTGCTGAACCGCCGCGACGATGCCACCGACCGCCTGCTGGAAATCGCCGACCGCTTCAAGGGCGGCGGCGCCAAGCGGGAAGAGAACCTGGCCTGGCGCGGCACGCCCGAGCAGCCGGTGACGGTGGCCGCGCGGCTGGCGCACGCGCTGGTGCACGGCATCACCAACTTCATCGTCGAGGACACCGAGGAGGCGCGCCAGGAGATCTTCGCGCGCGGCGGTCGCCCCATCGAGGTGATCGAAGGGCCGCTGATGGACGGCATGAACGTGGTCGGCGACCTGTTCGGCGCCGGCAAGATGTTCCTGCCGCAGGTGGTCAAGAGCGCGCGGGTGATGAAACAGGCCGTGGCGCACCTGCTGCCGTTCATCGAGGAAGAGAAGCGCCTGGTGGCCGAGGCCGGCGGCGACGTGCGCGCGCGCGGCAAGATCGTCATCGCCACGGTGAAGGGCGATGTGCATGACATCGGCAAGAACATCGTGTCGGTGGTGCTTCAGTGCAACAACTTCGAAGTCGTGAACATGGGCGTGATGGTGCCCTGCAACGAGATCCTGGCGCGGGCCAAGGTCGAGGGCGCCGACATCGTCGGGCTGTCCGGCCTGATCACCCCGTCGCTCGAGGAAATGGCCTATGTGGCGTCCGAGATGCAGCGTGACGACTACTTCCGCATCAAGAAGATTCCGCTGCTGATTGGCGGCGCCACCACCTCGCGCGTGCACACGGCGGTCAAGATCGCCCCGCACTACGAAGGCCCGGTGGTCTACGTGCCCGATGCCTCGCGCTCGGTCAGCGTGGCCTCCAGCCTGCTGTCGGACGAAGGCGCCAAGAAATACCTGGATGACCTGCGCGTCGACTACGACCGCATCCGCACCCAGCACGCCGGCAAGAAGGCCACGCCGATGGTGACGCTGGCCCAGGCACGCGCCAACAAGACGCCGGTGGACTGGAGCGGCTACGTCGCGCCGAAGCCGAAGTTCATCGGCCGTCGCGTGTTCCGCAACTACGACCTCGCCGAACTGGCGAACTACATCGACTGGGGTCCGTTCTTCCAGACCTGGGACCTCGCCGGAAAATTCCCGGACATCCTCAACGACGAGATCGTGGGCGAGTCTGCCCGCCGCGTGTTCTCGGACGGCAAGAGCATGCTGGCCCGCCTGATCCAGGGCCGCTGGCTGACTGCCAACGGCGTGATGGCGCTGCTGCCGGCCAACACGGTCAACGACGACGACATCGAGATCTACACCGACGAGACCCGCACCAAGGTCGCCCTGACCTGGCACAACCTGCGCCAGCAGAGCGAGCGCCCGGTGGTGGACGGCGTGCGCCGCCCCAACCGCTGCCTGGCGGACTTCATCGCCCCGAAGGACAGCGGCGTGGCCGACTACATCGGCCTGTTCGCGGTCACGGCCGGCATTGGCGTGGACAAGAAGGAGGCCCAGTTCGAGGCCGACCACGACGACTACAGCGCGATCATGTTCAAGTCGCTGGCCGACCGGTTGGCCGAAGCCTTCGCCGAATGCCTGCACGCGCGCGTGCGGACGGACCTGTGGGGCTACAACGCCGGCGAGACGCTGAGCAACGACGAGCTGATCGCCGAGTCGTATCCCGGTGTCCGCCCGGCGCCCGGCTATCCGGCCTGCCCGGAGCACACGGTCAAGGGCGCGATGTTCGAGTTCCTCGATGCCGCCGAGATCGGCATGGGCATCACCGAATCGCTGGCGATGACGCCGGCGGCCTCGGTGAGCGGCTTCTATCTCGCGCATCCGGACGCCACGTACTTCAGCGTGGGCAAGATCGGCCAGGACCAGCTCGACGACATGGTGGCGCGCCGTGGCGAAGACCGCGCCACGCTGGCACGCGCGCTCGCGCCGAACCTGTAACGGGCCTCACCACTGCTTACAGGGCATTACAAGTCCTCACAGACCGCGCCGGAAAGACTCCTTAGACTGAGCCTCAGTTCACGTGACACCGCGTGAATGCCGCGACGAATGTTTCGTCGCGGAGCATTCCAGAATAGGAGTCTCTTCCATGAACAAGCTGCTGATCTCCCTGTCCGCCCTGTCGATTGCTGCCGCTTCCTCCGTGGCGATGGCCCAAGGTACCGGCGTCACCGCCGGTGCGCAAAACGGACTGGGCGCCTCGGTGAACGCGCCAGGTGTGAGCGCGGGCGCCAACGCATCGGGCGGCCTGAGCACGCAAGGTGGCGCCGCCACGACGAGCGCGCCGACGGCCGCCGACAGCAAGGCGGACCTCGGCGCCCATGCCGGTGCCGAGGCTGGCACCAAGGCCGAGACCAAGTCGAAGAGCAAGCAGGGCAGCCACGCCAAGGCCAAGAGCAAGAAGGGCGAGTCGAAAGACGGCGTGACGCCGCTCGGCGCCAATGCCGGGGCGGGGGCGGACGCCGGTACCAAGATCCAGTAGTCGATCGCTATCCCAGCGCTCGGTGTCCGGCCGGGGCCGGGGCGGTACCCTCCAGGCCGCCTCACCCCCAGGCCGGGGCGCAGGACGCGGGATGCATGACCAGAACGGGCGCTTCGGCGCCCGTTCTGGCGTTCTGGCGCCTTGACGTACTTGTGTGCCGGGCGCCCGATTTGGCGCAGTGCAGCACGCTTGTGCCGTGGCGCATCATGTCAGCCTGACACTGACATATTTGCTGCGGCGCCGGCACTACAATGCAGAAACCGGCGCGGGCCGTGTTTCTTCAGCCCGGCCGGCCCCTCACCGTGGGAGACACCGATGATCCGCGTCTTGATCGCCGACGATCATGAGATCGTTCGCGCCGGTCTGCGCCAGTTCATTTCAGAGGAACCCGACATCAAGGTGACGGGCGAAGCCGCCAGCGGCGACGAAGTGATGGCGCAGTTGCGCGACAGCGAGTTCGATGTCCTCGTACTCGACATATCCATGCCGGACCGGAACGGCATCGACGTACTCAAATTGATCCGGCAGCGCCTGCCCAACCTGCCGGTGCTGATCCTGTCCACCTATCCGGAAGACCAGTACGCGATCAACCTGATCCGTGCCGGCGCGTCGGGCTACCTGACCAAGGAATCGGCGCCGGACGACCTCGTCAAGGCGATCCGCACGGTGGCCCAGGGCCGCCGCTACGTCAGCCCGACCGTGGCCGACCTGCTGATCGGCGGGTTGGACAAGCCGACCGAGCAACCGGTGCACCAGACCCTCTCCGAGCGCGAGTTCCAGATCTTCTGCAAGCTGTCGCGCGGGCAGTCGGTCTCGGTCATCGCCGACGAGCTGTTCCTGAGCGTGAAGACCGTGAGTACCTATCGCTCGCGCATTTTGGAAAAAATGGGCATGAAGACCAACGCCGACCTGACGTACTACGCCATCAAGAATGGCCTGGTGGAGTAGCGTCCCGTCGTCCCCAGTCAGCAAACAGACCTTTTTCCCCGCCCCCTATCGCACCATGCCGGAGCAAGCCACGGCCTCCTCGACCCGATCGCTGCGTGTCCTCCTGATCGAGGATTCCGCGGTCCTGCGGGGCATGCTGCTGGAATACCTGACGGCTTTCCCGTTCGTCGAATCCGTGGACTGGGCCGATACCGAGGCCATGGCCATCCGGCTGGCCGCGAGCGGGCACTATGACGTGGTGATCGTCGACCTGCAGCTCAAGCAGGGCAACGGCATCAACGTGCTGCGCGAGATGCAGCGCGCCGGGCTCTCCGGCATCCGCATCGTCTACACCAATCATGCGCAGGTCTCGATGTACCGCCGCCAGTGCACGGAGGCCGGGGCCGACTATTTCTTCGACAAGTCGCTGGAACTGGAGCAGGTGTTCCGCGTGATCGAGGAATACGCCACCTCGGCCTGACGGCCGCGGCGCGACTTCGGCCTGACGGCCTACAGCTCGGCTTCCTTCTCTGCTTCCTCCGGCGGCGCCAGCACCGATGTGGTGAGCGGCACCTCGACGCGCACGCTCACGCCCTGGCCCGGCGCGGAATCGATCTGCATCGTCCCGCCCAGCGCCAGCACGCGCTGCTCCATCCCCAGCAGGCCATGGTGGCCGGCCGTGCTGCCGGCGTCGAAGTCTGGCGGCAGCCCCTTGCCATCGTCGCGGATGGTCATGGTGAGATGGTCGTCGGTGCAGGCCAGCGCCACGGACACGTGGCGCGCCTCGGCGTACTTGCTGGCGTTGGTCAGCGATTCCTGCACGATCCGGTATAGCGCGATGGCCGCGCTGTCGCGCAGCGGCGGCAGGGAATCGGGTAGCTCCACGTCGGTTTCCCACTGGTTGCGCGCGCCGCCGTCTTCCACGGACTGGATGATGGCCTCGCGCAGGCCCAGGTTCAGCAGCACGGTGGGGCGCAGGTCCTCGATCAGCTGGCGCTTGATCTGGATGCCCTGGTCCACGTGCAGCATCACGCGGGTCAGCTTGTCGCGGGCCTCGGGGTGGGTCTCCTGCACGCGCATGCGCACCCAGTGCAGGTCGAGCTTGATTGCCGTCAGGATGGCGCCCAGTTCGTCGTGGAGTTCGCGCGCCAGCCGGGTCTTCTCGTCCTCGGTCACGCGCTGCAAGTGGGCCGCCAGCGCGGAAAGCTGCCGCGTGCGCGCGCGCACCTTGCGGTCGAGCCGGGCGCTTTCTTCTTCCAGCTGGATACGGGCCGCCTCGGCCATCGACATCCGGCGCGAATGGCCGAGCCCGACCGTCACCAGCAGCAGGATGTTGATCGCCGTCAGCAGCCCGATGCCGTAGCGCGAGAGCTGGAGGTCATGCTCGGCGGCCTCCAGGTTGTGCGTGACGGTGCCGGACTCGCGCACCTGCAGCTGCTCCAGCCCGCGCCGGGCGGCTTCCATGGTCTGGCGGCCGAAATCGGTGCGGATCAGGTCCATCGCCACGTCCACATCGCGCTTGCCGTAGACCAGCGTCAGGGCCATCTCGTTGAGCTTGCGCGTGACGAACTGGGACGCCTCGCCAAACTGGCGCAGGCCCTCGGCGTCGTTGGCGTAGTGCTGGCGGATGCGCGCCATCAGGGCGTTGATCTGCGGCAGCGCCTTGTAGTACGGCTCCAGGTAGCTGTCCTGGCCGGTCAGCAGGAAGCCGCGCTGGCCCGCCTCGGCATTGACGAGTTCGCCCATCAGCGCGCCCAGGTCGCTTTGCAGCTGCTGGGAGCGGATGGCCTCGGTATAGCCCTCGCGCAGGCGCAGGTTGCCCGTCTCCGAGGCAATCAGGACGGCCAGAGTCAGCACGATGCCGCCGGCGAGCAGCAGGGTATTTCTGAGAAGTAGGGAGTGCTTGGCCATCACGAATACCAGGAAATACCGGTTTGGGCGGACGCGCGGGCGCACGTGCGGCCATGGAATCACATCGACATGGCAGGGTCAATCGTACAGACGGCCCCCGAGTGGCGCACCCGGTGCGGCGCGGTGTGCATTGTAGGACTTGGCTGACACGGGAATCGGTCGGGGGTCGGTGTCTGGCGCCGGGGCATGACCCTACGATGAGGCTATGAGCTTGCGCACCGTGGCGCAAGCCGGGCGCACCGCAGCAACCGGGGTGCGCCCGCTAACCTCGGGAGACTGGCCATGCTGCATTACGCACTCGTTTTCTTCGTTGTCGCGCTGATCGCGGCGATCTTCGGCTTTGGTGGCATTGCCGCCGGTGCCGTCGAAATTGCCAAGATCCTGTTCTTCATCTTCCTGGTCGTGGCGCTTGTCACCTTCGTGATGGGCCTGATCCGCAGAAGGTAAGGGGCACGCACGCGGCACGCGCCCACGCCGGATCGGCCGGCGGGCGCGGTGCTCAGTACCCCGAACCGCAATGAGGAGTCCCTATGCTCACGCAGAACCCCAAAGTCCGGAAGGAAATCAATCACTTGCATGACAGCGCCGATGCTGCCGTGCGCCAGCTGAAACATGCCGCCCGGGATACCCGCGACGCGGCGCGTGACGCCGCCGTACCGGTTTCGGGCGAGGTCAAGGCCCTGATCGCCCAGCTCCAGCAGACCATCGACGTGCTCACGCACGAGGGGTCGGAAGAGGGCCTGGCGGCCGGCCGCCGCCTGCGCATGCGGGCCAACGAGATGGCGGAACGGATTCGCGCCCGGGGGACCGATGGCATGCACTGGGCCCGGGAACACATGGATGAAGCCGTGGATCACGGCCGTGCGCGCGTGGCCGAAAGCCCGCTGAAGGCGGTGGGGATTGCCGCGCTGATCGGCGCCTGTATCGGGTTGCTGCTGGCGGGACGCCGCAGCGACGAGTAACCGAATATCCTGGCCCGGCACGCCGGGCCTGTACCGTTTTACCCCTGCAGCAAAACCCCCTTTCCGGATATATCCCTGATCCGGGACGCCCGGCACCTCGATGGTGGCCGGGCATTTTTTTGCCTGTTTTTTGCCTGTTTCTTGTCGACTACGGCCCGCGGGCCGTCAGACGCCCCACATCACGTTGGCGCCTTCCCGCTCGGACGCGCGCAGCATGTCCAGGAACGGGTAGGCGCGCTGGCCCAGGTGGAGGGGTTCTTCCTCGTCCTCGTCGCGGGCGTCGGAGTGGACAGAGGTATCGGCGGGGTGCACCTTCTTCGCATCCTGCACGGCGGCCTCGAGTTTCTTGATGGCGCGCGGGAGTTCCTCGGACGTGATCACCCCGCGCTCGCCCATGTGCTTGCCGATGATGCCAAGCAGCGTGAGGGCAAGATCCTTCATCATGATCAGGTCCTGCGCCGCGTGGGATTTGAAGGTGATCAGCATGATGTTTCCTTTCACGAGTGACGAAGTTCCGCACAAGCCGCGCGGCACGGTCGCATGATGTCAGCATAGCACCTGATAAAATTCCGCGTTTCCCGATTTCCGGTGCCGGTCACGCGACGCGCGGCGCACTTGCCGCAACGCCTCCGGACCGTTCATCGCTCTCTTTAGCGCCTTCAGGGCAAAGACATCCATGCTGCCTGTTCAGACCTCCAATCTTGCCGCCGCGTTCACTGACGCCGTGCGCGCGCTCGCCCCGGCCGACGCCGCCCTGCCCGCCGTCACCTTCGAGCGCCCCAAGGTGGCCGCCCACGGCGACCTGGCGTGCAATATCGCCATGCAGGTGGCCAAGGCGCTCAAGAGCAATCCGCGCGAACTGGCCCAGAAGATCGTCGCCGCCGTGCAGGCCGACCCCCGTGCCACGGCGATCGTCGCCCAGGCCGAGATTGCCGGCCCCGGCTTCATCAACCTGCGCCTGACCCCCGCCGCCCGCGCCGACGTGCTGCGCGCCGTGCTGGCCGAAGGTGATCGATTCGGCGCCCGGCCGGCCGGCGAGCATGGCCAGGTGCTGGTGGAGTTCGTCTCCGCCAACCCGACCGGGCCGCTCCACGTCGGCCACGGCCGCCAGGCCGCCCTGGGCGACGCGCTGGCCAACCTGCTGGCCTGGAACGGCTGGGCGGTGCACCGCGAGTTCTATTACAACGACGCCGGCGTGCAGATCCAGACGCTGGCCATCTCGGTCCAGGCCCGCGCGCGCGGCCTGAAGCCGGGCGAGGCCGGCTGGCCCGAGTCCGCCTACAACGGCGACTACATCGCCGATATCGCCGCCGACTTCCTGGCCGGCAAGACGGTGGCTGCCAGCGACGGCGAGCCGGTGACCGCCTCGGGCAACATCGACGATATCGACTCGATCCGCAAATTCGCGGTGACCTACCTGCGTAACGAGCAGGATATCGACCTCCAGGCCTTCGGCGTGAAGTTCGACCGCTACTACCTGGAGTCGTCGCTGTACAGCGATGGCCGCGTGGAAGGCGCCGTGCAGTCGCTGGTGGCCAAGGGCAAGACCTACGAGAGCGAAGGCGCGCTGTGGCTGCGCACCACCGACGACGGCGATGACAAGGACCGCGTCATGAAGAAGACGGACGGCACCTACACGTACTTCGTGCCGGACGTGGCGTACCACACCACCAAGTGGGAGCGCGGCTTCGCCAAGGTCATCAACGTGCAGGGCAGCGACCACCACGGCACCATCGCCCGCGTGCGCGCCGGCCTGCAGGGGCTGGACATGGGCATTCCCCAGGGCTACCCCGACTACGTGCTCCACAAGATGGTCACGGTGATGAAGAACGGCGAGGAGGTGAAGATCTCCAAGCGCGCCGGCTCGTACGTGACCGTGCGCGACCTGATCGAGTGGAGCAACGGCGGCGACGAGACCATCCGCGGCCTGCTGGACGCCGGCGTGGCGGATTGGCCCGCCCATTTCACGCGCGGCCGCGACGCCGTGCGGTTCTTCCTGCTGTCCCGCAAGGCCGACACCGAATTCGTGTTCGACGTGGACCTCGCCCTGAAGCAGAACGACGAAAACCCGGTGTATTACGTGCAGTACGCCCACGCCCGGATCTGCTCGATCTTCGAGGCCTGGGGCGGCGCCGGCTGGGAAGCCCGCCTGCCGGAACTGGCCGGGGCAGACCTGGCCGCCGTGACCGCCGCGGACGTGAGCGCCCAGGCCATCGCCCTGGGCCGCCGTCTGGCCGAGTTCCCGGACATGCTGGCGGCTGCCGCCGGCGAGCTGGCGCCCCATGCGGTGGCGTTCTACCTGCGCGACCTGGCCGGCGACTTCCACGCCTTCTACAACGCGGACCGCGTGCTGGTGGACGACGAGGCGGTCAAGCGCGCCCGGCTGGCGCTGCTGGCGGCCACGCGCCAGGTGCTCAAGAACGGCCTGGCCGTGATTGGCGTCTCGGCGCCGCAACGCATGGACCGCGAGCCCGCCGCCAACTGAGCCGCAACGCCCCTGTGACGGATTCTTGGGCCACTTTTCAGAGTGGTCTCAATCGTGCCTGCCGGGACAGGCCCTATAATCCCCGGCAACACCGAAGAGGACTTCATGCAACAGCAACGCAAGCGCGCCGCGCGCCCAACCCGTACCCATGTCCGGATGCAGCGCGGTGGTACGTTCCTGGGCCTGGTGCTCGGGCTGATCGTCGGCCTGGCCATCGCCGTGGTGGTGGCCCTGTATATCACCAAGTCGCCCGCGCCGTTCCAGCAGAAGGGCGCCAACGGCAATGCCCAGCAGCGCCCGAGCGAGCCCGGCAACGTGGCCACGCCGCTGCCGGCGCCGACGCAACCGCAGCAGCAGGCCGAGGGCCCGAGCGACCCGAACCGGCCGCTGTGGAGCAAGACGCCGGCCAAGCCGGTGGGCCAGCCCGACGGGCAGCCGGCTACCCCGGCGCAGCCGCCGGTGGCGACCACCCGCCCGGCTGACCAGCCCGCCAACGGCGCGGCCAGCGCCGCCAAGCCGGCCGATGCCTCGCGTCCGGCCGAAAAACCCGCCACGCGCCCGGCCGAGAAGCCGGTAGCCGACCCGATCGCCGAGATCGCCCAGGCTGACGCCAACAAGGTGGGTTACCTGCTCCAGGTGGGCGCCTTCCGCTCGCAGGACGACGCGGACCGCCAGAAGGCCAATCTGGCCATGCAGGGCTTCGAAGCCAAGGTCACGGAGCGCGATGTCAACGGCGTGAAGATGTACCGCGTTCGTCTGGGGCCGTTCAACCGTATCGAGGACATGAACCGGGCGCGCGACCGCCTGCAATCGAACGGTTTCGAAGCTTCGGTGATCCGCTTTACAAAGCAGTAACATGGCGGGCGGCGCCGCGGAGGAACCGGGCGCCGCCGCACTTGTCTTACCGGTCGGCTCGCTGCGTGCGGGCCATCCCCCTGATCTCTCTGACCTATCAGAAGGCCCTTCGAAGATGAAGAAAATCGCCGCTTTCCTCGCCACCGTCGCCGCCGTGGGCGGTCTGCTGATGACTGCGCCCGCAGCCATGGCCGCACCGGCCGAGGGCAAGGACTACACGGTGCTGAAGTCGCCCCAGCCGGTACCGGCGGGCAAGATCGAAGTGACCGAGTTCTTCTGGTACGGCTGCCCGCACTGCTACGACTTCGAGCCCGAACTGGAAGCCTGGGTCAGCAAGCAGGGCAAGGACGTGGTGTTCAAGCGCGTGCCGGTAGCCTTCCGCGACGACCTGCTGCCGCACACCAAGATCTTCTATGCGCTGGAGTCGCTGGGCAAGCTGGACGCCCTGCACGGCAAGGTGTTCGAGGCGATCCACAAGGACCGCAAGCGCATGCTGACCACCGACGAAATCGCCGATTTCATGGCCAAGAACGGCATCGACCGCAAGCAGTGGCTCGATACCTACAACTCGTTCACGGTGACCACGAACGCCCAGCGCGCCAACAAGATCGCCGATTCGTACAAGATCGAGGGTGTGCCGACCGTGGTGGTGCAGGGCAAGTACGAGACCTCCCCGAGCATTGCCGGCACCAAGCCGGCTGCCATCCAGGCCATGGATTTCCTGGTCACGGGCGTGCGCGCGAAGAAGCTCTGATCCGCGCGGCATGACCCCGACGGCCCGGTGCGCGAGAAGCGTGCCGGGCCGTTTTGCTTGATCCGGGCCGTTCTCCCTCCGAATTCACTATATTGATCCGATGCGACCCCTGAAAGTCTTCCTTACCGGCGCATCGAGCGGCATCGGCCAGGCGCTGGCGCGCGCCTACGCGGCGCAGGGCGCCGTACTCGGGCTGGTAGGCCGGCGCGAAGAGGCCCTGCGCGACTTCGCCGCCTCCCTGCCCAACCCCAACGCCGTGCGCATCTATGCGGCCGATGTGCGCGATGCGGACGCCATGCACGCCGCCGCCACCGATTTTCTCGACCATTTCGGCTGCCCCGATGTGGTGATCGCCAACGCGGGGATCTCCGTGGGCACCGTGGCCAGCGAGCGCGAGGACCTGGACGACTTCCGCCTGGTCATGGACACCAACTGGTTCGGCACCCTGACCACCTTCCAGCCTTTCCTGCACCCGATGCGCGAGCGCGCGCCCGGCGTCGGCGGCTGGCGCGGCACGCTGGTCGGTATCGCCAGCGTGGCCGGCGTGCGCGGCCTGCCCGGCGGCGGGGCCTACAGCGCCTCGAAGTCCGCCGTGGTGAAGCTGCTGGAAAGCCTCCGGCTGGAGCAGGCGCGGCACCGCATCCGCGTGGTGACCATCGCGCCCGGCTATATCCGCACGCCGATGACGGCGCACAACCCGTACCGCATGCCGTTCCTGATGGATGCCGACGTCTTCGCGCGCAAGGCCATCCGCCGGATTGCCGCCGGCACGCGCTACAAGGTGATTCCGTGGCAGATGGGGGTGGTGGCGTCGATCCTGCACGTGATGCCGCTGTGGCTCTACGACAAGCTGTTCGCCCGCGCGCCGCGCAAGCCGCGCAAGGCAGACCGCGCCGGTGGGGGAGACGCCTGATGCGGACCGACGCCCTCGGGCAGGCCCACGGCCCGGCCAGTGGCGAGGTCCGCATCGCCTCGCTGGTGCCGTCCGTGACCGAGCTGCTGTTCGATCTCGGCCTGGCCGACCAGATGGTGGCCCGCACCGGCTTCTGCATCCATCCCGAACCGGCGGTGCGGGCGGTGGAGAAGGTCGGCGGGACCAAGGACGTCAAGCTGGACAAGCTGCGGGCGCTGGCGCCGACCCACGTGGTGGTCAATATCGACGAGAACCGGCGCGAAACCGTGGACGAGATCCGCACCTTCGTGCCGCACGTGATCGTCACCCACCCGTGCGCGCCCGAGGACAACTTCGCGCTGTACCGGCTGCTCGGTGGCATTTTCAACAAAGTGCAACAGTCGGAGGGGCTGGCGCAGGCGCTCCAGGCCGAACTCGACGCGATCCGCGCCCGTCGCTGGCCGGCGCGCACCGTGCTGTACGCGATCTGGCAGGACCCGTGGATGACGGTGTCGCGCGCCACCTATATCAGCAGGATGCTGGCGCTGGTGAATTGGGCCACCTGGCCCGATGACGGCGCGGACCTCGCGGCCTGCGTCGATGGGGATTGCAGCCGGCCGAATGCGCCCGGCGAGCGCTATCCCACCTTCCGCTGGAGCGACGCGCTGGTGCGCGAACTGGACGCTGTGCTGCTGTCGACCGAGCCATACCGCTTCACCGAGGACCATGCCGATGCGCTCGAGCGCCAGATCGGCAGGCCGGTGATGCTGGTCGATGGCGAGATGCTGTCCTGGTACGGCAGCCGCGCCGTGGCCGGCGTGCGCTACCTCAGGACGCTTGCCGAGTCGTTCTGACTCGTCCTAATCCGTTCTGATCCTCAGACCGTCCGGAAGCGGATGATCCCGTCATCGCCGCATTCGCGCACAAGTTGCCCGCGATGCCAGAGCGCGTGCAGGTGCGCCAGCGCCTCGCCCATCGCGAAGGTCAGCTGGTGGATGTCGAACTGGCGCCGGAAGATCACGCCGACGATGTCGTGCGCATGGCACGGCTTCTCGGCGCAGGCGGCCAGCGTCTCGGCCAGCCGGTCCACATGGTGCTCCTGCAACTGGCGGATGCGGGTATGCAGGTTGCGGAACGGGCGGCCGTGCGACGGCAGGATCAGTACGTCAGCCGGCAGGTCTTCGTACTTGTTCAATGAGTCGAGGTAGAGCTGGAGCGGATTGGCCTCCGGCTCCATGTCGAACACGCTGACGTTGGTCGAGATGCGCGGCAGCACCATGTCGCCCGAGATCAGTACATTGGTGGCGGCGTTGTAGAGCGCCACGTGCTCCGGGGCATGGCCGAAGCCGGTGATCACGCGCCAGCCGGCCGTGGCCGGATCGGCGCCGATGGTCACGGTGTCCTCGTCCATCAGGCGGCGGTATTGTGTCGGCACGTCGGGCACCATCGACGGATAGTAGGCTTTGCGGCCGCGCAGTTTTTCGAGGTTGTCCGGGTCGGTCAGGCCGTGGCGGGCGAAGTGGCTCGCCGCGAAGTCACCGCCGGCATTCGAGCCGACGCCGCTGCCGCCGGACATCACGCGCGCGGTCATGTAGTCGCCCAGGCTCATCCACAGCCGCACGTCCCAGTGCTTGCAGAGCCAGTGCGCCAGGCCCACGTGGTCCGGGTGGCAATGGGTCACCAGCACGCGCAGCACGGGCAGGCCGTCCAGCTCGTTGGCGAAGATGGTCTCCCAATGCCCCTTGATGATGTCGTTGGTGATGCCGCAGTCGATGATGGTCCAGCCGTCCTGCCCGTCCAGGCGGTCGCGCAGGAGCCACAGGTTGATGTGGTCGAGCGCGAAGGGCAGCGGCATGCGCAGCCAGTAGACGCCGGGCGCCACTTCCTGGCGCGTGCCGGGCGCCGGCATGGTCTCGTCAAACGGGTAGTGGAGCTGGCTTTCGAGTGCGTTCATGGGGCTTGTCTCGGTCGAATCTGGCGCCTTCGGGTGCAGCGGGGCACCGGGCGCTCTGTGGGGTCATGTTGTCCAGTCATTGTCAGCGGCGGCACTTGACGCTAACGTTAACGTCAATCGTCGCGGCCTGCTCGTCATCTTAGACCAAAACTTGACCGTACAACGAACGACCGTTCACTTTCCTGGGCGCACCATGCCGGCACAGCCATCCTCCGCCACCTACACCATTACCGACCTCGCGCGCGAGTTCGACGTCACCCCGCGCGCGATCCGGTTCTACGAGGATCAGGGCCTGCTCTCGCCTGACCGCGAGGGCCCGGGCGGCCGCAAGCGCGTCTATAACGGACGCGAGCGCACCCGCCTCAAGCTCACGCTGCGCGGCAAAAGGTTAGGGCTCACTCTCAACGAGATTCGCGAAATTCTGGATCTCTACGAGTCGCCACGCGATACCGCGCCGCAGTTGGAGCGTTTCCTGGGCGCCCTGTCGCAGCATCGGGACGTTCTGGAGCGCCAGATGGAAGACCTCCAGGCCCAGCTTGCCGAGATCGACCAGCACGAGCGCCATTGCCGGGCGCTGCTAGCGGCACATGGCGAAGCCCCCAAGACCAGAACCGCCTGATGCCGCACTTTCAGCCATCCGCCTTCGGATGGAATTGACGTTTACGTAAACGTCAATAAAATACGCCCCACAACACCGACACGAACAGACAGGAGACCGACATGACCGAACTGCCAGGCCTGAGATTCGATCTGGGCGAGGACATCGAGATGCTGCGCGCCTCCGTGCGCAGTTGGGCGCAGGCCGAACTGGCGCCGCGCGCGGCCGAGATCGACCGGTCGGACCAGTTCCCGATGGATGCCTGGAAGAAGATGGGCGACCTCGGCGTGCTGGGCATCACCGTGGCCGAGGAGTACGGCGGCGCGAACATGGGCTACCTCGCCCATATGATCGCGATGGAGGAGATCAGCCGCGCGTCGGCGTCGGTCGGGCTGTCCTACGGCGCGCACTCGAATCTGTGCGTGAACCAGATCCACCGCAATGGCTCGGCCGCCCAGAAGGCGAAATACCTGCCCAAGCTGGTGTCGGGGGACTGGATCGGCGCGCTGGCGATGAGCGAGCCGAACGCGGGCTCGGACGTGGTCAGCATGAAGCTGCGGGCCGACAGGGTTGGCGGACCCGGGGGCGACCGCTACGTGCTGAACGGCACCAAGATGTGGATCACCAACGGGCCGGACTGCGACGTGCTGGTGGTCTACGCCAAGACCGAGCCGGACCTCGGCGCGCGCGGCATGACGGCCTTCATCGTCGAGAAAGGCATGAAGGGCTTCTCGGTGGCGCAGAAGCTGGACAAGCTGGGCATGCGCGGCTCCCACACGGGCGAACTGGTGTTCGAGGACGTCGAGGTGCCGGTGGAGAACATCCTCGGCGCCGAAAATGGCGGCGCCAAGGTGCTGATGAGCGGGCTCGACTACGAGCGCGCGGTGCTGTCCGGCGGCCCGGTCGGCATCATGCAGGCGTGCATGGACGTGGTGACGCCGTACATCCACGACCGCAAGCAGTTCGGCCAGAGCATCGGCGAGTTCCAGCTGATCCAGGGCAAGGTGGCGGACATGTACACCACGCTCCAGGCCGCGCGCAGCTATTTGTATACCGTGGGCAAGAACCTGGACTCGCTGGGCAGCGGCCACGTGCGCCAGGTCCGCAAGGACTGCGCGGCGGTGATCTTGTACACGGCGGAAAAGGCCACGTGGATGGCCGGCGAGTCGGTGCAGATCCTCGGCGGGAACGGCTATATCAACGACTATCCCACCGGCCGGCTGTGGCGCGATGCCAAGCTGTACGAGATTGGCGCGGGTACGTCGGAGATCCGCCGGATGCTGATCGGCCGGGAGCTGTTTGCCGAGACGATGTGATCGAATGTGATCTATCGTCAACCCATCCGACGCTAGCGAACCCCTTTACAATTCCCTGACCCCTTACCGCAGCCGCCGCCTCGAACATGTCGCACTTCCCCAAGCTGCTCTCGTCGCAGATTGCCTACGATGTGGCGCGGACCATGCTGGACGGCTTCGACAAGCACTACCGGCTGTTCCGCGAGGTCAGCCACGCGGCCAAGCTGCGTTTCGAGGCAGGGGATTGGCACGGGCTGCAGCAACTCCAGCGCGATCGCATCGCGTTCTATAACGAGCGCGTGCGCGAGACCACGGTGATCCTCGAGGACGAGTACGACGCCGCGCGGATCGAGGACGGCATCTGGCAGCAGATCAAGCTGCACTACATCGGCCTGCTGACCAGGCACCACCAGCCAGAACTGGCCGAGACCTTCTTCAACTCGGTCTGCACCCGCATCCTGCACCGCTCGTACTTCAATAACGATTTCATCTTCGTGCGGCCAGCGATCTCGACCGAGTACATCGAGAACGAGGAATCGCCGATGCGGCCCACCTATCGCGCCTACTACCCGGGCAGCCGCGAGGGCATGGCCGCCTGTTTCGAGCGGATGGTGCACAACTACCAGCTGGAGCGGCCGTTCGAGGATCTGGCGCGGGACATCGGCTACGTGGTGCGCGCCTTCGCCGAGCACCTGGGCGAGGCGCGGATTGCGCCGAACTTCCAGATTCATGCGCTATCGTCGCTGTTCTTCCGCAACAAGGCCGCCGTCATCGTCGGCCGGGTGCTGAACGGCGACCAGACCTACCCGCTGGCGATCCCGATCATCCACGGCCCGACCGGCCAGCTCGTGCTGGACACCGTGCTGCTGCGCCCGGAACAGCTGCTGATCCTGTTCTCGTTCTCGCACGCTTATTTCATGGTCGACATGGAGATTCCGTCGGCCTACGTGACCTTCCTGCGCGACATCCTGCCGCGCAAGCCGCGCGGGGAGATCTACACCGCGCTGGGGTTGCAGAAGCAGGGCAAGAACCTGTTCTACCGCGACTTCCTCCACCATCTCCAGCATTCGTCGGACAAGTTCGTGGTCGCGCCCGGCATCCGGGGCCTGGTGATGCTGGTGTTCACGCTGCCGTCGTTCCCGTACGTGTTCAAGGTCATCCGCGATGCCTTCGCGCCGCCCAAGGAAACCACGCGCGCGCTGGTGGAGTCGAAGTACCAGCTCGTGAAGCAGCACGACCGGGTCGGGCGCATGGCCGATACGCTCGAGTACTCCGACGTGGCCTTCCCGCTGTCGCGCTTCGACGAATCGCTGGTGCGCGAGCTGGAAGCCCACGCGCCGTCGATGATCGAGTACCAGCGAGGCCGCGACGGCGGGCAGGAGATCGTGGTGCGCCACGTCTATATCGAGCGCCGCATGACGCCGCTCAACCTGTGGCTCCAGGAGGGCACCGACGAGCAGGTCGAGCACGGCATCGTCGAGTACGGCAACGCGGTCAAGGAACTGATCGCCGCCAATATCTTCCCGGGCGACATGCTCTACAAGAACTTTGGCGTCACGCGCCACGGGCGCGTGGTGTTCTACGACTATGACGAGATCGAATACCTGACCGATTGCAACATCCGCCGCGTGCCCGAGCCGCGCAACGAGGAGGAGGAAATGTCGGGCGAGGTGTGGTACACCGTACGTCCGCACGACATCTTTCCGGAAACGTTCCGCACGTTCCTGCTCGGCGACCCACGCGTGCGCGCCGCCTTCCTGCGGCACCACGAGGATTTCTTCGATGCTGCCATGTGGCAGCACCATAAGGACCGGCTGATGGCCGGACACGTCCATGACTTTTTTGCCTATCAGAGTAAAGACCGCTTTATCCACCGCTACGGCCCCGGCGCCGACGACCACCCCACAGATCTTCCAAGGAGGGCGGCATGACTGATGCCATCGCGCAACTGTTCAAGAACAACCGCGACTGGGTGGACCGCGTCAACGCGGAAGACCCCACCTTCTTCACGCGACTGGCCAACCAGCAGGCCCCCGAGTACCTGTGGATCGGCTGTTCCGATTCGCGCGTGCCGGCCAACCAGATCCTCGGACTGGCGCCGGGCGAGGTGTTCGTCCATCGCAATATCGCCAATGTGATCTCGCACAGCGACCTGAACGCGCTGTCCGTGCTCCAGTTCGCCGTGGAGGTGCTCAAGGTGCGTCACATCACCGTGGTGGGCCACTACGGCTGCGGTGGCGTCAAGGTAGCGCTCAAGCGCGAGCGCGTCGGCCTGGCCGACAACTGGCTGCGCCACGTGCAGGATGTGGCCGACAAGCACGCCGCCTACCTCGGCACGGTGCTGCGCGAGGACGATGCCCACACGCGGCTGTGCGAGCTGAACGTGATCGAACAGGTCAACAACGTCTGCCAGACCACGGTGCTCCAGGACGCCTGGGACCGTGGCCAGGCCGTGACGGTGCATGGCTGGGTCTACGGCGTGTCCGATGGCCTGCTGCGCGACCTCGGCATGGCCGCCAGCAGCAATGAGGAATTGCACGAACAACTGGCCGCGGCCTATCGCCAGTACGGCGACCCCCCGCAGGCTTCGATCCGCTGATTTCAAGACAGTACGAACCGGTATTCAGGAGACAACCATGCAAGACCCGATCGTCATCGTATCCGCCGCCCGCACGCCCATGGGCGCGTTCCAGAGCGAGTTGAGCAGCCTGACGGCGCCGCAGCTCGGCGCCGCGGCCATCCGCGCCGCCGTGGAGCGCGCCGGCCTGAAGCCGGAGCAGGTGCAGGAAGTGGTGTTCGGCTGCGTGCTGCCGGCCGGGCAGGGGCAGGCGCCCGCGCGCCAGGCGGCGCTCGGCGCCGGGCTGCCGCTGGACGTGGCCTGTACCACGGTCAACAAGATGTGCGGATCGGGCATGCGCGCGGCGATGACGGTCTTCGACGGCCTGCTGGCCGGTTCGTTCGAGATCGCCATCGCGGGCGGCATGGAAAGCATGACCAACGCGCCGTACCTGATTCCGAAAGGGCGCGGCGGCTACCGCATCGGTCACGGCATGATCTATGACCACATGATGCTCGATGGCCTGGAAGATGCCTACTCTCGTGACGAAAAAGGCGGGGGCCGCGCGATGGGCACCTTCGGCGAGGACTGCGCCGCCAAGTACGCGTTCACCCGCGCCCAGCAGGACGAATTCGCGATGGAGTCCGTGCGCCGCGCCCAGCAGGCCACCGAGAGCGGCGCCTTCCGCTGGGAAATCACGCCGGTCACGGTGTCGGGCAAGGGCGGCGACACGGTGATCGACACCGATGAAGGCCCGCGCCGCATCAAGGTGGACAAGATCCCGTCGCTGAAGCCGGCCTTCGCCAAGGACGGCACGATCACGGCGGCCTCGTCATCGTCGATCAACGACGGCGCCGCCGCGCTGGTGATGATGCGCGAATCGACCGCGAAGTCGCTCGGCCTGCAGCCGCTGGCGCGCATGCTCGGCCATACCTCGCACGCGCAGGCGCCGGGCTGGTTCACCACGGCGCCCGTGGAAGCCATCGCCAAGCTCTACCGCAAGCTGGACTGGACCACCGACAGCGTGGACCTGTTCGAGATCAACGAGGCCTTCGCCGTGGTGCCGATGGCGGCCATGCACGACCTCAAGATTCCGCGCGACAAGGTCAACATCCACGGCGGCGCCTGCGCGCTGGGCCATCCGATCGGCGCCTCGGGCGCGCGCATCATGACCACGCTGATCGGCGCGCTGCGCAAGACCGGCGGCAAGCGCGGCGTGGCCAGCCTCTGCATCGGCGGCGGCGAGGCCACGGCGGTCGGCATCGAAATCGTCTGATCCTTCCAACCTCGCCTACCCACACGACAGGAGTCCTCCCATGCCCACAGCCCTCGTCCTTGGCGCCTCGCGCGGTCTCGGTCTCGAGTTTGTCCGCCAGTACCGTGCCGACGGCTGGCGCGTCATCGCCGCCGCCCGCAGCGACGAGGGCGTGGCAGCGCTCAAGGCGCTCGGCGCCGAGGCCCACCAGCTGGACCTGACCGACGCCGGCGCGCTGGCCGGGCTGGGCTGGAAGCTGGATGGCGAGTCGTTCGACGTGGCGATCTACAACGCCGGCGTGATCGGCCCGCGCAGCGAAGGCGCGCAACCGGTCACGCGCGAGGACTTCGACGGCGTGATGCACACCAACGTGCTCGGTCCGATGATGGCCCTGCCGCTGATCCTGCCGTTCGTCGAGACTGGCAACCACGGGCGTGGCGGCGTGCTGGCCGTGCTGTCGTCGCGCATGGGCAGCATCGGCGCGATGGACAGCAACCGCAGCTGGCTCTACCGCGTCAGCAAGGCCGGCGCCAACGCCGCCCTGAAGGCGGTCTCGCTGGACGCGCGCCATGCGATCTGCGTGGCGCTGCATCCCGGCTGGGTGCAGACCGACATGGGCGGCCCCAAGGCCGACCTCACGCCGCAGCAGAGCGTGACCGGCCTGCGCCGCACGCTGGCCGGCCTGACCCAGCGCGACAACGGCAGCTTCCACAACTACGACGGCACCCCGCTCCCCTGGTAAGGGGAGGGAGACAAAGGACACCGGACACCATGCTGCTGACTCCCGAACAGGAAATGATCCGCGATGCCGTGCGGCAGTTCGCGCAGGACGTCATCGCCCCGCAGGCGGCGCAGTGGGACCGCGACAAGACCTTTCCGAAGGCCGTGCACAAGGAGCTGGCCGCGCTCGGCTGCTACGGCGTGGCCGTGCCGGAGGAACTGGGCGGGGCGGGGCTCGACTATCTGTCGCTGGCGCTGATCCTCGAGGAGATTGCCGCCGGGGATGGTGGCACCTCCACCGTCATCAGCGTGAACAACTGCCCGGTGTGCAGCATGCTGATGGCCTTCGCCAACGACGCGCAGAAGCAGCAATGGCTGGCCCCGCTGGCGCGCGGCGAGATGCTGGGCGCCTTCTGCCTGACCGAGCCGCACGTCGGCTCGGACGCCGCCGCGCTGCGCACCACCGCCCGGCGTGACGGCGACCACTACGTGCTCAACGGCGTGAAGCAGTTCATCACCAGCGGCAAGCACGCCGACGTGGCCATCGTCATGGCCGTGACCGACAAGGCTGCTGGCAAGCGCGGCATCAGCGCCTTCCTGGTGCCCACGTCCACGCCCGGCTACGTGGTGGCGCGCATCGAGGACAAGCTCGGCCAGCATTCGTCCGATACCGCCCAGATCGTGTTCGAGGACTGCCGCATCCCGGCTGAGAACCTGCTGGGCGAGGAGGGCGCCGGCTACAAGATGGCGCTGTCCGGGCTCGAAGGCGGGCGCATCGGCATTGCCTCGCAGAGCATCGGCATGGCCCGCGCCGCGTTCGACGCCGCGCTGGCTTACGCGAAGGAGCGGGAAAGCTTCGGCCAGCCGCTGTTCCAGCATCAGGCCGTGCAGTTCCGGCTGGCCGACATGGCCACCCGCATCGACGTGGCGCGCCAGATGGTCTGGCACGCGGCGACGCTCAAGGATGCCGGCCGCCCGTGCCTGAAGGAAGCCGCGATGGCCAAGCTGTTCGCCAGCGAGATGGCCGAGGCGGTCTGCTCGGACGCCATCCAGGTCTTCGGCGGCTACGGCTATGTGACCGATTTCCCGGTCGAGCGCATCTACCGGGACGTGCGCGTGTGCCAGATCTACGAAGGCACGAGCGACATCCAGAAGATCCTCATCGCCCGCGCGCTCGGCTGAGCGCGGGCGGGAAGCGTACTATCGGCAATCGTACTTGTACTATTGGCAATCGCCGTCGCAGTTCCTAGTTCCTGACCCCAACGCAAGCGAATCTGACCTGGAGCCCCCTTCGCCATGACCGCACCGATCGACTTCTACTTCGATTTTTCCTCGCCCTACGGCTACTTCGCCAGCACCCGCATCGACGAGATCGCGCAGAAGTACGGCCGATACGTGGCGTGGCATCCGATCCTGCTGGGCGTGGTGTTCAAGACGACGGGCTCGTCGCCGCTGCCGAGCATCCCGCTCAAGGGCGAATACTGCTGGCGCGACTTCGAGCGCACCGCCGAATTCCACCACATCGACTACAAGCGCCCGACCCACTTCCCGCTGCCCACCCAGCACGCCGCGCGCGCGGTGCTGTGGCTGCAGAACCACCATGGCGCCGATGTGGCCACGGCGTTCGCCAAGGCCGTGTACCGGGCGCTGTTCGTCGATGACCTCAATATCGCCGAGCCGGCGGAGCTGGCCAAGCTGGCCGAGCCGCTGGGCGTCGACCCCATCGCCATGAACGAGGGCGCCACCAGCTACCAGATCAAGGACCAGCTCAAGGCCGAGATCGAGGTGGCGATGGCCAAGGGCGTGTTCGGCTCGCCGTTCGTGATCATCGACGGGGAGCCGTTCTGGGGCTTCGACCGCTTCGAGCAGGTGGAGTCCTACCTCAAGAGCCGGCGGCAGACGGCACAGACCCCGCTGCGCGCCGTCGGCGGCAATGACATCACCAAGGAAAAGAAACCCGCATGACCGCAGCAACCCAGGCCCCCGTGCAGCCCTCCGCCTTCGATTGCGTGATCTTCGACTGTGACGGCGTGCTCGTCGACAGCGAGCCCATCGTCCACCGCGTGCTCAACGAGATGCTCAACGAGCTGGGCATCGCCATCTCGCTGGAGGAGTCGAAGCGCTGGTTCCTCGGCCGCGCCGTGCGCGACGAGCTGGGGAACATCGAACGCCGGTTGGGCAAGCCGCTGCCCGAGAACTGGCTGTCGACGTGGCTCGCGCGCCGCAACCAGGTGCTGGAGGCCGAGGTGGTGGCCGTGCCGCACGTGCGCGAGGCCATCGAGGCCATCACCGCGCGCGGCCTGCCCGTGTGCGTGGCTTCCGGCGCGGACCGCATCAAGGTGAAGCTGCAACTGACGCGCACCGGGCTGGTCGAGCTGTTCCAGCAGGACACGCGCGAGCACATCTTCTCCTCCACCGAGGTCGAGCGCAGCAAGCCGGCGCCGGACGTCTACCTGCTGGCCGCGCGCACGATGAGTGTCGATCCGTCGCGCTGCGTGGTGGTGGAAGACAGCCCCACCGGCGTGACGGCCGGCGTGGCGGCGGGCATGACCGTGCTCGGCTACGCCGCGCTGAACGACGCCCGCGAGCTGCGCGAAGCCGGCGCACGCGCCATCTTCACTGACATGCGCCAACTGCCGGAGCTGATCGGATGAGTCCAAGCCGCCCTCAGCGCGCCGGTCCCGAGCCTTGCCCGTGCGGCCATGCCGACTACGCCGCGTGCTGCGGGCGCTTTCATCGCGGCGAGGCGCTGCCGCCGAACGCCGAGGCGCTGATGCGCTCGCGCTACAGCGCCTACGTCAAGGGGCTGGTGGACTGGCTGCGCCAGACCTGGCACGCCACCACCTGCCCGAACGACCTGGCCCCGGAGCGCGAGACGCGCTGGCTCGGGCTGACGGTCAAGGCCCACGCCCAGCAGGACGACACCCACGCCATCGTCGAATTCGTCGCCCGTTACAAGGTGGGTGGCCGCGCGTGGCGGCTGCATGAGCGCAGCCGCTTTGTGTTCGAGCCGCGCGAGGCCGGGGAGACGCCGCGCTGGCTCTATGTCGATGGCGAGATGCTCGGGCAGGATCAGGGGTAGGGATTGGCAGGGAAGCGGTAAGCGGGAACGAGACAAAGAACAGGACGAGACATGCCCACGCTGGAAACCAAACTGAACGCACGCTCGGAAGCCTTCAAGGCCAACGCCGAGGCCATGCAGGCGCTGGTGGCGGACCTCAAGGCCCGCATCGCCAAACTGGCCGAAGGCGGCGGCGAAGCCGCCCGCGCCAAGCACCTGGGTCGCGGCAAGCTGCTGCCGCGCGACCGCGTGCAGCAACTGCTCGATCCGGGCACCCCGTTCCTGGAGCTGTCGCAACTGGCCGCGTACGAGATGTACGACGACGCCGCGCCCGGCGCCGGCATCATCACCGGCATCGGCCGGGTGGCCGGGCAGGAGTGCGTGATCGTCTGCAACGACGCCACGGTCAAGGGCGGCACCTACTACCCGATCACGGTCAAGAAGCACGTGCGCGCGCAGGAAATCGCCGAAGAGAACAACCTGCCGTGCATCTATCTGGTCGATTCGGGCGGCGCCAACCTGCCCAATCAGGACGATGTCTTCCCGGACCGCGACCACTTCGGCCGCATCTTCTACAACCAGGCCAACCTGTCCGCCAAGGGCATCCCGCAGATCGCCGTGGTGATGGGTTCCTGCACGGCCGGCGGCGCCTACGTGCCGGCGATGAGCGACGAGTCGATCATCGTCAAGGACCAGGGCACGATCTTCCTGGGCGGCCCGCCGCTGGTGAAGGCGGCCACCGGCGAGGAAGTCAGCGCCGAGGACCTGGGCGGCGCGGACGTCCACACCCGGCTGTCCGGCGTGGCCGACTACTTCGCCCAGAACGACCACCACGCGCTGTCGCTGGCGCGCAATATCGTCCAGCACCTGAACCGGCGCAAGCCGGACCAGATCCGCCTGCACGAGCCGACGCCGCCGCTGTATCCCACCGAAGAACTCTACGGCGTGATCCCCACCGACACGCGCAAGCCCTACGACGTGCGCGAGGTCATCGCCCGCCTCGTCGATGGCTCGGAATTCGACGAATTCAAGGCACGCTACGGCACCACGCTGGTCTGCGGCTTCGCGCGGATCTGGGGCTACCCGGTCGGCATCATCGCCAACAACGGCATCCTGTTCTCGGAGTCGGCGCTCAAGGGCGCGCACTTCATCGAGCTGTGCTGCCAGCGCAAGATCCCGCTGGTGTTCCTGCAGAACATCACCGGCTTCATGGTCGGCCGCAAGTACGAGAACGAAGGCATTGCCCGCAATGGCGCCAAGATGGTGACCGCCGTGGCCACGGCGCAGGTGCCGAAGTTCACGGTCATCATCGGCGGCTCGTTCGGCGCCGGCAACTACGGCATGTGCGGCCGGGCCTACTCGCCGCGCTTCCTGTGGATGTGGCCGAACGCGCGGATTTCGGTGATGGGCGGCGAGCAGGCGGCCAGCGTGCTGGCTACGGTGCGGCGCGATGGCATCGAGGGGCGCGGCGGCAAGTGGAGCGCCGATGAGGAAGAGGCGTTCAAGCAGCCCATCCGCGACCAGTACGAGCATCAGGGCCATCCGTACTACGCCAGCGCGCGGCTCTGGGACGATGGCGTCATCGACCCGGCGCAGACGCGCACCGTGCTCGGCCTGGGCCTGTCCGCCAGCCTCAACGCGCCCATCGGCGACATGAAGTTCGGCGTGTTCCGGATGTAGGCCCGCCAGTCAGCCACGTTTTTGCCGTACCCGTTTCGACCTTTCCCTCACCGCATTTTTTCTGGTCTGACCATGTTGCGCCTTGCCCCCCTCGTTCGCGGCGTTGCCGTCGCGCTGGCCTGCGTCACGCTGTGCGGGGCGGCCGTCGCCCAGTCGGCACTGGCCGCGCTGCCGCCGCGCACGATCGAGCGCGTGGTGATGGTGCCCAAGGCCGGCGCGGACGCCAACGTGGACCTGGAGACGACCATTTTCCGGCCCGCCGCCGATGGCCGCTACCCGCTGGTGGTGATCAACCACGGCAAGGCGCCCGGCAAGCCCGCCTACCAGGGCCGCGCGCGCTTTGCCGCGCAGAGCGCGGAGTTCGTGCGGCGCGGCTACGTGGTGGCGCTGCCGATGCGGCAGGGCTTCTCGAAGTCCGGCGGCGCCTACGTGGGCGGTAGCTGCAACATCAGCGCCAACGGCATGGCGCAGGCCGAGGATGTCATCGCCGCGCTCGACTACCTCGTGCAGCAGCCCTATGTGGACCCGACCCGCATCGTGGTGATCGGTCAGTCGCATGGCGGGCTCTCGACCATGGCGCTGTCCGCCATCGGCTATCCGGGCGTGCGCGGCGTGGTCAACTTCGCCGGCGGCCTGCGCAATGCCGCGTGCGCCGGCTGGGAGAACAACCTGATCGATGCGTTCGGCGACTACGGTCGCACGGCGCGCTACCCGTCGCTCTGGTTCTACGGCGACAACGACAGCTTCTGGCCCTGGCCGCTGCCCGAGCGGCTGTACAACAACTACAAGGCGACCGCGAGCGGCCCGGCCGCCGACGCGCGCTTCGTCGACGTGGGCGAGTTCGAGGGCGACTCCCACAAGCTGTTCAGCAGCCGCCACGGCATCGCGCTGTGGCTGCCCGAGGTGGACGCCTTCTTCCACCATATCGGCATGCCGTTCGACGACGCGCCGGAAGACCCGCCCAAGCCAGCCGGCGCCACCGAGCGCGCCTCCTGACACCCCCATCGATGCCCCGGAGACAGAGACCATGCACTTCACCACGCTGAACGTGACCGCCGCGCACCACGTTGCCACGGTCACGCTGAACCGCCCGGACGTGCGCAACGCGTTCAACGAAACCGTGATTGCCGAGGTGACCGGCGCGTTCCGCGCGCTGGGCGATACCCCCGACGTGCGCGCCATCGTGCTGGCAGGCACCGGCCCGGCCTTCTGCGCGGGTGCGGACCTGAACTGGATGAAGAAGATGGCCGGCTACACGGACGACGAGAACCGTGCCGATGCCCTGACGCTGGCCCAGATGCTCCACACCATCTGGGCCTGCCCCAAGCCGGTGATCGCCCGCATCCACGGCGACACCTACGCGGGTGGCGTGGGCCTGGTGGCCGCGTGCGACATCGCCGTGGCCGCCGAACCGGCCAACTTCTGCCTGTCCGAGGCCAAGCTCGGCCTGCTGCCGGCCACCATCAGCCCCTATGTGATCCGGGCGATGGGCGAGCAGGCCGCGCGGCGCTACTTCATCACGGCGGAGCGGTTCGACGCCGCCGAGGCGCTGCGGCTCGGCTTCGTCCATGCCGTGGTGCCGGCTGCACAACTGGACGCCAAGGTGGCCGAGGTGGCCGCCGCGCTGGTCGCCAACAGCCCCAACGCCGTGCGCGAGAGCAAGCGGCTGGTGCAGGAAGTGGCGGGGCGGGCCATCGACAACGACCTGCTGGCCGACACCGCGAACCGGATCGCGGCGATCCGCGCGTCCGAGGAAGGGCGCGAGGGCGTGCGGTCTTTCCTCGAAAAACGCGCGCCGGCCTGGCGTCCGCAATGATTTTTCTGCCGATTTGTTTCGGGACGATGCCGGACGTTAGCGGCTGGAAGCCCGAATGGGGCGGCGCGCGCGTCACCGCATCCGCCAACATCGCGCAACCTCGGTCAAGTTGCCGCTAACGTGCCGGGGCAGCCCGGTTTGCCAAGTCCCCAAGGACCTTCCTACCATGAGCCTCCCCATTCCGTCCTGCTTGCCAGCGCGCCCCGGCCTCGTCCGGCGTGGCGCCGGCGTGGACGGACAACAAAGGAGGCTTCCCTTGGAACATCCGGAACACCTTTCTTCCCCAGCGGCTGACGGATCACTCGCCGCGCGCAGCCAGCGCGCCGTGTGGCACCCGTGCACGCGCCTGCGGCCCGACGCGGGCGCCAACGAGCCGCCGCTGGCCATCGCACGCGGCGAGGGCCCGTGGCTGATCGACACCGACGGCCGCCGCTACTTCGACGCCATCAGTTCGTGGTGGGTCAACCTGTTCGGCCACGCCAACCCGGTCATCAACGCCGCGCTGGCGGACCAGATGCAGACGCTCGAACACGTGATGCTGGCCGGCTGCACGCACGCGCCGGCCGTGGCGCTGGCCGAGCGGCTGTCCGCGCTCACCGGCGGGGCGCTCGGCAACACCTTCTATGCGTCCGATGGCGCGTCGGCGGTGGAGATCGCGCTCAAGATGAGCTTCCACTATTGGCACAACACCGGCCTGCCGGCCAAGCGCGAGTTCGTGTGCCTGCGCCACGGCTACCACGGCGAGACGGTGGGCGCGCTGGCCGTGACCGATGTGGAGATCTTCCGCGACGCCTACGCCCCGCTCACGCGCCGCGCCCATGTGGTGATGTCGCCGGACGCCCGCCAGGCCAATCCCGGCGAGAGCGCCGCCGATGTCGCCACCCGCGCGCTGGCCGACCTGGAAGCGCTGCTGCGCGAACGCGCCGGCCAGATCGCCGCGCTGATCGTCGAGCCGCTGGTGCAGGGCGCCGCCGGCATGGCGATGTATGACCCGTCCTATCTGGAAGGCGCCCGGGCGCTGTGCGACCGCTATCGCGTGCACCTGATTGCCGACGAGATTGCCGTGGGCTGTGGCCGCACCGGCACCTTCTTCGCCTGGGAGCAGGCGCGCGAGCGTCAGGAGGGTGAAGCCTTGCCCGCCCACGCGTGGCCAGACTTTCTGTGCCTGTCGAAGGGCATCAGCGGCGGCTACCTGCCGCTCTCGCTGGTGCTGTCGCGGCCGGAGATCCAGCGCGCCTTCGTCGCCGACGACATCGCGCGCAGCTTCCTCCATTCGCACTCGTACACGGGCAACCCGCTGGCCTGCCGCGCCGCGCTGGCCACGCTCGACCTGTTCGACGCGGAAGACGTGCTCGCCCGCAACCGCGAGCGCGCCCGCTGGCTGGCCGACGCCATGGCGCCGCTGGCCGCCGACCCGCGCCTCGTCAACGTGCGCCAGCGCGGCATGATCTGGGCTGCCGATGTGGACCCGGAGGTCGCCGGCGCCGATTTCGCGTCGCGCTTCCATCTGGCCGCGCGCGAACAGGGCGTGCTGGCGCGCCCCATCGGCAACACCCTCTATCTGATGCCGCCGTACGTGTTCGACCAGCAACTCGCCGAATGGCTGGGCGAGCAGCTGCTCACCACGCTGCACGCGGTGGCGGGACCGATGCCGGAGGTGCGCCATGCTGCTTGAGCAACTGACCCGCGCCGCCGCCGACCGCGAAGCCCAGGCGCTCACGCGCCGGCGCCGCATCGCCCACACGGCCTGCGCGCCGCACCAGTCGGTCGGCGCCATCGACGCCAGGCCGGTGCCGCTGCTGACCTTCAGCAGCAATGACTACCTCGGGCTGGCCAACCATCCGGCGATTGCCGAGGCGCTGGCCGATGGCGCGCGTCGCTATGGCGCCGGCAGCGGGGCTTCCCACCTCGTCAGCGGCCATTCGATTGCGCACGCCCAACTCGAACAGGAACTGGCGCGGTGGCTGGCGCCGCATATCCCGCAGGCGCAGGCGCTGTACTTCTGCACTGGCTACATGGCGAACCTTGCCGTGCTGACCTCGCTCGGCACCGCCGGCGCGACGCTGTTTTGCGAGACGCTGAACCACGCCTCGCTGATCGACGGGGCCCGGCTGGCCCGAGCCGATGTGCAGCGTTATCCGCATGGCGATCTCGCCGCGCTGGACGCCCAGCTCGCCGCCCACACCGGCGGCCTGAAGCTGATCGTTACCGACAGCGTGTTCAGCATGGATGGCGATATCGCGCCGCTGGCTGGCCTGCTGGCGCTGGCCGAACGCCACGATGCGTGGATCATCGTCGACGATGCCCACGGCTTCGGCGCGTTGGGCGAGAACGGGCGGGGCGTGCTGGAGCACCTCGGCCTGCGCTCGGAACGGCTGATCTATATCGGCACGCTGGGCAAGGCCGCCGGCGTGGCCGGGGCGTTCGTGGCGGCGCACGCCACGATCATCGAGCATCTGGTGAACACCGCGCGCCCCTATATCTATACGACGGCGGCGCCGCCGGCCGTGGCGCACGCGCTGCTGACGAGCCTGGCGATCATCGCCGGTGAGGAAGGGCGCCAACGCCGCGCGCAGCTTGGCGGGCTGATTGCCACGCTGCGCGACGGACTGGCCCGGCTGGCCGCGCAGGCCGGCTGGACGCTGGGCGAAAGCGACACGGCGATCCAGCCGCTGATCGTCGGTGACAACGCCGCCGCGCTGGCGCTGTCTGCCGCGCTGGAGGCCGAGGGCATCCGCGTGGGCGCCATCCGGCCGCCGACTGTGCCGGCCGGCACCGCGCGGCTGCGCATCACGCTGTCCGCCTCGCACACCGCGCAGGACGTGCAGCGGCTGCTCGATGCCATCGCGCGGGCCATCCCGCACCGGGAGGCCGCATGACGGATATCGACAAGGCGCAGAAGAAGCCCGGCCGCGTGGCCTGCTTCGTCACCGGCACCGATACGGGCGTCGGCAAGACCCACGCCACGGCCACGCTGCTGCACGCGCTGCACGCGGCGGGCTACACCACTGTCGGCATGAAGCCGGTGGCGAGTGGCGGCGAGTGGCTGGACGAGCGCTGGCAGAACGACGACGTGGAGCAGTTGCGCGCCGCCGGCTCGGTGATCGTGCCGCAGGAGGAGATGTGCCCGTTCCTGATGCGCACGCCGGTTTCTCCGCACCTGGCGGCGGCCATGGAAGGGCTGCGCATCACGCGCGAGCCGATCCAGGCCGCGTTCGCGTCGCTGCGCCATCGCGCCGAAGCCGTGGTGGTGGAGGGCGTGGGCGGCTTCCAGGTGCCGCTCGACGTGGGCGCCGCGCGCTGGAACACCGCCGACCTGGCCGAAATGCTCAACGTGCCCGTAGTGATGGTGGTGGGCGTCCGGCTTGGCTGCCTGAACCACGCGATGCTGACCGCCGACGCGGTGCGGGCGCGCGGGCTCACGCTGGCCGGCTGGATCGCCAACCGCATCGACCCCGACATGCTGCTGCCGCACGAGAACATCGCCACGCTGCACGACGCGCTCGGCGCGCCCTGCCTGGGCGAGCTGCCCTGGCAGGTGGCCCCCGCCGTGGCGGCGACGGAACTCGACCTCGCCCCGCTGCTGGCCAGCATGCCGCCGCATATCCGATACACCGCCGTGGCCCAGTCCGCTGACTGAGCCCCGACTACACAGAATCCGCAAAAGACCATGACCCAACAAGCCCAACAATCCCAACAGACCTCCGCCCAGACCGTCGCCACGATTTCTGCCGACGCCCTGCGCCAGTCCGCCCGCAACCTGCAAGCCGCCGCCGAGCGTGATGAAAACGCCGCATGGCGGGTCGATGACGTCGCCGCGCTGTTCGCGCTGCCGTTCAACGACCTGCTGTTCCGCGCGCAGCAGGTGCATCGGGAACACTTCGACGCCAACACGGTGCAGCTTTCCACGCTGCTGTCGATCAAGACCGGCGGCTGCGAGGAGGATTGCGGCTACTGCCCGCAGAGCGCGCACCACGACGCCGGCGTGAAGGCCGAGAAGCTGATGGAACTGGACGCCGTGCTGGAGGCCGCCCGCAACGCCAAGGCCAACGGCGCCACCCGCTTCTGCATGGGCGCCGCCTGGCGCAGCCCGAAGGACCGCCATCTGGAGCCGGTGATCGACATGGTGCGCGAGGTCAAGGCGATGGGCCTGGAGACCTGCGTGACGCTGGGCATGCTCAAGGCCGAGCAGGCGCAGCGCCTGGCTGACGCCGGCCTGGACTACTACAACCACAACCTCGATACCTCGCCCGAGTTCTACGGCAAGATCATCGGCACGCGCACCTACCAGGACCGCCTGGACACCATCGGCCACGTGCGCGGCGCCGGCATCAACGTCTGCTGCGGCGGCATCGTCGGCATGGGCGAGGCACGCGAGGCGCGCGCCGGCCTGATCGCCCAGCTCGCCAACCTGGACCCGTACCCCGAGTCGGTCCCCATCAACAACCTGGTGCAGGTGGAGGGCACGCCGCTGGCGGGCACCGAAGCGCTGGACCCGTTCGAGTTCGTTCGCACGATTGCCGTGGCACGCATCACCATGCCGCGCGCGATGGTGCGCCTGTCCGCCGGCCGCGAGGCCATGGACGAAGCGTTGCAGGCGCTGTGCTTCATGGCCGGCGCCAATTCGATTTTCTATGGCGAAAAGCTGCTGACCACCGGCAACCCGCAGGCCGAGCGCGACCGCGCGCTGCTGGCCCGGCTCGACATCCGCGCGGAAGGCTACGCGGGATGACGGCCCTGCCGTGAGGTAAGCAACTGGCCGCCCCCCGGATAACAAGGGAAACAAAGGAGGAGCCATGTTCAACAAGATCCTGATCGCCAACCGTGGCGAGATTGCCTGCCGTGTGGCGGCCACGTGCCGCCGGCTGGGCATTCGCACGGTGGCCGTCTACTCCGATGCGGACGCGAACGCGCGCCATGTGGCGTTCTGCGACGAAGCCGTGCATATCGGCGGCCCGGCCGCGCGCGACAGCTACCTGCGCGCGGACCACATCATCGAGATGGCGAAGGAGACCGGCGCCCAGGCCATCCACCCGGGCTACGGCTTCCTGTCCGAGAACGAGGCGTTCGCGCAGGCGTGCGCCGCCGAAGGGCTGGTCTTCATCGGCCCGCCGGCCTCGGCCATCCACGCCATGGGCAGCAAGAGCGCGGCCAAGCAGCTGATGGAAAGCGCGTCCGTGCCGCTGGTGCCCGGCTACCACGGCGAGGATCAGGACCCGGCGCTGCTGCGCCGCGAGGCGGACCGCATCGGCTACCCGGTGCTGATCAAGGCCAGCGCGGGCGGCGGCGGCAAGGGCATGCGCGTGGTGGAGGCGGGCGAGGGCTTCGAGGCCGCGCTGGCCTCGGTCAAGCGCGAGGCATCGGCCAGCTTCGGCGACGACAAGGTGCTGGTCGAGAAATACCTGACCCGCCCGCGCCATATCGAGATCCAGGTTTTTGCCGACACCCACGGCAACTGCGTCTACCTGTTCGAGCGCGACTGCTCGGTGCAGCGGCGCCATCAGAAGGTGCTGGAGGAGGCCCCCGCGCCCGGCATGACCGAGGAACGGCGCCGCGCGATGGGCGAGGCGGCGGTGGCGGCGGCCAAGGCCGTGGGCTACGTCGGCGCCGGCACGGTCGAGTTCATCGCCAATCAGGACGGCTCGTTCTACTTCATGGAGATGAACACCCGCCTCCAGGTGGAGCATCCGGTCACGGAGATGATTACCGGCCAGGATCTGGTGGAGTGGCAGTTGCGCGTGGCGGCCGGCGAGCCGCTGCCGCTGACGCAGGAGCAGCTCCGCATCGACGGCCACGCGCTGGAAGCGCGCATCTACGCCGAGAACCCCGACAACCAGTTCCTGCCGTCCACGGGCACGCTGCGCTTCCTGCGTACGCCGCCGGCGGTGCAGTTCATGCTTGGCGGGGACTCCCACGGCCCGGCAGGCGTGCGGATCGATGCCGGCGTGCGCGAGGGCGACACCATCAGCCCGTTCTATGACCCGATGATCGCCAAGCTGATCGTCTGGGGCCCCAACCGCGACGCGGCGCTGGCGCGCATGGAGCAGGCGCTGGCCGGCTACCACGTGGTGGGGCTGCAAACCAACGTCGCCTTCCTGCAGCGGCTGGTCAAATCCGAGGCGTTCCGCACGGCAGACCTCGACACCGGCCTGATCGAACGCAACCAGGCGGTGCTGTTCCCGCCGCCCAAGGCGGCCGGCATGGAGGCCATCGCGCTGGCCGTGGCTGCGCTGCTCGAGCGCGAGACCCGCACGCGCCGCATCGACGAGGCCGACCGGCACTCGCCGTGGACCCACGCCGGCCCGTGGCGCCTGAACGGCCGGGAGTCCCGTACGCTGTACTTCTCGCATCGCGGCAACAAGGTGGAAGTGGTGCTGCGCGCCGACCCGCGCCGCAGCACGCTGATCTATGCCGATCAGGCGGCGCCGTTCGCCTACGTGTTCAAGGCCGACGACATCCGCGTGGACCTGGGCACCCGCCGCACCCACGGCCAGGTGCACGTGGAGGGCGACATGTTCCACGTCTTCACCGCCGGCCGGCACACGGAACTGGCGTGGCTGGACCCGCTGGGCCACGCCGGCGAGGCCGAGAGCGAGGGCGGCAAGCTCACCGCCCCGATGCCGGGCAAGGTCATCGCCGTGATGGTGACGCCCGGCAGCACCGTCACGCGCGGCACCCCGCTGCTGGTGATGGAAGCCATGAAGATGGAACACACCATCAGCGCCCCCGCCGACGGCGTGGTCAGCGAGGTGCTCTACGGCGTGGGCGAGCAGGTAGCGGAAGGCGCGCAACTGCTGGCGTTCGCGGTGGCGGAGCCAACGGCTGCCTGACGGTTTGCTCCCTTCTCCCAGAGGGAGAGGGGAGCAAAGCAGGGTCTGCCGTGCCAAAATGCCCCCACAACACCCCCGAAAAGAACTGGAGTCGAGATGAAGTTGCAGTTGTACGTGCCGGATGGCCGCTATGAACCCTGGATCGAAGGCTTTGCCGAGGCGCTGCCCGAGGCGCAATGCCTGAAGTGGGAGGAAAGCCAGGGCGAGGCCGCCGACTACGCCGTGGTCTGGCGTCCGCCCGTGGCCATGCTGCGTGGCCGCCAGGACCTGCGCGCCGTGTTCAACCTCGGTGCCGGCGTGGACGGCATCCTGCGCCTGCGCGACGAAGACCCCGACGCGCTGCCGGCCGGCGTGCCCATCGTGCGCCTCGATGACGCCGGCATGGCCGCCCAGATGGCCGAATACGTCACCGCCGCCGTGCTGCGCTACTTCCGCAAGCTCGACGCCTACGACGCCCAGGAACGCGCCGGCACGTGGAAATTCCTCAAGCCCCATCGCCGCGCCGACTTCACCATCGGCGTGATGGGCATCGGCACGCTGGGCGCCCACATCGCCCGCACGCTGGCCGGCTTCGGTTTCCCGGTGCGCGGCTGGAGCCGCTCGGCCAAGGCCGTGGAAGGCGTGGAGTCGTTCCATGGCGAGGACGGCCAGCGCGCCTTCCTCGACGGCCTGCGCGTGCTGGTGAACGTGCTGCCGCTGACCACCGAGACCGAGGACATCATCGACACCGGCCTGCTCTACCGCCTGGCCCGTGGCGCCTATGTGATCAACGTGGCGCGCGGCCCGCACCTGGTGGAAGACGACCTGCTGGCCGCCGTGCGCGAAGGGCAGATCGCCGGCGCCACGCTGGACGTATTCCGCACCGAGCCGCTGCCGGCCGACCATCCGTTCTGGCAGGAGTCGCGCATCACCATCACGCCGCATATCTCGGCGCTGACGCTGCGCGAGGACAGCATCGCCCAGATCGCCGGCAAGATCCGCGCGCTGGCCGAAGGCAAGCCGATTGCCGGCGTGGTGGACCTGCATCGCGGCTACTGAGCCGGGCCGGCACGTCCAGACAAGGAACCGAGGAGACAGCCATGACCATGCCCCAGTACGTGAAGATCGTCGAAGTGGGCCCGCGCGACGGGCTCCAGAACGAAAAAGCGATGGTGCCCGCCGACGTCAAGGTGACGCTGATCAACCAGCTCACCGACGCGGGCTTCGTCAATATCGAGGCCGCGTCGTTCGTCTCGCCCAAGTGGGTGCCGCAGATGGCGGACGGCGCCGAGGTCATGGCGCGCATCCAGCGCCGTCCCGGCACGCTGTATTCGGCCCTGACGCCGAACTTGCGCGGCTTCGAGGGCGCCGTGGCGGCCGGGGCCGACGAGGTGGTGATCTTCGGCGCGGCCAGCGAGGCGTTCTCGCAGAAGAACATCAACTGCTCGATCGCCGAGTCGATCGCCCGCTTCGAGCCGGTGGCGGCCGCCGCCAAGGAAGCCGGCGTGCGGCTGCGCGGCAGCATCTCCTGCACGCTGGGCTGCCCCTACCAGGGCGAGGTGTCCGTCCACGACGTGGTGGACGTGGTGCGCCGCATGCGCGACCTGGGCTGCGACGAGATCGACATCGCCGATACCATCGGCGTCGGCACGCCCGCGCGGGTGCAGGAAGTGATGCGCGCGGCGTCGATGGAGTTTGCGATCGACCGGCTCTCGGGTCATTTCCACGATACCTACGGGCAGGCGCTGTCCAACATCCTGGCCAGCCTGGAAGTGGGCATCGGCATCTTCCACGCGTCCGTGGCGGGGCTGGGCGGCTGCCCGTACGCCAAGGGCGCCACCGGCAACGTGGCCACCGAGGACGTGCTCTACATGCTCCACGGCATGGGGCTGCATACCGGCATCGACCTGGAGGCGGTGGTGCGCACCGGCGACTACATCTCGCAGGCCATCGGCCGCCCGAACAACTCGCGCGTGGGCCGCGCCCTGCTGACCAAGTGGGCGGCGGCGGACGACGCGGCGGTCTGCACCTGAGCTGCCCCCTATATAGATAGATAAGGAGAATCCACCCATGAGCGCGTCCCCCGCATCCAACGAGCCGAACGAACTCGGCGAATTGCCCGACGCCGCGCAGCGCGTGGCCGACCTGCTCGCCGGCATCGGCCATGACCGCCCGGTGGTGATGCTGCCGGCCACCGGCAAGACCTCGGCCGAAGCCGCCGCCGGGCTCGGTTGCAGCGTGGCGGAGATCGCCAAGTCGATCATTTTCCGGCGCGTGGCGGACGACGCCCCGGTGCTCGTCATCGCCAGCGGCAGCAACCGCGTGGACGAGGCCAAGGTGGCCGCCCGCGTGGGCCCGCTGGGCAAGGCCGATGCGAAGTTCGTGCGCGAGAAGACCGGCTATGCGATTGGCGGCGTCTGCCCCATCGGCCACGCCGTGCCGCCCGTGATGCTGCTCGACCAGGACCTGTTCCGCTACGAGAGCCTGTGGGCCGCCGCCGGCCATCCGCACGCGGTGTTCAACCTCACGCCGCACCAGCTCCAGGCCATGACCGGCGCCGAAGTTGCCGACGTGGCGGCGCAGGTGGCGCCGGTGGCTAACTGACCCGCGCGATGTCCGCCGTGCTCCCGCCCGCCGCGCGCCGCCTGCAAGCCGACCTCACGCGCGGCGCCGCAGCCGCGTTGGGGACGTCGCCGGTGGCGTCCCCGTGCCGCAACGTCTGCAAGATGGACCCGGTGACCGGCTATTGCGAAGGCTGCCTGCGCACCATCGAGGAAATCGCCGGCTGGTCCCAGGCCGATGATGCCGAGCGCCGGCGCGTCTGGGCGCTGCTGCCTGCGCGCGTGGCGTGGCTGGGCGGAGACGGGGCATGAACGCGCCGCTTTCCTTTTCCGCCTCTTTGCCGCCGTCCGTCCGCGTGTTCGAGCGCGGCTGGCTGTCGGCCAACAACGTGCTGCTGGTCGATGACGAGACTGGCGACACGGCGCTCGTCGATACCGGCTACCTGACCCACGCCGCCCAGACCGAGGCGCTGGTCGCATCGGCGCTCGATGGCCGGCCCCTGCGGCAGGTCATCAACACTCATCTCCATTCGGACCATTGCGGCGGCAACGCCGCGCTGCAGGCGCGCTGGCAGCCACGCACGTCGATCCCGGCCGCGGAGGCGGCGGCGGTGTCCGCATGGAATGACGACGCCCTGAGCTTCGTGGCCACCGGCCAGCAGTGCCAGCGCTTCACCTTCGACGCGCTGCTGCACGACGGCGACCACCTGCGCCTGGGCGGGCTCGACTGGCACGTGGTGGCCGCGCCGGGCCACGACCCGCACGCAGTCATGCTGTTCGCCCCCGGGCCGCGCATCCTGATCTCGGGCGACGCGCTCTGGGAAAACGGCTTCGGCGTGATCTTTCCCGAACTCGACGGCGAAAGCGGCTTCGCGGAGCAGGCCGCCGTGCTGGCGCGCATCGCCGAACTCGACGCCCGCCTCGTCATCCCCGGCCATGGCCGCGTGTTCGGCGATGTGTCCGAGGCGGTGGCGCGCGCGCAGGGCCGGCTGGCCCACCTGCGCGGCGACCCGCTGCGCAACGCCAGCCACGCGGTAAAGGTGCTGGTGAAGTTCAAGCTGCTGGAGCAGCAGTCGATGTCGCGCACCGCGCTGCTGGCGTGGATGCACGGCACGCCGCTGATGCAGCGCATCCACGCGCGCTTCATGGCCGAGACGCCGTTCGAGACGGTCTTCGCCCAGTCCCTGCGCGGGCTGGCGGCGGTGGGCGCGCTGGCGCTGGACGGCGAGACCGTCCACAACCGCGACTGAGGCGCCGGGCCATGATGCCGCCGCTGCGGGGCAAGGACTTCATGCTGCGGCCGTTCCGTGCGGCCGATGTGCTGCCGTTCGCGGCGGCGGTGCGGGAGTCGATGGCCACCGTCGGCGCCTGGATGCCGTGGGCGCGGCATGACTACAACACGCTGGACGCCCAGGAGTGGTTCGCGCGCTGCGACGCCAATATGGCGGATGGCTCCGCGTTCGACATCGGCGTGTTCTCGCCCGATGGCCGGGAGCTTTACGGCGGCGTGGCGATCAACCAGATCCGGCCGGAGGACAACCTCGGCAACCTGGGCTACTGGATTCGGGAGAGCCGCCAGCGGCAGGGGCTGGCGGCGGGCGCGGCAACGATGATGGCCTGCCATGGCTTCCACGGGCTCGGCCTGACCCGCATCGAGATCGTGGCGGCCGAGGCCAACGTGGCGAGCCGCGCCGTGGCGGTGAAGATCGGCGCCACGCTTGAGTGCATCGCCCGCAACCGGCTGATCCTGCGCGGCAGGCCGGTTGCGGCGGCGGTGTACTCGCTGGTGCCGGAGTGGTTCTCGGGGGGCTGACCCTTAGAACGACGTCCGCATGCCGATCTTGACACTGCGGCCCGGCAGCGGGGCGATGTCGCGCAGGATCGACGTGGCGCTGCGGGCTTCCTCGTTGGTGAGGTTGTCGCCGCGCACGTAGAACAGCGTCTGCACGCCCGATACCTTGAGCTTGTACGTCAGCGCCACGCCCAGCGTGGTGTACGCGTCGGTGGGCGTGTCGCCGCTCGGCACGCGGCTCTGGCGCGCGTTCCAGTTCACGTCCATGCGCGCGCCCCACGGGCCGGCGCCGTAGACCAGCGCGCCGCCCAGCCGCAGCGGGGACAGGCGCGGCAGGGCCTCGCCGGTGTTGCGGTTCTCGCCGTGGACGTAGTCGGCGCGGGCTTCGAAGTCCAGCGTGTCGCTGGTCGTCAGCATCTTCTGCAGCAGCCGCGTCTTGCCTTCGGCCTCGAAGCCATACAGCGTGGCCGGCACGCCGAGGTATTGCAGCTCCGGCAGCGCGCCGTCACTGCCGGCGGCCACCACATTGCCTTCCGCGTCGCGGAAGCTGCCCGAATTCACCAGCGCCAGGTAGTTCTGGAATCGGCTGTAGTAGCCCGAGAGCGAGCCGCTATGCGCGCCCTGCTTGAAGCGCACGCCCAGGTCCAGCGAGGTGGCGCGCTCCTTGTTCGCGTTGGGGTCGCCTACCTCGTAAGAGCCGGTGGCCAGGTGGGGGCCGTTGGCGTACAGCTCGTAGAACGTGGGCGCGCGCTCGGTGTAGGACAGGTTCGTGGTCACCGACCACACCGGGTCCAGCTTCCACAGCAGCCCGGCCGAAGCGCTGCCCGCGTTGAAGCTGCGGTTCGCATCGGTAAAGCGGTCGTTGCCGTTGGCGCTGGCCTTGACGCTGCTGTGATCCAGCCGGCCGCCGAGGTTCAGCTTCAGGTCGCCCGAGGCCACCAGCGGCATTTCCTCGAACACGAAGATGGCGGCGTTGTCCGTGGCGGTGCTCGGCACGAACGCCTCCTCGCCCAGCGCGGAGAAGTTGGTGTGGCCGAACTGCGTGCCGATCACCCCGGTCATGTTGCCGATCTTGCCGTGCGTGGCTTCCAGGCGGGCGTCCCAGCCGTGGTTCTTGAAGATCGTGCCGGTCTCGCCGTCCTCGATCTCGCGGTGTTCGTAGTCGGTGTAGCTGAACTTGCCCTTCACCGCCTCGATAAAGCCGCCGGTGTTGTTCGACAAATTGCGCGCCTCGCCCTCCACCGCGTAGCGGTCCTGGCGCATCTTGATGCGCGCGTCGGCTTCGGCCGGGGTGCCGTAGTCGTTGCGATAGGTCGAGAAGTTGGCGCCGACGAAGCCGTCGCTCCAGGTGTAGGCGCCGCCCATCGCGCCGCCTTCCTGGTGCGCGTTGGTGTTCGGGATCTTGCCGTAGGCCTCGCTCTCGCCCTCGGGCAGCGGCTGGGTGGCGCGCAGGTTGCCGCTGCGTGCGTAGCCGGGGATCTTCAGGTCGCTGGTCTGGCGCACGAAGGCGTCGGCGTGCACGGCGAACTGGCCATTGCCGGCCTCGATCAGGCCGCTGGCGTTGCGGCCCTTGTCGCCGCCGATGGTGCCGCTCACGTCCGCCGCGCCGCTCACGCCGGTAATCGGGTCGCGCGGGATGCGGTTATCGATCACATTCACCACGCCGCCGATGGCGCTGCCGCCGTACATCAGCGCGGCCGGGCCGCGTACCACTTCGATCTTCTCGGCCACCAGCGGGTCGATGGGCACCGCGTGGTCATAGGAGAGCGTGGAGGCGTCCAGCGTGGAACCGCCGTTCTGGAGCACCTTGATACGGTCGCCATCGAGCCCCCGGATGATCGGCCGGCTCGAGTTCGGGCCGAAATAGGTCGAGGTCACACCGGGCAGGCTGTTCAGCGTCTCGCCGAGTGTGCTGGCCTGGCGCACGGCCAAGGCGTCCCCGCCGAGCGAGGAGACCGGCGCGACCATGTCGTTGAGGTCGCTGCCGAGCGGATTGGCAGTGACCACCACTTCCTTGAGGGTTTGCGGGGCGGCCTGAGGGGCAACCGGAGTCGCGGCTTCCTGAGCCGAGGCGCCAGCGGTGAAGCCGGCGGTGACGAGAAAGGCGGCAACGGCCGCCAGCGGGGTGCGGCGCACCGCCGAGGAGAAATGAATAGGGGAGGACATGGCTCGCGATTCGAATTCGATGACGAAGCGCGGGCGGCGGTTCACACCGCAGCCGCGCGATCAGGCGAAGACGGGCGAGGCAGGCGGGGCGCGAGAGTGGAAGGGCCGGGCGGCGGGCAGGTCGGGCCAACGCCAGGCGAGGCTGGCCGGCTTGACTGGCTTGCCGAAGACCAGCACCGGCAGGTCGACGCTGCCGTGGTGGCTGTCAGCCAGCGTCGCGCCATCGAACAGCACGCACGAGTGCAGGCCGAGCTTGAGCGCGAAGGTGTCGGTATGGGTGTCGGTGCTGTCAGTGGCGGCTTCAGCCGTCACCGGGGCCGTCATGCCCGGCAGGCCGCCGTGCATCACGCGGTGGATCAGGCCCGCGTGCTGGGCCAGCAGCAGGCACAGCACGAGGCACAGCGCGGTCCAGAGGCCGGGGCCGTGGGCGCGCCAGCGGGCCATCCGGCCGCCGATGCGGTCGGCGAGAAAGGTGGCTTCAGTGCGCATGGCCGCAATCGCACGCGTCATCGCCATGATCGTGGTCATGGTCATGCGCGTGGTCATGATCGTGATCGTCACCGAAGGCGTCGCCCCAGTCGGGGAACGGGTCGGGGTAGGCCGCCCATGCTTCGGGGCCCGCCGCGAGTTCGGCGTCGGTCAGCAGGCAGGTGTCCAGCCGGGCTTCTAGCCCCGGAGCGTCGAGGTTCTCGCCGATCAGCACGAGTTCCTGGCGGCGGTCGCCGTACTCGGCGGGCAGGCCGTCATCGACCATATCGGCCTCGATGCCGGCGCGCGAGGCGGCGTCAGCCGGCCATTCCTCGGCGTCGATCGCGGCCCACCAGGCGCCGGCGGCACCGGGGCGGCACACGCCGCCTGCCTGATGCCAGTCGCCGGCAATGTCCATGCGGCTGGCCAGCCAGAAGATGCCCCGGGAGCGCAGCACGTCGCCATGCTCGCGCATCCATTCGGTATGAATCAGGTCCGCGAAACGCTGCGGATGGAACGGGCGGCGCCGGCGGTACAGCAGGGCCCCCATGCCAGCGGCGGCCGGCACCGGCTCGCCCTGCAGCGCCACCTGCCAGCCGGCGGCATTCGGGGTGGCGTCCGGGTCGAAACGGCCCGTCCCGAGCACGCGCCCGGCCGGCACCTTGCCGTGGCTTGCATCGACGAGGTCCGCGCGCGGGTTCAGCGCGTGCAGCACCGCGTGCAGGCGGCCGAGCTGGCCGGCATCGACCAGGTCGATCTTGTTGATGACGATGACGTCGGCGACTTCGATCTGGTCGATCAGCACGTCCACGACGGTACGGTCGTCGTCGTCATGGGCGGCCAGTCCGCGCTCGGACAGGAAATGGGCGTCGTGATAGTCGCGCAGGAAGCGCTCGGCATCGACCACCGTCACCAGGGTGTCCAGGTGCGCCACGCCTGCCGGGGCGTCGCCGTGGGCGTCCTCGAAGGCGAAGCCCTCGGCAATGCCGAGCGGCTCTTCGGTGGCCTGGGCTTCCACCACCACGTAGTCGTGCTGGCCGGCCTGCGCCAGCCGGTCTACCTCGGCCAGCAGGTCGCCCTGGCTCGCGGCCACGGCCACGCGCGTGCCGCCCTGCGCGAGCAGGTGTTGCAGCACGGTGGTCTTGCCGGCGCCGGAGAAGCCGGACAGTACGGTGACGGGCAGACGAGGAGCCATGGAACGGGCGATTTCGGCGATGGGCGCGCCAAAGCGGCGCGCAAGGTGTTATTGCAACAAGGTTGCGACTGTAGCAGAAAGCCGCGCCGGACGACAGCCCGGCCACGTGGGTAGGTGTCCTGCCAATGGTAGTGCCGTGGCCGCCGTGAGACAAACCGCCCGGCACCGGCGCGTCATCAATGTGTCACCAAACAAAACGGCCCGGATGACCGGGCCGTGTCTGTCGGAGCGGGGCGGGAGATCAGTCCCCGAACAGCTTCTGGCGCAGTTCGCGGCGCTGCTGGGCTTCCAGCGACAGCGTGGCCGTGGGGCGGGCCAGCAGGCGCGGCACGCCGATCGGCTCGCCGGTTTCCTCGCACCAGCCGTAGTCGCCGGACTCGATGCGCTGCAGCGACTGCTCCACCTTCTTCAGCAGCTTGCGCTCGCGGTCGCGGGTGCGCAGTTCGAGGGCGTGTTCTTCCTCGATGGTGGCGCGGTCGGCCGGGTCCGGCACGATCACCGTCTCGCGCAGGTGTTCCGTGGTCTGGTCCGCATTCTTGAGGATTTCGTCGCGAAGCTGCTCAAGGCGATTCTTGAAGAAGGCCAGTTGCGCCTCGTTCATGTAATCCTTGTCGCTCATCTTCAGGATTTCAGCTTCAGTCAGAAGTTTGTTGCTGCTCATGGTTGCTGCTGATTCTCTTGTTGATGCGACCGGCGGCGTCTTGGTCCGCTCGGGTGCAGTGGCCGCCCGCTTGCGCGGTGCGGTCGGTTCACTCTGGCTGGCTGCAGTCTTGCTGCTTCGCGTGCCTCCCTTGGCCTCGCCCGCATCGGCGTGCGCCGTACTGCCGCGGGGAGCTGGCGCTGCCTTCACTGCTGGCTGCGCGTCTGGCGTCTCCGCCGCAGCGGTGCCTGTCTTGCTGCGGCTTTCTTTGGTCTTCGTTGCGGCTGTCATGGGGACACCTCTCTCTACGCGTCGACGAGTGACGGCGCTGTTGCCAAGGTACCCCAAGCGGAGGGCGGTCTCCGCATGAAGCACTGCGACCGCGCCTGCCGGCGGCCCGCCTCATGCTGACGACGACCGCCGCCCTGCCAATACCGGCGCCGCTCAAACGTGCGTCGCCCGTATCAAATCCGGCCTATTGTACTTGAACAAGTTTTTCGTAGATATGGGAGAAAGCCGGACAAGAGACAGGAGTTTTCCCGGTACCCCGCCCAAAGGAGGGGAAGGGTGGGCGGAAAACCGGTCCGGCGGCAACCGCCACAGGATGCGGCGGTTGCTTCACATCGGGTGGGAGGGGCTCAGGCCAGGCAGGCAGCCAGTCCCTTGAGGATGGCATCGCGCGGCAGGTCCACGCCGATGAAGACCATCTTGGTGCCCGGGGTCTCGTCTTCCCACTTGGCGCCGATGTCGCTGCCCATCAGCTGGTGCACGCCCTGGAACACCACCTTGCGGTCCACGCCTTCCATATAGAGCACGCCCTTGTAGCGCAGCAGCTTCTCGCCATAGACCGACAGGATGCCCGACAGGAATTCCTCGAGCTTGCCGTAGTGGAACGGCTTGTCGCTGCGGAAGACGAACGAGGCGATGTGGTCCGTGTGGTGGTGATGGTGGTGGTGATCGTGCACGCCATGCCCGTGACCGTGGTCGTGGTCATCGTGGTCGTGGCCGCAGTGCTCGTCGTGCACGTGGCCATGATCGTGGTCATGGTCGTGCTCATCGTGCTCATGGGCCTCGGCGCGCAGGAAATCGGGGTCGATCTCGAGCTTCTCGTTCAGGTTGAAGCCGCGCAGGTCGAAAATCGTGTCGATCGGGGTCTCGCCGAAGTTGGCGGTGCGGATCGGCGCGCGCGGGTTCATGTGCAGCAGGCGATGGCGCAGGTCGGCCACCTCGGCCTCGGGCACCAGGTCGGACTTGGTGATGAAGATGGCGTCGGCAAAGCCCACCTGGCGCTGTGCTTCCTCCTGCTTGTCCAGCTGGAGGTTGCCGTGCTTGGCGTCCACCAGCGTGATCACGGCGTCCAGCAGGTAGCGCGCGGCGATTTCCTCGTCCATGAAGAAGGTCTGCGCCACCGGGCCCGGGTTGGCCACGCCGGTGGTCTCGATCACCACGCGGTCGAAATCGAGCTTGCCTTCGTCGCGCTGGGTGATCAGGTCGGACAGCGCCTGCACCAGGTCGCCCCGGATCGTGCAGCAGATGCAGCCGTTGCTCATCTGGACGATCTGCTCGCGGCCGTCCTGCACCAGGATCTCGTTGTCGATGTTCTCCTCGCCGAACTCGTTCTCGATGACGGCGATCTTCATGCCGTGCTGCTCGGTGAGGATGCGCTTGAGCAGCGTGGTCTTGCCGCTGCCGAGGAAGCCCGTCAGGATCGTGACCGGGATCAGTTTGGACATGTCTTGGAACTCCGGGAAAGGTTTGCGGCGCCTAGTGGGCGTCGCCGGCGCCGCGCGTGCGGCCGCATTCGGCGCACACGCCGTTGACGGTCAGCTCCACGTGCTCGACGGCAAAGCCGCGCGGCACCTTGGGCGCTACCGACGGCGCGGGCACGCCGGCCGCCTCGAGGCAGAACGTGCGGTCGCAGCGGGTGCAGTGGAAATGGCTGTGCTGGCGATGGACTTCGGCGCGCGCGGCCTCGTGCTCCACCAGCGTGAAGCGGAACACGCGGTCATGGCCCGCGCGCTTCTGCGCCAGCCCCTGCTCGACCAGCCAGTCGAGCACGCGGTAGACCGTGACGCGGTCCACGTCGCCATCGGCCGGCAGGCGGTCGATCACGGCCTGGTGCGTGAGCGGGTCCTCGGCGTCGATCAGGCAGGCGAGGATGGCCACGCGCGGCTGCGTCACGCGCGCGCCAAGCTGGCGCAGGCGCGCCTGCGCAGCGTCCAGCGTGGCGTCGGGGAGCGGCCCGGCTGCCTGGGCGGCCGGATGCGGGATGGTGCGTGTCATGCGGGCCATTTAACCATAGCGCCCGGGTCGATGCAATTCAGTTGCGTAAGCGGCTGCGCGGCACAAGCGCGGCGCAAGCGTGGCGAATCCGCCGAAAACGCCGCTTTCTCGCGGGTTAGCCCCTATACCTCGCTAATCTTTCAGGTTGCTAACATCCACCTCCGGCTCCGCCTGTCAGCGGGGTCAGTTGCTGTTCGCTTCCCATACATTGAGCCGATGGTCACCGCGTGTTTCCAATATGGACCGCGACCGGCGGCGCCGCCTCCCGGGCGGCCCGGCCGGCGGCAAGGGGTGTAAAGAGGAGGAGGCAAGGCGGATGGTGAGAACGGGAAAAGCAGGGTATCCAGGAGAGACAGTAATGAAACGAGTTGCAATGCATTTCGCGGCCGCGCTGGCTGTTGCCGGCGTGGGCGTTTTCACGGGGGCGCAGGCTCAGGAATATCCGGGCAACAAGCCGGTCCAGGCCGTGGTGCCGTTCGCGGCTGGCGGCCCGACCGACAAGGTGGCGCGCGAGCTGACCATGGTCATGTCCAAGCACCTGGGCACCACCATCGTGATCGAGAACCTCGGCGGTGCCGGCGGCACCATCGGTGCCAAGAAGGTGGCCCAGTCCAAGGGCGATGGCTACACCATCCTGATCCACCACATCGGCATGTCCACGGCACCGGCGCTGTACCGGAACCTGGGCTTCGACCCGCTGAAGGACTTCGAGATGGTCGGTGAAGTGGCCGACGTGCCGATGGTGCTGGTCGGCAACAAGCAACTGCCGCCGGCTACCTTCAAGGACCTGCTGCCGTACATCAAGGCCAATGCCAGCAAGCTGTCGATGGCCAACGCCGGCATCGGCTCGGCCTCGCACCTGTGCGGCCTGCTGTTCCAGAGCGCGATCCAGACCGAGCTGACCACCGTGCCGTACAAGGGCACGGCGCCGGCGCTGACGGACATCCTGGGCGGCCAGGTCAACCTGATGTGCGACCAGACCACCAACATCGCCGGCCAGCTGAAGGCTGGCGCGCTGAAGCCGTACGCGGCCATGCAGTCGCGCCGCGTGGAGGCGTTCAAGGACATCCCGACCGCGGCCGAGCAGGGCCTGCCGGGCGTGGAAGTGAAGATCTGGCACGCCATGTACGCGCCGAAGGGCACGCCGAAGCCGGTGATCGACAAGCTCTCCGCCGCGCTGCAGAAGGCCGTGGCTGACCCGACGTTCCGCGCCAAGATGGCGGAACTCGGCGCCGAGGCCGTGCCGGCCCAGCGCGCCACGCCGGAGTCGCTGCGCACGTTCCTGACGGCGGAAATCAACAAGTGGACGCCGGTAATCAAGAAGGCCGGGGTGTACGCGGACTAAGCACGGACTAACCCCCGCGCCAGCCCGGAAGGCAGAAGGCCACGCAGCGATGCGTGGCCTTTTTGTTTTGGCGCCCGCCCGGCGCCTTCTATATTGTGGGGATTGCCCGTGGCGGGCGCCTGTGATGCGTGCGGCTCTTGAAAGCGCGCTGCGTGTCGCCACCTACCCCCTGACACACTCCACAGATCACAGAAGGACCACGAAGGCACCATGGAACAGTATCACGGCACTACCATCGTCAGCGTCCGACGCGGCAACCAGGTTGCGCTCGGCGGTGACGGCCAGGTCACTCTCGGCAATATCGTGATGAAGGGTACGGCGCGCAAGGTGCGCCGCATCTACAACGGCAAGGTGCTGGTCGGGTTTGCCGGCAGCACGGCCGACGCCTTCTCGCTGCTCGACCGCTTCGAGGCCAAGCTCGAGAAGTACCAGGGCAACCTGACCCGCGCCGCGGTGGACCTGGCCAAGGACTGGCGCTCGGACCGCGCGCTGCGCCGGCTCGAGGCCATGCTGATCACGGCCGACCGCGACACCACGCTGGTCATTACCGGCAACGGCGACGTGCTGGACCCCGAGGGCGGCATCGCGGCCATCGGCTCGGGCGGTGCGTACGCGCAGTCGGCGGCCAAGGCGCTGATCGAGAACACCGAACTGGCTCCCCAGGACGTGGTCGAGAAGGCGCTGACCATCGCCGGCGAGCTCTGCATCTACACGAACACGAACTTCGTCATCGAGACGCTGGAATAAGCGTCGCCCGCTGGCGCTGCACCGCACCGCACTGAACCCCCGGATACCATGTCGCAAACCATGACCCCGTCGGAAATTGTTTCCGAACTCGACAAGCACATCATCGGCCAGAACAAGGCCAAGAAGGCCGTGGCCGTGGCGCTGCGCAACCGCTGGCGCCGCCAGCAGGTGGAAGACCCGCTGCGCCAGGAAATCACCCCGAAGAACATCCTGATGATCGGGCCCACCGGCGTGGGCAAGACCGAGATCGCGCGCCGGCTGGCCAAGCTGGCCGATGCGCCGTTCATCAAGATCGAGGCCACCAAGTTCACCGAAGTGGGCTACGTGGGCCGCGACGTGGACACCATCGTGCGCGACCTGGCCGAGATGGCCATCAAGCAGACGCGCGAATCGGAAATGAAGAAGGTGCGCACCAAGGCCGAGGACGCCGCCGAGGACCGCATGCTGGACGTGCTGCTGCCGCCGCCGCGCGACATCGGCTTCGCCCAGACCGAGGACAAGGACTCGAACACGCGCCAGGCCTTCCGCAAGAAGCTGCGCGAGGGCCAGCTCGATGACAAGGATATCGAGCTGGAAGTGGCCGCCGGCCAGCCGAGCATGGACATCATGGGCCCGCCGGGCATGGAGGACATGACCGAGCAGATCCGCACGATGTTCGCCGGGCTGGGCCAGGGCAAGAAGCATCGCCGCAAGATGAAGGTCAAGGAAGCGTTCAAGCTGCTGATCGACGAAGAGGCCGCCAAGCTCGTCAACGAGGAGGAGCTGAAGCACAAGGCCATCGCCAACGTCGAGCAGAACGGCATCGTGTTCCTGGACGAGATCGACAAGATCGCCAGCCGCAGCGATGTGGGCGGCGGCGAGGTGTCGCGCCAGGGCGTGCAGCGCGACCTGCTGCCGCTGGTGGAAGGCACCACGGTGAACACCAAGTACGGGATGATCAAGACCGACCACATCCTGTTCATCGCCTCGGGCGCGTTCCACCTGAGCAAGCCGAGCGACCTGATTCCCGAACTGCAGGGCCGTTTCCCGATCCGCGTGGAACTGGAGTCGCTGTCCGTGCAGGACTTCGAGGCCATCCTCACCCAGACCGACGCCAGCCTGACCAAGCAGTACCAGGCGCTGCTGAAGACGGAAGAGGTGGACCTGCAGTTCGCGCAGGACGGCATCCGCCGGCTGGCCGAGATCGCGTTCTCGGTGAACGAGAAGGTCGAGAACATCGGCGCGCGCCGGCTGTACACGGTGATGGAGCGGCTGCTGGAAGACCTGTCGTTCCACGCCACCCGCTCCTCCGGCGAGACGGTGACCATCGACGGCAAGTATGTCGATGAGCGCCTGGCCGACCTGGCCGGCAACGAGGACCTGTCGCGCTACGTGCTGTAAGCCGCCCCGGCGGATTTGAAGGAACAACGAGCCAGACCGATGTCTGGCTCGTTTTGTTTTGGGGTCTTGACCGGCATGTGTCAGCGGCCCGCGCGGATGCCTCCCGCCAGTAACGACCGTAAGCATTGGTAAGCATGCTGGCGCCGGACCTCGTCGAAATGCGACCCTTGCGCACCTTGCTGGTCGATGGACCGGAGCGGGAGCCACCGCATTTCACTTCAAACACCTGCCGGGAGTCTGCCTATGTCGCGCCAACCTTCGCGCACGCTTTTTTTCAAACGCAACCAGGTGCGCAAGCGCCGCGTTGCCATCGCCACCGCGAGCGTGGTGGCGAGCATCACCGCCGCCACCGTCTTCCTGTGCGTCCGGCCCGCCGTGACCCCGGCCGCCGCCGCCGCGCTGCCGATCCCGGCTTCGGCCTCGGTCCACGCGGACCAGCCCGAGCGGCAGGCCGCGCACGGTGGCCAGGCTGCCGCCACGGCGCTGGCCATCGCCTCGGGCGAGCTGGTCACCCTGGCCGACCGCCACGCCAATGACGCCGTGCGCATGGCCGGCGTGGACCATGAATCGTCCGCCGATGATCTTGGCTGGGACTACGTCCAGCTTCGTCTGTAAGTTATTTCGCGTCGCCCGACGCGCCTAGCGCGACTATCGCGACACCGGCCGCTTGCCGAGCTTGCGCTGCAAGGTGCGCCGATGCATGTTCAGCGCCCGTGCCGTGGCCGAGATATTGCCGCCGTGCTCGGTGAGCACGCGCTGGATATGCTCCCATTCGAGTCGCGCCACCGATAGCGGCGTCGGCTCCTCCAGCGCCGCCTCGGCCGCCTCTTCCGAAATCCCCGCCATCAGTGCCGTCAGGATCGAATCGACATTGGCCGGCTTGGCCAGGTATTCGTCCGCCCCCTGCTTGACCGCCGCCACGGCTGTGGCAATGCTCGCGTAGCCGGTCAGCACGAGGATGCGCGCGTCCGGCAGCGCGGCGCGCAGCGGCGCCACCAGATGCAGGCCCGATTCCGCCTGCGCCGTGCCGCTGGCCTCGGCGGGCGGCCCCAGATGCAGATCCAGCGTGACGTAGGCAAACGGCGTGCGCGCGGCCAGCGCCAGCGCCGCGCTGCCGTGGTGGGCCACCTGCACCGCATAGCCGCGCCGCGTCAGCGCCCGCGCGAGCGTGCCCGAGAAGACCTCGTCGTCATCGATCACCAGGAAGGGCGTTGCGTCGGTGGGCGCGGAGGCGTCTGTCATCACGGTTGGAAGTCGGAGGAAGTGAGGTTGAGCGGGGTGGCGCCGGCCAGCGGCAGGCGCAGCACGGCCACGGTGCCACCGCCGCGGTGGTCCTGCCAGGACAGGCTGCCGCCAAGCTGGCGCGCGGCGCTTTGCGCGAGGTAGAGGCCGATGCCCTGGCCGCCGTGCGTGCTGGCGACGGGCGCCTCGCCCAGTTGCGCGCGCAGCGCCGGGGGGATGCCGCCGCCGTGGTCGGTGACGGCGAAGCGCAGCGCGTGGCCATCGCCGGTGATATCCAGCCGCAGCGGCGGCGTCTGGCGCATCGCATGGCCCATGGCCTGCTGGCTGCGCGCGGCGTTGTCCAGCAGGATGGTCAGGATCTGGCTCACACGCGCGGCGTCCACGGGGTGGGTAGCCGCGTCCGGCGCCAGCGTCGATTGCAGGCTGGCCTGCGGATGACGCAATTGCCAGCGTTCGACGAACGGCGCGAGCCAGGTGTCGAGCGGCTGCGGCGCCAGCGGTTCGCGGTCCGCGCGCAGGCGGGCCAGGATCGAGCGGCACAGGTCCAGCTGCTGCTCCATCGTGCGGAAATCGGGGAGGTAGTCGGCGAGTGGCGTGTTCGCACGCGCTGCGTCGGAGGCATCCCCACGCAACTCGCCGGCGATCACCGCCAGCGTGGCCAGCGGCGTGCCGATCTCATGCGCGACAGCCGCCGCCTGATCGTTCAGCGCCTCGGCACGCGACTCCCGCAACAGTTGCTCGCGGGCGAGATTCAACTGGGCATCGCGCTGGCGCAGCACGCCCGACAGCCGCGCCACGAAGAAGGCGATCATCACCGCGCTGGCCACGAAGTTCAGCCACATGCCGGCCAGGTGGTAGTTCACCGCGTTGTCCGGGTTGTGCAGGTGCAGCGGCACGTATTCGAGCAGCAGCAGCGAATAGCACGCCAGCGCATAGAGCGCGAGCGCCGAGACGAAGCGCCACGGCAGGATGGCCGATGCGATGGCCAGCCCGGGCAGGTAGAACGAGACGAACGGATTGGTGGCGCCGCCGGTGTAGAACAGGATGGCCGACAGCGCGGTCAGGTCCACGATCATCTGGGCCATCAGCTCGGCGTCCGACGGCACCGTGTTCTGCTGCCCGTGCCAGTGCAGGCGGACCACCGTCAGCACATTGAAGATGGCTTGCGCGGCGAACAGGTAAAGCAGCGGCTTGTAGGGCAGGTGGATGCCGGCCACCGACTCGCACGACACCAGCAGCAGCGCCTGCCCCGCCAGCAGCGCCCAGCGCAGCCAGCACAGGCGGCGCAGGCTCACCAGGCCGTGGCGCTGGGGCGCCCCGCCCGGCATGGCTGGGGCGGGAGCCGGCGCGACGGAGGCAGCGGGAGTCGGCGGTGCGGTAAGGGGCGGGGAGGGCGGCATGCCGGCAGTGTAGCAATGCCGCCATGCCGCGCGGCGGCGGCGACCCGGCGTGCGACACCTTGCCGCATTCAGGCCGGCCCCCGGCGCTGCCAGACTACGCGGTTGCCATGCCCGGCAGACTCGGGAGCGCCATGGTCTAATAGCCGCCTTTCGTTGAATTTCGTTGACCCCGTCGATTCCGTCGACTTCGTGGAGATGTTACCGATGCAAGCCCGTTTTCGCGCGCCGCGCGCCGCCTCGATCGTCACCCTGGCCCTGGCCGGCCTGCTGGGCAGCGCACACGCGTTGGCGCAGGTCGACGTGAGCAATGCCTGGGTGCGCGGCACGGTGCCGGCGCAGTCGGCGTCCGGCGCGTTCATGACGCTGCACGCGCATGCGTCCGCAAAACTGGTGGGCGTGTCGTCGCCCGTGGCTGCTGCCGAGCTGCATGAGATGAAGATGGAGAACAACGTGATGCGCATGCGCCAGGTGCCGTCGCTGGACCTGCCGCAGATGCAGGACGTGGAACTCAAGCCGGGCGGCTATCACATCATGCTGATGGGGCTGAAGTCCCAGCTCAAGGCCGGGGATACCGTGCCGCTGACGCTGAAGATCGAGCAGAACGGCAAGATCGTCGAGCAGCAGGTCAAGGCGCAGGTGCGCGACCTGACCGCCGGCGCGCCGACGGCAGGCGCCGCCGGCCACGGCGATCACAAGCACTAAGACGCGGATCAGCCGCGCAGGCTGATCGCCGCCTCCGCTTCCGATTCCGGCGCTGCCGCCGCCTGCAGCACCCGCTCACGCAGCCAGGTGTGGCCCGGATCGGCCTCGGCCCGCTCGGGCCAGATCATGCTGTAGCTGAAGCCGGGAATCGAGAACGGCGCCTCGAAAATGGTCAGGCGCGGATCTTCCAGCGTCGCCAGCGTACGCCGCGCCGCCGTCAGGACCATATTGGTCCCGGCGATCAGTGCCGGCGCCACGCTCCAGTGCGGTACCGTGCACGCAATCTTGCGGCGACCGCCCAGGCGCGCCACGGTAGCGTCGATCAGCTCCCCGCGCTCGCTCGCCGCGCTCACCAGCACGTGGGAGCGCGCCAGATAGGCCACGTGATCGAGCCGGCCGGTGTCGCGCACCGTGGCCGCATCCACCGCACACGCAAAGTCATCGTCGAACAGCACCGCCGTGCGCACGCCTTCCGGCTGGTAGGTGAAGGCGCCCAAAGCAATGTCGAGTTCGCCGTCGGCCACCTGCGCCGTCATGGTCTCGCGGCTGGCTTGCGTGACCACGAGGTCGATGTTCGGCGCGGCCTTGCGCACCGTGCGCAGCAGCCGGGGCAGCACCACCAGTGCGCCGTAATCGGACATCGCCACGCGGAAGGTGCGGCGCGCCATGGACGGCTGAAAGCCGCCCGGGCCGAGCAGGATACGCACCTGCGCCAGCGCCTCGGCCAGCGGGGCAGTCAGTTCATGCGCGCGGGGCGTCAGCACGAGCCCGCCCTGGCCGCGCACGAGCAGGGGGTCGTCGAGCAGTTGCCGCAGCCGCGCCAGCGAATGGCTGACCGCCGGCTGGCTCAGTTGCAGCCGCAGTGCGGCGCGCGAGATATGGCGCTCGGCAAACAGTGCTTCGAGCACCACGAGCAGATTGAGGTCGATTCCGCGTAGGCTATTCATGTGGCGAATATTAAACCGGATGGGTCCGGTTATGCCATTCGTCGAGCGGAATTTTTAGGGCTTCAAGTGTTTTGCGAGGCGTCCCGCCGGGCCTTCAGGCAATCCGGGCACAGGCAGTGCTGGCCCGCCACGATCTGCCGCGCAGGCAGCAGCGGCTGGCTGGCGCACCAGCATTCGGGCAGTCCGGCCACGTAGCCGCAGGCGAAGGCCGCGCCGCAGCGGCTGCACCGCTCCACGGGGCGTAGCTGGCCGGTCTGGATGGTCGATGGATCGGTCATGGCCTCGGGCCGGGTCCGTCGCCACCATCCTGCCCAAGCCGCCACATCGCCTCGCGCATCATCCGCATCTGCCCGCTGAAGTGGGTACACGTGGCGCAGATGGCCAGATGGCCGCGCAGGCGCAGCCGCTCCCCCCACGTCAGGGGCCGGTCCATGCCCTTCATGGTCAGGTGATGGATTTCCTCGCAGTTCGGCAGCAGGCGGCGGCGGGGTTCGGACATGAGACGAATTCGGCCTATCTATATAGAGGGGTGGGGTCAGCGTGACGGCGCGGCGGGGGCGGCTGTTGTATTCGCACCACGGTTGCCGAACCATTTCACTTCCAGGCATTCGCGCAGCCGCATGCGGGCGCGGTACAGCATCACCCATGCGTTGGTCGCGCTGATCTGCAAGGCCTGACAGATTTCTTCGGTCTCCAGTTCGAGCCATTCCCGCATCATGAAAATCCGCGCGGACTTGGCGGGCAGTCGGTCGACGCAGGTTTGCAGCACTTCGAAGAACTCGCGGCGCTCGAAAGTGCGGTCGGGGTCGCCCCAGTCGGAGGGCGGATGCTGGTAGTGGCCGTTGCGCGTGAACAGCGCGTCGAAGGCGTCCTGCTCCGATTGCGGCTCGCCATCGTCGCCGGTGGCCAGCGCCAGGCGCACCTCGCGCTTGCCGCTGCGCAGGATATCGACGATCTTGTGCTTGAGAATGCCGACCAGCCACGTGCGCAGCGCTGACTGGCCTGCAAAGCGCTCCGGATGCTCCAGCGCGGCCAAAAGGGTCTCGGAAACGGCGTCTTCGGCGAGCGCTTCGTCGCGCAGCTGCAACCGGGCAAAGCGCAGCAGATACGGCCGCACGGCCTGCAATTCGGCGGGATCGAGGCTCATTGCGGGGGCGGCATCGGGCGTGCCGGGGATCAGGTTCTTGTCGTCTTCGCGCGTGCCGCGCGGTTTCTTGTAAAATCGGCGCCTGCCCGTCAAAGCCAGTCCGGCGGACGGATTCGCCATGATACCTGCTGATTCCAACGGATGTCCCTTGCCATGAACGCCGACAATCCTGGGCCGGCCACCACCACGGTTGCCGCCATCGCCCCCTCCCTCAAGGCCGAGATCCTCGCCGAGGCGCTCCCCTATATCCGCAAGTTCCACGGCAAGACCATCGTGGTCAAGTACGGCGGCAATGCGATGACGGAGGAGAAGCTCAAGCACGGCTTCGCGCGCGACGTGATCCTGCTGAAGCTGGTGGGCATGAACCCGGTGGTGGTGCACGGCGGCGGGCCGCAGATCGACGAAGCCCTGAAGAAGGTGGGCAAGGTGGGCACGTTCATCCAGGGCATGCGCGTCACCGACGAAGAAACCATGGAAGTGGTGGAGTGGGTGCTCGGCGGCGAGGTGCAGCAGGACATCGTCATGCTGATCAACCAGTACGGCGGCCAGGCTGTGGGCCTGACCGGCAAGGACGGCGGCCTGATCCGCGCCAAGCGCCTGCAGATGCCGGACCGCGAAAAGCCCGGCACCTTCATCGACATCGGCTACGTGGGCGATATCGAGGCGATCAACCCGGCCGTGGTCAAGGCGCTGCAGGATGACGCGTTCATCCCGGTGATCTCCCCGATCGGCTTCTCCGACGACGGCCAGGCGTACAACATCAACGCCGACGTGGTTGCCGGCAAGATGGCCGAGATCCTCAAGGCCGAGAAGCTGGTGATGATGACCAACATCCCGGGCGTGATGGACAAGAAGGGCAACCTGCTGACCGACCTGTCCGCGCGCGAGATCGAGGAACTGTTCGCCGATGGCACGATCTCGGGCGGCATGCTGCCCAAGATCTCGTCCGCGCTGGATGCCGCCAAGAGCGGCGTGCACTCGGTCCACATCATCGACGGCCGTATCGAGCACTCGCTGCTGCTGGAAATCCTGACCGAGCAGGCGTTCGGCACGATGATCCGCTCGCACTGAGCCGGATTTGCGGGCGCAGGGGCGGATTGTCGCCGCCGCGCCCGCACCCCTCCCACCAGTCATCCCCCTGCAGCCCGGCGTGTTCCTCAGACAACCTCACCAGCGCCGCGGCGTGGCGCACGCGCGCCCGTCGGAGGCATCGACTCCCGCCGCGCGGCAACGCCTCCGGCATCCTCGGGTGCGCCGGCCAGCGGGCGATCAGTCGGGCGACATCGTCTGGCTGTTCGATCTCGACAACACCTTGCACGACGCCTCCCACGCGATCTTCCCGGCCATCAACCGGCGCATGACCGCCTATGTGGCGCGCGTGCTCGGGTCCGACGAGGCCACCGCCAGCCGCGTGCGGGTGGAGTACTGGCAGCGCTACGGCGCCACCCTGCTCGGCATGATCCGCCACCATGGCGTGGATGCGGCCGATTTCCTGCACGAAGCCCACGACTTCCCGGCCCTGGCCGAGATGGTGCGCGTGCGGCGCGGGCTGGCCGCCGCGCTGCGCCGGCTGCCCGGGCGCAAAATCCTGGTCACCAACGCGCCGCGCGACTACGCCCGGGCGGTCATGGCGATTGCCGGCATCGAACGCTGCTTCGAGCGCGTGGTGGCCATCGAGGATATGTGGGTGCACGGCCATCTGCGGCCCAAGCCTGACCGCCGCATGCTGCGCCGGCTGCTGGCGCGCACCGGCGTGGCGCCCCATCGCGCGGTGCTGGTGGAAGACACGCTGTCGCATCTGAAACACTATGCGGGCACGGGGATCCGCACCGCCTGGGTGACGGGCTACCTGCGCACGCTGGCGCCGTCGCGGCCCCAGCCGGTGCCGGCGGCCGCGCCAGTCCCGGTCGATGCCGCCGTGCCGGGCGCGGTGGCCGATGCTGCCACGCGCACCGCGCTGGCCGCCGAGGACCGCCAGCACGTGGGCCACGGCGCCCAGGAAAGATCGGTCACGATGATGGCCGCCGAAGCGCAGCTTCCGCCACCTGGCGTGGATGGCGCACAATACGGCACGGCGCCGCAGCAGTTGCCCGACCATGCCCCGCGCGTACGGGCGCGCGTGGTGAATCGGCCCGGCTATGTGGACATAAAAGTACAATCGATGCATCAACTCCTACGACGAATACGGAGAACCGGGTCATGACGCAAACCATTGAAAGCCAGCCGGAGGCGCCGCCGCTGATGGCCGCCACCGCCATCCAGACCGCCGAAGGGCCCGCGCGCAAGCGCCCGCGCCCTGGCGAGCGGCGCATCCAGATCCTCCAGACCCTGGCCGGCATGCTCGAGCATCCGCGCGGGGAAAAGATCACCACGGCGGCGCTGGCCGCCAGGCTGTCAGTCTCGGAAGCCGCGCTCTATCGCCATTTCGCCAGCAAGGCGCAGATGTTCGAAGGCCTGATCGGCTTTATCGAGCAGACCGTGTTCGGGCTGATCAACCAGATCACCACGCAGGAGGAGCATGGCCTGCGCCAGGTGCAGGCCATCGTGCGGATGCTGCTGTCGTTTGCCGAGAAGAACCCCGGCATGACGCGCGTGCTGACCGGCGAGGCGCTGGTGGGCGAGCACGAACGGCTGCAGGAACGCATCAACCAGATGGTGGACCGGATCGAGGCGTCGCTGCGCCAGTGCCTGAAGGTGGCCGTCACGCAGGCCGCCTTCCCGGCCGACGCCGACATCCCGGTGCGCGTGGCGCTGATCACGGCGGCTGTGCAGGGCCAGTGGCACCGCTACGTGAAGAGCGGCTTCCGCAAGGCGCCGGGCGAGAACATCGACGCCCAGTTGCGGATCCTGCTGGGCTGAACCAGCGGGAGGACCGGGGGCGCGTCACACGCGGCCAGCAGCGCACCCGGGAACTGCACTATAATGGCCGCGTCGCGCCGATTTGATGACTGGCTTGCGGGCGCGCGGCAGCCAACGGGGATCTCAGGATGACCGCCGGCTGCCACTATAAATGCGGCTAAAGAGGTTGGGTCGGTGCCTCGCGGGAGCAATCCACGATATGGCGCCGACGCGCGGGACACCGCGACATGCCCGACTTGGCTGCGACACACGCAACTGCCAGTCGGGTTTTTTTATGCCCGCTCGCCGCGGGCCCCCTCCATGACAGATGTTGCTATTCCTGCCGCCGTACCGGAGGCCGACCTCGCCGCTGGCTCCGTCGGCGTTGTCACGCCCCGGCGCATGCACTTCGCCGAGCCGCTCCCGCTGCGCAACGGCAGCCAGCTGGCCGGCTATGACCTGATGGTGGAAACCTACGGCACGCTCAACGCGGCGGCATCGAATGCCGTGCTGGTGTGCCACGCGCTCAACGCCTCGCACCACGTGGCCGGCATCGCGGCGGACAATCCGCGCGACATCGGCTGGTGGGACAACATGGTCGGCCCCGGCAAGCCGCTCGATACCGACCGCTTCTTCGTCATCGGCGTGAACAACCTTGGTTCCTGCTTCGGCTCGACCGGGCCGATGAGCACCAACCCGGCCACCGGCCAGCCCTACGGCGCGCTGTTCCCGGTGGTGACCGTGGAGGACTGGGTCAACGCCCAGGCGCGCGTGGCCGACGCGTTCGGCATCACGCAGTTCGCCGCGGTGATGGGCGGCAGCCTCGGCGGCATGCAGGCGCTGGCCTGGAGCCTGATGTACCCGGACCGGCTGCGCCACTGCATCGTGGTGGCGTCCACGCCCAAGCTGTCGGCGCAGAACATCGCCTTCAACGAGGTGGCGCGCAGCGCCATCCTGTCGGACCCGGACTTCCACGGCGGCAACTACTACGCGCACAACGTCAAGCCGAAGCGCGGCCTGCGCGTGGCGCGCATGATCGGCCATATCACTTACCTGTCCGACGAGGACATGGCCGAGAAATTCGGCCGCTCGCTGAAGTCCGAGGACATCCGCTTCTCGTTCGACGTCGAGTTCCAGGTGGAAAGCTACCTGCGTTACCAGGGCGACAAGTTCGCGGAGTACTTCGACGCCAACACCTACCTGCTGATCACCCGCGCGCTCGATTACTTCGACCCGGCGCTGGCCTACGGCGGCGACCTGAAGCGCGCGATCTCCCACACCCAGGCCAGCTTCCTGGTAGCGAGCTTCACGACCGACTGGCGCTTCGCGCCGAACCGCAGCCGGGAGCTGGTCAAGGCGCTGCTCGACAACAAGCGGCCGGTTTCGTACGCCGAGATCGACGCCCCGCACGGCCACGACGCCTTCCTGCTCGACGATCCGCGCTACCACAACCTGATGCGCGCCTACTACGAACGCATTGCCGAGGAGATCGGCGCATGAACGCCTCCGCCAACCCCAATATCCTCGCGCTGCGGCCCGACTTCCGCGCGATTGCGCGCTGGATCGAGCCCAACTCCACGGTGCTGGACGCCGGCTGCGGCGATGGCAGCCTGCTGCGCGTGCTCCAGGACGAACTGGACGTGCAGGCGTATGGCATCGAAATCCGCGACGAAGGCGTGCTGGCCTGCGCCCAGAAGGGCGTGCACGTGATTCAGCAGGACCTGGAGGGCGGGCTGGCGCTGTTCGAGGACCGGAGCTTCGACACGGTGATCCTGTCCCAGACGCTCCAGACCATCCACAACACGGCCCAGGTGCTGCGCGACACTCTGCGGGTGGGACGCGAGTGCATCGTCTCGTTCCCGAACTTCGGCTACTGGCCGCACCGGCTGTCGGTGTTCCGGGGCCGCATGCCGGTGTCGGAAGCGCTGCCGTACCAGTGGTACAACACGCCGAACGTGCGTGTGCTGACCATCAGCGACTTCGAGGGGCTGGCGCCCAAGGTGGGCCTGCGCGTGCTGGACCGCGTGGTGATGCACGAGGGCGTGACCGTGAACTGGGGCGAGAACTGGCGCGGCAGCCTGGCGGTGTACCGGGTTTGCGCGGTGTGAACCCGGCTTGACGCGGGGGCCGGGTGGGCATACCGTACGACGATTACCGAACGATCGTACTATTTTCTGCCATGACCCAAGCGCCCCACACCGACTCGCAACATCCGTTCGACCTCGCCCTGGCGCTGGAGCCAGCCGGCGAGCACCGCTTCCTGGGTCATACCAGCCAGGCCTACTGGAACATGATTGGCCCGTTCGGCGGGATGACGGCGGCCACGCTCCTCCAGGCGGCGTTGAGCCATCCCGAGCGGCTGGGCGATCCGATTGCGCTGACGGTGAACTTCGCCGGGCCGATTGCCGAGGGGCCGTTCGAGATCGAGGCGCGTCCGTCGCGGACCAACCGGTCCACCCAGCACTGGCATCTGGAATTGCGCCAGAACGGCGAGGTGACGACCACCGGCAGCGCGGTCTTCGCCGTGCGGCGCGAGACCTGGGGCAGCGGCGAAGCCGTCATGCCCGATGTGCCGCCCGCTGACACCCTGCCCGGCATGGGCGGCTTCGCGCCGGTGCGCTGGATCGGCAGCTACGACATGCGCGCGGTGCGCGGCGCCAAGCCCTCAACCGCCGTCGGCACCGAGCATCCGGACAGCCTGACCCAGTTCTGGCTGCGTGACGAACCGGCCCGCACGCCCGACTACGCCGCTGTGGCAGCCTGGTGCGACGCCTTCTATCCGCGCATTTTCCTCAAGCGCGCCGGCTTTGTGCCGGCCGGCACGGTGTCGATCACGACCTATTTCCATGCCGATGCGGCCACGCTGGCCGCGCTGGGCGACAGCCACGTGCTCGGCAGCGCGCGGGCGCAGGTGTTCCGCCAGGGCTTCTTCGACCAGAGCGCGCAGATCTGGAGCGCCAGCGGCGTGCTGCTGGCCTCGTCGCACCAGATCGTCTACTACAAGGAATAAGGCCGATCAGGCCGGACGAGGGACGCCCGGCTCCTTGGCCGGCTCGCGCGCCTGGGCTTCGTAGCGGTGGACCGTGCCGCGCATCGCCCAGAGCAGGGCCACGCCGGGCACGGCCGCCACCACGGTGCCGAGGTAGAAGGGCGCCCAGCCCCAGGCTTCGACCATATAGCCCGAGGTGGGCCCCACGTAGACCCGGCCGATCGACGCCAGCGCGGACAGCAGCGCGTACTGCGTGGCCGAGAACGAGCGGTTGCAGAGCGTCATCAGCAGCGCCACGAAGGCCGCCGTGCCCATGCCGCCGCAGATGTTCTCGATGGCGATGGTCGCACCCATGCTCCAGATATGGGGCGGCGTGACCGAGAGCACCCAGTAGCCGAGGTTCGACACCGCCTGCAGGATGCCGAACAGCATCAGCGACCGGTACAGCCCGAGCCGCACCATCAGCGACCCACCGAACAGCGCGCCGATGATCGTGGCCGCGAGGCCCAGCGTCTTGTTGACGATGCCCACCTCGCCCGGATCGAAGCCCAGGCCCCGGATCAGGAACGTGGTGGACAGGCTGCCGGCGAAGGCATCGCCCAGCTTGTAGAGCACGATCAGCAGCAGCAGCCACCACGCGCCCTGGCGCCCGAAAAAGTCGCGCAGCGGGCCGACCACGGCCTCCTCCAGCGTGCGCGGCTGGCGCGCCGGCACGTCCGGTTCGGGCGCCCAGAGCAGCGTCAGCAGCCCTACCGACATCAGCGCCGCCATCAGCAGGTACATGCTGGACCAGCCCAGCACGCGGTCCGCCAGGTACAGCGCCAGCCCGCCCGAGACCAGCATCGCCAGCCGGTAGCCGAGCACCTTGACCGCCGCGCCGGCGCCGCGCTCGGCCGGGCGCAGCACGTCGGTGCTGTAGGCATCGAACACAATGTCCTGCGACGCCGACAGGAACGCCACCAGCGTGGCCAGCGCCGCCAGCGCCCAGAGCGCCTCGCGCGGCGGGCAGAACGCCATGGCGGCGATGCTGGCCACCAGCCCGAGCTGCGTGACCAGCAGCCAGCCGCGCCGCCGGCCCAGCAGGGGCGGCGTGTAGCGGTCCATCAGCGGCGCCCACAGGAACTTGAAGATGTACGCCTGCCCGACCAGCGAGAAGAAGCCGATGGTCTTGATGTCGAGCCCCTCCACGGTCATCCAGGCCTGGAGCGTGCCCGAGGTCAGCGCGAGCGGCAGCCCGGACGCGAAGCCCAGCGTCAGCATGGCGCCGATGCGGCGATTGCGGAAAATGTCGAGGTAGTCTTGGAACGTCATGGATGTATTATTGCATCACCGTTTGCGTCCCCACTCATCGATTCGACGCCGTTTGTCGACCCTTATCGCGCCGAGCCCTGCCGTGACCCTGATCGCGTCGAACGAATCGCCGTTGCCACCGTGCCGCACGCCCCGGCGCCCGGGATGGCTGACCTGGCTGGCTTGGTCCTGCGCCGCGTGCGCAACCGTGCCGGCCATCGCGCAGGAAGTGGCCCTGGTAGCCGCGCCCGACGACGGCGTGCGCGTGGAGCGCCGCTACTCGCGCGTGCGCACGATCGTGCCGATGGAAGTCATCGACCAGCAGGCTGCCCGCGAGTACGAACAGATCAAGCAGGAAGCCATCGCCAAGCACACGCTGGCCGGCGACGACAACCCGCAGGTGAAGCGCCTGCGCGAGATCGGCATCCGGCTGCTGCCCGAGACCGTGCTGTGGAACCCACGCGCCGGCCGCTGGGCGTGGGAGATCAACCTGATCGAGTCGAAGCTGGTCAACGCGTTCTGCATGCCCGGCGGCAAGATGGCGGTCTATTCCGGCCTGCTCGACCAGCTCAAGCTCACCGACGACGAAGTGGCCATGGTGATGGGCCACGAGATCGCCCACGCGTTGGAGGAACACGCCCGGCAGCGCGCGGCGCAGTCCGAGATCTCGAATCTTGGCGCCAACGTGGTGTCCCAGCTGACCGGCTTCGGCAATCTCGGCAATTTCGATATCGGCAACAATGCCCGGCTCGTGTCGCTGCGGTTTTCGCGGCTCGAGGAAACCGAGGCGGACCTGATTGGCATGGACATCGCCGCCCGCGCCGGCTACGACCCGCGCGCCGCCGTCACGCTGTGGCGCAAGATGGGCACGGTGCTGGAGATGGGCGACGAGTTCAAGTCCACGCACCCGTCCGGCCGCAGCCGCATCGCGGTGCTTGAGGCGCACATGGCCGAGGTGATGCCGCTCTACGCCCGCGCCATGAACATGCCGATGGAGAAGCTGCCCGCCCACACGCCCAATATGGCTAACCTGGGCGGTGCCCCGGTCGATGCCGGCGACGACGACAGCCAGCGTCCACTAAAAAAGTAAAGACGGCCGTCGACTCAGGTTATCGGCGATTCCTGTAGGATGGAAATGTGGCGTCAACGCCCCTGCAACAGGCTTTGGCGCGCTGAGATTCTCAACCTTGATCAGGGAGAAAGACCATGAGGACTGGATTGCGCTGCGGCCTGGTAGCGGCCGCGCTGGTGGCTGCGGGCGCGTCGGGCGTGGCCAGCGCCGCCGACACGCTGCTGACGATGCCGATCGACCAGGCACTGGCTAGCCAGGCCGCCAAGGAACGCATCGACCCGAACACGAAGCTGCTGTTCGGCTTCAACCGGCTTGAGGGCGCCACGGATCCCACCTTGTACAAGACGGTGAAGCGCGTGCGCCGGCCGGTGAACAAGGTGCAGGAGGGCCCGGTGCTGACGGATGCCCAGCTGTGCGAAACGGTGTTCGTGCAGGCTGTGCAGGACCTCCAGCAGCGCGCGGCCCAGGGCGGCAGCAATGCGGTGATGGAGATCCGCAGCAACTGGAAGGACGACGAGACCTCCAGCGATACCACCTACGTCTGCGCCAAGGGCGCGGCGTATATCGGCGTGGCGCTGAAGGCGACGCTGGTCAAGACCGGCAGCTAGGCCAGCCGGATCCCAGGAAAGCGAAAAGCCGGCGCGAAGCCGGCTTTTCTTATTGTGCGACGGGTTGGTGACGCGTCAGGCGGTCAGCCCGGTCGCCTCGTCGGCGCCCACATGCACGTTCATGCATTGCACGGCCGCGCCGGCGGCGCCCTTGCCGAGGTTGTCCAGGCGTGCGACCAGATTCAGGCGCTCGCCATTGCCGAACACGAACAGGTCCACGCGATTGGTGTCGTTGCTGGCCTGGACGTCGAAGAAGCCGCCGTCGAGGTTGGCATCGCTATTGAACGGATGCACGCGCACGAACTGCTCGCCCTCGTAATGCTTGCGGTAGATGTCGAGGATGGCCTCGGCATCGGCCTTGCGCGACAGCAGCGCCGGGAACACCGGCACCGTCACGGCCAGACCCTTCAGGAAGTTGCCGACGATCGGGTTGAAGATCGGCGCCTGGGCCAGGCCGGCCTGCACGCGCATCTCGGGCAGGTGCTTGTGCTCGAGGCTCAGCGCGTAGGGGCGCGGGCTATCGAGACGCGGATTCCCGCCCGCCTCGAACTCGGCAATCATCTTCTTGCCGCCGCCGCTGTAGCCGGTCAGCGAGAACGCCGACACCGGGTAGTCGGCCGGCATCAGGCCCGCTTCCACGAGCGGACGCACGGCCAGCACGAAGGCGCTGGCGTGGCAGCCCGGCACCGCGATGCGCTTGCTGGCGCGCACCTTCTCGCGCTGGCCACGGGTCAGCTCGGGCAGGCCATAGGCCCACGAGTCCGTGGTGCGGAACGCCGTGCTGGCGTCGATCACGCAGGTATTGGGATTGGTCACCAGCGACACGGCCTCACGCGAGGCCACGTCCGGCAGGCACAGGAACGAGACATCCGAGGCATTCAGGAAGCGTGCTCGCTCTTGCGGGTCCTTGCGCTTGTCATCGGCAATGCGCAGCAGCTCCACATCGGAGCGACCCGAGAGGTAGTCCAGCAGCCGGAGACCGGTGGTGCCTTCCTGACCATCGACGAACACTTTGAAAACCATGGCTGACTCACTCTGAAAATGCGAAAAGTCGCCTGCCCAACGGGGCAGCGAACCTGCATTGTAGCGAGGTTAGGGGTTGGGCGCAGGGTTTACGCGGGAGAGGCGGTTGCGGTCCGACACATTCCGGGGCTTGCAGGTAATAACCAAGTAGGTTAATTTTGCATGGAGAAATCGTCAGCGCATTACAAGCTCTCTGTGGTGAGGGCGTTGGTGACGGAGGGGAGGTTGCGGTTCACCACCTCAGCTTCCCGGAGCTATCGGGCAATGGGGTTGAGTCGGAGGGAGGTGATTGACATCCTGGCGCGGCTTGAGCGAAGCGACTTGTATAAGAGCATGACAACGCACGCGGATCATCGAGTCTGGCAGGACGTCTACCACCCCGTCACCCCCTATGGGTCGCTCTACCTGAAGCTCAGCGTGATCGAGCAACTGGTGATTGTGTCATTCAAGGTGCTGTAAAGAGCACCACCTCGAAAAAGGAGTCGGGATATGAGATGCCCGGAATGCGGAGGATCCGAACTGGTCAGGGAGCGGCAGGACATGCCCTACGACTATCGCGGCGAAACCATGGTGATCGAAGGCGTGCTGGCGGACTGGTGTCCCGCCTGCGGTGAAGGGGTTCTTGATCTCGATGAAGATGAGCGGATCGGCCAGTTGATGGTTGCCTTCAACAAGCAGGTCAACGCCGCTATCGTCGATCCGGCGTTCATCGTGTCGGTGCGCCGCAAGCTGGAACTCGACCAGCGGGAGGCTGGCGAGATCTTCGGCGGCGGGGTCAATGCGTTCTCGCGCTACGAGACCGGCCGGACCAAGCCGCCGCTGGCGCTGGTAAAGCTGCTCAAGTTGCTGGATCGCCACCCGAACCTGCTGGAAGAAATCCGCGCCAACTGAGCGCGCCGGCCCCGGCATCCCGCCCGGGCGCCCCGCCTACAGCGGAAAATCGTAGTCGATCGACAGCGGGGCGTGGTCGCTGAACTTCTCGTCCTTGTAGATGGCGCAGGCGCGGGCCGTGGCGGCGATCTTGTCGGTGGTCAGGTGGTAGTCGATGCGCCAGCCGACGTTCTTCGCGTAGGCTTGGCCGCGGTTGCTCCACCAGGTGTACTGGTCCGGGCGTTGGTCGAGCTGGCGGAAGACGTCCACGTAGCCGTGGCTATCGAACAGTTGGCCAATCCAGGCGCGCTCCTCGGGTAGGAAACCGGAGTTCTTGAGGTTGCCCTTCCAGTTCTTGATGTCGATTTCCTTGTGGGCGATGTTGACGTCACCGCACAAGACGATCTCGCGCCCGCTGGCCTTCAGTTGCAGCAGGTGGGGCAGGAACGCCTCCATGAAGCGGAACTTGGCCTGCTGGCGTTCTTCGCCGCTGGAGCCGGACGGCACGTAGACGGAGATCACCGCAAGGTGTGGATACTGCACTTCCACGTAGCGGCCCTCGGCGTCGAACTCGGGTACACCGAAGCCGGTGACCACCCGCTCGGGCTTGTGGCGCGTGTACAGGCCCACGCCGCTGTAACCTTTCTTCTCGGCATAGTGGAAAAAGCCGTGGTAGCCATGTGGCGCCAGGAACGCCTCGGTCATGTCGGCTTCCTGGGCTTTCAGTTCCTGCACGCAGATCATGTCCGCGTCCTGCTTGCCCATCCACTCGAAAAAGCCCTTCTTGGCCGCGGAGCGGATGCCGTTGAGGTTGGCGCTGATAATCCGTAACATCTCGGGAAATTTTGAAATTCAGAGAGAAAAGATGACGCAGCAGACCACGCCGGACGACCTCAGCCAGACCTTTATCCGCTTCGCGCTCGATGCGGGCGTGCTGTCCTTTGGCGAGTTCGTGACCAAGGCGGGCCGCAAGTCGCCTTACTTCTTCAACGCCGGCCTGTTCAATCAGGGCGCGATGCTGGGTCAGGTGGCGCAATTCTATGCGAAAACCCTGCTCAACTCGGGCCTCGAGTTCGACGTGCTGTTCGGGCCGGCCTACAAGGGCATCACGCTGGCCTCGGCCACGGCGGTGGCGCTGGCCGGCATGGGCCGGGACGTGGGGTTTGCCTACAACCGCAAGGAAGCCAAGGACCATGGCGAAGGCGGCACGCTGGTCGGCGCCAAGCTGCAGGGCAAGGTGGTGATCATCGATGACGTGATCTCGGCCGGCACCTCCGTGCGGGAGTCGATGCAGCTGATTCGCGCCGCCGGCGCCGAGCCGGCCGCCGTGCTGATCGCGTTGGACCGCATGGAAAAGAGCGGCACCGCCGACAACATCGGCACGCATTCGGCCGTGCAGGACGTGCAGCGCGAATACGGCGTGCCCGTGATCTCGATCGCCAGCCTCAAGGACCTGCTGGCCTACCTCGACGCGTCGAACGACCCCGCGCTCGGGAACTCCCGGGCGGCCGTGGCGGCCTATCGTCAGACGTACGGCGTCTGACGCGCCGGAGCGGGCGCCATGGGGCGCCCCGGCTCAACTTCGAGGGAGCATGGCGTGGCGGGCAAGCGGCAACAGCAGGTAAAACAGGCGACCAAGCAGGCAATCGGGCGCGAACTGGGCGAACAGGGCGCGCCACCGCAGGATTCCGCATCGACGGCCACGCCGGCCCGGGCGAAGCGCACCAGGGCGCCCAAGCGCGCCGCAGTGAGCGACCACTGCGCCCCTGATGCGCTGCCGGGCGACGGCCCCGCCCACGAAGCCTATGCGATCCGCGCGCTGGTGCTGCAAGGCGGCGGCGCGCTCGGTGCCTACCAGGCCGGTGTCTACCAGGGCCTGGCCGAAGGCGGCATTCATCCGAACTGGATCGCGGGTATCTCGATCGGCGCGCTCAACGCGGCGGTCATCGCCGGCAATCCGCCTGAAACCCGCGTGACGCAGTTGCGCGCGTTCTGGGAATACATCTGCGCCCAGCCGTGGCTGCCCGGCCTGCCGCTGGAGCTGCTGACGGAGACCGCGCCCACGTGGCCGGAGCCGATGCGGATCTGGTTCGACAGCCTCAACGCCGCCCGCGCGATGATCGAAGGCCAGCGCGGCTTCTTCTCGCCACGCGCTATCGCCGATCTCTGGGGCCGCGGTGAAGACCCGGGCCGCGCCAGCTATTACGACACTGGGCCGCTGAAGGCCACGCTGGAGCGTTTTGCCGATTTCGACCGCATCAACCATCCGAAGGAGATGCGCGTCTCGGTGGGTGCCGTGAACGTGCGCACGGGTAATTTCGCGTATTTCGACAACACGCGCCAGCGGCTGCGCGCCGAGCACTTCATGGCGTCCGGCGCGCTGCCGCCCGGGTTCCCGGCCGTGGAGATCGATGGCGAGTATTACTGGGACGGCGGCCTGGTCTCGAACACGCCGCTCCAGGAGGTGCTGACCGCCCAGCCGCGCCGGGACGCCCTGATCTTCCAGGTGGACCTCTGGAGCGCGCGCGGCAAGCTGCCGCACAATCTGCTTGACGTGGCCGAGCGCCAGAAGGACATCCAGTATTCCAGCCGCACGCGCGCCATCACGGACGTGATGCGCGAGCAGCAGAACTATCGCCGCATGCTGAGCGAACTGATGGCACTGGTGCCGGCTTCCAAGCGCGACGACCCCTGGTACAAGCGCGCCGCCGACCATGCCTGCGACGCGCGCCGTAACGTGATCCAGCTGATCTACCGCGACAAGTCGTTCGAGGGCAGCGCCAAGGACTACCAGTTCGGCCTGCTGACGATGCACGAGCACTGGGCGAGCGGGCTCGACGATATCCGCGACACGCTCAAGCACCCCAAATGGCTGGCGATGCCCGGCCCCGAGCGGCCGTTCGTCACCCACGATGTGCATCGCGGCAACGGCAGCGACTGACCCCCGGCGCCTACTCCACCTTTAGCTTCGCCAGTTCCGGCTTCGGCGGCGGGTATGCCGGCTTGAGCTGCCGGAACACGGCCGCCACAATCTCGCCCACCATCAGGTTGCGGTGGGTCTTCGAGTCGGCCGGCACGACATACCAGGGGCAACTCGGCGTGGCCGTGGCCGCGATGGCAGCTTCGTAGGCTTCCTGATATTCCTTCCAGAACTTGCGCTCGGCCAGGTCCTGCGGGTCGAACTTCCAGTGCTTCTGGGGATCGGCGATGCGCGCCTCGAGCCGCGCCTTCTGCTCGTCCTTCGAAATATGGAGGAAGCACTTCACGATGGTCGTGCCGGTATCGGTCAGCAGGGATTCGAACGCGCGGATCTGCTTGTAGCGGCGCTCGCACTCGGCCTCATCGATCCAGCCATGCACGCGCGTGATCAGCACGTCCTCGTAGTGGCTGCGATTGAACAGCGCGATCTCGCCGGCGCGGGGCACCTGCGCGTGCACGCGCCACAGGTAGTCGCGCGCCAGTTCCTCGGCGGTAGGGGCCTTGAAGCTCACCACGCGGATGCCAAGCGGATCGAAGCTGCGGAAGACCGAGCGCACGGTGCCGTCCTTGCCGCTGGTATCCATGCCCTGCAGGATGACCAGCACCTTGCGGCGGTGCTCGGCGTAGAAGATGTCCTGGAGCGCGTCGAGTTCGCCCGAGAGGGCCTCCAGCCGCGCGAGGTCGGCGGCCTTGTCGCCCTGCGACAGCGGTTTGCTGTGCGGGTCGAAATCGGCCAGATTGAATTTTTTACTACTGGTGATGCGGAAATCGTCCAGCGTCATGGGGTCTCCGGTGGCGTGGCCTGCGGAGCCCCCATAGTCACGCGTTCAGTGCGGCGAGGTCAATAGTGCCTTCGAACACGGTGGTCGCCGGGCCGGTCATCTGCACGGGCTGGCCCGCGCCGTTCCAGGCGATGGTCAGGTCGCCGCCATGGGTGTGGACCTTGACCGGCGAGTCCAGCAGACCGCGCCGGATGCCGGCCACCACGGCCGCGCAGGCGCCCGTGCCGCAGGCCAGCGTCTCGCCGGCGCCGCGCTCGAACACGCGCAGCCGCACGGTGCTGCGGTCCACGATCTGCATGAAGCCGGCGTTCACCCGCTTCGGAAACGTCTGATGGTGTTCGATCACCGGGCCGTCCTGGAGCACCGGGAACTGCTCGGTATCGTCCACGACCTGCACCGCGTGCGGATTGCCCATCGACACCGGCGTGATCCACGCCGTGCGGCCGTTCACTTCGAGGCCATAGAGCGTGTCGTCGCCCTCGCGGCGTGTCGGCAGGCCCTCGGCGAGGAACGGCACGCGCGCCGGCGTCAGCTCGGGCGCGCCCATGTCCACCGTGACCTGGCCGTCGTCCTGCAGGGTCAGCGTGATCACGCCGTTCATCACCTCCACGCGCACCGAGCGCTTGTCGGTCATGCCCTTGTCCGTGACAAAGCGCACGAAACAGCGCGCGCCGTTGCCGCAATGCTCCACCTCGCCGCCATCGGCATTGAAGATCCGGTAGCGGAAGTCAACGTCCGGGCGCGTCGATTTCTCGACGATCAGGATCTGGTCCGCGCCCACGCCAAAGTGCCGGCTGGCGAGCGCGCGCCACTGGGCCTCGGTCAGGTCGAGCGTCTGGTGGATGCCGTCCAGCACGACGAAGTCGTTGCCGGCGCCGTGCATCTTGGTGAACTGGAGTTTCATGGCTCGGATTGTAGCTAGTAAATCTCTGGCTCGCCGGGTGGCCGATGCTTGAAGCGCTTGTGCACCCAGTAGTACTCGGTCACGCGCGGGCGGATGGCGTCCTCGAAGAAGGCGTTCATGCGCCGCGTGTCGTCGGTCACGCTGTCGCCGGGGTAGTCGTCCCAGGCGGGCAGGATGTGCAGCACATAGCCCTTGTAGTCGGGCAGCATCTCGGTATAGATCGGCACGACCTTGGCGCCGGTCAGCCGCGCCAGCCGCGACACGGAGGTCAGCGTGAGCGCCTCCACGCCGAAAAACGGCACGAATTCCGAGTCGCGCTCGCCGAAGTCCATGTCGGCGATCAGTTGCAGCGCCTCGCCCTTCTTCAGGCAGCGCAGGATGTTCCGCGCGCTGTCGTTGCGCGAGATCATGTTGGCGCCGAAGCGGCCACGCGCGTGCTTCAGGAAATCGTCGAACAGCGCGTTCTTCTGCTTTGTATACAGCGAAGCCCCGGAGCGGCCCACGTGGTCGCGCAGGTGGATGGTCAGCCGGATCGCGCCCGCCTCCACGCCCGAGAGGTGCATGGTCACGAGGATATGGGGCTTGCCGTCCAGCGCCACAAGGTTGGCCTGGTCGTCGATCTGCACCCAGCGGCGCATCTGCGCCTCGCTGCCGGTCCAGAAGATGCCGCGCTCGGCAAAGCTGCGGAAGATGTGGCGGAAGGTCTCGCGCGACATCTCGTCGATCTCGGCCTCGGATTTTTCCGGGAAACAGAGCCGCAGGTTGGCGCGCACCACCTCGCGGCGGCCGTTCGGAATCCGGTAAAGCAGGCCGCCCAGCCCTTCGCCGAAGCGCGCGACGAACGGATACGGCAACTTGCCCAGCACGGTCAGCAGGCCGATGCCGAGCCAGGTAAAGATTCGGCTCATTGGATGATGTCTTGGGGGGCCGCCTGCGGCTGGCTGGTCAGGTCGGGGGGCGGCGGGGCGCCGGTGGGCTGCTTGTAGCGGTTGTAGCCCCAGAGGTACTGGGTGGGCACCATCGCAATCGACTCCTCGACCGCGCGGTTGATCTGGGCGGCGGCGGCCTCCACCTCGGCGGCCAGCACGCCGCCACAGCCCACCAGGCGCATATGGCCGACATAGCCGGCGCCCTTGGGCAGGCGCTCGGCGAACATCATCACCACCGGCGCGTTGGTCAGGCGGTGCAGGCGGTGCACCAGCGTCATCGAATAGGCCGGCTTGCCGAAGAACGGCGCCCAGGCGCCGTCTCCGGCACTCGGCACCTGATCGGGCAGGATGCCGACGGCCTCGCCGCGCTTGAGCGCCTTGACCAGCATCCGCACACCGCGCGGCGTGGCAGGCGCCATCGAGATGCCCGGCCGGCTTCGCATCCGTTCGACGAAGTCGCGCAGCCACTGCTGGTGCGGCGGCTTGAACAGCACGGTTACGGGCCGATGCACCGCATGCGACTGCGGCAGCACTTCGAAACAGCCCAGGTGCGGGGTCAGGATGATGATGCCGTTGGCCTGCATCTGGAGCCGGTTCAGCGTGGGCCAGAGCGAGTCGTCGAAGTTGTAGAGCGCGGCGTCCAGCGTCTTGCGGCTCCAGAAGTACGGCATTTCCAGGATCAGGCGGCCCGTGGCGCGCGCGGCCTCGGCCAGCATGGCGTCGGTGACGTCCGGGTAGGCGTGGCGGAAGTTCTCGGTCAGGCGCTGGCCATAGCGGCCCGGTAGCCGCGCCGCGAGCAGGCCCAGCGCGCCGCCGATGGCGTGCAGCACGCGCAGGGGCAGGAGAGAGATGAGCCAGAAGATAAAGGTCATGGGGCCAAACGTGGAAATACGGGCAAAAAAGGCTTGTCGACGGGGAATCGCGCGCGAGGCAGGCACGGTATCGTACCGGCTACACGTCCTGCTGCCTCCGTGCGCGCGGTGCACTGTGCGGCGCGCCGCGCCGGAGTACTGCAGCGCACGCGGCAGGCGCGTATAATAGCCTGTATCGCCGAGTTAACTGACAACTTGCGGGGCGATGCCGCTCTCTCCAGAGCGGTCTGAAAATACCGCTAAAGCGTCGCCGCATCGTTTCCCGAGGGTGGCACGCAATAGCCGACTCACAGCCAATCTTGGCTAACCTTGGAGAAACAAGCTCGTGGCAAACGACTTCCTGTTCACTTCGGAATCTGTCTCCGAAGGCCATCCCGATAAAGTTGCTGACCAGATCTCGGACGCCGTCCTGGACGCCATCCTGGCCCAGGACAAGTACGCCCGCGTGGCGGCCGAGACGCTCTGCAACACCGGTCTGGTGGTGCTGGCCGGTGAAATTACCACCACGGCCAACGTGGACTACATCCAGGTCGCCCGCGACACCATCAAGCGCATCGGCTACGACAACACCGACTACGGCATCGACTACAAGGGTTGTGCCGTGCTGGTGGCGTACGACAAGCAGTCGCCGGACATCGCCCAGGGCGTGGACCGCGCCTCGGACGACTACCTGAACCAGGGTGCTGGCGACCAGGGCCTGATGTTCGGCTACGCGTGCGATGAGACGCCCGAACTGATGCCGTTCCCGATCTACTACGCACACCGTCTGGTGGAGCGCCAGTCGCAGCTGCGCCGTGACGGCCGCCTGTCCTGGCTGCGCCCGGACGCCAAGTCGCAGGTCACCGTGCGCTACCTCGACGGCCGCCCGCACAGCGTGGATACCGTCGTGCTGTCCACCCAGCACGCCCCGGACATCACCCAGGCCCAGATCCGCGAAGCCGTGATCGAGGAAATCATCAAGCCGGTGCTGCCGGCCGCGATGCTCAAGGACACCAAGTACCTGGTCAACCCGACCGGCCGCTTCGTGATTGGCGGCCCGCAGGGCGACTGCGGCCTGACCGGCCGCAAGATCATCGTCGACACCTACGGCGGCGCCTCGCCGCACGGTGGCGGCGCGTTCTCGGGCAAGGACCCGTCGAAAGTGGACCGCTCGGCCGCCTACGCCGCCCGCTACGTCGCCAAGAACGTGGTCGCCGCCGGCCTGGCGCGCCAGTGCCAGGTGCAGGTCAGCTACGCCATCGGCGTGGCCCGCCCGATCAACGTGACCGTGTACACGGAAGGCACCGGCAAGATCTCGGACGAGAAGATCGCCGAACTGGTGCAGGAGCATTTCGACCTGCGCCCGAAGGGCATCGTCCAGATGCTGGACCTGCTGCGCCCGATCTACGAAAAGAGCGCCGCCTACGGCCACTTTGGCCGCGAGGAGCCGGAGTTCTCGTGGGAAGCCACCGACAAGGCCGCCGTGCTGCGCGCCGCCGCCGGCCTGTAATCGGCCGTCCGGCAGTCAGGAACCCCGCCGGTCCTTCGGGACCTGCGGGGTTTTTTGTTATCTGGGCGCCACGTGGCACCCGCTGCGGCGCGGAGTAGAATCCCGCTCAACCGGACCTCCACGCCAAGACCATGACGACGCCGCTGAACCTGATCCGCACGCAGCCCTATACCGAATGGGCGCCCGACGTCACCCCCGAGGTGCGCGCCGACCTGCGCCGCCAGCTCGAGCAGGGCGCCGTGCTGTACTTCCCGAACCTGAATTTCCGCTTCCAGCCGGGCGAGGAGCGCTTCCTGGATGCCCGCTGGTCCGATGGCAAGTCGAAGAACATCAACCTGCGCGCCGATGACCGCGCCGTGCGCGGCGCCGCGGGCAGTGAGCAGGATCTGGCCGATCTCTACGCGCTGATCCGCCGCTATGCGGATTCCAGCGAGACGCTGATCCACACGCTGTTCCCCGAATATGTGACGCATATGACGCGCGCAGGCACGTCGCTGCGGCCCAGCGAGATCGCCGGCCGCCCGGTGAGCTGGCGCAAGGACGACACCCGCCTGCACGTGGACTCGTTTCCGTCCAATCCGATGCTGGGCAAGCGCCTGCTCCGCGTGTTCCACAACATCGACCCCGCCGCGCCGCGTGTGTGGCGCGTGGGCGAGCCGTTCGCGGATTTCGCCGCCCGCTTCGTGCCGAAAACGCATGGCATGTGGCCGGGGCAGGCGTGGCTGATGAAGCAGCTCCACATCACCAAGCGCACGCGGTCCGAGTACGACCACCGCATGCTCCAGCTGCACGACCTGGCCAAGGCCGACCTGGATTACCAGAAGACCGTGCCGCAGCAGGAGTTCCAGTTCCCGCCCGGTGCGACCTGGATCGTGTTCAGCGACCAGCTGCTCCACGCCGCCATGCGCGGCCGGGCGATGATGGAGCAGACCATCTACCTCGACCCGGCAGCCATCAGCGACCACACCCACTCGCCCGAGGCGGTGCTGTCGCACATGCTCGGCAAGCCGATGCTGGCGGCCTGAGCGCCGCCGATCGTCCCCGAGCGGACCCGATTCAGCGCAGCAACAGCTTCAGCATCGACGCGAAACGCTTGCCGTAAGGCGGCCGCAGCAGGCCGGCACCGTTCAGCCCGGCCTGATGGAACACCGGCTTGAGCTTGGAGAACGTCTCGAAGCCGGCCCGGCCGTGGTACACGCCCATGCCGCTCGGGCCCACGCCGCCGAAGGGCAGGTCGTCCTGGGCGATGTGGAACAGGGTGTCGTTAATGGTGACGCCGCCGGCCACGGTCTGGCGCATCACGTGGTCCACCACGTCGCGGCGACGGTCGAACAGATAGAGCGCCAGCGGCCGGGGCCGCGCATTGACGAAGCCGATGGCCTCGTCCACGGTGCGATAGGTCACCACGGGCAGCACCGGCCCGAAAATCTCCTCCTGCATCGCCATCACATCGCCGGGCACGTCCGTCAGCAGCACGGGCGGCAGGCGGCGCGCGTCGGCGTCCGGCGTGGCATCGGTCAGCGGCACCACGCCGGCGCCAGCCGCGCGCGCGGCGTCGATCATCGACACCAGCCGGCCAAAGTGGCGCGGGCTGATGATGCTGGTGTAGTCGGGGTTGCGGGCGAGGTCCGGATAGAGGCGGTTCACGCAGCGGCGCGCGGCCTCGGCAAAGCGGTCGCGCTGGTCCTCCGGCACCAGCACGTAGTCCGGGGCGATGCAGGTCTGGCCGGCGTTGAGCAGCTTGCCCACCACGATGCGCTCCACGGCGTGGTCGAAATCGGCATGGGGGCCGATGATGGCCGGCGACTTCCCGCCCAGCTCCAGCGTCACCGGCGTCAGGTTGGCGGCGGCGGCGCGCATCACGTGATGGCCGACGTGGGTCGAGCCGGTGAACAGCAGGTGGTCGAACGGCAGGGCGCTGAAGGTGGCGGCTACCTCGGCATCGCCGTTGATGACCGACACCTCATCCGGCGCGAAGGTGGCCTGCACCAGTTGGGCGAACAGGGCCGAGAACCGCGGCGTGTATTCGGACAGCTTGACCATGGCCCGGTTGCCGGCCACCAGCGCGCCAGTGAGCGGCCCCACGGTCAGGTAGAGCGGATAGTTCCACGGCACCACCACGCCCACCACGCCCAGCGGCTGCGGCATCAGGCGCGAGCGCCCCGGCAGGAACCACAGGCCGGTGCGGGCGCGGCGCTCGCGCATCCAGCGCCGGCCGTGCCGCAGTGCGTCATCGAGACCCGCCAGGCTCGGGAACACCTCCAGCAGCGCGGTTTCCTGCGGCGGCCGGTTGGTGAAGTCGGCGCTGATGGCGGCGGCGATGGCGTCGTGGTGGGTCTTCACCAGTTGCCGCAGCCGGCGCAGGCGGTCCGCGCGGATATCCCACGGCGGGGTCTGGTCATGCCGCGACGCCGCGCGCATGGCGTCGAACACCGATGACATGGCGGGAACTTCTCTCATCTGGCGGTCTCCTGGCTGTCCGAGGGGGCTGCATGGGAAGGGCGCAAGGCCCGCGCACCATCGCGCACCATAAGCCAGCCGCCCCGTTCCCGCAATGGAGGACGGCCCCCAAACGCCGCGTGCACCGGCCGCGGTCTTTTGCCGGTAGTCGCCCGGCTTCATTCCGCCGGCCCCAGCGCCTACACTGGATTTTCGCGGTGGGCCGGGGACACAGGCAGGCGAGGAGACAGATGGAAGCGATCTTTGACTATCTCGTCGTGGGGGCCGGCTCGGCCGGCTGCGCGCTCGCCGGCCGGCTGGCCGACAGCGGCACCGACTCCATCGGCCTGATCGAAACCGGCGGCCACGATCACCATGTGCTGGTGCGCACACCCGCCGGCTGCGGTGCGATGCTGCCGCGCGCCGGCCGCCGCAACTACGGCTACGAGACCGTGCCGCAGGCCGCGCTGGACGGCCGGCGCGGCTACCAGCCACGCGGCCGGGGCCTGGGCGGGTCATCGTCGATCAACGCCATGATCTATATGCGGGGCCGCCCGGCTGACTACGACGGCTGGGCCGCCGCCGGCTGCGACGGCTGGTCGTGGGACGACGTCCTGCCCGTCTTCCGCCGCGCCGAATGCAACGCCCGCGTGGCCGGCCACGACGACGATCCACTGCACGGCGGCACCGGCCCCCTCCACGTCAGCGACCTGTGCTCGCCCAACCCGTTCGGCCAGCATTTCCTCGATGCCGCCGAACTGGCCGGCCTGCCCCGCAACGACGATTTCAATGGCGACGAGCAGGAGGGCGCCGGCTGGTACCAGGTGACCCAGCACAACGGCGAGCGCTGGAACGCCGCGCGCGCCTACCTGCACGGCGGCAACGTGCGCGACCGCGCCTGCAACGGCGGGCGCTCGCACCTGCATGTGCTCACCGGCACGCAGGTGCTGCGGATCCTGTTCGAAGGGCGCCGCGCGGTGGGCGTGCTGGCCCGGCGCGATGGGGTGGAAGTGGTGCTGCGCGCGCGCCGCGAGGTCATCGTCAGCGCCGGCACGTTCGGCTCGCCGCAGTTGCTGATGGCGTCCGGCATCGGCCCGGCGGCGCATCTGCGCGGGCACGGCGTGGCCGTGGTGCACGACCTGCCCGGCGTGGGCGAGAACCTCCAGGACCATCTCGACATCATCCTGCACAAGCGCGTGGCGGCCACGGCGCTGTTCGGGATCTCGCTGGCCGGGGCCTGGCGGCTGCTGGCCGAGATGCGGCGCTACCGCCGCGAGAACGCCGGCATGATGACGTCGAATTTCGCCGAGGCGGGCGCCTTCGTGCGCAGCCGCCCGGACCTCGACGAGCCGGACCTGCAACTGCATTTCGTGGTGGGGATGGCGGACAACCACATGCGCCGCGTCAATCGCGGGCATGGTTATTCCTGCCATGTCTGCCTGCTGCGCCCGCGCAGCCGGGGCGTGGTGCGGCTGGTGTCGGCGGATATGCGCGAGGCGCCAGCCATCGATCCGCGCTACTTGTCCGATCCACAAGACATGGAAGGGATGGTCACCGGGCTGCGCATCGTGCGCGCCATTTTCGACCAGCCCCCGCTGGCCGCGTTTGGCGGCCGGGAGCTGTATTCGGCGGACCTGCGGCTCGATGGCAGCGACGATGACGCCGTGCGCGCGCTGATCCGCCGCCAGGCGGACACGATCTACCACCCCGTGGGCACCTGCCGCATGGGCATGGACCCGCTGGCGGTGGTGGACCCGCAGCTACGGGTGCGCGGCGTGGAGGGGCTGCGCGTGGTCGATGCGTCGATCATGCCGACGCTGGTCGGCGGCAACACCAACGCGCCCGCCATCATGATCGGCGAGCGCGCGCACGACCTGATCCGCTACGCGCCGCGCGTGACGCTGCGTATCCGCGAGTCGGTCGCTGGCGTGGCGGCGGACTGAAGCCGGTCGAACGTCAGCCGGCCATCCGGAACTGCCCCACGCAGTCGCGCAGCTTGCCGGCCTGCTCGTCCAGGGACTGGGCGGCGGCGGCGGCTTCCTCGACCAGCGCGGCGTTCTGCTGCGTGACCTGATCCATCTGGCCCACCGCGTGGCCCACCTGTTCGATGCCGGCGCTCTGCTCCTGCGAGGCAGCGGCGATCTCCGAGATGATGTCCGACACGCGCTTCACGGCCTGGCGGATCTCGGTCATCGTGCCGCCCACGCCGTGGGCCTGGGTCGAGCCGGTGCGCACGGTGTTCACCGAGGCCTCGATCAACTCCTTGATTTCCTTGGCGGCGCTGGACGAGCGCTGCGCCAGGCTGCGCACCTCGCCGGCCACGACCGCGAAGCCACGGCCCTGCTCGCCGGCGCGGGCGGCTTCCACGGCGGCGTTCAGCGCGAGGATGTTGGTCTGGAAGGCGATGCCCTCGATCAGGTTGGTGATCTCGGCGATGCGCTCGGAGCTGCCGCTGATGGCGCCCATCGTGTCCACCATCTGCTGCACGGCCTGGTTGCCGGCGTCGGCCACCTCGGCGGCGTTGGCCGCCAGCGAGCTGGCCTGGCGCGCGTTCTCGGCGTTCTGGCGCACGGTGGTGGTCAGTTCTTCCATGCTCGACGCGGTTTCCTCGAGCGACGCCGCCTGCTGCTCGGTGCGCGACGACAGGTCCACATTGCCGGCCGCGATCTGCCCGGCGGCCACGCCGACCGAATCGGTGGACTGGCGCACCTCGCGCAGGGTCTGCGCCACGCGCTCGATCAGCGCGTTGAAGGCGTGCGCGGTCTGGCCGATCTCGTCCATCCGCGCCACCGGCGCGCGATGGTCGAGGTCCAGCGTCTGGCTCACGTGCTCGAGCGTGCCCTGGATGTCGGCCAGGCTGTGCTTGATGCGCCGATAGAGCGACACGGCCATGAAGACGATGAAGCCCACCACGAGCGCGATGACGACCAGGAACAGCCGCACCACGTGGGTGTGCTGGGCCTTGTTCTCGGCCACGGCGGCGTCGCCCATCTTGGTGTTGTATTCGACGTGCGTGTCGATGGCCTTGCGAAGTGCCCGATACGACGCATTCAGCGTGCCGTCGGTCAGCATCTTCTGCGTGGCCGCGTAGTCGTTGTTATTGGAGCGGTCGAGGAAAGTGGCGAATTCGGCACGATACTGTTTCGCGGCCTCGCGGTCCGCCTCCAGCAGCTTGCGGTCGGCGTCGTCGGAGATGTCTTCGCGCTCATAGGTGGCGATGAGTTCGTCGAAACGTTTGCTGGCCTTGTCGAGCGAGACCTCGGCCTCTTGCTTGGCGACGTTGTCGTCGGTCATCGCGTGGCGATGCAGCAACACGCGCATCGACGCCACGGCGTCATAGACGCCGTTCAGGTGCCGTACGCTGGCGAGCGTGTTGTCGTTGAAGTATTCGAGGCGGTCTTCGGACCGGTTGAGTTGCCAGATGCCGCCGAAGCCGACAGATATAAGGGCGAACACGGCGAGGGACAGCGTGAGAAGCAGGCGTTGACTGATATTCATGGGGTGTGGACGGCACATGCTTTGTCGCAGTGCTCGGAGTGGCGACTGGAATGCAGGCAGGCTCGTAGCCCGTCGCCTCAACGTTTACGGCGCCCCTCGCTACCCCTGAAGCGGCTTTTGATGCGCTGCGCCATTTCCTAGTGCGATTTCCGGACAAAAACGGGCAGTTCCGCCATCAAGCCGGCCACGCCCGAACCGCCACGCGCTGCAATGTGATGGGATCGGCATCTAACGTCCCGAACACGCGCCCGTGCTGCCGCCCGAGCCGGCTGGCGACGAACAGTTCGGCCGATTCCGGGTCCGCATGGGCGATCATCAGCGCCGCCTGCGCGGTCAGCACCAGCCCCTGTGCGAAGCGGCGCGCGCTCGCTTCGAGTTGATCGGCAGGCTCGCGCAGCATGCCCTGCAGCGAGGCCAACTCGGCACGCACCGCCGCATGGCCGTGGGAGAGGCGGGCGAGGTCCTGCAGCACGCGCGCGCCATCGTCGGGATTGCGTTGCAGGGCGCGCAGCACGTCCAGGCACATCACGTTGCCCGAGCCTTCCCAGATCGAATTGACCGGCGCCTCGCGGTAGAGCCGCGCCATCGGGCCTTCCTCGACATAGCCGTTGCCGCCCCAGACCTCCATGGCCTCGCCAGTGGCTTCCAGCGCGCGTTTGCAGATCCAGAACTTGGCGGCCGGCGTGACCACGCGCTTCCACGCGGCGGCGAGCGGGTCGTCGTCGGCATGCTCGAAGGCGTGGGCGAGGGCCATCATCATCTGCGTGGCGGCCTCGGACTCCAGGGCGAGGTCGGCCAGCACGTTGCGCATCAGCGGCTGGTCGGCCAGCAGCTTGCCGAACGCCATGCGGTGGCGCGCGTGATGGAGCGACTGCACCAGCGCCGCGCGCAGCAGGGCCGCGCTGCCGATCACGCAGTCGAGCCGGGTGTTGGTGGCCATCTCGATGATGGTGGGGATGCCGCGGCCTTCCTCGCCGATCAGGATGCCCGTGGCGCCCCGGAACTCGACCTCGCTGCTCGCGTTGGAGCGGTTGCCGAGCTTGTCCTTGAGGCGCTGGATTTCGATCGGGTTCTTGCTGCCATCGTCACGGAAGCGTGGCACGAAGAAGCACGAGAGCGGCCCCTCGGGGCCACCCATGCGCGCCACGACCAGATGGGCGTCGCACATCGGCGCGGAGAAAAACCACTTGTGGCCCGTCAGCGCGTATTCGGCGCCCCGGCCCTCGCCGCGCATGGGCAGGGCGACGGTGGTGTTGGCGCGTACGTCGGAGCCGCCCTGCTTCTCGGTCATGCCCATGCCGATCATCACGGCGGTCTTGTCGCGCCAGGGCAGGTCGCGGGCGTCGTGCTCGGCGGCATAGAGCCGGGGTTCGAGGTCGCGGAACAGCGCGGGTTCCTTGCGCAGCACCGGAATGCTGGCCAGCGTCATGGTGGTGGGGCAGAGCGAGCCCGACTCCACCTGGGCCTGGAGGAAGTAGCCGGCCGTGCGCGCGGCCCAGGCGCCGGGGCGCGGCTGGGCGAAGGGCAGCGCCTGCAACTGCTGGCCGCGCAGCAGCCCGAGCAGGGCGTGCCAGGACGGATGGAAGGTCACCGCGTCGATGCGCTCGCCGGTGCGGCTGTGGGTGTGGAGTTCCGGCGTCAGGCGGTTGGCATCGGCGGCCCACGCCTGCACCTCGGGTTCGCCAAGCCGGGCGCCGAAGGCCCCGAGCGCGCCGGCGTGCCATCCGCCACCGAGCCGTTCCAGCGCGGCCCGCAGGCCGGGGTCGGTCTCGAACAGGTTGTAGCCGGAGAGGTCCGGCACCTGATTGAACACGGCGTGGGTCGCTGCGCTGGAATCGGACATGGCGGCTCCTGGAGATGGGGCGGGCTGCGTCGATGGTACGGCCGATGGTACGGCAACTGCCGCGTTCGGGAAACGCGCGCATTCCCGGGCAAAATGCGCTGGGACGTCCACATCGTCCGCCATCGTGCAGCGCAGCATTGGTCAGTCGATACCCAGTCGATACCATCATGCACGGCAGTCGCAACGAAATTCCGGGTGGCGCCGGGCGGGGGCTTGTGCTTAAATTCACCCCGTTGGATGAAACAGGGGTGCCGTACGGATGGGCCGTGCGGCTGAGAGAGTCCCTTCGAACCCGATCCGGCTAGTACCGGCGTGGGAAGTTTCACTGAATACCGAACAGCTCCTGTCCCGCAACGGGACCTCGCCGCCGGCTCTGCCGCGCAGCGGGCTCACAGGGCTCCTGGTTTCGTCCATCCCCCGCAAGAGAGAGGACGACACCCATGGCCCGCACTGCCCCCGCCGCATCGTTTGAATCGCTCGAGAGCGATCTCGACCAGAAATTCGCCTACCCGGCTTCCAGCAAGACCTACCTGACCGGCAGCCGTCCGGACCTGCGCGTGCCGCTGCGCACGATCCTGCAGACGTCCACGCGCACCGACAAGGGCGAGATGGCGAATCCGCCGATCCCCGTCTACGACACTTCGGGCCCGTACAGCGACCCGGACATCCATATCGACCTGAAGTCCGGCCTGCCCGGCGTGCGCACCCGCTGGATCGAGGAGCGCGGCGACACCGAGGTGCTGTCGGGCCTGTCGTCCGAATATGGCCGCGACCGCGCCAATGACCCGGCCACGGCGCACCTGCGCTTTGCCCAGCTGACCAACCCGCGCCGTGCCAAGGCGGGCGCCAATGTGTCGCAGATGCACTACGCGCGCCAGGGCATCATCACGGCGGAAATGGAATACGTGGCGCTGCGCGAGTCGCTGAACCTCCAGGCGCTCTACGACAAGCCCGAGTACAAGGCCCTGCTGCGCCAGCATCCGGGCAACGCGCTCGGCGCGAACCTGCCGCTGCGCCCCGAGGACATGACCCCGGAGTTCGTGCGCAAGGAAATCGCCGCCGGCCGCGCCATCATCCCCGCCAACATCAACCACACGGAACTGGAGCCGATGGCCATCGGCCGGAACTTCCGCGTCAAGATCAACGGCAACCTCGGCAATTCGGCCGTGACCTCCTCGCTGGCCGAGGAAGTGGAAAAGATGGTCTGGTCGATCCGCTGGGGCGCTGACACCATCATGGATCTGTCCACCGGCAAGCACATCCACGAGACGCGCGAGTGGATCCTGCGCAACTCGCCGGTGCCCATCGGCACGGTGCCGATCTACCAGGCGCTGGACAAGACCGGCGGCATCGCCGAGGACCTGACCTGGGAGATGTTCCGCGACACGCTGATCGAGCAGGCCGAGCAGGGCGTGGACTACTTCACGATCCACGCCGGCGTGCTGCTGCGCTACGTGCCGATGACGGCCGACCGCGTGACGGGCATCGTCTCGCGCGGCGGCTCGATCATGGCCAAGTGGTGCCTGGCGCACCACAAGGAAAACTTCCTGTACACGCACTTCGATGAGATCTGCGAAATCATGAAGGCCTACGACGTGTCGTTCAGCCTCGGCGACGGCCTGCGTCCGGGTTGCATCGCGGACTCCAACGACGACGCCCAGTTCGGCGAACTGCGCACCCTGGGCGAGCTGACCGCCAAGGCGTGGGAGCATGACGTGCAGGTGATGATCGAAGGCCCGGGCCACGTGCCGCTCCAGCGCATCCAGGCCAATATGGACGAGGAACTCAAGCACTGCTACGAGGCCCCGTTCTACACCCTCGGACCGCTGGTGACGGACATCGCCCCCGGCTACGACCACATCACCAGCGGCATCGGTGCGGCCAATATCGGCTGGATGGGCACGGCCATGCTGTGCTACGTCACGCCCAAGGAGCACCTGGGGTTGCCGGACAAGGAAGACGTGCGCGAGGGCATCATCACGTACAAGATTGCCGCCCACGCCGCCGACCTCGCCAAGGGCTGGCCGGGCGCGCAGCTGCGCGATAATGCGCTGTCCAAGGCCCGCTTCGAGTTCCGCTGGGAAGACCAGTTCAACCTGGGCCTCGATCCGGAGCGCGCGCGCTCGTTCCACGATGCCACGCTGCCGGCCGAGGGCGCCAAGATCGCGCATTTCTGCTCGATGTGCGGCCCGAAGTTCTGCTCGATGAAGATCACCCAGGAAGTGCGCGACTACGCGGCATCGCTGCCCGCAGCCGAGCGCGGCATGGAGGAGAAATCGATCGAGTTCGTGAAGTCCGGCTCGAAGATTTACTCGTAATTCAACTGGAGACCGCGCGGCGCCACCCCCACCCGGGCGCCCGCGGCGAATACACCCATGACAGCAGTAAAGTCCTTCGATGTCGCCATTCTTGGCGCCGGCCTGGCCGGGCGTTTGTGCGCCTGGCTGCTGGTGCGTGCCGGTGCCCGCGTGGCGCTGGTCGAGCGTGGCGGCCCCGACGGCACCGGCGCGGCCGCCCATGTGGCCGCCGCCATGCTTGCCCCGCTGGCCGAGTCGGCCATCGCGGAGCGGCGTATCGTCGATCTCGGCATGGCCAGCGTTGACCTGTGGCGTGCCTGGATCCAGGAATTGCCCGAGCCCGTGTTCTTCCAGGAAGACGGCACGCTGGTGGTCTGGCACGCGCGGGACCGCAGCGAGGTGTCGCTGTTCACGGGCCGCATGCGCGCCGTGGCGCCGCCGGAACTGGTGCGGGAGCGGCTGGCCGTGCTCGACGGCGCCGGCGTGGCTGCCGTGGAGCCGGAGCTGGCCGGGCGCTTCCCGCAGGGCCTGCTGCTCAAGGGCGAAGGCCAGCTGGACAACCGTGGCGCGCTGCGCGCGCTGCTCGACTGCGCGGTCAAGGAAGGCGTGCATTGCATCTGGGAGGCTGGCGATGTCGATATCGACCTGCTGCCCCAGTTCGACATCCGCGCCAACGTGGTGCTGGACTGCCGCGGCCTGGGCGCGCGCGACGCGTGGTGCGACCCAACGGCCGAGCCCGGCGTGGTCAAGCCCGGCCTGCGCGGCCTGCGCGGCGAGGTGGTGCGCGTGCACGCGCCCGACGTGAAGCTGCATCGGCCCATCCGCCTGCTGCATCCGCGCTACCCCATCTATATCGCGCCCAAGCCGAACGACCTGTACGTGATCGGCGCGACCGAAATCGAGAGCGAGGACGACTCGCCGATGAGCGTGCGTTCCGCGCTGGAACTGCTCTCGGCGGCGCACTCGCTGCACCCCGCGTTCGGCGAGGCCCGCGTGCTGGAGCTGAACGTGCAGCGCCGGCCCACGCGGCCGGACCACCTGCCGGCGATCCGCGTGGACCAGCAGGCGCGCGTGGTGCGTGTGAATGGCTTGTACCGGCATGGCTGGCTGATTGCGCCGGCCGTGACCGAGGCCGCCTGCGCCGTGGTGCGCGCGTTGCTGGCCGGCGACCCGGCCGCGCACGCGGTGCCGGCGTCGCTGCGCTGGCCGGGCCTGATCCAGTCCGTCGAGGAGCCCGCCCAGGTGCGCGGCACGGCGGTGCCCGGATTGGGCAGCCTGCTGCATTAGGAACACGCCCAGAACCCGCCCAGATCATGGAAATTATGCTCAACGGCAAGCTGCTGAACCTGCCCGAGGCCGCCACGCTGGCGGACGCGGTGACAGCGGCTGCCATCGCGCCCCCGTTCGCCGCGGCGGTCAACGGCCAGTTCGTGCCGCGCACCGCCCATGCCGCCACGCCGCTTGCGGCGGGCGACCACATCGACCTCGTGCAACCCGTGACGGGAGGCTGATCCATCATGACTTTCGAACCCGCTGAAACCCTGCGCGACCCGTTCGTGCTCTATGGCGAATCCTTCGCCTCGCGCCTGCTGCTCGGCACGGCGCGCTATCCGTCGCCGGCCACGCTGCAGGCGGCCGTGGAAGCCAGCCGTCCCGCCATGATCACCGTGGCGCTGCGCCGCCAGAGCGCGGTGGGCGGCGGTGATGGCCAGACGCTCGGCGGCCAGGCGTTCTGGCAGATGCTGCGCGATCTGGGCGTGCCGGTGCTGCCGAATACCGCCGGCTGCTTCACGGCACAGGAAGTCATCACCACAGCGATGATGGCGCGCGAGGTCTTCGAGACCGACTGGATCAAGCTGGAACTGATCGGCGACGACTACACGCTTCAGCCGGACACGCTGAACATGCCCGCCGTGGCCGAGACGCTGATCAAGGAAGGTTTCAAGGTGCTGCCGTACTGCACCGAGGATCTGGTGCTGTGCCGCCGCCTGCTGGACGTGGGCTGCCAGGCGCTGATGCCGTGGGCTGCGCCGATCGGCACGGGCCGGGGCGCCGCCAATCCGCTGGCCATGCGCACGCTGCGCGACCGCCTGCCGGACACGCCGCTGATCGTCGATGCCGGGCTGGGCCTGCCGTCGCATGCGGCGCAGGTGCTGGAGTGGGGCTATGACGGCGTGCTGCTGAACACCGCCGTCGCACAGTCCGCCTACCCGGTGAACATGGCCCGCGCATTCGCGCTGGCCGTGGAGGCCGGCCGCACCGCCTATCTGGCCGGGCCGATGCCCGAGCGCGACGTGGCGCAGGCCAGCACGCCGGTGGTCGGCATGCCGTTCTGGCACGCCGAAGGCGCGGAGGACCGCGCATGACGCGCCCCGGCGTGGCCGCGGCCATCGATTCCGCGCTGTTCGACACCCTGGTCGCCCGCTTTGGCGCCACCTTCGGCCATGACGACGCCCCGTGGCGTGCATGGCCCATCGCCAACGCTCCGGCCGCGCCGGGCCGCCACGACGTGGTGCTGGCCGATGGCGAGGCCACGGCGGACGCCATCGCCCAATTGACCGCAGCCGGCGCGGTGCTGATCGAGACCGACCGCGAGGGCGGCCGCTGGATCGACACGGTGCGTTCGCCGATGGGCACCTGGGTGCTGGATGCCCCCGCCCAGGCCGATGACGACGACGGCGATACGCCGCACCCGCCGGCCTTCGTGGCCGTGCTGCTGGCGGCGCTGGCGCTGCACTTCCCGGCCCACGACGCGCTGTGCATCGCCCGCGCGTGGCAGCCGGGCCGCCAGGACTGGCCGACCGATTTCGCCCGCTTCCCACGCGTGCGCCACGCCGCGCTGGCCTCGCCCGACGCATCGCCCAAGCCCTTCGCGCCGTGCCCGCCGGACCTCGGCCTGTACGCGGTAGTGCCGAGCGCGGAGTGGATCGAGCGGCTGGTGCCGCTGGCCGTGCCGACCGTGCAGTTGCGTTTCAAGTCGGATGACGCGGCGGCGGTCAAGGCCGAAGTGGCCCGCGCCGCCAAGGCCGCCAAGGGGCAGGCATCGCGCCTGTTCATCAACGATCACTGGCGCGTGGCGCTCGACCACCATGCGGCGATGGGTGGCGACAGCGGCATCTACGGCATCCACCTGGGTCAGGAAGACCTCGACGAGGCCGATCTCGCGGCGATTCGCGCCTCCGGGCTGCGTCTGGGCGTGTCCACCCACGGCTACGCCGAGATGCTGCGCGTGGCCGCCATCGGCCCCAGCTATCTGGCGCTCGGGGCGATCTTCCCGACCACGACCAAGGTCATGCCGACCGCGCCGCAGGGCATGGGCCGCTTCCGGGCCTATGTGGCGCTGATGCAGCCGGTGGTGCCCGCGCTGGTGGGCATCGGCGGAGTGAACGGGAGCAATCTGCGCGAAGTGCTCGACGTGGGCGTCGGCAGCGCCGCCGTGGTGCGCGCGGTGACCGAGGCCAGCGACGTGCCGGCGGCGGTGGCCTCGCTCACCGCATTGTTTGGGCGCTGACCGCCCAGCCGGCTGGCACGGCCCCTGAAATCCGCATATCCTCTCCGCTCCACCGAACACAATGGATCGAGGTTCCGCCATACGGAACCCGGAGCCGAGAGGAAACAGCCGTGAACGAGATCAAGCCCGTCGCCCCTGGCACACCGGAAAAGCCGTATTTCGGCATCGACATTCCGCTGATGCGGCATCTGGGCCTGCAGCCGGAACATATGGAAGAGGGGAAGTGCCGCACGCGCCTGCCGGCCAACCCGGCGCTCGTGAACAGCCGGGGCGATGTGCACGGCGGCACGCTGATGGCCGTGCTCGATTTCACGCTCAGCGGCGCGGCGCGGTCCTACTCGCCGCTCGACGTGGGCGTGATCACCATCGACATGTCCACGCACTTCCTGGCCGCCGCGCGCGGTGAACTGACCTTCGAGTCGCGCTGCATCCGGCGCGGCGCCAAGATCGCCTTCTGCGAAGGCGAGGCGCGTGACGCGGCCGGCACCGTGGTGTGCGTGGCCCGCGCCGCGTTCAAGCTCGTGCAGCTGGCCGGCGGCAACTAATCCTCCATCCGGCGGTACACCGCCAGGAAGCGCGCGCGCTCGGTGATGCCATAGTCGCCGGGCGCGTATTGCATCAGCCAGTCGCCGGCCTTGCCGGTCAGCACATCGCCGCCGGCCGAGCGCGCGATGGCGAACGGCACCGTCATCTCCTTCGCCAGCACCGGCACCGGCCGGTTGCGCCAGCCACCGCCGTCCACCGGCAGGTAGCGCGCGTCGAAGCGGTCGCGCGAGACCACCCAGCGGTCGCCCGTGGCGCCGGTCACGATGGCGTCGCCGGGCTGGTAGCGGTTGGGGCCTTCCCGGCTCACCAGCTCGCCGGGCTCTGCGGCAAACGTCACCTGGACGACTTCCTCCTTGATATAGCGGGCCGCGGCCGGATCGGTGCGCAGGTCGATATCGCTCAAAGTCTGCATGGTCGGTCCTCAACCCAGCGCGCGCGGCGCGAAGGCATGGTTCAGCGGGCCGTTCCCGGCCCCGATGCGCAGCCGGGCCCCGGCGGCGATGGCCTGCGCCACGTAGTCCAGCGCGGTGCTGATGGCGTCGGCCAGTGCGTCGCCACGGGCCAGTTGCGCGGCGATGGCGGCCGCCAGCGTGCAGCCGGTGCCGTGCAGGTTCGGCGTGTCGATGCGCGGATGGGTGAACACGCGCACCGTGCCATCGGCCAGCATCAGCAGGTCGTCGAGCCCCCGGCCGTGCGGGCCATCGTCCCGATCATCTTCCAGATGGCCGCCCTTGAGCAGCACGGCCTGGCAGCCTAGCGCGAGCAGGTCGGCGGCAGCGGTCTCCATGTCCGCGCGGCGCGCGATGCGGCGGCCGAGCAGGTAGGAGGCTTCCGGCAGGTTGGGCGTGACCACCAGCGCGCGCGGGAACAGCAGCCGCACCATGGCCTGGCTGGTGGCATCGTCGGAGAGCGTGGCGCCAGACGTGGAAATCATCACCGGGTCCACCACCAGTTGGCGGATACCGTGGCGGTCCACCGCATCGGCCACGGCCTCGACGATGGCGGCCGTGCCGAGCATGCCGGTCTTGGCCGCGTCCACGCCGATGTCCGTGGCGACGGCATCGATCTGGGCGGCCACCATGTCGGCCGGAATGGCGTGCACGCCGGTCACGCCGAGCGTGTTCTGCGCCGTGATGGCGGTAATCGCGCTCATGCCGAAGCAGCCGAGTGCGCTGAAAGTCTTCAGGTCGGCCTGGATGCCGGCACCGCCGCCGGAGTCGGAACCGGCGATGGTCAGCGTGCGGGGTGGCGTGGAAAGCATGTGGGCGGGCAGGATGGCAGGGAGGCTGGAAGAGGAATAGACGGGAAAAAAGTCCGTTTCTCGCGCCGCAGGCGCGGACAGGCACGCTACAATACCGCCACTCCGAGGAGCGTTGCAACGGATGGCCCTCATCCGCCAGGCTCGGAATGTTTCAACGGCGCTCGCTGATCCGTGGTCCGCACGGAGGCGAGTCGACCTATCCGCCCGTTCCGCAATTCGCGCGGGATGCGGCCGTTGTCCCCCCTCGTCACCTGCGTGCCACTCTTCACCGGAGTGAAACATGAACGCTGTGACCGAACTCAAGCAAGACTACCTCGTGGCCGATATCGGCCTGGCCGGCTGGGGCCGCAAGGAAATCGCCATCGCCGAGACCGAAATGCCGGGTCTGATGGCCATCCGTGACGAATTCGCCGCCGCGCAGCCGCTCAAGGGCGCCCGCATCGCCGGTTCGCTGCACATGACCATCCAGACCGCCGTGCTGATCGAGACGCTGGTGGCACTGGGCGCCGACGTGCGCTGGGCCTCGTGCAACATCTTCTCGACGCAGGACCACGCCGCCGCCGCCATCGCCGCGTCCGGCGTGCCGGTTTTCGCGTTCAAGGGCGAGTCGCTCAAGGAATACTGGGACTTCACGCACCGCATCTTCGACTGGACCGACGGCAGCACGCCGAACATGATCCTGGACGACGGCGGCGACGCCACGCTGCTGCTGCACCTGGGCGCCCGTGCCGAGAAGGACGCGTCGCTGATCGCCAAGCCGACCAGCGAGGAAGAAACCTACCTGTTCGCCGCCATCAAGGAAAAGCTGGCCAAGGACCCGAGCTGGTACAGCCGTAACCTGGCCGCCATCCGTGGCGTGACGGAGGAAACCACCACCGGCGTGCACCGCCTGTACCAGATGGCACAGCGCGGCGAACTGAAGTTCCCGGCCATCAACGTGAACGACTCGGTGACCAAGAGCAAGTTCGACAACCTGTACGGTTGCCGGGAATCGCTCGTGGACGGCATCAAGCGTGCCACGGACGTGATGATCGCCGGCAAGGTGGCCGTGGTGGCTGGCTACGGTGACGTGGGCAAGGGCAGCGCCCAGGCCCTGCGCGCGCTGTCGGCCCAGGTCTGGGTGACCGAGATCGACCCGATCTGCGCGCTCCAGGCTGCCATGGAAGGCTACCGCGTGGTGACCATGGACTACGCCGCCGAGCACGGCGACATCTTCGTCACCTGCACCGGCAACTACCACGTCATCACGCACGACCACATGGCCAAGATGAAGGACCAGGCCATCGTCTGCAACATCGGTCACTTCGACAACGAGATCGACATCGCCTCGGTGGAAAAGTACCAGTGGGACGAGATCAAGCCGCAGGTGGACCACGTGGTGTTCCCGGACGGCAAGAAGATCATCCTGCTGGCCAAGGGCCGCCTGGTGAACCTGGGCTGCGCCACGGGCCACCCGTCGTACGTGATGAGCAGCTCGTTCGCCAACCAGACCATCGCCCAGATCGAACTGTGGGCCGAGCGTGACACCGGCAAGTACCCGGTGGGCGTGTACACCCTGCCGAAGCACCTGGACGAGAAGGTCGCGCGCCTGCAGCTGAAGAAGCTGAACGCGCAGCTGACCGAGCTGACCGAGCAGCAGGCCGCGTACATCGGCGTGCAGAAGCAAGGCCCGTACAAGGCTGACCACTACCGCTATTGATCGGCGGGAGGTGTCCCCCCCCTCTCCCGTTCGCGGGGGAGGGGGGAAATCGACAGGCAACCTGGAAAAGGAGTCGCAATGAGACTGTTGGCCGTTTGGATCATCAATGCCGCCTCGCTGTTCCTGGTCGGAAGCGTCATCTCCGGCATCTCGCTGGGCGGGTTCGGCTCGGCGATGATCGCCGCGCTGGTGCTGGGCCTCGTCAACACGCTGATCCGGCCCATCCTGGTCATTCTGACGCTGCCGGTCACGCTGCTGACGCTGGGCCTGTTCATCTTCGTCATCAACGCGCTGCTGTTCCTGTTCGTCGGCAACCTGCTGTCGGGCTTCGTGGTGCAGGGCTTCGGCGCCGCGCTGCTGGGCTCCATCCTGTACAGCGTGATCTCGTGGGTGCTGTCGAGCCTGTTGCTCGGCGACCGCGACTGAGACTTTATTCGCATGACAGACCGCTACTACAGCTTCGAATTCTTCCCGCCGAAGACGGCGGAAGGCACGGAGAAACTGCGCAACACGCGCGCGCAGCTGGCTCCGCTGCAACCCAAGTACATCTCGGTGACGTTCGGCGCCGGCGGCACCACGCAGCAGGGCACGCTGGACGCCGTGCTGGAGATCCAGCGTGATGGCATCGAGGCCGCGCCGCACCTTTCCTGCGTGGGTTCCACGTGCGACAGCATCCGCCAGATCCTGAAGACGTACCGCGACGGCGGCATCCGCCATGTCGTGGCGCTGCGGGGCGACATGCCGTCCGGCATGGGCGAAATCGGCGAATTCCGATACGCCAACGAACTCGTGGAATTCATCCGCGCCGAGACCGGCGACTGGTTCCACATCGAGGTGGCGGCGTACCCCGAGTACCACCCGCAGGCGAAGTCGCCGCGCCACGACCTCGACAATTTCGTCCGCAAGGTCCGCGCGGGCGCCGATTCGGCGATCACGCAGTACTTTTACAACGCCGACGCCTACTTCCGTTTCGTCGACGAAGTGCGCGCGCTGGGCGTGGACGTACCGATCGTGCCGGGCATCATGCCGATCACGAACTACTCGCAGCTGATGCGTTTTTCGGAAATGTGCGGTGCCGAAGTGCCGCGCTGGGTGGCCAAGCGGCTGGAGTCGTTCGGCGACGACCGGGAGTCCATCCGCGCGTTCGGCCTGGACGTGGTGACCGGGCTCTGCGACCGCCTGCTGGCCGCCGGCGTGCCGGGCCTGCACTTCTACACGCTCAACGCCGCCGGCGCCACCAAGGCGGTCTGGGAACGGCTGAAGCTGTAACTTCCATCGGACGGGGTCATGGGGGCATACTGCGCCCCATGGTTCCCGCCACCGTCACCGCCACCTTCCGCTTCTACGAGGAGCTGAACGATTTCCTGGCGCGCACCCGACGCCACCAGGACATCGTCGTGCCCTGCGCCCGCGCGGCCACGGTCAAGCACATGATCGAGGCGCTCGGCGTGCCGCACACCGAGGTGGAGTTGATCCTGGTCAATGGCGAATCGGTGGCATTCGACCGCCCCGTGCAGGACGGCGACCGCGTGGCCGTCTATCCCACCTTCGAAGCCTTCGACATCTCGCCCCTGCTCCGCGTGCGCGATCAGCCACTGCGCGAGACCCGTTTCGTTGCCGATGCCCATCTGGGCGGCCTGGCGCACCTGCTGCGCATGACCGGCTTCGATACCCTCTACGACAACCATTTCGAAGACAGCGAGATCGCGCGGATTGCCGCCGAGGAGGGCCGCATCGTGCTCACGCGCGACCGCGAACTGCTCAAGCGGCGCGGCGTGACGCACGGCTGCTATGTACGGGCGATCAAGTCGGCGCTCCAGGTGCGCGAGGTCTTCCGGCGGCTCGACCTGGCCCGCAGTGCGCGTCCGTTCTCGCTGTGTCTGGACTGCAATGTGCCACTGCATCGGATCGACAAGTCGGAAGTGGACGGCCGCGTACCCGAGGGCGTGCTGGCGCGGCACACGCGCTTTGTCACCTGCCCGCACTGCCGGCGGGTGTTCTGGGAGGGGTCGCACTGGCGCAAGATGCGTGCGCTGGTGGACGAATTGCTAGCCGAGGAGAACGCTTAGAACGCGCCGCCTTCGGTGACGATCCAGTCCATCGGCAGGTCGTGTGGCTGGGCCTGCAAGGGAATCTCGCAGGCCGCGAAGCCGATGCCGATGGACACCGGCGTTTCTGCGAGGGCCGCCAGCGTGCGGTCGTAGAAGCCGCCGCCGTAGCCGAGGCGGAACTTATCGCGGCTGAAACCGACACAGGGAATGAGCAGCGCGTCGGGCAACACGGCCTCGGTGCCATCGGGCACGGGAATGTCGTAGTGGCCGGCGCGCATTGTCGTCTCGGGCGTCCAGGCGTGGAAGTCCAGCGGCGTGCCGGGGCGGGTGACCACCGGCAGCGCGGCCTGGCGGCCCGGCATGCCGGCCAGCCATTGCACGATGACGGCGCGTGCGTCGAATTCGCCCTGGATCGGCCAATAGAAGCCCACGCGTCGCGCGCCCAGGCGTTCGAGCAGGGGCGCCAGGGCGGCACCGATGCGCGCGTCGGCCTCGGCGCGATCCGGCAGGCTGGCGCGCAGCGCGAGCAGTCGCCGGCGCAGCGCGCGGCGCTCTTCGAGGTATGGCAGGTTTTCTGCCCCGTTGTCTGGGGCCTGTTCAGGCTGCATGGCGTGCAATAATGGCCGGCACCGCGATCGATCGATGGATCGACATCCGAATACCAACACGCGCGGGGCGCGACCGGGTACCCCGGCGCCGCGCGCGGACCAACAAGGGATAGCAAGAATGCCGAAGGGAGTATATCTGCGCCGTGCGCAACGCGCCGCGTGGCTGGCAGGACTGGGGGCGTTGACAGGTGCATTGCTGGCCACGCCGGCCTACGCCCAGAAGCGCCCGGCGCCGCAGCCGGCCGCGCTGACCATCCCCAGCAATCCGGACGATGCCTTTGTCGCGCTGCGCGAGGCTGCCCGCAAGAACGATGTGGACCGCACGGCCGCCATCTCGGCCACGCTGGTCGACTATCCGATTCCGTCGTATGTGGAGTATTTCCGCATCAAGCCGCAGCTGTTCGATGCCAGCGGCCTGGCCCGCATCGACGCGCCCGACGAGCAGGTGCGCGTGTTCCTGAAGCGTTACCAGGGCGAGGCGATTGCCGACCGCATGCGCAATGACTGGCTGCTGGTGCTGGGCAAGAAGCGCGACTGGGCCAACTTCGACGTCGAATACCCACAGTTCGTGCTGAAGGACGACACGCAGGTGGAGTGCTACGCGCTGTTGTCGAGTGCGCTCAAGGGCAAGAACGTGGCCGCCGAATCCCGCGCGGTGCTGGCGGACCCGCGCTACTACGGCGAGGGCTGCGTCGACCTGATCAGCTACCTGGCCCAGAGCCAGCAGATCCAGCGCAGCGACGTGGCGTTCCAGGCACGCCAGGCGCTCGAGCTGAATTTCACCACGCTGGCGGCAAAGATCGCCGCAACCGTGCCGGATACACCATCGGCGCCCACGGCGCCGGGGGCGCGCGTGGACAGTGACACGCTGGCCACCGTGGTCAAGATGGCCCGCAGCGATCCGGCCCAGGCTGCCGCCTACCTGACCGCCACGGGCGGCGCGCTGTCACGCGACGAGCAGGGCGCCGGCTGGGGCGTGATCGGCCAGTACGCGGCCAAGAAGCTGATGCCGGAAGCGGCTGGCTACTACAAGAACCAGATGACGCTGGGCGGCAACCAGTGGCTGTCCGACGAATCGCAGGAATGGCGCGTGCGCGCCGCGCTGCGCCAGGGCGACTGGAAGCAGGTGCGCCAGGCCGTGGAACTGATGCGCCCCGAGCTGCGCACCAAGGACCCGGCATGGATCTACTGGTACGCCCGCGCGCTCAAGGCCGATGGCCGTACCGCGGACGCGCAGACGCAGTTCCAGACCATCGCCGGCCAGTTCAACTTCTACGGCCAGCTGGCCACCGAGGAACTTGGCAACCGCATCACGCTGCCGGCGCGCACCACGGTCTCGGATGCCGAGGCCATGGCCATGCGTACGCGGCCCGGCTTCGTGCGCGCGCAGAAGTTCTATGAACTGAACCTGCGCTTTGAAGGCAATCGCGAGTGGAACTGGGAGCTGCGCAGCATGAGCGACCGCGAACTGCTGGCCGCCGCCGAGTACGCGCGCAAGATCGAACTGCTCGACCGCACCGTCAACACGGCCGACCGCACCAAGGCGGAGCACGATTTCTCGCTGCGCTTTGTGATGCCGTACCGGGACATCATGCAGCGCGCGACCGATGACGTGGGCCTGGACATGGCCTGGGCCTATGGCCTGATCCGCCAGGAATCGCGCTTCATCATGAATGCGCGCTCGTCGGCCGGCGCGCATGGCCTGATGCAGGTGATGCCGGCCACGGCCAAGTTCGTGGCGCGCAAGATCGGCATGACCGACTTTTCGCCGTCGATGATGAGTGACCCCAATATCAACATCCTGCTCGGCACCAGCTACATGAGCATGGTGCTGACGGACCTGGACAGCTCGTGGACCCTGGCCTCGGCGGGCTACAACGCCGGCCCGGGGCGGCCCAAGAACTGGCGCAGCAGCCTGTCCCGGCCGGTGGAAGGCGCGATCTTTGCAGAGACGATTCCGTTCACGGAAACGCGAACTTATGTCAAGAATGTGCTTTCCAACGCTACGTACTATGCTGCATTGATGAGCGGCCGGCCCCAGTCTCTCAAAGACCGCCTGGGAACAGTCGCACCGTCCTCGATCACGACCACCAGCCTGCCTTGATGTAAGCGGGGCCAGCAGGGGGCGCCGTGACCCCGGGCGCGCATCGTGAGATGCCAGCGTTACGTGACCGTCACGGAGCCCACCATGCTGACCAGCAATGTCCTTGTGATCGGTGGCGCCGGATTCATCGGCAGCCACCTCGTCTCCCGCCTTGCCGGCGCGGCCTCCGCCTCCGGGGTGCCGCGCAACCCCGCCACCAATCCCGACAGCCCCATCGCGCCCGAGCGCATCCTGGTGGGCACGCGCCATGCCGAGCATGCCCAGCACCTGTTGCTGCTGCCGCGCGTGGAGGTGTGCGAGCTGGGCCTGGCCGATGCCGCCGCGCTGGACGACGCCATCGGCTCGGTCGGCATGGATGGCATTGTGGTCAATCTCGTTGGCGTGCTGCATGGCGACCGGGGCGACCCATATGGCCCCCAGTTCGCCGCCGCGCATGTGGACCTGCCGCGCCAGATCGTGGCTTCCTGCCAGCGCACCGGCGTTCGCCGGCTGATCCACATGAGCGCGCTCGGCGCGGACCCGCAGGGGCCGTCGATGTACCTGCGCAGCAAGGGCGAGGGCGAGCGCGTGGTGCGCGAGAGCGGGCTCGACTGGACCGTCATGCGGCCGTCGGTGGTGTTCGGGCCGGACGACCACTTCCTGAACCTGTTCGCCCAGATGCAGCAGATGGCGCCGGTGGTGCCGCTGGCCTGCGCCCAGGCGCGCTTCCAGCCGGTGTTCGTGATGGATGTGGTGGAGGCTTTCCTGCGCGCGATGGTCAATCCGGCCACGGTGGGCCAGGTCTACGAGGTGGGCGGGCCGCAGGTCTATACGCTCGAGGAGCTGGTGCGCTTCGCGGGGCGGGCGTCGGGCCATCCGCGCCCGGTGATCGCGCTGCCTGATGCGCTCGCGCGCGTGCAGGCGGCCGTGCTCGAACACATGCCCGGCGGGCCGGTCATGTCGCGCGATAACCTGGACTCGATGCGGCTGGACAACGTGCTGCACGCGCCGATGTCAGCCGAACTCGGCCTGGAGCCGTCCAGCCTGGAGTCCGTGATGACCGATGTGCTGGGTGGCCGCAACCGCGAGGCGGCACTCCAGGCCATGCGGGAGAGCGTGCATCGCTGACACCGCCAGGCCGCCCCCTCCGACGCCGATGTGACTTGCGCTCACAGCCTTGCGAGCGCAATTCATTTGGAGGTGGCGCGGCCCAATGGCTAGAATCATCGGTTCAGGCCATTTTCCCTCCCCCGCCCCCCCCAAGGATTCGCGATGAAACTCGTCATCGGCAACAAGAACTACTCGTCCTGGTCGCTGCGCCCCTGGCTGCTGCTGCGCCAGGCTGGCATCGCGTTCGAGGAGATTCCCGTGCGGCTGGGCACGCCCGGCTTCGCCGCGCAGATCGCCCAGTACTCGCCGGCCGGCAAGGTGCCGACGCTGGTGGATGGCGACATCACGGTCTGGGATTCCCTGTCGATCTCGGAATACCTGGCTGAACGCTTCCCCGAGAAGGCCCTCTGGCCGGCCGACCCCGCTGCGCGCGCGCTGGCCCGTTCGGTCTGCGCCGAGATGCATTCGGGCTTCGCCAACGTGCGCAACCAGCTGCCGATGAACGTGACCGCCGTGCTGCCCGGCTGCGGCTGGAACGTGGCCGTGCAGCGCGAGGTGGAGCGCATCGCCGCGATCTGGACCGACCTGCGCACGCGCTTTGGCGCCGAAGGCCCGTTCCTGTTCGGCACCTTCACGGTGGCGGACGCGTTCTACGCGCCCGTGGTCTCGCGCTTCGCCACCTACGGCATCCACCTGCCCGACGCGGCCAAGCAATACGCCGATTTCATCCTCGCCCTGCCGGCCATGCAAGAATGGATCGCCGCCGCGCGCGAGGAACGCGATTTCCTGGCCGACGACGAGCCGTACCGCACCGTGCCGGACCATCCGGACGCCATCATCATCCATCACTAGGAATTTCATGCAGGTCTATGCCGTGGGCGGCGCCATCCGCGACCAGTTGCTGGGCAAGCCAAGCCAGGACCGCGACTACGTGGTGGTGGGCGCCACGCCGGCCGAGATGGAGGCGGCCGGCTACAAGCCCGTGGGCAAGGACTTCCCGGTCTTCCTGCATCCGCGCACCAAGGCGGAGTACGCGCTCGCGCGTACCGAGCGCAAGACGGCTGCCGGCTACAAGGGCTTCGCGTTCTACTGCGCGCCCGATGTCACGCTGGAAGACGACCTGGTCCGGCGCGACCTGACCATCAACGCGATGGCGCAGGCCGTGGACGATGCCGGCCAACTGGTCGGCCCGGTCATCGACCCGTATGGCGGCCAGCGCGATTTGGCCGCGCGGCTGTTCCGGCATGTCTCCGATGCCTTTGCCGAAGACCCGGTGCGCATTCTGCGCGCGGCGCGGTTTGCCGCGCGCTTCCATGATTTCTCCGTGGCGCCCGAGACCGTGGCGCTGATGCGCGCGATGGTCGAGGCGGGCGAGGTCGATGCGCTGGTGCCGGAGCGCGTGTGGCAGGAACTGGCGCGCGGGCTGATGGAGGCGAAGCCGTCCCGGATGTTCGACGTGCTGCGCGAATGCGGCGCGCTGGCGCGGCTGCTGCCGGAGCTGGACCGGCTCTGGGGCGTGCCGCAGCGCGCCGAGTATCACCCCGAGGTGGACACGGGCGTGCACGTGATGATGGTGGTCGATCATGCGGCCGCGACGGGCGCGTCGCTGCCGATCCGCTTCGCGGCGCTGGTCCACGACCTCGGCAAGGGCACCACGCCGGCGGACGTGCTGCCGCGCCACATCGGCCATGAGCAGCGCAGCGTGAAGCTGCTCGAGGCCGTCTGCGAGCGGCTGCGCGTGCCGAACGACTGCCGCGACCTGGCGGTGCTGGTGGCGCGCGAGCACGGCAACATCCATCGATCGATGGAATTCGGCGCCGCCGCGCTGACCCGGCTGGTGGAGCGCTGCGACGCGCTGCGCAAGCCGGACCGCTTCGCGGAGGCCCTGACGGCCTGCGAGGCCGACGCGCGTGGTCGGCTAGGTTTCGAGGATCGGGATTATCCGCAGACCGAACGCCTGATGGCGGCACGGGCAGCGGCGGCCTCGGTCGATGCCGGCGCCATCGCCAAGGCCTGCGCGGACCGGCCGGACCTGATCAAGGAACGCGTGCACAAGGCCCGCATCGCGGCGGTGGCGGAGAAGCTGGGGCTGGGCGCGGAGCCCGACTGAAGGGCTACGCCTACAGCAGCTTCCCAATCGCCAGCGCGATCAGCGACAGCAGGATGGTCGAGGCGAACGGCAGCACGTACTCGCGCTTGAACAGCCGGAAGCGCACGTCGCCGGGCAGCCTGCCCAGGCCGATCTTCTGCAGCCACGGCAGCGAGGCCGACAGCACGATCACGCAGAGGAAGATGGTGAATGTCCAGCGCAGCATGGCGGCTGTTCCTCAGAGTGCGTGAACGCGGTCGCCGCGTGCGAAGCCTGCCAGCGGCAGCGCGTCGTCCAGACCGCGCGTCAGCACGATCACCTTGAACAGCTCGCCCATCTCGGCCTCGGACAGCAGCTTCTGCACCGCGTTGGCGTGGGGCAGGAAGGCGCGGGCGTCGGTCGGGTCCAGTTCCATCAGCAGCTCGGTGATCCCGGCATTCATCAGGAAGCGCGCCTGCGAGGCGAAGCCGGCCACGGACAGCCCTGCGTCCACCGCCGCCTCGGCGATGCCGCTGAAATTGACGTGCGCGGTGATGTCCTGCAGCCCCGGGTACAGGAACGGATCGGGGTGCGCGTGGTGGCGGTAGTGGCACATCAGCGTGCCCTCGGCGCGCTGCGGATGGTAGTACTCGGCCGCCGGGAAGCCGTAGTCGATGAAGAAGGCGGCGCCGCGCGTCAGCATCGCGCCCACCGCCCGCGTGAAGCCTTCGGCCTCGGCATGGGTTTCGGTGACCATGTCGTGGTCGCCTGGCAGCGCGCGCAGGGCGTCGGGGATGGCGTTGTCCGCCAGCGGACGGTCCTCGAACGTGAACTTGCCGTCGGCCAGCGCCACGCCGCGCTCGTGCCAGCGGCCGCCCAGGCGCGCGAACAGGCGCACCGGCATGGCGTCGAGCACCTCGTTGCCGACGATAACCCCTTCGAATTGCGCAGGAAGTTCGTCCAGCCACTGCACGCGGCCAGCCAGATGCGGCGCGCGGGCGGCCAGCGTTTCCTGCTGGCGCACGCGCAGCTCGCCCGACAATTCGACGATCTGGTAGGTCTCGGGCAGCGCACCTTCGGTTTCAAGGCCGAGCAGCAGGTCCGCCGCGAGCCGGCCCGTACCGGCGCCGAATTCGAGCACGCGTGGCAGGTCCATGGCGATCAGCGGCGCGAACTGGCGTGCCAGCGTGCGGGCGAAGAAGGGGGTCAGCTCCGGGGCGGTGATGAAGTCGCTGCCGTCCCGGGCATCGCGGCCGAACTTGGCGGCGCCGCCACTGTAGTAGCCGAGCCGGGGGGCGTAGAGCGCCAGCGCCATGTAGCGATCGAAGCCGATCCAGCCGCCGGCGGCCTCGATGGCGTCGCCAATACAGGTGGTCAGGGCCGCGGAGGCGTCCAGCGCGTCGGCGGGGGGAAGGGGTAGACTAGCGACTTTCTGCATACCGCGAATTGTAGCAATGCCAGATTCCCTGACTGCTGGCGCCTCCGGCGCCCACCCTGCCGCCGCGCGCGGCGTCGCCCTCGTGACCGGCGGCGCGCGCCGCCTGGGCCGTGCCATCGCGCTGGAACTTGCCACGCGAGGCTGGGACGTGGCGATCCACTGCAATCGCTCGCGCGACGAAGCCGAGACGCTCGCCACGCAGATCCGCGGCCTGGGCCGCCGCGCCGCCGTGCTGCAGGCCGACCTGTCCGACGAAGCCGCTACCAGCAAGCTGGTCGCGGCCTGCGCCGACGCGCTGGGCGTACCGACCTGCCTGGTCAACAACGCCTCGCTGTTCCAGTACGACGTGGCGACGAGCTTCTCCTACGCCTCGCTCGACACCCATATGCGCACCAACGTGGCCGCGCCGCTGCTGCTGGCGCGTGAGATGCACAAGGCGCTTGGCGCCGATGGCAACCAGACCGCCCAGCGCGGCGTGGTGATCAACCTGCTCGACCAGAAGCTCAACAACCTGAATCCGGACTTCCTGTCGTACACGCTGTCCAAGGCCGCGCTGCAGACCGCCACGGTGCAGCTGGCCCAGGCGCTGGCGCCCCGGCTGCGGGTGGTGGGCGTGGCGCCCGGCATCACGCTGGTGTCCGGCGACCAGTCCGACCCCGGTTTCGTCCGCGCGCACGGCATGACGCCGCTGGGCAAGTCGTCCACGCCGGACGACATCGCCCAGGCCGTGGCCTACCTCGCTGGCGCCCACGCCGTGACCGGTACCACCCTGTATGTCGATGGCGGCCAGCACCTGATGCCGCTGGCCCGCGACGTGATGTTCCTGACCGAGTGATCCCAATCCCCGGTCGTTTTTAAGCATTTTCCGATTTACCGCAGCACCTGCCCGACGCCCCACCATGACCTTCGCCGCGCTTTCCCACCCCAGCCTGCAAGGCTGCCGCCGCATGTTCCTGCGCAACTATGAAGTGCAGATCAATATCGGCGTGCACGAATTCGAGAAGAAGGGCGAGCAGCGCGTGCTGGTCAATATCGACCTGTTCGTGCCGCTGGACCAGAGCACGCCGCAGGCCGACAAGCTCGAGGAAGTGGTGGACTACGACTTCATGCGCAGTACCGTGGCCGCGCGCATGGCCCAGGGCCACATCCACCTTCAGGAAACCCTGTGCGATGACGTGGCACGTGCCATGCTGAAGCATCCGAAAGTGCGCGCGGTGCGCGTTTCCACGGAAAAGCCCGATGTCTACCCGGACTGCGATTCGGTCGGCGTCGAGGTGTTCCACGTCAAGTAGAATACGGGCCCGTCCGACAGGGCCATCCGACGGGCTTCCCAAGGCCCGCGCCCCGCATCAGGTATGTCTTATGAGTCACTCCGCTAACTTCTATCGCCTCGAAACCCGCCTTCAGTCGCTGGCCGGCAAAGCCATCGGCGACTTCGGCATGATCGAGGACGGCGACACCGTGCTGGTCTGCATGAGTGGCGGGAAGGACTCGTACACCATGCTGTCGGTCCTGATGGCGCTCCAGAAGCGCGCGCCCATCCACTTCAAGCTGATCGCGATGAACCTGGACCAGAAGCAGCCAGGTTTCCCGGAACACATCCTGCCCGAGTATTTGAAGTCCACCGGCGTGGAATATGTGATCGTCGAGGCGGATACGTATTCGATCGTCAAGGAGAAGGTGCCGGAGGGCAAGACCACCTGCTCGCTGTGCTCGCGGCTGCGCCGGGGCGTGATCTACCGCACGGCCAAGGAGCTGGGCGCCAACAAGATCGCGCTGGGCCACCATCGGGACGACATCGTCCAGACCTTCTTCCTGAACATGTTCTTCGGCGGGAAGATGAAGGCGATGCCGCCCAAGCTGTCGACCGATGACGGCCAGCACATCGTGATCCGGCCGCTGGCGTATTGCGCGGAGAAGGACATCGCGTCCTACGCGCGGGCGATGGCCTACCCGATCATCCCCTGCAACCTGTGCGGCTCGCAGGAGAACCTCCAGCGCAAGAAGGTCAGCGAGATGCTGCAGGGCTGGGAGCGCGAGAACCCGGGCCGCATCGACAACATCTTCGCGTCGCTGCGCAACGTGGTGCCGTCCCACCTGGCCGATACCGACCTGTTCCCGTTCACCGGGCTGGCCACCGGCCTGGCCAAGGTGGACGAGGCCTCGCTGTTCGGCGAGACCACCTTCACCCAGCAGGCGCTGACCTTCACCGGCAGCGCCGAGCCGAACCGGATGGAGTTCGTCCGCTTCGACAAGCTGGCCGAGAAGGCCGATCAAGCCGACAACCAGCCCACCCCTCTTATTTAGACGCCTGCGACGGGCCTGCCTCGCGCATCAGCGAGCGGGTATCGTCGATCCATTTCTGGAAGCGGTCCACCGCGTGGGCCTTTTGTTCCGGCGTGGTCAGGTTGGCGATGGTCACGGTCAGGTCCACCCCGGCCTCGTTAGCCTGCCGGATCTGCGCGCGCTCGGCCGCCGGGCGCTGCCAGTGGTCGGCGTACTTGCGCAGCATGTCCTCCACTTGCGATTTGGGCGGATGGGTCGTCGAGACCTCCCGGGCAATCCCCAGCCATTCCTGCTGCCGCTTCACGCGCTCCGCATAGCGGGCGTCGGCGCCCTGCATGTACGGCCCCATCGCGGCGCGGATCTTCTGCGCCTGATCGTCCGAGAACTTGCCGTAGACCAGCTTGGCGTAGTCCATGACCTTGTCGAAACGGGCGTTCGAGCGAGCCTGCGGGTCCGATTTCAGGAATTCCTTGCGATATTTGGCGTTGCTTTCGTTGAATTTCGATTCCATGCGCTGGATCTGCTCCGGCGTCAGCGTCAGCATCAGGTCGGCCAGGTCGGGTATGGCGTTCTCGAAGGCCTGGCGGCCCAGCCGCTGGGTGTCCTCGCGCGCGTGGCGCACCATCGACGCGTCCACCGGGCCGGCCACCTCGCTCTTGACCCGCGTCAGCACGTTGGCGATCTCGGGAAGCTGGGCGCGGCGGTGCCAGGAGAAGAACCGGGCGATGGCCTCGCGGGTGGGCGGCTCCTGGTCGTCCGTGACATCCACATAGCGATCTACCCACCAGTAGGCGAGCCGATCGCCCTGCTGATAGCCGAGTTTCATGGCGTTACAGCCACCCAGCGCCAGGACGACGGTAAATGCTGCAAATCCTGCAAAAATGCGCCGTCGCCAAATGTGAAAAACGGAAACCACCGGCGGTCGGGCGCAAGGCGCCATGCTAAAATCGCCGCGCATGTTTTCCCGCCTCGCAGATCGCCCGCCAGCCCAGTCCTGACAAGGGTTTGGAGGGATTGAAGAGATCGCTTGGTACGGGTTTTCGCGCTTATTATCAGACACACTCACTTAGGGACCTCCTTGTGAATATCGTCATTCTTGCCGCAGGGATGGGAAAACGGATGAATTCCGCCCTGCCCAAGGTCCTGCACCCGGTTGCCGGGCGGCCGATGCTCGCCCATGTGCTCGACACCGCGCGCACGCTTTCGCCGTCGCGCCTCGTCGTGGTGGTTGGCCACGGTGCGGAGCACGTGCGCGAGGCCGTGGCTGCGCCGGACGTGGCGTTTGCCGACCAGACCCAGCAACTTGGCACCGGCCACGCCGTGATGCAGGCGCTGCCGATGCTCGATGACAACCAGCCCACGCTGGTGCTCTATGGCGACGTGCCGCTGACCACCGCCGCCACGCTCGAGGCCCTGGTCCATGCGGCCGGCGCCGAGCGCATGGGCGTGCTCACCGTCGAGATGCCCGATCCTACCGGATACGGCCGCATCGTACGTGACGCCGCCGGCAACATCGTGCGCATCGTCGAACAGAAGGATGCCAGCGACGAGATCCGCGCCATTCGCGAGATCAACACCGGCATCATCGTCTGCCCGACCGGCCACCTGCGCCGCTGGCTTGCCACGCTGGGCAACAACAACGCGCAAGGTGAGTACTACCTCACGGACACCATCGAGCGCGCCGCCACCGAGGGCGTGGAGATCGTCTCCGCCCAGCCGGCGGCCCTGTGGGAGACGCTGGGCGTCAACAGCAAGGTCCAGCTGGCCGAGGTGGAGCGCATTCACCAGCGCAACCTCGCACAGCGCCTGCTCGAGGCCGGCGTGACGCTGCTGGACCCCGCGCGCATCGATGTGCGCGGCCAGCTTACGTGCGGACGCGACGTGACCATCGACGTCGGCTGCGTGTTCGAAGGCCGCGTGCATCTGGACGATGGCGTGCACATCGGCGCGCATTGCGTGATCCGGAATGCCACCATCGGCGCCGGCGCACGCGTGCAACCGTTCTGTCACATCGAGGAAGCAAAGATCGGGCCGGCGGGCCGGATCGGGCCGTACGCGCGGCTGCGCCCCGGCACCGAGCTGGGCGAGGATGTGCATATCGGCAACTTCGTCGAGGTGAAGAACAGCCAGGTCGGGGATCACAGCAAGGCCAACCATCTGGCCTATGTGGGCGATACCACGGTGGGCCAGCGCGTCAACATCGGCGCGGGTACCATTACCTGCAACTACGATGGCGTGAACAAGAGCCGCACGGTGATCGAGGACGACGCGTTCATCGGCTCGGACACGCAGCTGGTGGCGCCGGTGACGGTGGGCCGTGGCGCCACAATCGGCGCGGGCACCACGCTGACCAAGGACGCGCCAGCCGGCAAGCTCACGCTCTCGCGGGCCAAGCAGATGACGCTGGACGCATGGCAGCGCCCGGTGAAGCAGCCGAAGCAGTAAGCTAAGTCAGTCAACGTCAGTCAGGCCGGGCCCGGGGAGGGCCGGCCATCATCATTCAGCGGGTTGCGGCGCGCGGCGCGAGGCAACCCAAACGGGGGGTTCACAAGATGTGTGGCATCGTCGGCGCGGTTTCCACGCGCAATATCGTTCCGGTCCTGATCGAAGGCCTGCGTCGCCTGGAGTACCGCGGCTATGACTCGTGCGGCGTGGCCATCGTGCGCGACGAGATGCTCGAGCGCGCGCGCACCGTGTCGCGCGTGGCCGATCTGGACACGCAGACGCAGTCGTCCGGCCTGGCCGGCACGCTGGGCATCGCCCACACGCGCTGGGCCACGCACGGCAAGCCCGATACGGTCAACGCCCACCCGCATTTCTCGGACGAGACCATCGCGCTGGTGCACAACGGCATCATCGAGAACTACGAGCCGCTGCGCGACGAACTGCGCGCCGTGGGCTACGGCTTCGAGTCGCAGACCGACACCGAGGTGGTCGCCCACCTGATCCACCAGGCCTACACCTACCCGAGCAGCGCCACGCGCGGCAACCTGTTCGGCTCGGTGCGCGTGGTGACCAAGCGCCTGCACGGCGCCTACGCGATTGCCGTGGTGGCCAAGGACAACCCGGACGTGGTGGTGGGCGCGCGCGCCGGCTCGCCGCTGGTGGTGGCGCTGGGCGAGAACGAATCGTTCCTGGCCTCCGACGCGCTGGCCGTGGCCGGCACCGCCAACCGCATCGTCTATCTGGAAGAGGGCGATGTGGTGGAGCTGACCCGTGCCGGCGCCACCATCCGCGACGTGAACGACGTGGAAGTCGTGCGCGAGGAGCGCGTGGTGGAAGCCCACGCGGCAGCCGTCGAGCTGGGCCCGTACCGCCACTTCATGCAGAAGGAAATCTTCGAGCAGCCGCGCGCGCTGGGCGACACGCTGGAAGGCATCGTCGCCATCGCGCCCGGACTGTTCGGCGAGAAGGCGGCCGCGGTATTTCCCGACATCGACAACATCCTGATCCTGGCCTGCGGCACCAGCTACTACTCGGGCTGCACGGCCAAGTACTGGCTCGAGTCCGTGGCGAAGATCCCGACCCAGGTGGAAGTGGCCAGCGAATACCGCTACCGCGACACCGTGCCGAACCCGCGCGCGCTGGTGGTGGTGATCTCCCAGTCGGGCGAGACCGCCGACACGATGGCCGCCCTGCGCCATGCCCGCGACCTCGGCCACACCCACACGCTGGCCATCTGCAACGTGGCGACCAGCGCGATGGTGCGCGAGACCGAAATGCGCTTCCTGACGCGTGCCGGCACCGAGATCGGCGTGGCCTCGACCAAGGCGTTTACGACCCAGCTCGCCGCGCTGTACATGCTGACGCTGGCGCTGGCCAAGGTACGCGGCCGGCTGACCGAGGAAGAAGAGGCCGCCGCGCTGACCAACCTGCGCCACCTGCCCGTGGCGCTGCATGGCGTGCTGGCGCTGGAGCCGCAGATCATCGCCTGGTCGGAAGACTTCGCGCGCCGCGAGAACGCGCTGTTCCTGGGCCGGGGCCTGCACTACCCGATCGCCCTCGAAGGCGCGCTGAAACTCAAGGAAATCTCATATATCCACGCGGAAGCCTACCCGGCCGGCGAGCTGAAGCACGGCCCGCTGGCGCTGGTCACCGAGGCGATGCCGGTGGTGACCGTGGCGCCGAACGACGCGCTGCTGGAGAAGCTGAAGTCCAACATCCAGGAAGTGCGCGCGCGCGGCGGCCGGCTCTACGTGTTTGCCGATGCCGACACGCATATCCAGTCGTCCGATGGCATCCAGGTGATCCGCCTGCCCGAGCACTACGGCGCGCTGTCGCCGATCCTGCACACGGTGCCGCTGCAACTGCTGGCCTACCACACGGCCTGCGCACGCGGGACGGACGTGGACAAGCCTCGGAATCTGGCTAAGTCGGTGACGGTGGAATAAGGCGGGGCCGCCGCCCGGAGAGCAAGACACGGCAAGCGGTTTTACAAGCCGGATGTAAAAGGAAGCCACGGTGTGCACGCACCGTGGCTTTTTTTTTGTCGCCCCCAATCCCGGCTTGCCAGACGTGGCGCGGCCTGGCGGGGAGCCGGTGCGCGCCGAGCCCCCGGTGGCACGGTATCTGCGGAAGCCATAGGCTCCAATCGGCTCCAATCCGCGATACCCAGCCACCGAACGCCACCGAGGGACCCCACATGACGAAAAAGACCGCACCATCCGCCGCCCAGCCACCCGGCAAGAAAGGCGACACCACGCCGCCCAAGCCACAAGGCATCGGCAACAACAACGACGGCAGCTACGAGCGCGCCGTGGCGGACCGGCTGGCCGAGCGGCCAAAGCAGCTGGGTTCGGACTCGGTCGGCAATCTCGTCTCGAACCGTGACCGCACGCTGACCACGAACCAGGGCCTCCAGATTCCGCAGGACGACGACTCGCTCAAGCTCGGCCTGCGCGGCCCCACGCTGCTCGAGGACTTCCACCTGCGCGAGAAGATCACGCACTTCGACCACGAGCGCATTCCCGAGCGCGTGGTCCACGCGCGCGGCGCGGCGGCCCATGGCTATTTCGAGCTGACCGAGTCGCTGGCTGACGTGACCACCGCCGCGTTGTTCACCGAGGTTGGCCAGAAGACCCCAGTGTTCGTGCGATTTTCGACCGTGGCCGGCTCGCGCGGCTCCGCCGATCTGGCGCGCGATGTGCGCGGCTTCGCCACCAAGTTCTATACGCGGCAGGGCAACTTCGACCTGGTCGGCAATAACATCCCGGTGTTCTTTATCCAGGACGGCATCAAGTTCCCGGATTTCGTCCATTCCGTGAAGCCGGAACCGCACAACGAGATCCCGCAGGCCGCGTCGGCGCATGACACGTTCTGGGATTTCGTGTCCCTCCAGCCCGAGTCGATGCACATGGTGCTGTGGACCATGTCCGGCCGCGCCATCCCGCGCAGTTTCCGCACGATGGAGGGGTTTGGCGTGCATACGTTCCGCTTTGTCGATGCAGAGGGGCAGGGCACGCTGGTCAAATTCCACTGGAAGCCGGTGGGCGGCGCGCATTCGCTGGTCTGGGACGAGGCGGTCAAGATCAACGGCAAGGACCCCGATTTCCACCGGCGCGACCTCTACGATTCGATCGAGGCGGGCCAGTTTCCCGAATACGAGTTCGGCGTGCAGCTGGTGCCGGAGACCGACATGCTCAAGTTCGGCTTCGATCTCCAGGACCCGACCAAGCTCATTCCGGAGGAACTGGCGCCGGTGCGGCGCGTGGGGCGGATGGTGCTGAACCGCAACCCGGACAACTTCTTCGCCGAAACCGAGCAGGTGGCGTTCCACCCGGGCCACATCCTGCCGGGCATGGATTTCACCAACGATCCCTTGCTGCAGGCGCGGCTGTTCTCGTACACCGATACCCAGCTCACGCGGCTCGGCGGGCCGAATTTTCATGAAATTCCGATCAATCGCCCGCTCTGCCCCGTGCATAACAACCAGCGCGACGGCTTCGGCCGGCAGACCGTGGTGCAGGGTAAGGAGAGCTACCAGCCGAACTCGGTCAGCGGCGGCTGCCCGTTCCTGGCCGGCGATGCCGACGCCTACCGGCATTTCGCTGCCGCCGCCGAGGACGGCGCGGTGAAGGTGCGCATGCGCGCACAGACCTTCGCCGATCATTTCTCGCAGGCCAATCTCTTCTGGCGCAGCCAGTCCGACGTCGAAAAAAGGCAGATCGTCGATGCGTACGCGTTCGAACTCTCAAAGGTCTTCGACCCCGCCATCCGGGCGCGCGTGGTGGGGCAGATCCACCATATCGCCGTGGAACTGGCGGAGCGCGTGGCGCAGAAGCTCGGGATTCCCGTCGAGCCGGTCGGGCCGAACGTGCAGATCAACGACTACGGCGTACCGGCCTCGCCCGCGCTGAGCCTGGACGCCCAGCCAAAGGGCGACATCACGGGCCGCAACATCGCCGTGCTGGTCAACGATGGCGTGGACGACGCTGCCATCGCCTCGCTCAGGAAGCTGGCCGAGGCGGCGCGCGCCAATCTCAAGATCATCGGCCCGCGCGCGGCGAGCGTGACTACGGCGAAGGGCGCGGCGCTGCCGGTGGACCATGCGCTGTCGTCGGTCGGTTCGGTGCTGTTCGATGCGGTGTACGTGCCCGACGTGGCCAAGCCCCCCGCCGAGCCGGATCCGGACGCGCTGCTGTTCATCAAGGAGGCCTACAAGCACTGCAAGGCCGTGGGCGCGGGCGGCTCGGGCGCCGTGATGGTGGCCGAGGCCGCGCGCTGCGCGGGGCTGGCCGGCGGCTTCGCGGGGCCGGGCGTGGTGATCGCCAAGACCGAGGACCCGGCGCGGCATCGGGAATTCCTCGATGCCGTGGGCCAGCATCGCTGGTGGCAACGGCCGGACGCGATGCGCATTCCCGCCTGAGCGCAGGCGGCGAGAAAGCGTCCTAAGGGGCACTCGTCAGGCGACCCCGCCGTCGCCCGAGAGTGCCCGCTCGGCATAGGGGTACCTGCAGCGATACCTATAGCGAGAGGCGTTTCGCGGTATCCTTGCCGGCATGCCGCGCGCCACAGCCCCCTCAGGGTGGCGCGCAGTGCGCCTGTCCCGGCCCGCATCATGCGCGCCCGGGCCCCACGGCGCCCCCCCGCGATCACAGGAATATGAAAGACCTAGAAAGTGAGCTGATCGGCTCCGCACGGCTGCCGACCCGCTACGGCGAATTCACCGCCCATGCCTTCCAGGGCGTGGACAGCCGCACCGAACACCTGGCGCTCTCCATGGGAGACATCTCGGGCGAGAACGTTCTCGTCCGCCTGCATTCCGAATGCCTGACCGGCGACGTCTTCGGCTCGTGCCGCTGCGACTGCGGCGAGCAGCTCGACCTCGCCATGCAGAAGATTGCCGAGGAAGGCCGCGGCATCCTGCTCTACCTGCGCGGCCACGAAGGCCGGGGCATCGGCCTCTCGAACAAGATCCGCGCCTATGCGCTGCAGGACGGCGGGCTGGACACGGTCGACGCCAACCTCGCGCTCGGCCAGGCCATCGACGGCCGCACCTACGCGTTCGCGGCGGACATGCTGCGCCAGTGGGGTGTGAAGTCGGTCCGCCTGATGAGCAACAACCCGATCAAGATCCGGGCGCTCGAAGACGCCGGCCTGGCCGTGACGGAGCAGATGCGTCACATCGTGCCCGCCAACGCCGAAAACGAGAAATACCTCGCCACCAAGCGGTCCCGCATGGGTCACCTGCTGGACTGATTCAGCGGGTGTAGGCGAAGGCCGACAACCGCTTGCGCAGCCTCCCGACAGCTTGTCCGGGTCCACTCTCCTATCGTGGATATAAGGTCCGCGCCATGCTCGGCATGGCGCGGGATGTTCCACGCGATGTGCCGCCGTGGCCTCACGGCGCGCCTCCGATGTGAGAGGAGTCCAACAATGGCTGACAACAACGTTTCCGTACTGAACGATTTGATCGAAGTCTCGCGCGATGGCGAGGAGGGCTTCCGCAAGGCGGCCGAGGACGCCAAGAATCCGGAACTGAAGACGCTGTTCTCAAGCCGTGCCACCGAGTGCGGCGCGGCGGTGCGCGAGTTGCAGAGCCAGGTGATGGCCCTCGGCGGCAAGCCCGAGGACCACGGCAGCGTGGCCGGTGCGCTGCATCGCGGCTGGGTGAGCCTGCGCAGCGCGGTGGCCGACCGCACGGACCTCGCCATCCTCGAGGAAACCGAGAAGGGCGAAGACGTCGCCAAGAAGAAGTATGGCGATGCGCTCCAGGAAACCGACCTGAGCTTCGACATCCGCGCGCTGATCGAGCGCCAGTACCAGGGGGTGCTGCGTAACCACGACCTGATCCGCGATCTGCGTAACCGCTATCGCGCGAGCGGCGAATAACCGCTTCCGGATCGGCACGAAGGCGCTTCCCTAGGGAGGCGCCTTTTACATTGGGGATTATGTTCGCGCGTGCCGAAAGGTAGCTGAATCGGAATCGCAATCATCCGCAAAATCATCCGCATCGTGTCGTAAAGCCCCGTCTGGCAGGGGATTTATTAACGCGATTTTCCCTATGTATGCTTGATCTTCTAGCCTCGGCTATTAACATGAAAATCGTCCACCGTGGTGTGCAGGCGTTTTGGGGTCAATGTCATGAAAGGCGACAAGAAAGCTATCCAGTTACTGAACGGCCAGCTGCGTCACGAGCTGACCGCGATCAACCAGTATTTCCTGCACGCGCGCATGTACCGGCACTGGGGGTTGAGCGCGCTGGGCAAGCATGAGTACGAGGAGTCCATCGAGGAGATGAAGCACGCGGACAAGTTGATCGAGCGCATCCTGATGCTCGACGGCCTGCCCAACCTCCAGGATCTGGACAAATTGCTCATCGGGGAGAACGTCGAGGAGATGCTCGGCGGCGACCTGAAGGTGGAGTTGCTGTCCCAGACGAGCTGCAAGGATGCCATCAAGTACTTCGAGTCGATTAGCGACTATGTGTCGCGCGATGTGGTGACCGATATCCTCTCGGACACCGAGGACCACATCGAGTGGATCGAGACGCAGCTGGAACTCGTGCGCAAGGTCGGCGTGCAGAACTACCTGCAATCCGCGATGGGCGAGCTGGGCGAGTCCGACGCCTAGACGGCAGGCAGGCAGGCAGGCGCTCTGCAGAGTTCCAGATCTTCGGCTACACTGCGCCCCGCACACTGAATGCAAGGCGCCCGCCAGGGCGTCCAGACTCCGGGGCGGGGTGGCAGAGTGGTGATGCGACGGCCTGCAAAGCCGTTTACGACGGTTCGATTCCGTATCCCCGCCTCCATCTCCTTCCTGCCGTTTTCCCTCCTGCTTTCCCTCCTGCTTTCCCTCCTGTTCTCCCTCGTTCATTGCCTTCGCCGGATCTGACCAATCTGTCATCTGGAAGGACTATCATTTTCTGCCGGGCATTTGGCGGATAACGCCGAGCCGCTGGCGCATTTCATGCTCGTTCCGCAGGCAGATACGCCGCAAGCGTTGAGTACGCCGCAACGCGGAGTTTCCCTGTGGATATAGCGCCCCGATTGCGATAATGTTTCGCCGCGCGTGCACCAAGTGTCAGCACGTGAGGCAGGGTTCACCATGCAGGGCTTCCATGGCGTTTCCGTCCCCAGACGATGAGAGAAACAGAGGCTCCCGATGATTAAAGATCTGCGAGTGCGTGCGGCGCAGCCGTCGGATATGCCTGCCATCGCGGCAGTGCTCGAGCGCTGCAACCTGCCGGTGGACGAACTGCCGCGTCTGGTGGGCGAGTTCCACGTGGCCCTGATGGAGTCAGAGCTGGTCGGCTGCGCCTGCGCCGAGCGCTTCGGCGATACGGCCATCGTCCGCTCGGTGGCCGTGCTGCGCGAATGGCGCGACCAGGGCGTGGCCAGCCACCTCGTCAACGCGGTGATGATGCGTGCCCGCGCCAACGGCACGCGCCGCGCGGTGCTCCTGACCTCGAGTTGCCCGAGCTACTTCGCCCGCTACGGTTTCTCGCTGATCCACGCCTCCAAGCTGCCCCCAGAAGTCCTCGAGAGTGAGGAATTCCAGCGCCTGCGCAACACCAGCGCGTTGTGCATGTGCGCGGTGCTGACCTGATGGTTTTTCCTTGATTGGCCCGCCTTCGGCAAGGTTTTACAAAAGCGACAATAATCGGGGCTCCAATTCTGCAAGCCTGACCAGGGAGACCCCATGACGACCACTGTCCGTGCCATCCGCCTCCAGGAATTCGGCGCGCCCGAAGTGATGCAGCTCACGCCGGTCGAGCTGCCGGCGCCGGCGGCCGGCGAGGCGCGCGTGCGGCATACCGCCATCGGCTTCAACTTCATCGATGTGTACCAGCGCCGCGGCACCTATCCGCTGCCGGTGGGCACGGGGCTGGGCCACGAGGCGGCCGGCGTGGTGGAGGCGGTGGGCGCGGGCGTGACGGACATCGCCGTGGGCGATCGCGTGGCGTACATGAACGCCGGCCTCGGCGCCTACGCCGAAGCGCGCAACGTGCCGGCGGACAAGCTGGTCAAGCTGCCCCACAACCTCAGCGACGAGCAGGCTGCCGCCGTGATCTTCAAGGGCATGACCGCCCAATATCTGGTGCGCCACACGCACGCCGTGAAGCCCGGTGACACGGTCCTGGTCCACGCCGCCGCCGGTGCCGTGGGCCAGATCCTGGCCGGCTGGGCGAAGGCGCTCGGCGCGCGCGTGATCGGCACGGCCGGCGGCCCGGCCAAGTGCGAGCGCGCCCGCGCGGCGGGTTGCGACATCGCCATCGACTACAAGCAGGCGGATTGGGTCAAGCAGGTGCGCGACGCCACCGGCGGCCAGGGCGTGACCGTGGTCTACGACGCCGTGGGCAAGGACACCTTCATGGGCTCGCTCGATTGCGCCCAGACCTTCGGACTGGTGGTGCTGTACGGCGGGGCGTCCGGCCCGGCGCCGGCCATCGAGCCGGAAATCCTGAACAAGAAGGGCTGCCTGTTCCTGACCCGGCCCTCGGTGTTCCCGCACAACGCGGACCCGGCCCGCTTCCGCGCCAATGCGAAGGACCTGTTCGATGCCATCGCCGCCGGCCAGGTGAAGGTGGAGATCGGCGCCCGCTTCCCCCTGGCCGAGGTCGCCCGCGCGCACGAGGCCGCCGAGCGCCGCGAGACCACCGGCGCCATCCTGCTGCTGCCGTAATTCGACGGGTTTCGACTAGTGCGGATGACGATGACGGGCCGCCCGGCGCGGTGCCCCGTCATCGCACAGGCTGATCTCCACGCTCACGTGGGCCAGCTCCTCATGGATCGATAGCGCCTGCCGCACGCGCTGCGGCGTGAGCGTGGCGTCGTGCGTGACCAGGCTGGCGATGCAGGCGAACTGCTCGCGGCCCACGCGCCAGACGTGCAGGTCGGTCACGCGCGTGCCGTCTTCTCCGTGCTGGAACTCGGCCAGCACCTCTCGCACTTCGTCCACAACAGGGTGGTCCATCTCGCGGTCCAGCAGCACCGTGCCGCTCTGCCGCATCAGCCCGATCGCCCAGCGACCGACCAGCGCCGCGCCCACCAGCCCCATCACCGGATCGAGCCAGCTCCAGCCCAGCCACCAGCCGCCGGCCAGCGCCACGATGGCCAGCACCGAGGTGGCCGCATCGGCAATCACGTGGATATAGGCCGAACGCAGGTTGATGTCGTGATGATGGTGATCGGCATGTCCGTGGTGATCGTGCGCATGCGCATGGCCATGATCGTGCCCGTGATGGTGCGCGCCGCCGAGGATGAACGCGCAGCCCAGGTTCACGAGCAGGCCGATGGTGGTGACGGCCATCGCCTCCTGGTAGTGGATGGCCTGCGGGGTGAATAGCCGTTCGACCGAGCCGGCGATCATCAGCGCGGCCACGCCCAGCAGGACGATGGAACTGGCGAAGGCCGCCAGCACCTCGATCTTCCACGTGCCGAAGGTGAAGCGGGCATCGTTGGCCAGCCGGCGCGCGGCGGCGTAGGCGAAGGCCGAGAGGCCGATCGCCAGCGCGTGGGAACTCATGTGCCAGCCGTCCGCCAGCAGGGCCATCGAGTTGAACCAGAGGCCGGCGGCAATCTCCACCACCATGGTGGCGAGCGTGATCCACATGACCAGGCGCGTGCTGCGCTCGGCTGCCGGATTGCCGGCATTGAAGACGTGGGAATGGGTCCACGCGGACAGATCGTGCGTGTGCATGTCGGGAGGGAGTCTGGAGTGGTTTGGGGGGGCGCTGCCCAAGCGTACCAGTCATGGCGCGCCCGGTCACCCGCCACCCTGCCGCCGGCAGGGGTAGCCGCGCCGGCTACCAGCCGTGATAGGGCGCGGTCTGCTCGTACGCGCCGAGCCGTTCGGCCAGAAAGTCGACAAAGGCACGCACGCGGGCCGAAAGTTTGTCGCGCGTGAGATACACGGCGTAGATGTCCGCCGGCGGCGAGGCCCAGTCGGCCAGCACCTGCCGCAGCCGGCCCGAGCGCAGCAGCGGCGCCACCTCCCACTCCGAACGCAGCACGATGCCATGCCCCTGGAGCGCCCAGTTCGCCGCCGCCTCGCCATCGTTGGTCGCGGCATGGCCGCGCACCTTCACGGTCTCCTGCCGGCCGGCCGACTGGAGATGCCACGTGCCGTAGGCCGATTCGCTCTCGCGGATCACAATGCAACGATGCTGTTGCAATGCGCGCGGCGAGGCCGGCTCGCCGTGCCGCGCGAGGTAGGCCGGCGACGCGCACAGCAGCCGGCGGTTCGGCGCGAGCAGGCGGGCGTTGAGCCGCGCATCGGGCAGGTCGCCGAGGAGGATGCCGACGTCGTAGCCTTCCTCGGCAAGGTTCATCGCCCGGTCGGTCAGTTGCAGTTGGACTTCGACATCGGGATAGACCTGCAGGAAGTCGCTGACCAGCGGGGCGATGTGGCGCCTGCCGAATCCGAGCGTCGCGTTCACCCGTAGCAGCCCGCGCGGCGCCACCCGGCTGCCGCCGAGGCCCTGTTCGAGTTCCTCCAGCTCGGCCAGGATGCGCCCGCCCTGGGCCAGGTAGGACTCGCCCTCGGGCGTGACCGACAGCCGGCGCGTGGTGCGGTTGAGCAGTCGCACGCCCAGCCGCGCCTCCAGCGCCGCCAGCCGCTTGCTGGCGGCCGAGGGCGTGACGCCAAGCTGCTGCGCCGCGCCGGCGAGGCTGCCGCGCTTGACCAGCAGGACGAAGAAGGCGAGATCCGAGAAGGTGTCCATGGGTGGCGGCAATTCGTGAATCGAGCGCACGAATGAAGTTCGGTTCGCGCAATTATAGCGATGGATTCCGCGATTACACTGCCCGCCGATGCGCATCCCATGCGCGGCGACTACCATGGCACGGCTTGCCACATTGACGCATCGACGCATCAAGGACCAAGGAGACAGCCGATGTTTGAAGGATTCAGAACACACCGGATCGACAGCCAGGGCGTGGCGATTCACGCCGTGGTCGGCGGGGAGGGCCCGCCGCTGCTGCTGCTGCATGGCCATCCGCAAACGCATGTGATCTGGCACAAGGTGGCTGGCGAGCTGGCCCGGCATTTCACGGTGGTGGCCACGGACCTGCGTGGCTATGGCGACAGCGACAAGCCCGTCGGCCTGCCGGATCACGCGAACTACAGCAAGCGGACCATGGCGGCCGACCAGATGGCGGTGATGCGGGCGCTCGGCTTCGAGCGGTTCCGCGTGCTGGCGCATGATCGCGGGGCACGCGTGGCGCACCGGCTGGCGCTCGACCACCCGCAGGCCGTGGAAAAGCTCGTCACGCTGGACATCGCCCCGACGCTGGCGATGTATGCCCAGACCTCGGAAGCCTTCGCGCGCGCCTACTGGCACTGGTTCTTCCTGATCCGGCCCACCCCGTTCCCCGAAACGCTGATCGAGGCCGACCCCGACCTCTACCTGCGCCAGACCATGGGCTCGCGCAGCGCCGGCCTCGCCCCGTTCACCGAGGCCGCGCTGGCCGAGTACCTGCGCTGCCTGAAGCTGCCCGGCGCCGCCCACGGCCTGTGCGAGGACTATCGCGCCAGCGCCGGCATCGACCTGGAGCATGATCGCGCCGACGCCGAGGCCGGACGCCAGGTGGAGTGCGAAATGCTGGCCCTGTGGGGCGCCGACGGTGCGGTCGGCAAGTGCTTCCAGCCGCTGGAGGAGTGGCGCAAGGTGGCCCGCCGGGTGACGGGTCATGCCTTGCCGAGCGGTCACTATATTGCGGAGGAAGTGCCGGAACAGCTACTTGCGGAAGTGCTGCCGTTCCTGCGCGGCTGACGGGCGTCGTTATCGGCACAGATTGTGTGCGTCGGGGGAACAGTGTGTTGTACGATCCGCCGCGCTCGGCACAGTGCACGGTTCGCCGCTCACTGGCATTATGACGAACTGAGGACTTTTGGCATGGTCTGACTGCGCAGTGTTTGACTCGGCAGAGTTCGGGGCAAACATACATTCACGGATGGATGTATAATCCGCGCACATTTCCATTCCAAGACCCCCTCAGAAGTCCCTTTCCACAATGACGTACCGATTTATTGCAGGTTGCCTCGCCGTCTGGCTCGGAATTTGCGTTGCCGCGAGCTGGTTGGTCGAGCGACTCTGGGCCTGATCGCCCGCGTTCCTTCTCGGAAGCGGGCAGGGCCCGTCAATCGCGCCGAGTTGTGTTGTCGAGCCATCTCTCTTCGTAGTCCTCCTCATGAAGACAGAACAACAAGAACGCCGCATGCATTCCGCCCTCTCCGCTCGTACCCTGTTTATCACCCGGACTCTTGCCGTTGCCGCGCTGGCCGCGGGCGCCACGTCGGCCGCCAGCGCCGAGGAACTGGTTGGCTGGAGCCATCCCGCCGTGCACGTGGCCTATGGCCGTGATCCTGGCCATAACATCAACAAATACGAACTCGGGCTGAACTTCAACACCCCGATCCAGTACGGCAATCCGCAAGGCTGGCTGTTCCGCCTGCAGGGCGAATTCAACGTCGCCGGATGGGATGCACGTAGCGGCACCAACCAGCAGAACCTGTTCGAGTTTGGCGTATCGCCGATCCTGCGCGTGGAAAAGCGCGGTGGCTATTTCGTGCCGTTCGCCGAGGCGTCGGTGGGGCTGCGCGTGCAGTCCCACACCGGCACGTCCGACGAACACCGTTCGGGCACGGCGTTCCAGTTCTCCGACATGGTCGGTATCGGCGTGGGCTTCGGCAAGAATGCCAACACGGAAGCGGGCTTCCGCTTCCAGCACATCTCCAACGCCAGCATCAAGGGGCCGAACCCGGGCAGCAACTTCTACACCGGGTACGTGCGTTACCGCTTCTGAGGCGTCTCAGGCTAGGCCGCGCGCGGCAGTTGGCCGGCGCGGCAGGCCTCGAAGAATGTCCACAATGCCGGGGCGTCGCTCGTCGCCACGTTGAAGCGGATCCACGGGGAATCGGTCTCATCGGGCTCGAAGTACGAGCCCGGTGCCAGCCAGATGCCGTGGTCCAGCGCCAGCGTGGCGAGGCGGCTTGCGGGCGGCGCGTCGTCGCCCCGCAGCCGCGCCCAGGCGAACATCCCCCCTTCGGGCCGCAGCAGCACCTCCAGCCCGTGCGCTTCCATCTTTTCCGTCACGCGATCCTGTTGCGCGCGTAGCCGTTCGGCCAAAGCCGCCACGTGGCGGCCATAGTGGCCGCTGGTCAGTACGGAATACACCAGTCGCTCCGTGACCTCGGACGAGGTCAGTCCCACCGCCATCTTGGTCCGCGCGAAAGCCTTCGCCAGATCCGGGCTCGCCGCGAGGTAGCCCACGCGCAGCGACGGCGTGATGGTCTTCGAAAATCCGTTCACGTAGACCACCTGCGAGAGGCCGTCCATCGCCGCCAGCATCGGCGAGCCGGCCGGAGCCAGTTCGCGGTAGATATCGTCCTCCACCACCAGCAGCCGGTGCTGTTCGGCCAGTTGCAGCACGCGGAAGGCGTTCATGCTCGTCAGGCTGGCGCCGGTGGGGTTCTGCAACACCGTGTTGACGAACAGCGCGCGCGGGGTGTGCTGGCGGATGGCGTCTTCGAGCGCGTCGGTATCGAGCCCGGCCGCCGTGCGCGGCACGCCCACTACGCGCAACCCGGCCAGCCGCAGGATCTGCAATAGATTGCAATAGCAGGGCGCTTCCACGAGGACCGTGTCCCCAGGGCGCAGCAGCGTGCGCACCACGAGGTCCAGCGCCTGCGTGGCGCCCTGGGTCAGCACCACCTGCTGCGCCTGCACCGGCATGCCGTACTGGCTCATATGCGCGGCGATGTGCTCGCGCAGCGGCGCGAAGCCATAGGGATGGCCGTAGCCCGAGACCTGCGCGGCCGGCACGCGCGCGGCGCTGCGCATGGCCTGGTGCAGCCCTTCCTCGTTGAGCCAGTCGCCCGGCAGCCAGCCCGCGCCGGCCTTGATCGGCACGGAATGGTCGGCGAACACATCGGAAAGCAGCCAGGCGGCGTTGAGCCCCGGCGCCTCCCAGTGGGGCGCGCGGGCATGGCCGGCCGGCGCGTGGCGGTGCGCCACCGTGTAGCCGGAGCCGGGGCGCGCCGCGAGGTAGCCCAGCGCGGTCAGCCGGCCGTAGGCTTCCGCCACCGTGAACGTGCTGACGTTGTGCTGCTGCGCAAAGCGGCGCACCGAGGGCAGGGGGGTGCCGGCACGCAGCGCGCGGCGGTCCACCAGCGCGGCGATGCCGGCCACGATCTGTTCGGTCAGGGTGTCGCCGCCACGGCGGCTGCGGACGAGGTTCAGGTTAAGCATCAGGCACTCGGCAGGGCGCGAAACCTGTACAGTGTACTGGCTACCGCGCCGCGCGACCGGGCACCTTTCCCATTGGTGCGGTGCAGCGGTGAAGCGCCGTATCACCGTCGATCCGGGCCGCCGCGTGGCTTTGCGCCCCAACCCGCTACCTGTACAGTCGAGGCTGTCTACACTGTACGGTAAGGCAGCGATCTCCCGACCGTATATTCGTGCGGCCCGACCGCGCCGGTAGAGTTGCCGGAATCCGTGCCGGGGCGCTTCGCTCCGCGCCCCCTACCCCTGATTGCTGAGGAGAAAGTATGGACGCCGCCAAGACCGTGATCCCCGATATGGATGCCCTGTGGATGCCGTTCACCGCCAATCGCCAGTACAAGGCCGCCCCGCGCCTGCTGGCCTCGGCCAGCGGCATGTACTACACCACCCACGACGGCCGCAAGGTCCTGGACGGCTGTGCCGGCCTCTGGTGCGTGGCCGCCGGCCATGGCCGCAAGGAAATCGTCGATGCCATCGCCCGGCAGGCCGCCACGCTGGACTACGCGCCGCCGTTCCAGATGGGCCATCCGCTCTCGTTCGAGGCTGCCACCAAGCTGGCCGCGATCATGCCGAAGACGCTGGATCGCATTTTCTTCACGAACTCGGGTTCGGAGTCGGTCGATACGGCGCTGAAGATCGCCCTGGCCTACCACCGCGCGCGGGGCGAAGGCCAGCGCACGCGCATCATCGGCCGCGAGCGCGGGTACCACGGCGTGGGCTTCGGCGGTATGGCCGTGGGTGGCATCGGCCCGAATCGCAAGACCTGGTCGGCCAACCTGATGCCGGGCACGGACCACCTGCCGGCCACGCTGAACATCGCCGAGGCTGCGTACTCGAAGGGCCAGCCGCAGTGGGGCGCCCACCTGGCCGATGAACTCGAGCGCATCATCGCGCTGCACGATGCCTCGAACGTGGCCGCCGTGATCGTCGAGCCGCTGGCGGGTTCGGCAGGCGTGTTGGTGCCGCCGGTCGGCTATCTCGAGAAGCTGCGCGAGATCACGAGCAAGCATGGCATTTTGCTGATTTTCGATGAGGTCATCACGGCGTTCGGCCGCCTTGGCACCGCCACCGCCGCCGAGCGCTTCAACGTGACGCCGGACCTGATCACGATGGCGAAGGCCATCAACAACGCCGCTGTGCCGATGGGCGCCGTGGCTGTGCGCCGCGACGTGCACGACACCGTGGTCAACGCCGGCGCGCCGAACGGCATCGAGCTGCTGCACGGCTATACCTATTCCGGCCATCCGCTGGCGTGCGCGGCGGCTATCGCCACGCTGGACCTGTACCAGCGTGACAACCTGTTCGGCCGTGCCGCCGAACTGGCGCCGAAGTTCGAGTCGGCCGTGCATGGCCTGCGCGGTGCGCCGCATGTGAAGGACATCCGCAACCTGGGGCTGGTAGCCGGCGTGGAGCTGGAGTCGCGCCCCGGCCAACCGGGCGCGCGCGCCTACGAGGCCTTCCTGAAATGCCTCGAGCGCGGCGTGCTGGTGCGCTACACCGGCGACATCCTGGCGTTCTCGCCGCCGCTGATCATTTCCGAGGCAGAGATCGACCAGTTGTTCGATACCGTCAGGCAAGTGCTGAACGACGTGCAATAAGCCCGTACAGGGGCTCGCCAAGACAGACTGAGAGGAAGACGCAGTGAACATCGCTGAAAACCGGCAGATCGCCGAAATCCATCACTACATCGGCGGTAGCGTCCGCCGCGCCGCCGCCGAGGGTACCGGCCGTTTCGCCGAGGTATTCAACCCCGCCACCGGCGAGGTGGCTGCGCGCGTGGCGCTGGGCAGCGCCGAAGACGTCGGTGCCGCCGTGGCCGCCGCCAAGGCAGCGTTTCCGGCATGGTCCGAACTGGCCCCGCTGCGCCGCGCGCGCATCCTGTTCAAGTTCAAGGAACTGCTGGACAAGCATCATGACGACCTGGCCGCGCTGATCACGCGCGAGCACGGCAAGGTGTTTTCGGACGCCAAGGGCGAGGTCACGCGCGGTATCGAGGTGGTGGAGTTCGCCTGCGGCATCCCCAACCTGCTCAAGACCGACTTCACCGACAACATCGGCGGCGGCATCGACAACTGGAACCTGCGCCAGCCGCTGGGCGTGGTGGCCGGCATCACGCCGTTCAACTTCCCGGTGATGGTGCCGATGTGGATGTTCCCGGTGGCGCTGGCCTGCGGCAACACCTTCGTGCTCAAGCCGTCCGAGCGCGACCCCTCGCCAAGCCTGCTGATCGCCGACCTGCTCAAGCAGGCCGGCCTGCCCGATGGCGTGTTCAACGTGGTGCAGGGCGACAAGACCGCCGTGGACGCGCTGCTGGCCCACCCGGACGTGCAGGCGCTGTCGTTCGTCGGCTCCACGCCGATCGCCGAGTACATCTACACGGAAGGCACCAAGCACGGCAAGCGCGTGCAGGCGCTGGGCGGCGCCAAGAACCACCTCGTGGTGATGCCGGACGCGGACCTGGACCAGGCCGTGGACGCGCTGATCGGTGCCGCCTACGGCTCCGCCGGCGAGCGCTGCATGGCGATCTCGGTCGCGGTGGCGGTGGGCGACGTGGCCGACAAGCTCGTGCCGCGCCTGGCCGAACGCGCCCGCGCGCTGAAGATCCGCAACGGCATGGACGCCGACGCCGAAATGGGCCCGCTGGTGACTGGCGTGCACAAGGCCAAGGTCGAGGGCTACATCGCCAAGGGCGAGGCCGAAGGCGCCACGCTGGTCACGGACGGGCGCGGCCACAAGGTGGACGGCCACGACGGCGGCTTCTTCGTCGGCGGCACGCTGTTCGACCACGTGAAGCCGGACATGACGATCTACAAGGAAGAGATCTTCGGCCCGGTGCTGTCCGTGGTGCGCGTGCACGACTTCGCCGAAGCCGTGGACCTGATCAACCGCCACGAATTCGGCAACGGCGTGTCGTGCTACACCAGCGACGGTGGCATCGCCCGGGCATTCTCGCGCCAGATCCAGGTCGGCATGGTGGGCATCAACGTGCCGATTCCAGTCCCCATGGCCTGGCACTCGTTCGGCGGCTGGAAGCGCTCCCTGTTCGGCGACCACCACGCCTACGGCGAGGAAGGCGTGCGGTTCTACACGCGCTACAAGAGCATCATGCAGCGCTGGCCCGACAGTATCGGCAAGGGCGCCGAATTCACGATGCCGGTGGCGAAGTGAGGGTGTAGGGAAAGGTCGTAGAAGTGCGAAACGGCAGGGTTTTGACCCTGCCGTTTTTTATTCTTGGGGGCTAGTCTCTTTTGACGTTCGCTTAACCAGCAAATGACAGCAGAGCATCGACGCCCCGCAGAAGTTCGCCTAGGAAGGACTGATCCAGCCCACATTGCCCTGTAATCCATGCGCCAACGGGTGGTGCTGGCTGAAACCGCCAGTCGCCAATGATCTGCCCTTGATCAAGCGTTCGCAATATCAGCGAAAAGCCAGCTTCAACACCTGCCAACTCGGCTGTTTGTCCCACCTGGAGTTGGGTTTGCATGGTCTCCAGCTGTTGTTGAAACTGCCGCAATTCCCCAGGCATGACACTCCATGCCCCCTCGGCGCGAATGCCCGGGGCAGTCAAGTCGATCTGGACATCGATCCATTCGAGATAGGGTCCTCCCGGTTCCTCACGCCGCGCGGAAACCGGCCTGATTTGAAGCTTGAAGTCGTCTGTGTCAAGGGTCAGCATGGGCCAATAGTACATAGCGCAACGCACTGAAATGTTGAAAATGTCATCAGAGGGAGTCAATGCGTGCGAGAGACCCAGCCGATATTCCCCTTCCCCAAACCGTCCCCAAGCACAACAATGATCTGACCCACCCCCGTCGGAGCCCTCGCCATGAGTCTGTTTCGCACCAAGAACATCGATGCCATGCTCGAGGTCAGCGCGCACGACGGGTTGCGCAAGGTGCTCGGGCCTGTGGATCTGGTGATGATGGGGATTGGCGCCATCATCGGCACCGGGATCTTCGTGTTGACGGGGACCGGGGCGCTCACGGCGGGGCCGGCGTTGACGGTGTCGTTCGTGATCGCGGCGATGGCGTGCGGGTTTGCGGCGCTTTGCTATGCCGAGTTTGCGTCGGCCATCCCAGTGTCGGGGTCGATCTATACCTATAGCTACGCCACGCTGGGGGAGATCGTGGCGTGGATGATCGGGTGGGATCTGCTGCTCGAATATGGGCTGGCCACGTCGGCGGTGTCGGTGGGGTGGTCGGGGTACTTCCAGTCGCTGGTGGCCGGATTCGGGATTCGGCTACCCGTGGCGCTCACGGCGGCGCCGGGGGCGGTGCCCGGTGTGGAGACCATGCTGAACCTGCCGGCCGTGCTGATCGTGCTGGCGATTACCTGGGTGGTGTCTTACGGCGTGCGCGAGTCGGCGCGGCTCAACAACGTGATGGTGGCGATCAAGGTCAGCGTGGTGCTCCTGTTTATCGTCGTGGGCGTGTGGCATGTGCGGCCGGTCAACTGGGAGCCGTTCGCGCCGTTCGGCATGACCGGCATCTTCAACGCCGCCGCGCTGGTGTTCTTCGCCTTCATCGGCTTCGACGCGGTGACTTCGGCGGCGGAGGAGGTGCGCAACCCGCGCCGGGACCTGCCGATCGGCATCATCGGCTCGCTGGCGGTCTGCACCATTCTCTATGTGGTGGTGGCCGCCATCATGACCGGCATCGTGCCGTACGCGAAGTTCGCGGGGGTCGATCACCCGGTGTCGCTGGCGCTCCAGTACGCCGGGCAGAACTGGGTGGCGGGGTTTGTCGATCTCGGCGCCATCCTCGGCATGACCACGGTGATCCTCGTCATGACCTACGGGCAGACGCGGATCATCTTTGCGATGTCGCGCGATGGGCTGCTGCCCGAGGCGCTCTCGGCCGTCCATCCCGTGCACGCCACGCCGTTCGTCGCCACCTGGACGGTCGGGCTGATCTTCGCCGCCATCGCCGGCTTTGTGCCGCTGAACGTGCTGGCCGAGCTGATCAATATCGGCACGCTGGCAGCCTTCACGCTGATCTCGATTGCCATCCTGGTGCTGCGCCGCACCCGGCCGGACCTGCCGCGCGGCTTCCACTGCCCCGGCGTGCCCGTGGTGCCGCTGCTGGCGGTGGGTTTCTGCCTGTTCCTGATGGCGCACCTGCAATGGCTGACGTGGGTCGCCTTCCTGTGCTGGCTCGCGCTCGGGCTGGTGGTCTACTTCGCCTACTCGCGCCGCAACGCCGTGCTGCACAACCACGGCGGCGACGCGGAGGGCTAGCTGTCTCGCGATCCGGCATCGGCCAGGAACGCGCGCGAGCGCGCTTCCCCAGCATAGGCCGAGTTGATGCGCACCCAGGGCGTGGTCTCGCCGGCCGGGCGGAAGAAGTGCCCCGGCGCCAGCGCGATCCCGTACTGCTCGCCGAGCGTGACGAGGTCGCGCGAGTCGGCCATGCCGCGCGGCCGGGCCCACAGGAAGTTGCCGCCCGCAGGCTCGCAGAACACGTCCCAGTTGCTCTCGCCGAGGATCTTCACCGCATCGGCGGTGACCTCGCGGGTGCGCACGCGCAGCCGCTCCACATATTTGCGATAGGCGCCGCGTTCCAGCATTGTCGCCGTCACGGCTTCGGCGAAATGCGAGCCGGCCACGCTGGTCAACACCTTCACGTCGATCAGGTCCTTGACCAGCGCCTTGTCGGCCACGAGGTAGCCCACGCGCAGCGCCGCCGACACGGTCTTTGAGAATCCGCCTATATAGATGACGTGCTCGAGCTGATCGAGCGTGGCCAGCCGGTCGGTGAACGTGAGCTGGAAGTCCGAGAAGATGTCGTCCTCGACGAAGCGGAAGTTGTGCTTGCGCGCCAGTTCGAGCAGGCGGAACGCCACCGGGGGCGTCAGCGTGGAGCCAGTGGGGTTCTGGAGAATGCTGTTGGTGAAGAACAGCTTGGGCTTGTGGTCGCGCAGCAGGCGCTCGCAGGCTTCCGGGTCGGGGCCGTTCGGGGTGTGCGGCACGCCCACCAGCTGCACGCCGTGCAGCCGCAGCAGGCCGAACAGGTTGTAGTAGCCGGGGTCTTCGACGAACACGGTGTCGCCAGGCTTGAGCAGGTGCCGCACGACGAGGTCGAGCGCCTGGCTGGCCCCAGTGGTGATCAGCACCTGCGACAGCTCGGCCTGCACGCCCACCTGCCGCACGCGCGTGAGCACTTGCTTGCGCAGCTCCGGGTGGCCGAGCGGCGTGGCGTAGTGGATCACACTGTCGATGTCATGCCGGGTGATATGGCGGATGGCCTGCGTCAGCCCCTCCACATCGCGCCATTCCTCGGGCACGAAGCCGCCAGCCAGCTTCAGCGCGCCGCTGGGGTGGTGGAACTGGTCGATGATATGGACCGACAGGTCTTCGGCCAGGCTCGGGTCGGACCAGCCCCGGCCGCTGCGGCCGGCCAGCGTGCTGTCCGCCACATAGAAGCCCGAGCCCTGCCGTGAATCGAGCAGGCCCTGCGAGACCAGTCGGTCGTAGGCCTCGATGACCGGGAAGCGGCTGATGTTGTGCTCGGCGGCCAGCTGGCGGATCGATGGCAGGCGGGCGCCGGGCAGTGCCTCGCGCGAACTGATCCAGGCTTTGACGGCGAGCACGATCTGCTCGGTCAGCGGTACACCGGTGGAGGGGTCGAGGACGAGCTTCATGGCGGGGGCGGCGGGGGGTGGCGGCGAACTGTCAGCAAAAACTACTGAACAGTTCATCGAAAACTGTTCGGAACTGTGCATGGGATTGTAATCCTCGCCATGAATAATGGAAGCGTGGCGGAGGCGTCCGCGTTGTCCTTCGACGCCGCTCCGTCGGGCAGAACGAGGAGACCCCCATGCGTGAACTCAGGACCTTTGAACTCGATGAACCGGGCAAGCCCGTGAGCTGGCGTGTCCGGCATGGCCAGAGCGTTGCCGTGCTCGAAGGCCGGCTGTGGCTGACCATCGAAGGGCAGGCCGCCGATATCTGGCTGCGGCCGGGCGACATCTTCGCGCTACCCGAGGGCGCGCAGGTCTGGCTGTCGGGCGAGTCGCTGCTGGCCCGCTTCCAACTGGCCGAGACCCCCGCGCCGCTCTCGCTCCAACGTGCCGCCGCCATCGCCCGGCAACTGCTGCGCCGCTGGCGCGCCCGCAAGACGGACGCCTTCGGCGACTGCCCGCAGATCCACGCATGAGCCTCCGCAACGCCGCGCGGCGGGCAAGTGCCTGCCGCGATCCATCCGGGCCAACCCCGCTGGTCCAATCCCTCCCGCCATGCGAGGATGCCGCCATGACCCTTGGCGCGCAGCCTTCCTGCCCGCCTTGCCTTACGTTAACGTAAACGTCATATAATCGTCCGGCCCCGTCAGTGCGGTCGTCAGAACCGCCGGCGCGTGGCACGCCAGCCACATATCCGAGCGGTGGAGACAATGACTGATCTTTCCGATGTGAGCAGGACCGCGGCGCCCAAGCCGCGCGCAGCCACGGGCAAGGGCCCCATTTCGCCCACCACGCCCGCTTCGCCGACCAACAAGGTGCGGTTTGTGACCGCCGCGTCATTGTTCGATGGCCACGACGCCTCGATCAACATCATGCGGCGCATCCTCCAGTCCCACGGCTGCGAGGTGATCCACCTGGGGCACAACCGCTCCGTGCACGAGGTGGTGACCGCCGCGCTGCAGGAAGACGCCCAGGGCATCGCCATCTCCAGCTATCAGGGCGGGCACGTCGAATACTTCAAATACATGATCGATCTGCTGCGCGAGCACGGCGGCGAGCACATCCAGGTGTTCGGCGGCGGCGGCGGCGTGATCGTGCCGGACGAGATCCGCGAACTGCAGGCCTACGGCGTGGCGCGCATCTACAGTCCCGAGGACGGCCAGCGCATGGGCCTGGCCGGCATGATCGCCGACATGGTGCAGCGCTGCGACATCGACCTGACCCGCTACGCGCCCACCTCGCTCGATGCCGTGGCCGGCGGCGACCGCCGCGCGCTGGCCCAGCTGATGACCGCGCTCGAGAACGGCCGCGCCGACCCGGTGCTGGTCGAGACCCTCCATGCCCAGGCGAAGACCGCCACAACGCCGGTACTCGGCATTACGGGGACGGGCGGTGCCGGCAAGTCGTCGCTGACGGACGAGCTGATCCGCCGTTTCCGGCTGGACCAGCAGGACGCGCTGTCGGTCGCGGTGATCTCGATCGACCCGTCGCGGCGCAAGTCCGGCGGCGCGCTGCTGGGCGACCGCATCCGCATGAACGCGATCAACCATCCGCACGTTTTCATGCGCTCGCTGGCCACGCGCGAGGCCGGCTCGGAGATTTCCCAGGCGCTGCCGGACGTGATTGCCGCCTGCAAGGCGGCGCGCTTCGATCTGGTGATCGTGGAGACGTCCGGGATCGGGCAGGGCGATGCGGCCATCGTGCCGCACGTGGACCTGTCGCTCTATGTGATGACGCCCGAGTTCGGCGCGGCGAGCCAGCTCGAGAAGATCGACATGCTCGACTTCGCCGACTTCGTCGCCATCAACAAGTTCGACCGCAAGGGCGCGCAGGACGCCTGGCGCGACGTGGCCAAGCAGGTGCAGCGCAACCGCGAGCAGTGGCACAGCAAGCCCGACGAGATGCCGGTCTATGGCACGCAGGCGTCGCGCTTCAATGACGATGGCGTGACGATGCTCTATCAGGGGCTGGCCGCCGCCCTGGCCGAGCGTGGCCTGGCGCTGAAGCCCGGCGTGCTGCCGGCCACCAGCGGGCGGATCTCGACTGGCCAGAACGTGATCGTGCCGCCGGCGCGCAGCCGCTATCTGGCCGAGCTGGCCGACACCGTGCGCGCCTACCATCGCCGCGTGGCCGAGCAGAGCCGGCTGGCGCGCGAGCGCCAGCAACTGCGCGCCGCCGGGGCGATGCTAAAGCAGTCCGACGCCAGCGGCGATACCGCCGCGCTGGACACGCTGGCCGCCGACCGTGACGCCGCGCTCGGCGCCGTGGAGCGCAAGCTGCTGGCGATGTGGCCGCAGATGCAGCAGGCATACAGCGGCGACGAATACGTGGTGAAGATCCGCGACAAGGAGATCCGCACGGGGCTGGTGACCACCACGCTCTCCGGCACCAAGATCCGCAAGGTGGTGCTGCCGCGCTTCGAGGACGACGGCGAGATCCTGAAATGGCTGATGCGCGAGAACGTGCCGGGCAGCTTCCCGTACACGGCCGGCGTGTTCGCGTTCAAGCGCGAGGGCGAGGACCCCACCCGCATGTTCGCTGGCGAGGGTGATGCATTCCGCACAAATCGCCGTTTCAAGCTGGTGTCGGAAGGGATGGACGCCAAGCGCCTTTCCACCGCGTTCGACTCGGTCACGCTCTACGGCGAAGACCCGCACCTGCGCCCGGACATCTACGGCAAGGTCGGCAACTCGGGCGTCAGCATCGCCACGCTCGACGACATGAAGGTGCTCTACGACGGCTTCGACCTGACCAGTCCGAGCACGTCCGTGTCGATGACCATCAACGGACCCGCGCCGACCATCCTGGCGATGTTCATGAACACCGCCATCGACCAGAAGCTGGACAAGTTCCGCGTCGACAACGGCCGCGAGCCGACCGCCGACGAGGAATCGAAGATCCGCGCCTGGGTGCTCCAGAACGTGCGCGGCACGGTGCAGGCGGACATCCTCAAGGAGGATCAGGGCCAGAACACGTGCATCTTCTCCACCGAGTTCTCGCTGAAGGTGATGGGGGACATCCAGGAGTACTTCGTCCACCATCAGGTGCGCAATTTCTACTCGGTGTCGATCTCGGGCTATCACATCGCCGAGGCCGGCGCGAACCCGATCTCCCAGCTCGCGTTCACGCTCTCGAACGGCTTCACCTACGTGGAGGCCTACCTCGCGCGCGGCATGCATATCGACGACTTCGCGCCGAACCTGTCGTTCTTCTTCTCGAACGGCATGGACCCCGAGTACAGCGTGCTCGGCCGCGTGGCGCGCCGCATCTGGGCCGTGACGATGCGCGACAAGTACGGCGCCAACGACCGCAGCCAGAAGCTCAAGTACCACATCCAGACGTCGGGACGCTCGCTGCACGCGCAGGAAATCGACTTCAACGACATCCGCACCACGCTGCAGGCGCTGATCGCCATCTACGACAACTGCAACTCGCTGCATACCAACGCCTATGACGAGGCGATCACCACGCCGACCGGCGAGTCAGTGCGCCGCGCGCTGGCGATCCAGCTCATCATCAACCGCGAATGGGGCGTGGCGAAGTGCGAGAACCCGAATCAGGGCAGCTTCCTGATCGAGGAGTTGACCGACCTCGTGGAAGAGGCCGTGCTGCAGGAGTTCGAGCGCATCGCCGAGCGCGGCGGCGTGCTCGGGGCGATGGAAACCGGCTACCAGCGCGGCAAGATCCAGGAGGAGTCGATGTACTACGAGCAGCTGAAGCACGACGGCACGCTGCCGATCATCGGCGTGAACACGTTCCGCAATCCGGAAGGGGACCCGACGCCGCAGAAGCTGGAGCTGGCGCGTTCGAGCGAGGAGGAGAAGCAGAGCCAGCTGAACCGCCTGGCGGAATTCCAGCAGGGCCACACGGCGGACGCCCCGGCGATGCTGGAGCGGCTGCGCCAGGTCGTGATCGCCAACCAGAACGTGTTCGCAGTGCTGATGGACGCCGTGCGCGTGTGCTCGTTAGGGCAGATCACGCACACGCTGTTCGAGGTCGGCGGGCAGTATCGGCGCAACATGTAGGAGTGGATGCAGGCAGCCGACGCAACGCTAGAAGAAGGTGCGGTAGCGGAAGTAGCCGTTTGTCCGCGCCGTGGACTCCATCTTTCCGGTGGGTCGGAACGCGCACCGCGAGTCGTGGATGTAGTCGTCCATGAGCTTGTGCACGCTTGGTGGCAGGGCGCCCGGCGCTTCCAGTGCTGCCAGCAGGCGAGCCGTGGCGGCATCCACGCGCGGCGCGTTGGCGATGCTCGGGCCTACGCGGCCTCCTGCGGGAATAGGCGGACGCATCGCCACGCGCAAGCTTCGGTGGTGGGTGGCAAAGTCCTCGGCCCCTTCACGCAGGTCGATCTGGTCGGGGTCCTTTCTCGCCCGCTGGTAGAAGCGGCGTCGCTCCAGCGCCTGGCCCGGCAAGTGCAGGCCGCTGCGCCATTGCAGGTACTGATGGGTATGCGCCTCGAGGAAGGCTTGCGTTGCCGGCTTGCCGGTGGCACTTGGCGCGATGCCACAGGTCGCATAGAAGTCATTGACGGTGGCGATCAGGTCCGGGGAGCAATGGAAGGCCCGGGCGAGGCCGGGGTCCTCCTGGATTTCATCGGATGACAACAGCGGCACACCGCCGACGAGCGCCGCGTGGTGCATGTCGATCAGCGGTATCTGCGATAACTGCGGTGACAATCCCCAGTCCGGCATGGCCTTGCCTTGATCACCGGGCCGGTAGCCGCCTCCCACGTCTGAATGCATACCGGGGTAAGCCACCTGCTTGCCACGCGCCATTTCCAGCGGAAAGCTGCCGCGCTGTTCGTGCAGGGCGATGAAATGCACGCATTGTTCGATGGCGGGGTGGATGGCCATATGGGCGCCCCAGGAACCATGGCCGTCGGCGCCCGGAATGCCGTCGGGGATGCCGACTGCAGCGACCGTATCGAACAGGCCCATGAAGTGGATGCGAATCGGTATGCCAGCCAGCCGGTAGACGCCATCTTTCTGCGCAAGAAATTCGAACAGCCAATGGGCGAATGCGCGGGCTGCGGCGGCGCCGCGAGAGAATCCGAACACCGCGACATTGATCCGCGTGACCTTGCGCTCGCGGTCTGCCACCACTTTCGCCAGTTTGTTCTCCCAGGTCTTGAACGCGAGCTTGCGCATGGGATCATTCGGGTCATAGCTCATGCCTGATACGACGGCTCTCATCACGTGATCTGGGAGCATGTCGACCTGTGTCAGATAGACGTGCACCGAATTCAATACGCTGAGAATCGCCCAGTGAATGCGATTGGCACCGCGAAATCCGGCCCCCAGCCCTAGCGGACCGCCATAGTCGCCAATTTCCTTGAATGGCGTGCCAACGCCCGGAATGTAATGGGCGAAGATGCCCTCTTCCCGCTTGTCTATGCACGCGTCATACAGGCGCGCGACATTGCTGTGCTTATTCGCCTCCGCTTGTGTGCAGCCAAGCCCAGGCTCGTTCCAATCCTTGTTGTTGCCCGTGCCATCGAAGAACAGACTGACAAACACCTGGCCCTGGCACTGCGCCGGGTCCCGCTTGAAAACACAGGCCATTACCCGCGCTCGCTGCATCGTTTCTCGTGGCGAAAGTTCGCGCTGTCCATTCGCAGGCATCGGTGCAGGTATCGTAAGGTTGTATGGCATATTGCTCAGGCTCGGATGTACTTCACAATTTGGCTTCGTCGCCTTTAAGCGGATAGTCGGGATGACTGAGGTCCATCATGGTGACGAACACCTTAACCTCGCCGCCGCGCAGGAAATGGACAGCGAACCGGCCGCCCTCGTCGGGGCCATACTGTGGCACTTCCACGTCGCGCTCCATGGCGTTTTCTCCACCCCAATCGCTCCACCAGACCTTTACCGTCATACCCGGCTTGTAAGCGCGTGGAATGCTTGTACAACAGGTGAATTTTCCGCCGCCACGATGTGCTCCCAAGTACGCACCGCCATACTCGTTGACCCCAAAGCGGTAGATGCTCCTGTCGGTGTGGTTGTAGCCCACCAGATTCAACGTCATCTGGTCTTCGGTGCATCCGGTCAGTGGCAGGCACAGCCCGGCCAATAGGCAAAGACGCCAGACTGACGGGAACCATTTCGTTTCGCGGCGATGACGCGTATTGGCAGGCATGGACGAAGTCTTTGTCACAGTTCGGCATCCTCACCCTTGAGCGGATAGTTGGGATGCCAGTAGCCCATCATGGTGACGAACACCTTGACCTCCCCGCTGCGCAGAAAATGCACGGCAAATGCACCGCCTTCATCTGGTCCATACCGTGGCACTTCCACAATGCGCTCCATGGCGTTTTCCCCACCCCAGTCACTCCACCAGACAGTGACCGTCATCCCAGGTCGGTAGGCGCGTGGAATGCTGATGCAACAGGTATGTCCCCCGCCGCCGCGGTGTGCTCCCAGGTAGCCACCGCCATATTCGTTGACGCCAAAACTGTAGATGCTCCTGTTGGTATGGTTGTGGCCCACCAGATTCAACGTCATCCGGTCTTCGGTGCACCCGGTCAGTGGCAGGCACAGCCCGGCCAATAGGCAAAGACGCCAGACTGAGGGGAACCATTTCGTTTCGCGGCGATACCGGACATTCGCAGGCATGGACGAAGTCTTTGTCACAGTTCGGCATCCTCACCCTTGAGCGGATAGTCCGGATGCCCGAGGCCCATCATGGTGACGAACACCTTGACCTCGCCGCCGCGCAGGAAATGGACAGCGAACCGGCCGCCCTCGTCGGGGCCATACCGTGGCACTTCCACGTCGCGCTCCATGGCGTTTTCTCCACCCCAATCGCTCCACCAGACCTTTACCGTCATACCCGGCTTGTAAGCGCGTGGAATGCTTGTACAACAGGTGAATTTTCCGCCGCCACGATGTGCTCCCAAGTACGCACCGCCATACTCGTTGACCCCAAAGCGGTAGATGCTCCTGTCGGTGTGGTTGTAGCCCACCAGATTCAACGTCATCTGGTCTTCGGTGCATCCGGTCAGTGGCAGGCACAGCCCGGCCAATAGGCAAAGACGCCAGACTGACGGGAACCATTTCGTTTCGCGGCGATGACGCGTATTGGCAGGCATGGACGAAGTCTTTGTCACAGTTCGGCATCCTCACCCTTGAGCGGATAGTCCGGATGCCCGAGGCCCATCATGGTGACGAACACCTTGACCTCCCCGCTGCGCAGGAAATGGACAGCAAATCGGCCGCCCTCGTCGGGGCCATACCGGGGCACCTCCACAACGCGCCTTATGGCGTTCTTCCCATCCCAATCACTCCCCCAGACCGTTACAGTCATACCGGGCTTGTAGGCGCGTGGAATGCTGATGCAGCACGTGAAACCCCCGCCGCCGCGGTGTGCCTGCAGGTGGCCGCCGCCATACTCATTGACGCCATAGCGGTGGATGCTCCTGTCGGTGTGGTTGTAGCCCACCAGATTCAACGTCATCCGGTCTTCGGTGCACCCTGTCAGCGGCAGGCACAGCCCCGCCAGCAGCGCCAGACGAAGCGTTCCCTTCCACCCTGCAGTACGGCCGATCGCGTGTGCCATCGATGAATCCCTCGGTTGCCATGGCATTGCACCTTAAACGCTGACCGGGGCACTGAAAATGCGTGAACGTTCACTTGCTGCGGAAGATCAGCAAGGACGTTGATTTCATCGAACTACGATTCCCATTGATGGAGACGTTGTGTAGGCGCGCGCTGCGCTACACTCGAAGGTTGCCGCGCGTCATCCTTGCGCGGGTCCAAGCCACGCAGAAGGAGGGCCCTGATCCCATGTACGACAACCAGAACATCTTCGCCCGCATCCTGCGTGGCGAACTCCCTTGCTTCAAGATCTACGAGGACGCGGACACCATCGCGTTCATGGACATCATGCCGCAGACCGACGGCCACGCGCTGGTCGTGCCGAAGGAGCAGGCAGTGGACCTGTTCGGCCTGTCCGAGGCCGGCGCGGCGGCGGCGATCAAGTCCACGCAGCGCGTGGCGCGTGCCGTGCGCGAGGCCTTCCAGCCGGACGGCATGGTCATCACCCAGTTCAACGGCGTGGCGGCGGGACAGACCGTGCCGCACATCCATTTCCACATCGTGCCGCGCTACGCGGACCAGCCGATTCGCGGCCATGCGCGCGAGCAGCAGGACATGGCCGTGCTCAAGGAGCACGCCGAGCGCGTAATCGCGGCGCTGGCGAAGCTGCCGGCCTGATCGGTCCCGATTTCATTCCCGGATACACGTAACGACACAAGGAAGTTCGACATGGCAATCAAGACAGTAGGCATCGTCGGTGCCGGCACGATGGGCAACGGCATCGCCCAGGCCTGCGCAGTAGCTGGCCTGGACGTGGTGATGGTCGATATCAGCGACGCCGCCGTGCAGAAGGGCATCGCCACGGTGGCCGGCAGCATGGACCGGCTGATCAAGAAGGAGAAGGCGACCGAGGCCGACAAGGCGGCGGCACTGGCGCGCATCCACGGCAGCACCGCCTACGACGACCTCAAGAAGGCCGATATCGTCATCGAGGCTGCCACCGAGAACCATGAGCTGAAGCTCAAGATCCTCAAGCAGATCGACAGCATCGTCGGCGCGCACGTGATCGTGGCGTCGAACACCTCGTCGATCTCGATCACCAAGCTGGCTGCGGCGATCTCGCGCCCGGACCACTTCATCGGCATGCACTTCTTCAACCCGGTGCCGATGATGGCGCTGGTGGAACTGATTCGCGGCCTGCAGACCAGCGATGCCACGCATGCGGACGTCGAAGCGCTGGCCAAGCGGCTGGGCAAGTATCCGATCACGGTGAAGAACAGCCCGGCCTTCGTGGTGAACCGCATTCTCTGCCCGATGATCAACGAGGCGTTCTGCGTGCTGGGCGAGGGCCTGGCGTCGCCGGAAGAAATCGACGAGGGGATGAAGCTGGGCTGCAATCATCCGATCGGGCCGCTGGCGCTGGCGGACATGATTGGCCTGGATACGATGCTGGCGGTGATGGAAGTGCTCTACACCGAGTTCGCCGATCCGAAGTACCGTCCGGCGATGCTGATGCGCGAGATGGTCGCCGCCGGCTACCTCGGCCGCAAGACCGGGCGTGGGGTTTACGTGTACAGCAAGTAAGTCGATAGCACTACCCTTGGTTTTCTCCCCTCTCCCGCTTGCAGGAGAGGGGAGAAAACCGCCTCACTCCCCGTACTGCCGCAATCCCTCCAGGTCGAGCACCTCGATCACCCCGTAGTCCACCCGCACCAGCCCCTGCTGTTCCAGCACCTTCAGCGCCTGGTTGGCGCGCTGCCGCGAGATGCCGGCGAGCAGGCCGATCTCCTCCTGCGAGATCTCCAGCGTATTCCCCAGCCCCGGATACAGGTGTTCGTTGAACAGCGACGACACCGCGCGCGCCACGCGCGAATCGATGTCCAGCAGCCGTTCGTACTCCACCGCCGCAATGAACTGCCCGAGCCGCTCGTTGAACTGCATCAGCAGGAAGCGCGTGAACGGCAGGCTGGTATCCAGCAGCCACTGAAAAGTCTCGCGCGGGATGAACGCGATGCGCGAGCGGCGCAGCGCCATCACGTCGTATTTGCGGATTTCCGACTTCAGCACCGCGCCTTCGCCGAACCAGCCGCCGGTCGGCACGCCGGTGAAGGTCACCGACTTGCCCGAGGGCGACACCGTGGTGATCTTGATGATGCCTTCCACCACCCCCAGCCAGTGTTCGGCCAGGTCGCCCTTGTGGCAGACATAGTCGCCCTGGCTGTACTCGCGCACGGTAGTCACGCGTTTGACACGCTCGCGCTGGGCCGGGCTGAGGTCCACGGCCCAGGCGCAACGGTCGATGAAATCATGGGAAATCGCCACTCGGTGCTCCCGTAGGGATTAACCCGGAATTGTCATCGGCGTGACAACCCGGGGGGATGGCATCGGCTATCTTACGATCACTACGGAACCGGCCCGGCCTGATGTCACAAGGCCTGGCGGCATGATGCGGTGCGAGAAGCGCCGCTTGGCGCCCAGTATAGCGACCGGTCCGGCGGCTTGATACCCGGCGTGGCCCCTACGCCCCCTGGGGGAGAGGAGACAGCGATGCAGGAATCGTCGGCAACGACCTTCCCGCGATGCCTGCTGGCGCACGCCACGCAGCGGCCGGACCATCCGGCCCATCGCGAGAAGGATCTCGGCATCTGGCAGACATATAGCTGGTCGCAAGCCGCGCGCGAGGTCCGCGCGCTCGCCTGCGGGCTGGCCGCGCTTGGGTTCCGGCGGGGCATGAACCTGGCCGTGGTGGGTGACAACCGCCCGCGTCTCTATTGGGCGATGACCGCCGCGCAGGCGCTCGGCGGCGTGCCGGTGCCGCTCTACCAGGACGCCATCGCCAACGAGATGGTCTATGTACTGGAAGACGCCGAGATCGAGTTCGCCGTGGTCGAGGACCAGGAGCAGGTGGACAAGCTGCTCGAGGTGGAGGCCCAGCTCGCCGCGCGCGGCCGCGCCGTGCGCCATCTGATCTACGAAGACCCGCGCGGCCTGCGCGACTACGACCATCCCTCGCTGCTCTCCTACGAACGCCTCCAGGAGATCGGCCGCGAGTACGATGCCGCGCACCCCGGATTCTTCGATGAGCAGGTGCAGGCCGGCCAGCCCGACGACACCGCGATCATCCTCTACACCTCCGGCACCACCGGCAAGCCAAAGGGGGTTTGCCATTCCCACGGCGGCCTGATCGGCGCGGCGCGCAACGGCTGCCAGTTCGACAAGCTCGGCCCCGCCGACGACGTGCTCTCCTACCTGCCGATGGCCTGGGTGGGCGACAACCTGTTCTCGTACGCGCAGGCGCTGGTCGCGGGCTTCACGGTGAACTGCCCGGAGTCCCGCGAGACCGTGATGACGGACCTGCGCGAGATCGGCCCCACCTACTACTTCGCGCCGCCGCGTATCTATGAAGGGCTGCTGACGCAGGTGATGATCCGCATGGAGGACGCTGGCTGGGTCAAGCGCCGCCTGTACGACTGGGCGATGGGCGTGGCGCGCCGCTGCGGCGCGGACATCCTCGACAAGCGCCCGGTGCCACTGGCGGACCGGCTGCGCTACGCGCTGGGCGAATGGGTGATCTACGGCCCGCTGCGCAACGTGCTCGGCATGAGCCGCATCCGCGTGGGCTACACCGCTGGCGAGGCGATCGGCCCGGACCTGTTCCGCTTCTATCGCTCCATCGGCGTGAACCTGAAGCAGTTCTACGGCCAGACCGAGACCTGCGCCTACGTGTGCCTGCAGCCGGACGGGCAGGTCAAGTTCGACTCGGTCGGCCCGGCCGCGCCGGGCATGGAGATCCGCATCGCCGACAACGGCGAGGTACTGGTGCGCGGCGTGGGGCTGCTGAAGTCCTACTACAAGCGTGACGACGCCACGCGGGAGGCCATCAACGACGAGGGCTATTTCATGACCGGCGACGCCGGCGTGATCGACGCCGACGGCCACCTCAAGATCATCGACCGCGCCAAGGACGTCGGCAAGCTGGCCGACGGGTCGATGTTCGCGCCGAAGTACATCGAGAACAAGCTCAAGTTCTTCCCGTACATCAAGGAGGCGGTGGCCTTCGGCACGGACCGCGAATCGGTCTGCGCCTTCATCAACATCGATTTCGATGCGGTGGGCAACTGGGCCGAGCGCCGCCACCTGGCCTATGCCGGCTACGTGGACCTGGCCGCCCAGCCGGAAGTGATCGCGATGATCGCCGAATGCGTGGAACAGGTGAACGCCGACCTGGCGGCGGACGCCATGCTGGCCGGCTCGCAGGTGGCGCGCTTCCTGATCCTGCACAAGGAGCTGGACCCGGACGACGACGAACTGACGCGCACGCGCAAGGTGCGGCGCGGCTTTATCGCCGAGAAATACGCGGTGCTGGTCGAGGCGCTGTACGCGGGCAAGCCCGAGCAGTTCATCGAGACGCGCGTGAAGTTCGAGGACGGTCGCGAGGGCAGTGTCTCGGCCACGCTGAAGCTGGTGGACGTCAAGCGTTTCCCGCCCACGGGCGGCGCGCGCGCGGCATGAACAGGGGAATGGCATGACGCAGATGGCATGGCGCGTGGACGCCACGGGCACGATGGCGCCGGCAGGCACGATCACCGCGCCGGGGCACGCCGATGGCGTGCAGCACGAGGGGCTCCGCACCGGCGACGCGCTGGAGCCGGACTCCACCCTGCACACCCGCACGCGCGGCGACGTGATCCTGGACCTCCAGAACATCTCGCTCGCGTTCGGCGGCGTGAAGGCGCTGACCGACATCTCGTTCGATGTCTGCGAGCACGAGATCCGCGCGATCATCGGCCCGAACGGCGCCGGCAAGAGTTCGATGCTGAACGTGATCAACGGCGTCTATCACCCCCAGCAGGGCCGCATCGTGTTCCGGGGCGAGGAGCGGCGCCAGATGCATCCGACCGCCGCCGCGCGGCAGGGCATCGCGCGCACGTTCCAGAACATCGCGCTGTTCAAGGGCATGACCGTGCTGGACAACATCATGACCGGCCGCAACACCCAGTTCCGCACCGGCCTGTTCGCGCACGCGCTGTGGTGGGGCCCGGCGCGCGCCGAGGAGATCCGGCACCGGCACAAGGTGGAGGAGGTGATCGACTTCCTCGAGATCCAGGCCATCCGCAAGACCCCGGTGGGGCGCCTGCCGTACGGCCTGCAGAAGCGCGTGGAGCTGGCGCGCGCGCTGGCGGCGGAGCCGTCGATGCTGCTGCTGGACGAGCCCATGGCCGGCATGAACGTGGAAGAGAAGCAGGACATGTGCCGCTTCATCCTCGACGTGAACCAGCAGTTCGGCACCACCATCGTGCTGATCGAGCACGACATGGGCGTGGTCATGGACATCTCCGACCGCGTGGTCGTGCTCGACTACGGCAAGAAGATCGGCGACGGCACGCCCGAGGAGGTCAAGGCCAACCCCGACGTGATTCGCGCCTACCTCGGCACCTCGCACTGAGCATCGGACCCCATCATGACCTTCTTCTTCGAAATCCTGATCGGCGGGCTGCTCTCCGGGCTGATGTACTCGCTCGTGGCGCTGGGCTTCGTGCTGATCTACAAGGCGTCCGGCGTGTTCAACTTCGCGCAGGGGGCGATGGTCTACTTCGCCGCGCTGGCCGTGGTGGGGCTGATGGACAAGGGCATGCCGATGTGGGCGGCGTTCATCGGCGCCTTCGTGGTCATGATCATCGTGGGCATCAGCACCGAGCGGCTGGTGCTGCGAAAGCTGGTCAACCAGCCGCCGATCACGCTGTTCATGGCGACCATCGGGCTGTCGTTCTTCCTGGAGGGGCTCGGGCCGCTGCTGTTCGGTAACGAGGTGCGGCCGATCAACCTCGGCATCGTGGACGAGCCGATCGAGGCCATCCTCACCCGCTTCAACATCGTTATCTCGAAGTTCGACCTGGCCGCCGCCGCGATTGCCGCCGTGCTGGTGGCCGCGCTGGCGCTGTTCTTCCAGTACACCAAGGTGGGGCGGGCGCTGCGCGCGGTGGCGGATGACCACCAGGCGGCGCTCTCGCTCGGCATTCCGCTCCAGCACATCTGGGCGATCGTCTGGGGCGTGGCCGGCTTCGTGGCGCTGGTGGCGGGCATGCTCTGGGGCTCGCGCAACGGCGTGCAGTTCGCGCTGACGCTGACCGCGCTCAAGGCGCTGCCGGTGCTGATCCTGGGCGGCTTCACCTCGGTGCCGGGGGCCATCGTCGGCGGGCTGATCATCGGCGCCTCAGAGAAGCTGGCCGAGATCTACATCCCGCCCGTGTTCCAGGCGATGTTCGGCGGCAACTTCGGCGGCATCGAAGGCTGGTTCCCCTATGTATTCGCGTTGCTGTTCCTGCTGGTGCGGCCCGAAGGGCTGTTCGGCGAGAAGCACATCGACCGCGTGTAACCCGTCCGGAGACCGACACCATGCTCTATCGTGAAGCCGGGCAGTTCAAGACCAGCTACATCGCCGACAGCCAGATCTTCCCGATCCGCCAGGACCGCATCGGTTTTGCCGTGCTGATGGCAGTGGCCTTCGTCGCGGTGCCGTTCACCGCCTCGGAATACTGGTTCAACGCGATCCTGATCCCGTTCCTGATCTTCTCGCTCGCGGCGCTGGGGCTGAATATCCTGACCGGCTACGCCGGCCAGCTCTCGCTGGGCACGGCGGCCTTCATGGCCGTGGGCGCGTACGCGGCGTACAACTTCCAGTTGCGGATCGAAGGCATCCCGGTGCTGGCCACCTTCCTCCTGGCCGGGCTGTCGGCGGCACTGGTGGGCGTGGCGTTCGGGCTGCCCTCGCTGCGGATCAAGGGCTTCTATCTCGCCGTGGCCACGCTGGCGGCGCAGTTCTTCGTGGTCTGGGCGCTGACCAAGTTTCCCTGGCTGTCGAACAACAGCTCGTCGGGCGTGATCACGGCGCAGCGGCTGGACCTGTTCGGCTTCACCATCGACACCCCGGTGCGCAAGTACCTGTTCGTGCTCGCCTTCGTCACGGTGCTGGCCTTCGTCGCCAAGAACCTGGTGCGCTCGGCCACCGGCCGCGCCTGGATGGCCGTGCGGGACATGGACGTGGCCGCCGAGGTCATCGGCATTCCGCTGATGCGCACCAAGCTGCTCGCCTTCGCGGTCAGCTCGTTCTACTGCGGCGTGGCCGGCGCGCTCTATGCGTTCTGCTACCTCGGCTCGGTGGAGCCGGACGGCTTCTCGCTCGACCTCTCGTTCCGCATCCTGTTCATGATCATCATCGGCGGGGTAGGCAGCATCCTCGGCTCCTTCCTCGGCGCCGCGTTCATCCTGCTGCTGCCGATCTTCCTCGACAACGTGCTGCCCGGCCTGGCCGCGCTGCTGCACCTGCCGTTCACGAACGCCACGGTGTCGCACATCCAGCTGATGGTGTTCGGCGCGCTGATCATCTTCTTCCTGATCGTGGAGCCGCACGGGCTGGCGCGGCTGTGGCAGATCGCCAAGGAGAAGCTGCGGCTCTGGCCGTTCCCGCATTGATTCATCGTCGTAGCCCATAACAACGCCCGTCTACGAGGCGAAAGGTCAAGGAGACTGTCATGACAACCCTGATTCGCAATGTGCAGCGCGCCGCCCTGGTGGTTGGCGTGGCGGCGGCGCTGCTGGCGCCGTCGCTGCCGGCGCTGGCGCAGGCCAACGAGCAGTTCGTGGCGTTGCCGAGCTACCGCGTGGGGCCCTACGGCGCCAACGGCCAGTCGTTCTACGGCGGCTTCATCGACTACCTGAACTACGTCAACCTCAAGGATGGCGGCATCAACGGCGTGAAGCTGAGCTGGGAAGAGTGCGAGACCGAGTACAACAACGCCAAGGGCGTGGAGTGCTACGAGCGGCTCAAGTCGAAGAACGCGACGACCAAGGGCACCGCGTACCACTCGATGTCCACCGGCATCTCCTACGCACTGGTCGACAAGACCGCCGCTGACAAGGTGCCGCTGGTGATGATGGGCTACGGCCGCACGGACGCCGTGGACGGCTCGGTGTTCCCGTACGCGTTCCCGCTGGTCACCACGTACCAGATGCAGGTGTCGGCCATCGTCAAGTACCTGGCCACCAAGAGCGGCGGCTCGCTCAACGGCAAGAAGATCGTCTACCTGTACCACGACTCGGCCTACGGCAAGGAGCCGATCGTCGCCCTGCAGGCGGAGGCGCGGCTGAACAAGTTCAACCTGGTGGAGATTCCGGTGGCGCACCCCGGCAACGAGCAGGGCGCCCAGTGGCTCAAGATCCGCCAGGAGAATCCGGACTACGTGATCTTCTGGGGCTGGGGCGTGATGAACCAGACCGCGCTGAAGGCGGCGCAGAAGGTGGGCTTCCCGCGCGACAAGATGATCGGCTCCTGGTGGGCTGGTTCCGAGGAAGACACCGTGCCGGCCGGCGACGCCGCCAAGGGCTACATGAGCGCGACGTGGAACGTGGCGGGCCGCAACGTGCCGCTGATCGCCGACATCGACAAGGTGGTGTACGGCGCCGGCAAGGGCAATATGCAGGACCGCAACAAGGTCGGCTCGGTGCTCTATAACCGCGGCGTTTCGGCGGCCGTGGTGACCGTGGAGGCGATCCGCGTGGCGCAGGACAAGTTCGGCAAGGGCAAGATGATGTCCGGCGACCAGATGCGCTGGGCCTTCGAGAACCTGAACGTGACCAACGCGCGCCTGCAGCAGCTGGGCGCCACCGGCCTGCTGCCCGAGATCAAGACGAGCTGCGACAACCACGAGGGCTCCGGCAAGGTGAAGATCCAGCAGTGGGATGGCGCCAAGTGGGTGGTGGTGTCTGACTGGATCGAGGGCAACAAGGCGCTGATCCACCCGCTGTTCAAGGCCAACGCGGCGCAGTACGCGAAGGAGAAGGGCATTACGCCGGCCTGCGCGAAGTCGTAAGCGCGGCCTGCGGTTGTCTCCCCTCTTCCGCAAGCGGGAGAGGGGAGCGCAAAACCAGCGGCATTTGAGGTGTCCATCCATGTCCCTGCTATCCGTCAACAACATCGAAGTCATCTACGACCACGTGATCCTGGTGCTCAAGGGGGTCTCGCTGGAGGTGCCCGAAGGCCGCATCGTGGCGCTGCTCGGCGCCAACGGGGCCGGCAAGACCACCACGCTCAAGGCGATCTCGAACCTGCTCCACGCCGAGCGCGGCGACGTGACCAAGGGCTCCATCGAATATCGCGGTAATCGCGTGGACCAGCTCACGCCCAACGACCTCGTCAAGCGCGGGGTGATCCAGGTCATGGAGGGGCGCCATTGCTTCGCCCACCTGACCATCGAGGAAAACCTGCTCACCGGCGCCTACACGCGCGGGCTGTCGCGCGCAGACACGCGCCACGAGCTGGAGAAGATCTACACCTACTTTCCGCGCCTGCAGACGCGGCGCAAGTCCCAGGCCGGCTACACCTCGGGCGGCGAGCAGCAGATGTGCGCGATCGGGCGGGCGATGATGGCCAAGCCGGCGATGATCCTGCTCGACGAGCCGTCCATGGGCCTGGCCCCGCAGATCGTCGAGGAGATCTTCGAGATCGTGCGCGACCTGAACACGCGTGAGAAGGTCAGCTTCCTGCTGGCCGAGCAGAACACGATGGTGGCGCTGCGCTACGCCGACTACGGCTACATCCTCGAGAACGGCCGCGTGGTCATGGACGGCGAGGCCGAATCGCTGCGCACCAACGAGGACGTCAAGGAGTTCTACCTGGGCGTGGCCGCCAACGATGCCGATGGCGCCGCGCGCAAGTCGTTCCGCGATGTGAAGAGCTATCGGCGCCGCAAGCGCTGGCTGGCCTGAATTCCTACCCCTCCCGCACCATGGCTGACTATTTCGATTCGCTGGAAACGCGCACGCCGGCCGAGCGCGAGGCCGCGCTGCTGGCCGCCCTCGCGCGCCAGGTGGCGCACGCGCAGGCCCACGCGCCTTACTTCGCCGAGGTGCTGTGCGATGTGGACCCGCGCGACCTCACCTCCCGCGCCGCGCTGGCGGCGCTGCCGGTGACGCGCAAGTCGGAGTTGACCGCCCGCCAGCGCACCGCGCCGCCGCTGGGTGGCCTCAACGCTACGCCCATCGGCGGGCTGCGGCATGTGTTCCAGTCGCCGGGACCGATCCATGAGCCGGACGGCCATGCCGATGACTGGTGGCGCATCGCGCGCGCCATGTTCGCGGCCGGTTTCCGCGCCGGCGAGCTGGTCTACAACACCTTCTCGTACCACTTCACGCCGGCCGGCATGATGATGGAATCGGGCGCACACCGGTTGGGCTGCTGCGTGTTCCCGGCGGGCGTCGGCCAGACCGAATCGCAGGTGCAGGCCATGGCGGCGCTGCAGCCGTCCGCCTATGCCGGCACGCCATCGTTCCTGAAGCTGCTGATCGAGCGGGGCGCCGAGCTGGGAATGCCGTGCGCGAGCCTGTCGAAGGCGCTGGTCACCGGCGAAGCCTGCCCGCCGCCGCTGCGCGCATGGCTGCAGGACCATGGCGTGACCGTGCGCCAGATGTACGGCACCGCCGACGTGGGGCTGATCGCCTACGAAACCGAGGGCGGCGACGGCTGGGTGGTCGATGAAGGCGTGCTGGTGGAGATCGTCGAGCCGGGCGGCACGCAGCCGATGCCCGAGGGCGAGACCGGCGAGGTCGTGGTGACGGTGCTCGGCAACGGCGACTATCCGCTGATCCGTTTCGGCACGGGCGACCTGTCGGCCATCGTCAGCGACTCCTCGCACCGCGCCAGCCCATGCGGGCGCACCAATATCCGGCTCAAGGGCTGGCTGGGGCGCGCGGACCAGACCACCAAGGTCAAGGGGATGTTCGTCCATCCCGGGCAGGTGGCGGATGTGGTGCGCCGCCATCCCGAGATCCGCGCCGCAAGGCTGGTGGTGACCGGCATGGTCGGCGCGGACACCATGACGCTGCACTGCGACGCCACGCGCGAGGACGACGGACTGGCGCACGCCATTGCCGATTCGATCCGCGACGTCATGCGCCTGCGCGGCGAGGTGCGCTTCGTGGCGGCAGGGTCGCTGCCGCAGGATGGCAAGGTGATCGAGGACGCGCGCAGTTACGACTGAGGGGATTGGGGCGGCTCCGCCGCCTCACCATACCCACCCCGGGGCCGGGTCGGCAGCCGCACCATCCAGATGGTCACGGCGGCGCCCACCGCCAGCAGCGTCAGCGAGGACACCGGCCGCCCGCGCAGCAGCCAGGCGGTGGTCCCCATCGAAATCCACATCATCGACAGCGCCAGGCACTTGGCGCGCAGCGGAATGCTGCGATGCGCCTGCCAGTCCCGCACCAGCGGGCCGAAGCGCGGGTGCGAGATCAGCCAGTCGTGGAAGCGCTCCGAGCCGCGCGCGAAGCAGGCGGCCGCCAGCAGGACAAACGGGGTGGTGGGCAGCAGCGGCAGGAAAATGCCGATGAAGCCGAGCACCAGCGACACGACGCCGCAGGTGACCCAGAATGCCCGGATCACGCGCTCGCGGTGCGTGAGCGCGTCGCTGGCGTTGCCTGGGGAGCGGGGCCGGCGGGTGTCGCCGGCGGGGCGTTCGGAGTCGGTCGGGTGCAAAGGAAGGGGCGAAAAGGAGCGAGGGCGAAAAAACGCCCCTATCGTACCAGTCCGAGCCGAGCGCGCGCGGCGTCGTACTCTTCCTTCATGCGCGCGATGATCTCGCCGGCCGTGGCAATGTCCTCGATCTGGCCCACGCCCTGGCCAGCGCCCCAGATGTCCTTCCACGCCTTGGTCTTGGAGCTGCCGCTCGAGAAGTCCATCTTGGTCTTGTCCGCCACGGGCAGGTTGTCCGGGTCGAGCCCCGAATTGCTGATGCTCTCGCGGATGTAGTTGCCGTGCACGCCCGTGAACAGGTTCGTGTAGACGATGTCCGAGGCCGCCGCGCTGGTGATCGACTGCTTGTACTCCGCGCTCGCGTGGGCTTCCTGCGAGGCGATGAAGCGCGTGCCCACGTAGGCGAAATCGGCGCCCATGGCCTGGGCGGCCAGCACGGCGTCGCCGGTGGCGATGGAGCCGGACAGCGCGATGGGACCGTCGAAGATCTTGCGCACCTCGCCCACCAGCGCGAACGGCGAGAGCATGCCGGCATGGCCGCCGGCGCCAGCCGCCACCAGGATCAGGCCGTCCACGCCCGCCTCGATGGCCTTCTCGGCGTGGCGCAGGCTGATCACGTCGTGCAGCACGATGCCGCCATAGCTGTGCACGGCATCGATCATTTCCTTGACCGGCGCGCGCAGCGAGGTGATGAAGATGGGTACCTTGTGGTCGACGCAGACCTTCACGTCGTGCTCCAGCCGCGCGTTGGACGCATGGACGATCTGGTTCACGGCGATCGGGCCGACGCGCTTGCCCGGGTTTGCGGCCTGGAACGCGGCCAGGTCCTCCTGCATCAGCGTCAGCCATTCGTCGAGCAGCTCCGCCGGGCGTGCGTTGAGCGCGGGGAAGGAGCCGACGATGCCGGCCTTGCACTGCGCCAGCACCAGTTCCGGATAGCTGACGATAAACATCGGCGAGGCGATGACGGGCAGGGCCAGGTTCTGCAGGATCGGCGGCAAGGTCGTGGCGGCGGGCATGGGGTCTCCTCTGATCGGGTCGCAAATTGAACGATCGTTCGATTATAGGGACTTTCGCTCCGGATGGCGCCGCCCGGACGGCCGCCCGGCCTAGAGGCCCGCTTCCATTCCGCCAGGAGAGACGGACAAAAAAATGCCCCGCCGGGTAGGCGGGGCAATTACCACGAAGACTGATAAGAAGAGGCAGTGAGACACCTGCCAATGCCTCACCGCGAGACGAAGCATAGACGGTGAATATGACCGTCAGAAGTCAAAACCGAGGGTTTATACCGGGGTGCCCGGGCGCCCTCGGCCCCTGTCACACCTTCTCGAGCAGCAGGCCCTTCAGGTATTCCCCTTCCGGGAAGGCCGCCGACATCGGATGGTCGGTGCCCGCCGAGAGCCGGCGCAGGATGCGCGCGTCGCAGCGGGCATCGGTGGCCGCGCCAGCCACGATCTTCTGGAACAGCTCCATGCTGATGGCGCCCGAGCACGAGTACGTGAACAGCAGGCCGCCCGGCCGCAGCAGTTGCATGCCGACAAGGTTGATTTCCTTGTAGGCGCGCGCGGCGCGGTCGATGTGCTGCGCCGACGGGGCGAACTTGGGCGGGTCCAGCACGATCAGGTCGAACTGGCGGCCCTCGGCGCGGAACTCGCGCAGCGTCTTGAACACGTCGGCGTCGAGCCAGGTCGCCCGTTCGGCGTCGAAGCCGTTCAGCGTGACGTTGTTCGCGGCGATCTTGAGCGCCTCGCCCGACGAGTCGATCGACGTCACCGCCGTGGCGCCGCCCCGCAGCGCGGCCAGCGAGAAGCCGCCCGTGTAGCAGAAGCAGTTCAGCACCTCGCGCCCTTCGGCCAGATCGCCGACGAGCTTGCGGTTGTCGCGCTGGTCGACGTAGAAGCCCGTCTTGTGGCCGTTGCGCACGTCCACGTAGTAGCGCACGCCGTGTTCGGTCACGGACAGCTCCGGGTCCGGCTCGGCGCCAGCCAGCACGCCGGTCACCAGCGGCAGGCCCTCGCGCTGGCGCACGGCGGCGTCGGAGCGCTCGTAGACATTCGGGCAGCCGGTCTCCTTGACCAGCGCCTGCACCAGCGCCTCCTTCCACTGCTCCACGCCGGCCGAATTGAACTGGCAGACCAGCTGGCCCTTGTCGCCGCTGCCGTAATAGTCGACAACCAGCCCGGGCAGGCGGTCCGCCTCGCCGAAGATCAGCCGTACCGCGTCGGTATCGCGCACCCACTGGCGCCGATGGGCCACCGCGGCGGCCACGCGGCGCTTGAACAGCGCGTGGTCGACCGGCTCGTTCTCGTCGAACGTCCACACCCGTGCGCGGATCTGCGACTCGGGGCTGTAGGCGCCGCGTGCCAGGAAACGGCCGTCCGCGGCGCGGATGACCACCGTGGTGCCGGTCTCGCAGCGGCCTTCGGTGGAGGCGATGCCGGTGGCGTACACCCAGGGGTGGCGGCGGAGCAGGGATTTTTCCTTGCCCGGTTTTAGCGTGATGGCGTTCATGCGCTTACAGCACCACCTTCACCATCGGATGCGACGTCAGCGCGCGGTATAAATCGTCCAGCTGCTCGCGGCTGGTCACCCAGACCGTCACGGTCAGGCCCAGATAATTGCCGTTGCGCGATGGACGCATCTCCATCTTGCCGGCGTGGAAGTTCGGGTCGAAGTCCTGCACCAGGGTCACGATCGCCTCGGCAAAGCCGTCCTGCATCGCGCCCATGACCTTGATGGGGAAGTCGCTCGGGTACTCGATCAGCGAGGCCTGCGGCGGAATGCTGCCGGGCTGCTGACCATCGTTCGAATCGGTCGTCATGTTCGTGCTCTCGCGTGTGTGCGGATTACTTGCGCTTGAACCAGAGGCGGATGGTGTCCCACAGGCGGCCGAAGAAGCCGGCCTCGGGCACGTCCTCGAGCGCCACCACCGGGAACTCGCCCACCTTCGTGGTGCCGTCCATCAGCTTGACCGTGCCGACCTGCTGGCCGACCGCGATCGGGGCCAGCAGCAGTTCCTGGCGCTCCAGCACCGGCTTCAGGCGGCTGCCCGTGCCCTTGGGCACCGTGACGAAGGTCTCGTTGGACACGCCGATCTTGACCGTGCCGGCGGCGCCCTTGTAGATCTCGGGCGTGGCCAGGACCTGGCCCTTGTCGTACAGGCGCAGGGTGTCGAAGAACTGGAAGCCGTAGTTCAGGATCTTCAGGCTTTCCTGCGTGCGCACCTGCTCGCTGGTGGTGCCGATCACGATCGACACCAGGCGGCGGTTGCCGTTCGGCACGTTGGCGAGCGGGCGCTGCGCCGACGAGATCAGGCAGTAACCGGCCGACTTGGTGTGGCCCGTCTTCACGCCGTCCACGGTGGGGTCGATGTACAGCAGGCGGTTGCGGTTCGGCTGCTTGATCTTGTTATAGGTGAACTCCTTTTGCGAGTACATGCCGTAGTACTCGGGGAAGTCCTTGATCAGGCGCGTGGTCATCGTGGCCAGGTCCACCGCCGTGGTGTAGTGCTCCGGGTCGGGAATGCCGTCCGTGTTCGTGAAGTGCGTGCCCTTGAGGCCCATGCGCTGGGCCTCGCGGTTCATCATCGCCACGAAGCCTTCCTCGGAACCGCCCACGGCCTCGGCCAGCGCCAGCGCGGCGTCGTTGCCGGACTGGACGATCAGGCCCATCAGCAGGTCCTGCACGCTGACCGGCTTGTTCGGCTCGATGAACATGCGCGATTCGTCGCTTTTCACCTTCAGCACGACGTTGGTCGGCACCACGGTCTGGTCCATCGTCAGGCGCTTTTCCTTGACCGCCTGGAAGGCCAGGTAGGCCGTCATGATCTTGGTCAGCGAGGCCGGCTCGATGCGCAGGTCCGCGTTCTGCGAGGCCAGCGCCTGGCCGCTCGTCACGTCGTACAGCATCCAGGACTTGGCGGCGACCTGCGGGGTCGGCACGCCCTGCGCCAGCACGGCGGCAGGGGCGGCGAGCGCGACAGTAACGGCAATAGCGACGGGGGCAAGGGCGGACGCGAAGCGCGGCGTGGCTCTGTTCATAGGTGCGAATTCCAACGGATGAGGGTTGCGCGGACGGGACGGATCACCGGTCCCACGCGTTGACGACAAGCTGCTTGATCAGATGCAGCTTGCGATGAAAAAAATGGTCGGCGCCAGGAATGACGATGATCGGGAGTTCCTGCGGCCGGACCCAGTCCAGCACGCTGGCCAGCGGCACGGTCTCGTCCTGCTCGCCATGGATGACGATGGTGTCGGCCGGCACCGGCGCCACGTCCCAGCGGCTGGTGGCGGTTCCCACCAGCACCAGGCGCTGCGCCGGCGTGCCGGCCTCGGCCAGCCGCCGCGCCACGTGCGTCTGCACGAAGCTGCCGAACGAGAACCCGCCCAGCGCCAGCGGCAGCGTGGCGGCGTCCGGGGACCACGCGGTCTGGGTGCGCATCCAGTCCACCACGGCCAGCAGGTCGTCCTGCTCGCCGATGCCCTGGTCATGCTCGCCCGCCGAGTTGCCCACGCCGCGGAAGTTCGGCCGCACCGTGGCGTAGCCGAGGGCGACGAAGGTGCGCGCCAGCGTCTGCGCCACCTTGTTGTCCTTGGTGCCGGCGAACAGCGGGTGCGGGTGCGCCACCAGCGCCAGGCCGCGCACGGGCATGCCCTGCGGCAGGTCGATCGAGATATCGATGGCGCCGACGGGGCCGGGAATCGTGGTGACCTGGGTATGCGCGTTCATGGTGGCAGGAGCAGGAGTGAAAGCGGGACGAAGACGGGCAACAAAAAAACCGGGCAACAAAAAAACCGGGCGGACCCGGCGGGCACGGCGGAGGCGGATCAGCGGTCGAGCATCAGGCGTTCGACCGGCTTGCCGTTCACCAGATGGCTGTCGATAATCTCGTCGATGTCCTGCTCGTCGACGAAGGTGTACCAGACGGCCTCGGGGTAGACCACCAGCACGGGCCCGAGTTCACACCGGTTCAGGCAGCCGGCCTTGTTGATCCGCACGCGGCCTTCGGCGCCGGAAATGCCAAGCTGCTTGCAACGCTTCTTCGCGTATTCCTGCATCGCCTTGGCATTGTGGTCGGTGCAGCAGGCTTTGCCGTCGTCGCGCTCGTTCAGGCAAAAGAAGACGTGGTGTTGGTAGTAGCTGCTCATGCTCGGGCGCGCTCGCGGGGGCGGATGCGTCGATGGCGTTAGGGAAGCACGGAATTATACGTCGTCAGACTCCGCGTTCCGCCATGCGGGGCTGCCCGGATTTCCGGAATGGGGCGGGCGATCGGGCCCCGCTGCATCGGCCGATTTGGCTAAATGTGATGCGATATGCCCTTGCAAGGCGATCCCCACGTCGCATCGGCTTCCGGAAACCCGGAGCGGCCCGGTCCGGAATTCCGGAAAGCCGGACCCGTCGGCCGTCCGGAAAATCGAAAGTCATTCCAAATCAATGGCTTGCGGACAAGTGCCTCGGTGGCACGTCTGTTGCAAATAGTTACCTTCAGACGCGCCGCAATCCGCCAGGCGTGCATAGCGGGCGCCCCGAGCGCCCGGCACCGGTCAAAAAACACCGAGGACGACATCATGAGGAAACCCTTCTACAAGATCCTGTACGTGCAGGTGCTGTTCGCGATTGCCGTGGGCATCCTGCTGGGCCATTTCTGGCCCGACACAGGCGTGGAGATGAAGCCCCTGGGCGACGCCTTCATCAAGCTGATCAAGATGATCATCGGCCCGATCATCTTCTGTACCGTGGTGTCCGGCATCGCCGGCATGCGCGACATGAAGAAGGTAGGCCGCGTGGGCGGCAAGGCGCTGCTGTATTTCGAGATCGTCTCGACCTTCGCGCTGCTGATCGGCCTGCTGGCCTCGCACGCGCTCAAGCCGGGCGTGGGCTTCAACATCGATCCGGCCACGCTGGACACCAAGTCGATCTCGCAATACGTGTCCAAGGCCCACGGCCAGAGCACGACCGAGTTCTTCATGCACATCATCCCGGACACGGTCTTCAGCGCGTTCGCCAATGGCGACATCCTGCAGATCCTGCTGGTCTCGCTGTTCTTCGGCTCGGCCCTGGCCGTGCTGGGCGACCGCGCCAAGATCGTGCATGAGATGGTGGACCAGGTCTCGAAGGTGTTCTTCCACATCGTCCACGTGATCACCAAGGTGGCCCCGATCGGCGCGTTCGGCGCCATGGCGTTCACCATCGGCAAGTACGGCCTGGGCTCGCTGGTGCCGCTGCTGAAGCTGATCGGCACGTTCTACTTCACGGCCATCGTGTTCGTGCTGGTGGTGCTGGGTACCGTGGCCAAGTTCACGGGCTTCTCGATCATCCGCTTCGTCGCCTATATCAAGGAAGAGTTGCTGATCGTGCTGGGCACCAGCTCCTCCGAGGCCGCGCTGCCGCACCTGATGGAGAAGATGGAGCGCCTGGGCTGCTCGAAGTCGGTGGTGGGGCTGGTGGTGCCCACGGGCTACTCGTTCAACCTGGATGGCACCAATATCTATATGACGATGGCGGTGGTCTTCATCGCCCAGGCGACGGGCATCGAGCTGACGCTGCTCCAGCAGCTGACGATCCTGGCCGTGGCCATGGTGACGTCCAAGGGCGCCAGCGGCGTGACCGGCTCGGGCTTCATCACGCTGGCGGCGACGCTGGCCGTGGTGCCGACCATCCCGGTGGCCGGCATGGTGCTGATCCTCGGCATCGACCGCTTCATGAGCGAATGCCGCGCGCTGACCAACATCATCGGCAACGGCGTGGCCACCGTGGTGGTGTCCGCCTGGGAAAAGGAACTGGATCGTGCCCGCCTGAACCGCGTGCTGCGTGGCGAAGATGACACCGTCGGACTGGCCGACGCGGCCCGCTGACCTGTCCCGGCAACGGGTATCATCGGCGCGAGACCCTTCGTGCGCGCCGATGCCTCATTCCGACGATTTTCTAGCCGTACATGACCCTGCGGCGCCGGGTTCCGTGCATGCGCCCGGACCCGGCCCGCGCTGGTATGGCTTTGCCGGCGCCCTGCTGGCCGGCCTGCTGCTGCTCTGCGGGCTGACCTGGCTGCTGTCGGTGCAGCGCGGGATCTCCGCGCTGCAGCAATCCACGGCCATGCGCGCCGAGCGCTACGCCGCCACGCTCGAGTCCACCCTCGACCGCTACGAATTCCTCCCCGCGCTGGTTTCCCTGCATCCCTCGGTGCGCGGGCTGCTGGCCGCCCCCCAGGACCCCGCACGGATTGCCGCGGTCAATGACTATCTTGTCGATGTGAACCGGCGCGCGCGCGCCTCCGCCACCTATGTGATTGCCGCCAATGGCATGGCGCTGGCTGCCAGCAACCACGGCGAGCCGGGCAGCTTCGTCGGCACCGACTACCGCTTCCGGCCGTACTTCCAGCGCGCGGCGCGGGGCGAGGTGGGCCGCTTCTACGCCATCGGCATCACCAGCGACGAACCGGGCTACTACATCGCCCAGCCGATCGAGTCGGGCGGCAAGGTCATCGGCGTGACCGTGGTCAAGCTGAACCTGGAGTGGTTCCAGCGCGCCGGCGCGGGCCGGGCGGAGCCGCTGATGGTGGCCGACGACCATGGCGTGATCTTCCTCTCATCCGTGCCGGCCTGGCAGTACCGCACGCTGCGCACGCTGCCGCCCGAACTCCAGGCCGAGTTGCACAACACCCGCCAGTACCACGATCAGGCGGTCACGCCGCTGCCGCTGCTGGCGCTGGATTCGCCGGTCACGCGCTGGCTCGGCGACACCGTGCTGGGCGAGAACGCGCGGCTGGTGCGGCTGGGCGCCGATGGCGAGGCCGGCAGCCCGGCCGGCGGCATCGGGCTCACCGCCGACCGGGGCGACCGCTATCTGGAGATCAGCCGCGATGTCGGTCCGGCCGGCTGGACCATGCAGGTCATGGCGCCGCTGGACCCGGTGCTGGCCAGCGCGCGCGGCGCCACCGTGGGCGCGGCGCTGGCCTACGCCTGCGTCGGCCTGCTGCTGGTGAACCTGCGCCAGCGCCGCCAGCGCGCGCGCGACATGCAATACAGCCGCCGCATGCTCGAAGCGGCCTATGACGAACTCGAACGCCGCGTGGAGGCCCGCACGGCCGACCTGATGGCGATCAACGAACAGCTCGAAGCCGAGGTGGCCGAGCGTACCCGCGCCGAAGGCGAGCTGCGCGCCACGCAGGACGAACTCGTGCAGGCCAGCAAGCTCGCCGCGCTGGGGCAGATGGCCGCCGGCATCACGCACGAGCTGAACCAGCCGCTGGCCGCGCTGCGCACGTTCTCGGACAACACCCGCGTGCTGCTGGAGCGCGGCCAGCTGGACGCCGCCACCGGCAACCTCGGCGCCATCGCCGATCTCACCACCCGCATGGGCAAGATCACCGGCCAGCTCAAGCTGTTCGCCGGCAAGGCGCGGCCCCGGCGCCACGCCGTGCGCGTGCGCGCGGCCATCGACCACGTGCTGCAACTGATGGCGCCGCGCCTGGCCGGCGTGGGGCTGACCGTGCGCGGGCTGGAGGGCGATGAGACCGAAGGGGCCGACGGCGCCGAGATCGCCGTCTGGGCGGACGAACTGAAGCTGGAGCAGGTGCTGCTGAACCTCGTCGGCAATGCGCTGGACGCGATTGCCGGCGAGGGACCGGAAGCGCGGCAGGCCGGCCACATCGACATTACGGTGTACGTCGCCCCCGAGGCGGTGAGCGTGTCCGTGCGCGACAATGGCCCCGGCATTGCGCCCGATGTGCTGCCGCGCCTGTTCGAGCCGTTCTTCACCACCAAGGAGATCGGCCAGGGGCTCGGGCTGGGGCTGGCGATTTCCTCGTCGATCGTGCGCGAGTTCGGCGGCCAGCTGGCGGCGCAGAACGCGGATGGCGGCGGCGCTGAATTCGTGGTGACTTTGCGGCGGGCGTACCAGCCCGCCACCACTGCCTGAGAAGGCAAGCAGGAATAAGGGATGGCGATGCAAGACGGATTGCGCGTGCTGTTTGTGGAGGATGAGCCGCTGGTGCGGCAGGCCACGGCGCAGAGCCTGGAACTGGCCGGGTTCGCGGTACTGGCGCTGCCCTCGGCGGAGGCGGCCATGCCGCACCTCAGCGCCGACTTTCCCGGCGTGCTGGTGACCGATGTGCGGCTGGGCGGCGCGAGCGGGCTCGACCTGCTGCACCACTGCCGCAACGCCGCGCCCGGCGTGCCGGTGATCCTCGTCACCGGCCACGGCGACATCACGATGGCCGTGCAGGCCATGCGCGAGGGCGCCTACGACTTCATCGAGAAGCCGTTCGGGGCCGACCGCCTGACCGACACCGTGCGCCGCGCCCTCGAGCGCCGCGCGCTGGAACTGGAGAACGTGGCGCTGCGCCGCCAGCTGGCGGGCCCGGCGGCGGGCACGCGCATCATCGGCCGCTCGGCGGCGATGGCGCGCGTGCGCGACCTGATCGCCAACGTGGCGCCCACCGATGTGCCGGTGATGATCAACGGCGAAACCGGCACCGGCAAGGAACTGGTGGCGCGCAGCCTCCACGCGCTGTCCACCCGGCGCGACGCGCCCTTCATCGCCCTGAATTGCGGCGCGGTGCCCGAGGCGATCTTCGAGAGCGAGATGTTCGGCCACGAGGCCGGCGCCTTCACCGGCGCGGGCAAGCGCCGCGTGGGCAAGCTGGAGCATGCGTCGGGCGGCACGCTGTTCCTGGACGAGATCGAGAGCATGCCGCTGGCGCTCCAGGTGAAGCTGCTGCGGGTGTTGCAGGAGGGCACGCTGGAGCGGCTGGGTTCGAACACCTCGGTGCCGATCGACGTGCGCATCGTGGCGGCGGCCAAGGGCGACATGGAGGGGCTGGTAGCGCAGGGCGCCTTCCGCCAGGATCTGCTCTACCGGCTCAACGTGGTGACGATTCCGCTGCCGCCGCTGCGCGACCGCCGCGAGGACATCGTGCCGCTGTTCGAGCACTTCATGCTGGTGGCGGCCGTGCGCTACCAGCGCCCCGCGCCGATCCTCTCGGAGATGCAGCGCCAGTCACTGATGCAGCGCCCGTGGCCCGGCAATGTGCGCGAGTTGCGCAACGCGGCGGACCGGCTGGTGCTGGGCGTGCCCGAAGGCGTGAGCGGCAAGCCGGACGTCGCGGACGACTCCGCACCGCTGCGCGAGCGCATGGAGCACTACGAGCGCGCCGTGATCGCCGATACGCTCGCGCGCACCGGCGGCGCGGTGAGCCAGGCGGCGGATCTGCTGCAGGTCGGCAAGGCCACGTTGTACGACAAGATCAAGCGCTACGGACTGTAACGGGCTTGGTACACTCGGGGCCCTTCGCCTCGTGCGCCCCTGTGATTGCTGATCCGCCCCATGTCCGAAGTCACCCGCTCCGCCTTGCCTGCCGCCGACATCGACGGCCATCACCTTACCGCGCCCGCCGTTGTCGACGTGGCGCGTGGCCGCCGCCCCGGTCGAGTGCCGGGCGCCGTGCTCGACAAGGTGGGCGAAGCCCGCGCGCGCTTCGAGCAGGTAGCGTCGGCCAATGTGCCGATCTATGGCGTCTCCACCGGCTTCGGCGAGCTGGTCCATAACTGGGTCGATATCGAGCACGGCCGCGCGCTGCAGGAAAACCTGCTGCGCAGCCACTGCGCCGGCGTCGGTCCGCTGTTCTCGCGCGACGAAGTGCGGGCGATGATGGTGGCGCGCGCCAACGCGCTCTCGCGCGGCTACTCGGCCGTGCGCCCGCTGGTCATCGAACAACTGCTGAAGTATCTGGACGCCGGCATCACGCCGGCCGTGCCGCAGGTGGGCTCGCTCGGCGCCAGCGGCGACCTCGCGCCGCTCTCGCACGTGGCGATCACGCTGATCGGCGAAGGCAAGGTCCTGACCGCCGATGGCGGCACCGCGCCCACTGCCGAGGTGCTGCGCGAGCATGGCATCGCCCCGATCGCGCTGGCCTACAAGGAAGGGCTGGCGCTGATCAACGGCACCTCGGCCATGACCGGCGTGTCCTGCCTGCTGCTGGAGACGCTGCGCGCCCAGATCACGCAGGCCGAGATCATCGCCGCGCTGGCGCTGGAGGGCTTGTCCGCTTCCGCCGATGCCTTCATGGCCCACGGCCACGACATCGCCAAGCCGCACCCGGGCCAGATCCGCTCCGCCACCAATATGCGCGCGCTGCTGGCCGATTCCGACCGGCTGGCCGGTCATGGCGAGCTGTCCGCCGAGATGAAGACGCGCGCCGGCGACGAGAAGAACACCGGCACCGGCGTCTTTATCCAGAAGGCCTACACGCTGCGCTGCATCCCGCAGGTGCTCGGCGCCGTGCGTGACACGTTGGACCATTGCGCCACGGTGGTCGAGCGTGAACTCAATTCGTCGAACGACAACCCGCTGTTTTTCGATGATGGCGCGCTGTTCCACGGCGGCAACTTCCACGGCCAGCAGGTGGCGTTCGCGATGGACTTCCTCGCCATCGCCGCGACGCAGCTGGGCGTGGTGTCCGAGCGCCGCCTGAACCGGCTGCTGAGCCCGCACCTGAACAACCGCCTGCCGGCCTTCCTGGCGGCCGCCAACGAGGGGCTGTCGTGCGGGTTTGCCGGCGCGCAGTACCCGGCGACGGCGCTGATCGCCGAGAACCGGACGATCTGCAGCCCGGCCAGCATCCAGAGCGTGCCGTCCAATGGCGACAACCAGGACGTGGTGAGCATGGGGCTGATCGCGGCCCGCAACGCGCGCCGCATCCTCGATAACAACCAGTACATCCTCGCCATCGAGTTGCTGGCCGCGTGCCAGGCCGCCGAACTGGCCGGCGCTGTGGAGCAACTGGCGCCGGCGGGCCGCGCCGTGTTCCACTTCGTGCGGACACGCGTGCCGTTCCTGGCGATGGATCGCTATATGACCGATGACATCGAGGCCGTGGCCGCGCTGCTGCGCGACGGCGCCTTGCTGGATGTGGTGCGGCAGGCCGGCATCGAACTCGTCTGATCCCGGCCGGCTACTTCCACATATCGCGCATGCGGCTGGCCAGGTCTACCTGGGGCAGGGGGGCCTTGGTCGGCGCGTCGCCGGGCATCGGCGGGGGCGGCCAGGACCGGCTGTAGAAGTTCGGCATCACCCGGTTCGGCAGGAAGCGCGTGCGCGACGCGTAGACGTGGCGGTCGCCAAATCCCACCTGCTGATGAACGTAGAAGCGCTGCGGCACCACGATGTCGAGGTGGTCCTTGGCGCGCGTCATCGCCACGTAGAGCAGCCGGCGTTCTTCCTCGATTTCTTCCGTGGTGCCCGTGGCGAGGTCGGACGGCATGCAGCCATCCACCGCATTGAGCACGTAGACCGCCTTCCACTCCTGGCCCTTGGCCGAATGGATCGTGGACAGGATCAGGTAGTCCTCGTCGCGCGACGGCACGCCGGATTCATCGCTGGACGCGCTCGGCGGATCGAGCGTCAGCTCGGTCAGGAAGCGCTCGCGCGAGGCATAGGTGGCCGCAATCCGCTCGATCTGCTGGAGATCGGCCTGCCGCGCGGCGGCATCGTCGTGAATCCGCTCCAGATGGGGCAGGTACCACGCCACCACCTGCTCGAACTCCGACGGCCACGGCGAGGTGGGCGCCATCAGCCCGCGCGCCAGCGCGATCAGTTCGGCCCAGGCCGGCGCGGCGGCGGGCGGCGGCTCGAAGGCCTCCAGCGCCAGCAGTGGCTCGGTGGCCGCTTCCAGCCCCTCCAGCACGCGCGCGGCGGTTTTCGGGCCCACGCCGGGCAGCAACTGCAGGGTGCGGAAGCCGGCCATGCGGTCGCGCGGATTCTCCAGCCATCGCACCACGGCCATCACGTCCTTGACGTGGGTCGATTCCAGGAATTTCAGGCCGCCGAACTTCACGAACGGGATGTTGCGGCGGGCCAGTTCGATCTCGACCTGCGCGCTGTGGTCGGCCGCGCGGAACAGCACGGCCTGCGCCATCAGCGTCAGCCCGGCCTCGCGCCGCGCCAGCACCTGCTCCACCACGTAGCGCGCCTGATCGGCTTCATCGTTGACCACCACCACGCCCGGCTTCTCGGCCGACTCGCGCAGCGACCACAAATCCTTGGTGAACCGCTCTGCGGCCAGCCCGATCACAGCGTTGGCGGCGGCCAGGATCGGCTGGGTGGAGCGATAGTTCTGCGCCAGCGTCACCTGATGCGCGGGCGGCGAGAAATGCTGCGGAAAATCGAGGATGTTGCGGACGGTGGCGCCCCGGAACGCGTAGATCGACTGGGCGTCGTCGCCGACCACGGTCAGGCCGCGCCCGTCCGGCTTCAGCGCGAGCAGGATCGACGCCTGCAAGGCATTGGTGTCCTGGTATTCATCCACCAGCACGTGGTCGAAGCGCGCGCCCATGTCCTGCGCCAGCGACGGCTCGATCAGCGCCTGCGCCCAGTAGAGCAGCAGGTCGTCGTAGTCGAGCACCTGCTGCTTCTGCTTGGCGGCCACGTAGCCGGCGAACAGGGCCTTGAGCGCGTCCGCCCACATCGCATAGCGGGGAAATTGCGTCTTGAGAATCACTTCCAGCGGGAGCTGGGTGTTGACCACGCGCGAATAGATCGCGAGGCAGGTTTCCTTGCGCGGGAAGCGCGAGGTCTGCTCGGAGAGGCCGAGGTCGTGCCGCACCACGTGCATCAGGTCGGCCGAATCGCTCCGGTCGCTGATGGTGAAGGTGGGCGCCAGGCCCAGCGTTTCAGCGTACTCGCGCAGCAGCCGGGCGCCGATGGCGTGGAAGGTGCCCGACCATTGCAGCGCGGCCCGGCCCGCCCCGGTACTGGTGCCCAGCGCCTGATCGACGATGCGCTCCACACGGCGACCCATCTCGGCGGCAGCCCGGCGCGAGAACGTGAGCAGCAGGATGCGACGCGGATCAGCCCCGCCCAGCACGAGGTGCGCCACGCGATGCGCCAGCGTATTGGTCTTGCCCGAGCCGGCGCCGGCAATGATCAGCAGCGGCGCATCCCCGGCATGCGACGCCGCCGCACGCTGCTCCGGGTTCAGGCGGGTCAGGTAGGCGGGGACGTCAGCAGGGACGTCGGGGGCGTCGGCTTCGAGAACAGGATCCGGGGACACGGGCAGGGGCAGGGGCGGCTGAGAAAATTCTGGCGCTCACTGTATATCCATACAGCTTTGGGAGGCAAGCGGGTCGTGAGGGCCCCACAACACAAGAGTGCGGTGCTGGGCGCAATTCGCCGGCGCCCTGGGGAATCAGCCCTTGATCGCCTTGCGTTGCCGCTTGAATGCCTTCAGATCCGCTACGGAAAATAACTGGCTACGGCCGACCGTTGCATGCGAAGTCAGCTTCCCATCGCGCACGAAGCGGCGGAAGGTGGCCATCGAGATCTCAAGATATTCCGCCGCTTCGGCTGCCGTGAAGTCGTCCTCTGCCAGGTGGCCGAAGACCTCCTCGTGGCTCAGATTCTCGTCGCGGAACGCACGTTGACCGACCATGGCGAAAAACTTCAGCCGCTCCTGCGCAGGCATCTCGCCAAGATGCCTCATCAGTTCTTCTGCGGTTGCAATATTCACGATTTCCTCTCTGCTTTCAGATACATCTTCAACTCGGCGTAGAAATTCTCGTGCGAGCCCACTTGGTAAAAATCAATCAGCAACAGTTCAATGTCGATGCCGGCAGCTTTCTGCGCTTCAGTGGGCGGCCGGTAGGCCATCAAGTATTCCTGGCGGTTGAACTTGAACTTATGGACCCAGATCCCCGCCAGATCCGCCACTTTCGCTTGGCCGACTTCCGGGTTGTTGCAAACGACTTCCACTTCATCCTCGATGGTCAGTTGAAGTGGCCTATGCGCCTTTTTTACAAACTGGCTGAAAGGCTTCGTGTAGTTCGGCGTCATGACCCTTTATTTGATCAGAATTGATTCTATAACGAATCAACCATGGTTGGTGACCGCCCGCGGCGGCGAGGGCATCAGCTTGACCAAACTGGAGTGAATCCGACTTGAGCGGGCGCAGCCGATCGCAAAAAAAGAAAGGCACCCACATGGGGTGCCTTCTGTCAGTCAGCGATGTCCGCCGACGGCGGACGTTTGGGCGCTTCAGGCCGCGCTGGCCAGCGCGCCGTCGAGCAGCTTGTGGAGCGACTCCCATTCGGGCTCGCCGACGTAGCGCTTGAGAATCTTCCCGTTCTTGTCGACCACGAAGGTCGTCGGGGTGAGTTGCACGTCACCGAAGGCCTTGGCGGCCGTGCCGTCGGAGTCCATTGCCACCTTGAACGGCAGGTCGCGGGTCTTGGCGAAGTTGGCGACGTACATCGGCGGGTCGTAGTTCATCGCCACGGCCACGAAGTCCAGGCCCTTGTCCTTGAACTGCTGGTAGGTCTTGATCATGTCGGGCATTTCCTTGACGCACGTGGTGCAGCTCGTGGCCCAGAAGTTGATCAGGTAGACCTTGCCCTTGAGGTCGGCCGTGCTGACCTTTTCGCCCGAGAGCAGCGTGAAGGTGGCGGCGGGTACGGTGCTGGCCGGCGCCAGCGCGCGGAAGCCGAAAAAGCCGAGCACGGCGAGGATGACCACGGCGACGGCGATCGGCACGATCGGGCGGCGCTTCGGTGCGGTGGAGACGGTGGAGTCAGACATGGGAGGCAGTCCCGTGAGATGGATCGGCGGAAAATCGTCGAAGAACGTCGCTATTCTACTTCCGGGCGATCTTGGCGCGCGCGGTGTCCAGCGCCTGCTCCAGGTAGGCGCCGTAGAAATCGCCCTGCAAGCCCAGCAGCGCGTTGGCCACGGGCTGGCCGTTGGCGTCGAGGAACAGCACGGTCGGTGCCACGGACACGTTGTGAGCACGCGCCCACTTCTTGGCGGTGGTCATGGTGCCGTCGATGTCGCGCATCGGCGTGTCGGCGGTCATGTCCACTTCCCGCGCGGCGATCTCGCCGGCGGCGGCCTGCGGCGCGAGGTAGTTGCGGCGCACCGTCTCGCAGTAGCTGCAGCCGGGCAGGCTGACCAGCACCACCAGCGGCTCGCCGGACTTGGCGGCGGCGGCGGTCTGGGCGGCCACGTCGGTCACGGCAGGCAGGTGGCCCGCCGCGTTGGCGGCGCCGCTGGCCAGCAGCAGGGCCGCGAGCCAGGGCAGGGCACGAAGGGTGGACAGGCGTGGACGCATAGAAGACGGGGCCAAACTCGGGGCGAAACTCGCAGAAAATCGATGCGGCGACGAGCGGTCGCGCGCGGCTTCCCGGATAATACCGGCTTGCGCCAGCGGGCGTGCGAGTGGTCAAAGACGCACCCGTCAGCCCCGTCGCCTGATAAGAATGTTCTCCATGCTCCGCCAACCCCGCCGACCGCTCCGTTCGCTTCCCCACGCCATCCTGCCGTCCCTTGTCCTCGCGCTGCTGGCGGCGCTGGCCGGCTGCTCGCCGCGCTATGACTGGCGCACCATCCAGTCCGACGACGGCCAGTACGCTGCGCTCTATCCCGGCAAGCCGACCAGCGCCGCGCGCGACGTAGCGATTGCCGGGCGCAAGCTGCCGATGACGATGGAAGCGTCCCGCATCGACGACACACTGTTCGCCGTGGGCGTGGTCACGCTGCCCGCCGACGACGCCGCGCTGCGCCGCGAGGCGCTGGCGTCGATGCAGGCCGGCCTCGTGGCCAACCTCGGCGCCCATCCCGAGGCCCCGGCGCGCACGCGCGCGATCACGGTGACGTCGGCCGCCAAGCCGCCCGTGGCGCTGGAGGGCGTGGAGCTGACCGTAACCGGCGTCTCGCCGCAGGACAAATCGCCGCGCCGGCTTACCGCGCGGCTGGTGGCGTCCGGCACGCGCGCGTATCAGGCCGTCGTGCTCGAGTCGGGCGACGCCGCCCGTGACGCGCGGCAGGCCGAGCAGGTGGAGCAGTTCCTGACCGGATTCCATCCGTTCTGACCGATTTCTGTGAGTTGACTGACGTTCCAAGGAGAACAAGATGCGTTGGGAAGTGTGGCTGGCGTATTTCGCCGCGTGCTGGGTGATCGCGATTTCGCCGGGGTCGGGCGCCGTGCTGTCGATGAGCCACGGGCTCTCGTACGGGCTGAAGAAGACAACGACGACGATCATGGGCCTGCAAACGGGCCTGGTGATCATCCTGCTGATCGCGGGCGGCGGGCTGGGCGCGCTGCTGCTGGCCTCCGAAGAGGCGTTCGTGGTGGTCAAGACCATCGGCGCGGCCTACCTGATCTACCTCGGCATCCAGCAATGGCGGGCCAAGGTCGAGTCGCAGCGGGAAGGCAATGTTGATGGCGAGGGCGCCCCGGGCCGCGCGCGCGTCGCCGTGATGAGCCGCCGCCGCCGGTTCGCCACGGGTCTGCTGACCAACGTGACGAACCCAAAGGGGATCATCTTCATGGTGGCCGTGCTGCCGCAGTTCATCGACCCGACCCATCCGCTCGGCCCGCAGCTCGCCATCCTGGCCGCGACGATGTGCGGCGTGGATCTGGTCGTCATGCACGGCTACGCGCTGTTGGCCTCGCGCATGCAGGGCCTGTTCCGCAACGCCCGCGCGGTGCGCTGGCAGAACCGCTTCTTCGGCGGCGTGCTGGTGGCCGTGGGCACGGCGCTGTTCTTCGTGCGCCGGCATCCGGCCTGAAGTCGCAGCAAGATGGTCGCGATCCGGCTGGCGCCTGCCGGCCGGGTTTGCTTCAATGGGGAGAGACCGTTGCCGGAGATCCCCGATGCCTGCTGTACTGCGTTCTGCCCTGATCGCCCAGAGCGCCCTGAGCGCCCTGACTGCCGCGCACCGGGAGCCCCCTCCCGAGCCCCCGCCGCCCGGCCACCCGCCTGACCTGCCCCCAATCGAGGAGCCGCCGCCCCCGCCGGTGGAACCCCCGGTCTAACCCGCCCGCAACGCGCGCCGGTACTGGATGGCTTCCGCCACATGCGCGGCGGTCAGTACCGCCGCGTCTTCCAGGTCCGCGATCGTCCGGGCCACTTTCAGCACCCGGAAATACGCCCGCGCCGACCAGCCCAGCTTCTGCATCGCCCCGCGCAGCAACGCCTGCGCGTCGGCCGCCAGCGGGCAGTGATCGTCGATGGCGCGCCCGGACAACTCCCCATTCGGCATGCCTTGCCGCCCCAGCTGCCGCGCCCGCGCTGCCACGGCCCGTGCGCGAACCGCCGCGCTGCCCTCGCCGGGCGGGCCATCGAAAATCTCCTGCTGGCTTTGCGCCGGCACCTCGATCTGCAGGTCCACGCGGTCCAGCAGGGGCCCGGACACCTTCGACTGGTAACGCTGGATCTGGTCCGGCGTGCAGCGGCACGGCCGCGACGGGTGGCCGAGGTAGCCGCACGGGCACGGGTTCATCGCCGCCACGAACTGGAAGCGCGCGGGGAAGTCCGACTGGCCCGCCGCGCGCGAAATGGTGATGTGGCCGGTCTCCAGCGGCTCGCGCAGGACTTCGAGCACGCGGCGCTCGAACTCTGGCAATTCGTCGAGAAACAGCACGCCGTGATGGGCCAGCGAGATCTCCCCGGGACGCGGATTGCCGCCGCCGCCGACCAGTGCCGGCGCGCTGGCCGTGTGGTGCGGGCTGCGGAACGGGCGCCGGCCCCATTGCGCCGGCTGGAAGCCGCCCGGCGTCAGGCTCAGCACGGCGGCGGCTTCGAGCGCCTCGGCAGCCGTCATCGGCGGTAGCAATCCGGCGAATCGTTGCGCGAGCATCGACTTGCCGGTGCCGGGCGGCCCCACCAGCAGGGCGGAATGCTGGCCCGCCGCCGCGATCTCCATCGCCCGCCGCGCCTGTAGCTGGCCGCGCACGTCGCGCATGTCCGGACCGATATTGACGCCATCGGGCCATGCGGCCAGCCCCGGCGGCTCGGCGCGCGGCAGGCGCCGGTCGGGCAGGGGGCCGAGGTGGTCGCAGACATCGCGCAGGGTGGCGCCCGCGTGGACGGTCAGGCCATCGACCAGCGCGGCTTCGGGGCCGTTGCCGTCGGCGACGATAAAGGCGCGCGCCGGCTGGCCCTGGGCGGTGCGGCGGGCGTTGTCGCGGGCGAGCCCCATCGCCATGACCAGCGCGCCGCGCACCGGGCGCAGGTCGCCGGCCAGCGACAGCTCGCCCGCAAATTCGCAGGCATCGAGCCCGTCCCCCGGCAGCTGGCCGCTCGCCACGAGGATGCCCAGCGCGATGGCCAGATCGAAGCGACCGGACTCCTTGGGCAGGTCGGCCGGGGCGAGGTTGACGGTGATGCGCCGGGCTGGAAACTCGTAGGCGCTGTTGAGCAAGGCGGCACGCACGCGCTCGCGGCTCTCGCGCACCTCGGTGTCGGCTAGTCCGACGATATTGAACGCGGGCAGCCCGTTGGCGATGTGGATCTCCACGGCCACCGGCGGCGCCTCCACCCCGGTCAGCGCCCGGCTGCGCAGCACGGCGAGACTCATGGTGCGGGCCGCTCCCGATTTGCGAAAGTGTTAACGAAAAAGGCCGCCGGAGTCCGGCGGCCTTTCTGGCCTGCTGAGGTGGCGCTGGATCGGCGCCGGGGCGTCATACCCCTGCCGTCGGCGCGCCGCCCTGGGGCGCTGCCCCCGGCGTGGCGCGGCGCTCAAGCTCGGTCACGCGGGCTTCCAGCTCCTCGAGCCGGGCGCGCGTGCGGGCCAGCACCTGCGACTGCACGTCGAATTCCTCGCGCGTGACCAGGTCCAGGCGCGCAAAGCCCTGCGTCATCATGCTGCGCACGTTTTTCTCGATGTCCTTGGCCGGCGAGTTGCGCAGCGCCTCACTGACCTTCTGCTGCAGGTCGTTGAACAGATCGGTCGGTTTCATGGTGGAACTCCTCGTGGTGACCAATGCAATGGATTCGGGGTCCGCTGCGCTGCTATCCGCACTCCCGCACCGGAATGGTGCTGACGGACCCGGCGAGCGCCGGGATCGACGCATGCCGGTGCACCCGACTGGGGCGCGGTGCGTCCTGGCACCCATCTTGTGTCCGTCATGCGTCCGCCGGCCGCCTTCGCGCCTGGGGGATCGCGCCAAGCGCGCAGCACTTGACCCTGTATGGGCGGATTATGACCCCTCGGCGCCCGCCATGAAAGCGCCGGCAAGGCCCGGACACATCTTTTAACGGATTCGGCGGGGGCGAAATGTCTGCTTCGATCGTCGACAAAGTGGTGTGTCGGGCGCCCGCGAACGATCCGGAAGCCCCCCAGGACGATGCACCGCAGGCGGGGAATCGGGCTGGCACGGCTGTTGCAGTAATCGGCTCAGGAGCGTCAATGCCCGAGGCAGCGGAAAAAGCCGCCCGGGCACAAACAAAGGTAGCAAACACCTCAAATCGAGCCCGCGAAGACCACAAGGAAAAGGAGAAACCCCGATGAAGACGTTCAGCCTCGCAGTCAGCGCCAGCGCCGCCGCACTTCTGCTGGCAGCCGCCCCGGTCATGGCGCAGACCGCCCCGGCCGAGCCGGCCCCGGCCGCCGCCCCGGCTGCAGCCCCCGCCGAGGAAGCATCGCCGCATACCTTCACGGCGAACGTCTCGCTGGTCAGCGACTACCGCTATCGCGGTATCAGCCAGACCAACCGCCGTCCGGCCATTCAGGGTGGGTTCGATTACGCGCATTCGAGCGGCTTCTATGTCGGCAACTGGAACTCGAGCATCAGCTGGCTCGAAGACGCCGACTCGACGGTCTCGGCGCCCGTGGAAATGGACTTCTACGGCGGCTTCAAGAACACCTTCAGCGCCGGCGGCGCCGATTTCAACTATGACGTGGGCGTGCTCGAGTACTACTACCCGGGCGGCTACAACACCCCGCGCCCCTACACCACCGAGCTGTACGCCGGCATTGGCTGGGGCCCGGTCTTCCTGAAGTATTCGCACTCGCTGACCAACCTGTTCGGGTTCAACGACTCGAAGAACAGCTACTACATCGACCTGACGGCCAACGTGCCGCTGAATTTCTGGGACCTGACCTTCAACGCCCACGTGGGCTACCAGGGCGTGAAGAATTTCAGCGATGCGTCGTACACCGACTGGAAGGTCGGTCTGACCAAGGACCTGGGCAAGGGTTTCGCGGTGGCGATTGCGTACGTGGACACCAACGCCGACAAGGCCGTGTACACCAACACGCGCGGTCGCTACCTGGGCAAGTCGACGTTCTGGGCGTCGCTCACCAAGACTTTCTAATTAGTGCATCGAGGCGGGCGGCCTGCCAGACCGGGTCGCCCCGAGGAGAAATGGGATGAAACTCATCATTGCAGTCATCAAGCCGTTCAAGCTGGACGAGGTGCGCGAGGCGCTCTCGGACGTCGGCGTGTCCGGTATCACCGTGACCGAAGTCAAGGGGTTTGGCCGCCAGAAGGGCCATACCGAGCTGTACCGGGGCGCCGAGTACATCGTGGACTTCCTGCCCAAGGTGAAGATCGAGGTGGCGGTGCCGGACGACGTGGTGGAACGCGCCATCGAGGCCATCGAGAAGTCGGCCCGCACCGGCAAGATTGGCGACGGCAAGATCTTTATCGCGCCGATCGAACAAGTCATTCGCATCCGCACCGGCGAGACCGGCGGCGACGCGCTCTGACACGAGATAAAAGACACGAGACAAGAGGTTAAGCTCATGACAACCTGGTTCAAGCGAATCCTGACGGCCGGCGCGATGTCGCTGGCGCTCGGCACGGCCGGCCTCGGCCTGTCCACCCATGCCGTGGCGCAGGACAAGCCCGCCGCCGAGGCTTCGGCCCCGGCAGCGGCCACCGCCGCTGCCCCCGCTGCCGCCGCCCCGGCTGCCGCGGCCCCTGCCGCCGCCGCTGCTGCGCCGGCCGAGGCTGCCCCCGCCGCCGCGCCCGTGCCGAACAAGGGCGATACCGCCTGGCTGCTGGTCTGCACGGCCTTCGTCATCCTGATGACGCTGCCCGGCCTGGCCCTGTTCTACGGCGGCCTGGTCCGCTCCAAGAACATGCTCTCGGTGCTGATGCAGTGCCTGGTGATCTTCTCGGTGGTGTCGATCCTGTGGGCCGTCTACGGCTACAGCTTCGCCTTCACCGAAGGCAACGCCTTCTTCGGCGGCACGGACCGGCTGTTCATGAAGGGCCTGACGGTGGACGCCGTGGCCGCCACGTTCAGCAAGGGCGTGGTCGTGCCGGAACTGGTGTTCTTCGCCTTCCAGTGCGCCTTCGCCGCCATCACCTGCAGCCTGATCATCGGCGCCTTCGCCGAGCGCGCCAAGTTCTCGGCCGTGCTGGTGTTCGTGGTGCTCTGGTTCACCTTCGCCTACATCCCGATGGCCCACATGGTCTGGTTCTGGCCGGGTCCGGACGCCTACACCGACGCCGCTGCCGGCACCGCCGCCACGGCCAAGTCGGGCTGGCTGTTCCAGAAGGGCGCGCTGGACTACGCCGGCGGTACCGTGGTGCACATCAACGCCGCTGTCGCGGGCCTGGTGGGTGCCTTCATGTACGGCAAGCGCATCGGCTTCGGCCGCGAAGCGATCCGTCCGCACAGCCTGACCTTCACCATGGTCGGTGCCTCGCTGCTGTGGTTCGGCTGGTTCGGCTTCAACGCCGGCTCGGGCCTGGAAGCCAACGGCGGCGCCGCCCTGGCCTTCGTCAACACGCTGCTGGCTACCGCCGCCGCCGTGCTGTCGTGGACCTTCGGCGAGTGGATCGGCAAGGGCAAGCCGTCGATGCTGGGTGGTGCCTCGGGCGCCGTCGCCGGCCTCGTGGCGATCACCCCGGCAGCCGGCTTCGTCGGCCCGATGGGCGCCATCGTGATCGGCCTGCTGGCTGGCCTGCTGTGCCTGTGGGGTGTGACCGGCCTGAAGCGCCTGCTCGGCATGGACGACTCGCTGGACGTCTTCGGCGTGCACGGTGTGGGCGGCATCCTGGGTGCGCTGCTGACCGGCGTGTTCGCCGCGCCCAGCCTGGGCGGCACGGGCATCTACGACTACGTGGCCAACAAGGTGGCGGACGATTACTCGATCGCCGGCCAGGTTTGGATCCAGTTCGAAGGCGTGCTGACCACCATCGTGTGGTCGGGCGTGGTGGCCCTGGTGGCCTACAAGCTGGTCGACATGCTGATTGGTCTGCGCGTTCCGGAAGAGGAAGAGCGCGAAGGCCTGGACATCACCTCCCACGGCGAAACCGCCTACGAGGTCTGATATCCACGACAGAGTTGTGCTGGAGAGCTGATTGGGAATCTTCTCTCAGGAGTTTCGCCCGGCCTCGTGCCGGGCTTTTTTCTGCCCGAAAGCCGCCCGAACGGGCGCAGGGCCAGCCCCGACAAGGCCTCGCGGGGTATTCGCAGAGTGCTTAAATCGGATCTTAAAAAGTCTCAATTGTCTTTAAGGGGAGCCGCACATACAGTGCGAGTGAGGCAGTTTCCTCCACCTGCAGAACGCTCCCCGTATCTGTCAGGCCATTTGAAAGCGCGGCACACGCCGCGCTTTTTTTTTGCCCGACCGCCCCCACATCCCGGATTATTATGCTGACCGCCGCATATGGTTATACGGCGGGCGTCAGCAGCCTATTGGCCGTTCCTCTACAATCGGGGCGGACAATAAAGACGATCAATTAGGATGGATATGGTCCCGCATCTCATCACCGCGCTGAACGGTCCGCTGCTCGAACTCGAAAAGAAGATCCTGGACGCGACGCCGTCCATCGAGCGCTGGTTCAGGCTGGAATGGCAGGAGCATACGCCGCCGTTCTACTGTTCCGTGGACCTGCGCAATGCCGGGTTCAAGCTGGCGCCGGTGGATACCAACCTGTTCCCGGGCGGGTTCAACAACCTCGCCCCGGAAATGCTGCCGCTGGCCGTCCAGGCCGCCATGGCCGCGATCGAGAAGATCTGCCCGGACGCCAAGAACCTGCTGCTGATCCCCGAGCGGCACACCCGCAACATGTTCTATCTGCAGAACGTGGCGCGGCTGTCGCTGATCATGCGCCAGGCGGGCCTGAATGTGCGCCTGGGGTCGCTGTCCGAGGACATCACCGAACCCACCCCGATCGAGCTGCCCGACGGCCAGACGCTGGTGGTGGAGCCGCTCGCGCGGCTGGGCACCAAGGGCCGCCGGCTGGGGCTGAAGGACTTCGACCCCTGTTCGATCCTGCTCAACAATGACCTCTCGGCCGGCATTCCGCCCGTGCTCGAGAACATCAACGAACAATATCTGCTGCCGCCGCTGCACGCGGGCTGGTCCACGCGCCGCAAGAGCAGCCACTTCGCCGCCTACGACGAGGTGGCCAAGAAGTTCGCCAAGCTGATTGATATCGACCCGTGGATGGTCAATCCCTACTTCGCCCGGACCACTGGCGTGGACTTCCACGAGCGCGTGGGCGAGGAAGAGTTGGCCGATGCCGTGGAAGGCGTGCTGAAGAAGATCGCCAAGAAATACCGCGAGTACGGCATCAAGGAAACGCCTTACGTGGTGGTGAAGGCCGATGCCGGTACCTATGGCATGGGTATCATGACCGTGCGGGACCCGTCCGAGGTCAAGGGCCTGAACCGCAAGGAACGCAACAAGATGAGCGTGGTGAAGGAGGGGCTGGAAGTCTCCGACGTCATCATCCAGGAAGGCGTGCACACCTTCGAGAAGGTGAACGAGGCGGTGGCCGAGCCGGTGGTCTATATGATCGACCGCTACGTGGTGGGCGGCTTCTACCGCGTCCACACGGGCCGCGGCAACGACGAGAACCTGAACGCGCCGGGCATGCACTTCGTGCCGCTGGCGTTTGCCCCGAACGGCATTCCGGACAGCCACGCCAAGCCGGGCGCGGCCGTGCCGAACCGCTTCTATATGTATGGCGTGGTGGCGCGGCTGGCGCTGCTGGCGGCCTCGCTGGAACTCGAGAAGACCGATCCGAACCCGATCATCTGAGCCAGGAACCCAGATCCCACCATGCGCATCCTGTTCATTACCGACCCGCTGGAGACCTTCAAGACGTACAAGGACTCCACCTACGCCATGATGAAGGAAGCGGCGGCGCGGGGGCACGAGCTGTCGTTCTGCCTCCAGTCGCGGCTGTCGCTGGCCAATAACGTGGTGGAGGCGGTGACGCAGCCGCTGCGCGTCACGGACGATGCCACCGACTGGTTCCGCCTCGGCGAGCCGGTGCTGACCCCGCTGGCCACGTTCGACGCGGTGCTGATGCGCAAGGATCCGCCGTTCGACATGGAGTATGTGACTAGTACGTGGCTTTTGGAGCTGGCCGAGGCGCAGGGTGCCCGCATCTTCAACAAGCCGCAGGCGATTCGCGACCACTCGGAGAAGCTGGCCATCGCCCGCTACCCGCAGTTCGTCACGCCGACGCTGGTCACGCGCGATGCGGACCGCATCCGCGCCTTCCATGCCGAGCACCAGGACATCATCGTCAAGCCGCTGGACGGCATGGGTGGCATGGGCATCTTCCGCGTGGGGCCCGATGCGATGAATCTTGGCGCGATCGTCGAGACGCTGGGCGACAACGGCGCCCGCACGCTGATGATCCAGCGCTACATCCCGGCCATCAAGGAAGGCGACAAGCGCATCCTGCTGATCGGCGGCAAGGCGGTGCCGTACTCGCTGGCGCGGATTCCGCAGGGCACCGAGATCCGGGGCAACCTGGCGGCCGGCGGGCTGGGGCGCGCCCAGGAACTGAGCGCGCGCGACCGCGAGATCGCCGAGACGCTGGCGCCGGGCCTGTTCAAGCAGGGCCTGCTGCTGGTGGGCCTCGACGTGATCGGCGACTGCCTGACTGAAGTCAATGTGACGAGCCCGACCTGTTTCCAGGAAATCACGCAGCAGACCGGCTTCAACGTGGCCGCGATGTTTGTCGATGCGCTGGAAGCTGCCGTCAACAACAAATAAGACAACCGGGCGACGCTAAGGCACCACACTCCGGGGACGCCGGGCGGTATCGCGGGATTTGGCCGCGAGGCCGCCTGCTACAATTCGGGCAGTCCAACGGATTCACATCATGGCCGGAATTCTGATCATCGCGCACGCGCCGCTGGCTTCGGCGCTGCGGGATTGCGCTGCCCACGTCTATTGCGGCCAACCGCCGCGCGTGGAGGCCATCGACGTCCTTCCCGACGCCGACCCTGCCGTGGTGCTCGCCGAAGCCCGGCGCCGCCTGGCCGCGGTCTCCGAGGTCAACGGCGCCCTGGTGCTCACCGATATTTTCGGGGCCACGCCGGCCAATATCGCCGCGCGCCTGGCCGATCCCGGCAAGGTCAAGGTGCTTGCCGGCGTCAATCTTCCCATGCTCGTGCGCGCGATCTGCTACCGCACCGAGGTGCTCGACCAGCTTGCCACCAAGGCGCTGGCCGGCGGCGCGCAGGGCGTGCTGCAGGTCGGCAACACCACTGTCCAGAACCAAACCGCCAATCATCCCGACAAATATGCTGCTGAGGGACACAACCATCATCAATAAGCTCGGGCTCCATGCCCGCGCCTCCGCCAAACTGACGCAACTGGCGGGGAGTTTCGCCAGCCAGGTCAAAATGTCCCGCAACGGTCGCCAGGTCGATGCCAAAAGCATCATGGGCGTCATGATGCTTGCGGCGGGCATTGGTTCGACGGTCACGATCGAGACCGATGGCCCCGACGAGAACGAGGCGATGGACGCGCTGCTGGCGCTGATCGCCAACCGGTTCGGCGAGGGCGAGTGAGTATCGACGCACAATACCGAATTCCTAAACGTTCCTGACGGAGCGGTTCATGCCTTTTGCCTTGCACGGCATTCCGGTTTCGCGTGGGGTCGCCATCGGGCGGGCCCACATCCTCGCACCGGCTGCGCTCGACGTTTCGCACTATCTGGTCGATGAAGACCGGCTCGATGCGGAGGTGGAGCGATTACGTTCGGCGCGCGCCGCCGTGCGCGCGGAACTGGTGACGCTCAAGCGTGACCTGCCGCGCGACGCGCCCGAGGAAATGGGCGCGTTCCTGGACGTGCACGCGATGATCCTCGACGACGAGGCGCTCTCGCGCGAGCCCGAGGCCCTGATCCGCCAGCGGCGCTACAACGCCGAGTGGGCGCTCACCACCCGCCTCGAGGAACTGATGCGTCAGTTTGACGAGATCGAGGACGAGTACCTGCGTGAGCGCAAGGCCGACATCCAGCAGGTGGTGGAGCGGATCCTGAAGGTGCTGGCCGGCGCGCCGGTGCTGGCCCCGGCGCCCGTGCCGGCCCTGGCCCCGGACGGCGAGCCCGCGCCGGGCGTGATCGTCGTGGCGCATGACATCGGCCCGGCGGACATGCTCCAGTTCCGCCAGACCGTGTTCCATGGCTTCGTGACCGACCTGGGCGGGCGCACCTCGCACACGGCCATCGTCGCGCGCAGCCTGGACATCCCGGCCGCCGTGGGCGTGAAAAGCGCCAGCGAGCTGATCCGCCAGGACGACTGGATCATCATCGATGGCGACGCGGGGCTGGTCATCGTCGATCCGTCGGCAATCATCCTCGAGGAATACCGCCACCGCCAGAGCGAGCGCGCGCTGGAGAAGAAGCGCCTGCAACGGCTGCGCCACACGCCGTCCGTGACGCTGGACGGGCTCGAGATCGAGTTGCTGGCCAATATCGAACTGGCCGAGGACGCCACCGCCGCGCTGGCCGCCGGCGCAGTCGGCGTGGGGCTGTTCCGCTCCGAATTCCTGTTCATGAACCGGCGCGACGCCATGCCCGACGAGGAGGAGCAGTTTGCCGCCTACCGTCGCGCGGTGGAGGCGATGCACGGCCTCCCCGTGACCATCCGCACCATCGACGTCGGCGCCGACAAGCCGCTGGACCTGCGTGGCGACGACTTCGAGACCGCACTGAACCCGGCGCTCGGGCTGCGCGCGATTCGCTGGTCGCTGTCCGAGCCGGGGATGTTCCTGACCCAGCTCCGCGCGCTGCTGCGCGCCTCGGCGTTCGGCCCGGTGCGGCTGCTGATTCCGATGCTGGCCCACGCGAGCGAGATCGACCAGACGCTGGACCTGATCGCCCAGGCGCGGCGCCAACTCGACGAGCGCGGCCAGCCATACGACCCGAGCATGAAGGTCGGGGCGATGATCGAGATCCCGGCTGCCGTCCTGCTGTTGCCGCTGTTCCTCAAGCGGATGGACTTCCTGTCGATCGGCACGAACGACCTGATCCAGTACACGCTGGCCATCGACCGCGCCGACAACGCCGTGGCCCACCTCTATGACCCGCTCCACCCGGCCGTGCTGCAACTGATTGCCCGCACCATCCAGGAAGCCAACCGGGCCGGCGTGCCCGTGGCCGTGTGCGGCGAGATGGCGGGGGACCCGGCCATGACGCGGCTCCTGCTGGGCATGGGCCTGCGCGAGTTCTCCATGCACCCGGCGCAGTTGCTGCGCGTGAAGCAGGAAGTGATCCATGCTGACTGCGAGAGCCTGGGGCCGCTGGTGGACCGCGTGCTCAACTGCTACGAGCCCGAGGAACTGGCGGCGGCGCTGAAGCAGATCGCGCCCTGAGGCACATCCTCCCAAGTCTCATACAACCCTCTGATTCTTAGGGTTTCTGTCTGCAATGTTGGCGAAGCCGGGGTCACTTTCCTGTCGGAAAAGTGACCCCGAAAGTCCATGCTTATCGCCTGTGTGACGCCATACCCCCAAAGCGATTAATGGGAATTGTTATCATTCTGCTTCTCTGATATTCTGGCCTCCATCGCTGTTCGGCATGCCGGTGCCGACACCGCCCCCAGGAGGTATTTGTGTACGTTTGCATCTGCAACCAGGTTACCGACCACGAGATTCATGGCGCCGTTCACCTTGGCGTCTCGACCATGGACGAACTCGCCGAGACCCTCGGCGTGGGCACCTGCTGCGGCCGTTGCCGCGACTGCGCGAAGCAAGTGCTGTGCGAAGGCGTGGCCGCCGTGCAGACGATGCGTGCCTCCTCGCTGTCGACCATTCAGGTCGTCGAGATTTCTTCCTGTTCCACGACTACGTCACGTGCGATAATGGACGCTCGTGACCCGGCAGTCGCGAACGATCAGCGTACCGCGCTGGTGGCCTGATCGATTCAGGCTTTACCGCGGTTCCGACTGCAATGGGGCGCCACTTGGCGCCCCTTCGTGCTTTTGCGCGGGTCCGGTTGTCATGACAGGAGCCCCCCTATGAAAGGTGACAAGAAGGTCATCCAGCATTTGAACGCCCAGCTCAAGAACGAGCTGACCGCGATCAACCAGTATTTCCTCCACGCCCGCATGTATCGGCACTGGGGCCTGAAGAAGCTCGGTGATGTCGAGTACAAGGAATCGATCGGCGAAATGAAGCACGCCGACCGCCTGATCGACCGCATCCTGATGCTTGACGGCCTGCCGAACCTCCAGGACCTGCACAAGCTGCTGCTCGGCGAAGACACGCCCGAAATGCTCAAGTGCGACCTGAAGCTCGAGCAGACCGCGCACGCCACCGTCAAGGAAGGCGTTGCGTACTGCGAGTCGGTGGGCGATTACGTGAGCCGCGAGATCCTCGTGGACATCCTCACGGACACCGAGGAACACATCGAATACCTGGAGACGCAGCTCGACCTGATCGACAAGGTTGGCCTGCAGAACTATCTGCAGTCGCAGATGGAGCCGGGCGAGCAGTAAGCCGCCGGCCCACCGCGCGGTGCCTGGCGGCATCGCGCATCCGTGCGGGACGGGTTATTAACCGTTCTCATTCGGATTCTTTTCTTCATCCAGCATTTCCGGCAGCACATCGCGCCAATCAGGCGAACCGGCGGGGAGGGGGCTCCACCGCCGGGATCGCCGGGTCGATGGCCCGCTAGCGCTTTCGTTAGTGGTGCCCGCCGCAGACCTCGCAGGCCGGCGTGCGCGCCAGCCGCATCGTGGTCCACTCCATCGACATTGCATTGACCATCAGCAGCCGGCCGGCCAGCGTCTGGCCGACGCCCGTCAGCAGCTTGAGCGCCTCCGCCGCCTGCACCGTGCCGACCATGCCGACCAGCGGGGCGAACACGCCCATCGTCGCGCAGGCGGCTTCGGGGGCGGGTTCCGAGGGCGGGAACAGGCAGCCGTAGCACGGGGCATCGGCATCGCGCAGGTCGAACACGCTGACCTGGCCGTCGAAGCGCAGCGCGGCACCCGACACCAGCGGCTTGCGATGGGCGAGGCAGGCGCGGTTCACCGCGTGCCGTGTGGCGAAATTGTCACAACAATCGAGCACGACATCGGCAGCAGCCACCAGCGCATCCAGCTCGGCATCGCCCACGCGCTGGGCCACGAGCCGCACATCGACATCAGGATTGATCCGCAGCAGCCCTTCCCGCGCCGACTCCACCTTGGGCCGGCCCACGTTGGCCGTGGTGTGAAGGATCTGGCGCTGGAGGTTGGTCAGGTCCACGTCGTCATCGTCGACGATGGTGATGCGCCCCACGCCGGCCGAGGCCAGGTAGGGCAGCGCGGCCGCCCCGAGCCCGCCCGCGCCGATCACCAGCGCATGGCCCGCCAGCAGCCGTTCCTGGCCCTCGATGCCGAGTTCGTCCAGCAGGATATGGCGCGAGTAGCGCAGCAGTTGGTCGTCGTTCATGTGCGAAAGCATCCGCTAGAAACAAGAACGGCCCGCCGGTGAACACCGCGGGCCGTCGCAATCCTCAGGATGCGCCCGGAGCCAAGCCCGAGCGCGCGCCGTCAGCGATTCTTGCCGGTCGGCGTGCCCAGCGGGTCGCCCATCGGCGCGCTGGCGGGCGGCTGGCTGGCTGGCTTCGCTGCCGGCTTGGAGGCGGGCTTCGCCGGGGCCTTGTCGGCGGCCGGCTTGGCCTTGCCCTTGTCCGCATCGGTGTCCGGCTTGCCAGCGGCCTGCGAGGCCTCGAGCCGCGACTTCGAACGCTGCACCGGCTTGCCGTTGAGCTGCGCGATAGCCTGCTGGAGCATGAAGTCGTCGGCCGTGCCGAATTCCACCGGCTTCTTGCGGCGATCCTTCTCGCGCTCTTCCGGCGTCTTCTTGGCGTTTTCTTCCTCGAGGCGGCGCAGTTCGTCCACCCGGCGCTGCTCGCGCGCATTCATTTCCGGCTCTTCCGACTCCTGCTTGTTGTGCAGGTGGCGTTCGGTGTCGATTTCGCGCGTGATCAGCGCGTCGTCCGGATCGCCCTCGGGGTTCTGGTCGACCGGGATGTCCGGGCGGATGCCCTTGGCCTGGATCGACTTGCCCGTCGGCGTGTAGTAGTACGCGATGGTCAGCTTGATGCCGGTGTCATTGGTCAGCGGCCGCACGGTCTGCACCGAACCCTTGCCGAACGTGGTCTTGCCCATCAGCGTGGCGCGATGGTGATCCTGGAGCGCGCCGGCCACGATTTCCGATGCCGAGGCCGAGTAGGCGTTCGTCAGCACGATCATCGGAATCTTCTTGAACAGCGGCGGCAGGTCCTTGAGTGGATCGTCCTCGAGCGACGAGAGGCGGTAGTTGTTGAAGGTAGCCTTGTAGACGCGCTTGGCGTCCGGCACCTGGCCGTTGGTGGAGACCACGGTGGCATCGTCGGGCAGGAACGCCGCGGCCACGCCGACCGCGCCCTGCAGCACGCCGCCGCCGTTGTTGCGCAGGTCCAGGATCACGCCCTTGAGGCCCGGGTTCTTCTCGGCCATCTCGCGCAGGCGGCGGCCCAGGTCGGACACCGTGCGCTCCTGGAAGCTCGTCAGGCGGATCCAGCCGATGGTGTTGTTGTCCAGCATCTTGGTCTTGACCGACTGCACGCGGATCTCCGCGCGCGTGATCGAGACCGGGAACGTGCGTTCCTCGCTCTTGCGGTAGATCGTCAGCGTGACCTTGGTGCCGGGCTCGCCGCGCATGCGCTTGACCGCCTGCTCCAGCGGGAGGCCGCGCACGGGCTTGTCGTCGATGCGGGTGATCAGGTCGCCCGGCTGGATGCCGGCGCGGAAGGCGGGGGTGTCCTCGATCGGGTTGATGACCTTGACCAGGCCTTCTTCCTGCGAGATCTCGATGCCCAGGCCGGCGAAGCGGCCGCGCGTGCCTTCCTGCAGTTCCTTGAAGTCCTTCTCGTCCAGGTAGGCCGAGTGCGGGTCGAGGCTGGCGACCATGCCCTTGATGGCTTCGGTCAGCAGCTTCTTGTCATCCACCGGCTCCACGTACTCACGCTTGATCTGGCCGAAGATGTCGGACATCAGCCGGAGCTGGTCGAGCGGCAGGGGCCCGGACGAGTTCTGGGCCGTCGCCGAGATCTGCAACGTCGCGAGCACGCCGGCAACGACGCCGACCGAGACTAGGCTAATGTTCTTGAGCGTCTTACGCATGTGGGGCAGCCTGAACAGTATGAGGATTGGCTAGGGGGCGATCCGGGTGCCCGGCCTTAAGGCCGGCGGCGCCGGATTTGTCCGACAGTATAAGAGGGTGCGCAGAAAAAGGCCTGCGGGGGCTTGCGCGCCGGGTGGGCGCGGTCACACATGGCCGCGGGCAAGCTGCCCGCGCCTACCCGGTCCAGACCGGGGCGGGCGCGGGCTGCGGCCTGTCGTCAGCGGGCCTTGCCCTGGTTGGCCACGGCCGCCAGCGAGGCAGCCAGGGCTTCCTGGTCGCCCAGGTAGTAATGGCGCAGCGGGCGCAGGTTGGCGTCCAGTTCATAGACGAGCGGGATGCCATTGGGAATGTTGAGGCCGACGATGTCGTCATCCGAAATCTGATCGAGGTACTTCACCAGCGCGCGGATGCTGTTGCCATGGGCGGCAATCACCACGCGCTTGCCCGATTGGATGTCCGGAGCGATCGATTCGTTCCACAGCGGCATCACGCGGGCCACCGTGTCCTTGAGGCACTCGGTCAGCGGCACCTGGTCGCGCGGCACGTTGGCGTAACGCGGGTCGTTGAACGCGGCGCGTTCATCGTCCGGCTGCAGCGCGGGCGGCGGGGTGTCGTAGCTGCGGCGCCAAACCAGCACCTGGTCGTCGCCGTACTTGGCGGCAGTCTCGGCCTTGTTCAGGCCCGACAGCGCGCCGTAGTGGCGTTCGTTCAGGCGCCATTCGTTGCGCACCGGAATCCACATTTCGTCCATTTCGTCCTGCACGTACCAGAGCGTGCGGATGGCGCGCTTGAGGACCGAGGTGTAGGCGATGTCGAAGCCATAGCCCGCTTCCTTGAGCAGCTTGCCGGCCTGCTTGGCCTGGGCGGCGCCGGTGTCGGTGAGGTCGACATCGACCCAGCCGGTGAAGCGGTTTTCGAGATTCCACGTGGATTCGCCGTGGCGGATGAGAACGAGCTTGTACATGCTGCTTCCAGGGTAGTAAGTGACCTGCGGCGCTCGCCCGCAAATAATGACGGGGGCGCGAAACCGCGTATTTTATAATGCCGCCGACCCAACCCAACGGAATGCCATTGTGAATTTCTTCGCCGATTACAACAACCTGGCCCTGATCGCCATCGCCGTGGTCTCCGGCGGCCTGCTGGCGTGGCCCCAGATCAAGAGCGGTACGGGCGGCAAGCGCCTCAATACGGCGGCCGCCACGCAGATGATCAACCGGCGCAACGCGGTGGTCGTGGACATCCGCGACGCCGCCGAATTCGCCAAGGGCCACATGCCGCAAGCGAAGAGTGCGCCACTTGCCGACCTGCCGTCGCGCGCCAGCGGCCTGGCCCGCGACAAATCCGTCCCCATCATCGTGATCTGCCAGACCGGCCAGCGCTCGGGCAAGGCCCAAGCAGCGTTGAAGGAAGCCGGGTACAGTGAGGTCTACGCGCTCGAAGGCGGCATGACAGCCTGGCAACAGGCCGGCCTGCCGGTCGTCAAGTAAGCGCGACAGCCCCATTTACAGCAGCGAAGCGGCGCGGTTCCGCCCGGGGCGGACCGCGCCGCCGCATTTTGAAGACAAGGAGATTCCGCATGGCCCGCGTCGTCATGTACAGCACGGTGGTGTGCCCCTATTGCCAGATGGCCGAACGGCTGCTGAAGCAACGGGGCGTCGAAGCGGTCGAAAAGATCCTGATCGACCGCGAACCGGGAAAGCGCGAGGAAATGATGTCGCGCACCGGCCGCCGCACCGTGCCACAGATCTATATCGACGAGACCCATGTGGGTGGCTTCGACGACCTCTCCGCGCTGGACCGCCAGGGCGGCCTGGTGCCGCTGCTGGCCGCCTGACCTGCCGGGTCTCCGGTAGCCCGCCGCCCATCGGATATCTGAGACGATTCTGATTCGGCGGCGAGCGGGTGAAATCGCCATCGGCGTCATGTACCATATGCGCTTTCCAGCCGGGCCCCGCGCCCGGCAGAGACCAAAAATCGATTCCAAACCGATTCAACCGGGAAGCCTTTCATGAGCGACGAGCAACAAGCCACCCAGCAGGACGATCAGCCCTTCTTCAACATCCAGCGCGTGTACCTGAAGGACATGTCGCTGGAGCAGCCGAACTCGCCGGCCATCTTCCTCGAGTCGGAAGCGCCGGCCGTGGAAGTGCAGGTCAACGTGGCCGCCGCGCAACTGCAGGAAGGCATTTTCGAAGTCGTGGTGACCGGCACGGTGACCACCAAGGTGCAGGACAAGGTAGCGTTCCTGGTGGAAGCCCATCAGGCCGGCATCTTCGACATCCGCAACGTGCCGGTGGAGCAGCTGGACCCACTGCTGGGCATCGCCTGCCCGACCATCCTGTACCCGTACCTGCGCGGCAACGTGGCCGACGTGATCACGCGTGCCGGCTTCCAGGCGATTCACCTGTCGGAAATCAACTTCCAGGCACTGTACGAGCAACGCCTGCAGCAGGCCATGGAAGAAGCTGGCCAGCAGGGCGGCGAGTCGGGCATCGTGATGCCCGACGGCAGCCAGGCGCGCCACTGAGGCACCGGCAAAACGATTCTGGCGTCGTTGCGCGGCCTTGCCGTACCACTTGTACTGTCTGCGGCCGCGCGCCTAGCCAGAACCGCTTCGCTTCGTTTTGCCGGCGCCTCAGGGTGCCAGGCAGAACGGGCGACTTAAAACGGGGCTTCGGCCCCGTTTTGATTTCCCCCGCCATACTGACGTTATCCGCCATTCCGCCAGAATCGCCATGAAACTGACCTTCCTCGGCGCCGGGGCCTGGGGCACTGCCCTGGCCAGCCACGCGGCCACCGTGCACGATGTGGTGCTCTGGGGCCGCGATGCCGCGCAACTGGCCGATATCGCGCAAACCTGCATGAACGCGGCCTACCTGCCCGGGGTGGCGTTATCCCCCCGACTGGCCTGCGAAGCCGATTTCGATGCCGCCGTGGATCATGCGCTGGCTGACCCGGACGGGCTCCTGGTGGTGGCCACGCCGGTTTCCGGCCTGCGCGAGATGACGCGCCGGCTGGCCGCGCGCCATGCCGGACGGCCTGCGCCGCTGGCCATGCTCTGGCTCTGCAAGGGCTTCGAGGCCGACACCCACGCCATGCCGCACCAGATGGTGCGCGAGGAACTCGATGCGCTCGGCGTGACGCCGGGCCAGATCGAATATGGCGTGCTGACCGGGCCCAGCTTCGCCAAGGAAGTGGCTCAGGGGCTGCCGTGCGCGCTGACCGTGGCGGGCACGTCCCATGCGCTGGCGGACCGCGCGCAGGTGGCGTTCCATCACCATGCCATGCGGATCTATGGCAGCGATGACCTGATCGGCGTGGAGGTGGGCGGCGCGGTCAAGAACGTGCTGGCGATTGCCACCGGCGCCAGCGATGGTCTGGGCCTGGGCCTCAACGCGCGCGCGGCGCTGGTCACGCGCGGGCTGGCCGAGATGACCCGGTTCGGGCTGGCGCTCGGCGGCCGCGTGGAAACCTTCATGGGCCTCGCCGGGATGGGCGACCTGATCCTGACCGCCACCGGCGACCTCTCGCGCAACCGCAAGGTCGGACAGCAATTGGCGGGCGGCAAGACGCTCGAACAGGTGCTCGCCGACCTCGGCCACGTGGCCGAGGGGGTGCGCTGCGCCCAGGCGGTGGCGGCGCTGGCCGCCCGGCATGGCGTGGAGATGCCGATCACGCGCGCGGTCTGCGCGGTGCTGTTCGAGGGCCTGTCCGCTGCCGACGCCGTGGCGCAACTGCTCCAGCGCGACGCGCGGGACGAATAACCGCAAATCCCCCAAGATTAGATGCCTAGCCGCCGCCAAGCCCTCGGGGCGATGATCGCCACGCTTTCCACGCTGTGCCTGGGCGCCGCGCCGGCGCTGGCGGAGACGTGGCCGTCGCGCCCCATCCGCATGATCGTGCCGTTCCCGGCGGGCTCCTCGCCAGACCTGATCGCCCGGATCGTCACCGAGAAGCTGGCCGTGGCGCTGGGCCAGCCGGTGGTGGTGGAGAACCGGCCCGGTGCAGGCGGAAATATCGGCACCGGCATGGTCGCCAAGGCCGTGCCGGACGGCAATACGCTGCTGTTTACGATCAACGGCCCGCTTGTCACGGCGCCGGCGCTCTACCGCCATCTTGGTTATGACCCGGTGCGCCAACTGGCGCCGGTGACGCTGGTGGCCACCTCGCCGAATGTGCTGGTGGTCGATGCGCGGCTGCCGGTGCACACGCTGGCCGACTTCGTCGCGCTGGCCAAGGCCCGGCCGGGCGCGCTGAACTATGGGTCGGTGGGCAACGGGAGTGCGGCGCACCTGGCCATGGAGCAGCTCAAGGCCATGGCTGGCATCGACCTCCAGCACGTGCCGTATCAGGGGTTTCCGCAGATCACCACCGCCATCGTCGGTGGGCAGGTGCAGGCCGGTTTCATGGTGCCCGCGATTGCCATGCCGATGGTGACGGCCGGCAAGCTGCGCCTGCTCGCCGTGACCTCCACGGGGCGTACCGGACTGCTGCCGCAGGTGCCGACCGTGGCGGAATCGGGCTATCCGGGCTTCGAGGCCATCTCGTGGCAGGCCGTGCTGGCGCCAGCCGGGACGCCGGCGCCGGTGATCGACCGCCTTTACCGGGAACTCGTGACGATCATCGGCAGCGCCGACGTGCGCGAGAAGATGCGCGCCCAGTATTTCGTGCCGGCTGGTACCGCGCCGGCCTCGCTGCGCCAGACCATGGCCACCGAGACGGCCCGCTGGGCCAAGGTGATCCGCGCGGCGGGCGTGCAGCCCGAGGGCTAGGCGTCGCCCAGGCCGTCAGGCGCTCCTCTCCTGTCAGGCGCCGCCGGCGAAGCCGTTCTGGCGCCAGGCCTCGAACACCACCACGGCCACGGTATTGGAGAGATTCAGGCTGCGGTTGTCCGGCCGCATCGGCAGCCGGATGCGCTGCGTGGCCGGGAACCACTCGCGCCGCTCGGGCGCCAGGCCGCGGGTCTCCGATCCGAACACGAACCAGTCCCCGGGACGGAAACTGACTTGCCCGAACGGCGTGGAGCCGTGCGTGGTCAGGGCGAACATACGGGCCGGATCAGGCTGCTCGGCCGCCATCAGGGCGTTCCAGCTCTCGTGCACGCGCATCGTCGCGAATTCGTGATAGTCCAGGCCCGCGCGGCGCATGCGGGCGTCCTCGAGCGGAAATCCGAGCGGCTTGACGAGGTGCAGCTGCGCCCCCGTGTTGGCGCACAGGCGGATCACATTGCCGGTATTCGGCGGAATTTCGGGCTCGACGAGGACGACGTTGAACATGGTGCGATGGCTGGAAAATCGGCCCCGAGCTTACCGCGGCAGGGGGTGGCTGTCATCCCGTCGCATTTTTACGGGGTGCGCAGCGCGGGCAGGGCGGTGACGCGCCGGGCGCCATGGGCCTTGAGGACGGCGGCAGCGGCGCGCAGCGTGGCGCCGGTGGTCATCACATCATCGACCACGGCGATGTGGCGGCCGTCGAGGCACATGGGGCGGGCCAGTGCGAAGGCATCGCGCAGATTGGCCTGGCGGGCGGGCAGGTCCAGCATGAGCTGGGTGGCGGTGTCGCGCCGGCGGGTGAGCAGGGTCGCATCGGCGCGCACGCCGAGCCGCCGGGCCAGCGGGCGGGCAATCTCCCACGCCTGGTTGAAACCGCGCGCGGCCAGCCGTTGCGGCGCAAGCGGCACGGGGACGATGAGATCGGGAAGATTGGGAAGATCGGGCAGGGCGCGCAGGCTTTCGGCAAGCTGCGCGGCGATCCAGCCGGCGACGGGCAGCGCGGCGCCGAACTTGAGCCGCAGGATCAGGCGATCGAGTGGCTCGGCGTAGTCGGCCAGCGTCACGGTGGCGTCGATTGGGTCCTCGGGCACGCAGGACTGACAATGGCCCCCGCCCGGACTGGCACAGCGCGGGCAGCGGGGCCGCGCCGCCAACAGGGATCCGGCGCAGGCGGCGCAGACCACATCGCGCTGCACATCGCCGCAAATCGCACAGGCGGAGGGGAGCAAGGACGGGAGCAGGGACGGCAGCAGCCCAGCGAGGCAGCGCCCGGCAGCCCCGGCGGCGCGCGCGTATACTTGCGATCCTCGCGGTCCCGTCCGACCGCTCCCCACTGGTTCCGATTGTCCGTGTCCTTGCATGCCGCTGATTCTCCCGATGCCTGGTTGCCGCCCGCGCGGCTGACCCGGCTTGCCTTCGACCGCCGCAGCGCCGCCTTCGGCAAGCTGGATTTCCTGCTCGGCGAGATCGGCCGGCGCATGCAGGAGCGCATGGAGGTGATCCGGCTCGCGCCACGGCGCGCGCTCGATATCGGCTGCGGCCATGGCCAGGGCCTGGCGGGTTTGCGCGCGCGGTTTCCCGATGCGCAGATCGCCGGCCTCGATATTTCCGGCGCGATGCTGCACGAAGCCGGCCAGCGCGATCCGCAGCGCCGCCCGGGGTGGATCGGCCGCATGCTCGGCAAGCGTCCGATGTTCGACCTGGTGCAGGGCGATCTTGCCACACTGCCGTTTGATGGCGCCAGCTTTGATCTGCTCTGGTCCAACCTCGCGCTCCACTGGCATCCCGAGCCGCACCGCGTGTTCCCCGAGTGGCATCGTGTGACGGCCGACGAGGGGCTGGTGCTGTTCTCGCTGTTCGGCCCGGACACGCTGCGCGAGCTGCGCACGGCGTTCGGCGAGGTCGACCTCGATGCGCACACGCTCCGTTTCGTCGACATGCATGACATTGGCGACATGCTGGTCCACAGCGGCTGGTCCACGCCCGTGATGGACATGGAGACGCTGACCATCACCTACGAGTTCCCCGAGACGCTGCTGCGCGAGGTGCAGTCCTTCGGCGGCTTCCGGCGCCCCGGCCCGGCCGGGCTGCGCGGGCGCCGCTGGCATCGCGCCGTGCTGGACGCGCTGGAGCGCCAGCGCAACAGCGATGGGGTGATCCCGCTGACCTTCGAGATTGTCTACGGCCATGCGTGGAAACTGGCGCCGCGTGGCCGGCAGGCCACCGACGATCAGGGCCGCGCGGTGGTGCCGATCGACAAGATCGGACGGGCTTCGCCACGCCGCTGACACACCGTGCGGACGGTCGCCCGGACCGTCGCGCAACATTGCGCACACACCGATTGTGTTGACTATCGGGGCTGTTGCAGCCATGCACAAAAACTTGAACTAGGCAAGCCCTCCGGTCAAATCCTCCCTTGTTCGAGTATGCGAAGCGCCATATAATGCGCCAGTTTGTCGCAGTGGTCCCCTGGCACAAGAACGCCCCCGGAATGCACTCCGCACGTGCCCGGGCGCGCCATTCGTCCCGGGTGTGCATCCGATGCAAAGTGGTTGGGCGATGCAAGACTTGGGTATCGCATTCCAGACGGCAGGAGTTGACTCCGGCGGTAATCACGACGGACGTCCCCCCTTGCCGAGCAACGACTGGCTGATGAAGCGGAATTGCTCGCTCTCCCCACGCCAGGTCGGCTGGTTCTACTTCTCCATCGTATGTATTTCCACTGCCATCGCGGTGTTCCTTGCCGCGTGGCATGGGGCCTGGCTCGTGCTGCCTTTCGCGGGGCTCGAGCTGCTCGGGCTGGGGATTGCCCTGCTGGCGTACGCACGCCATGCGACGGATTATGAACGCGTGAGTGTGACCGACGGTATGCTGGTCGTGGAGACAGCCAGCGCCAGTCGGGTCACGCGTGAGGTATTCAACCCGCGATGGGTGCGGGTGGAACTGGGTGAATCGTTCCGGGCGCTCGTGGTTCTGCGGTCGGACAAGCGCGTCGTGCGGGTGGGGTGTCATCTGGACCCGATACGGCGGCGCAAGTTCGCGCAGGAACTCGCGGCAGTCCTGCATTGCTTCTGAGAGGAAGGGAGGCAGGGCACGGCGGGGACAGATTTGAATCTGTAAATTGGGTAGATAAACAATGAAAATGTGGAAGAAGGCATCCGCAGCATGTCTGGCAGGTGCGTCCCTGCTTGCCAGCCAGGCGGCCTCCGCGGTCAGTGATATGCCAGGCGGCCCGGCCGTCCGACAGCTGAACCTGACCGAACCCGTTACAAAGATCGCCGAACAGATTCACTGGCTGAACTGGATGATGCTCATCATCTGCACGGTGATTTTCATCGCCGTGTTCGGCGTGATGTTCTATTCCATCTTCACGCACCGCAAGAGCCGTGGTGCCAAGTCGGCCGCGTTCCACGAAAGCATTACCGTGGAAGTGGTGTGGACCATCGTCCCGTTCCTGATCGTGATCGCAATGGCGCTTCCCGCCACCAAGACCGTGGTCGCGATGAAGGACACCACCAATTCCGACATCACCATCAAGGCCACCGGCTACCAGTGGAAGTGGGGTTACGACTACCTGAAGGGACAGGGCGAAGGCATCTCGTTCGTCTCCACCCTGACCACGCCGCGCGAGCAGATCAACAACGAGCAGCCGAAGTCGAACACCTACCTGATGGAGGTGGACAACGAGCTGGTGGTGCCGGTCAACAAGAAGATCCGCATCGTCACGACGGCCAACGACGTGATCCACGCGTGGATGATCCCGGCCTTCGGCGTGAAGCAGGATGCGATTCCCGGCTTCGTGCGCGACACCTGGTTCCGCGCCGAGAAGATCGGCGTCTACCGTGGCCAGTGCGCCGAGCTGTGCGGCAAGGAACACGCGTTCATGCCGATCGTCGTGCGCGTGGTCTCGGACGCCGACTACACCAAGTGGGTCGACGAGAAGAAGAAGGCGCTGGCCGCAGCGGCGGACGATCCCAACAAGACCTGGACGCTCGATGAGATGAAGGTGCGTGGGGAGAAGGTCTACGCGTCGAACTGCGCGGTCTGCCACCAGCCGAACGGCAAGGGCGCCGGCGCGTTCCCGGCGCTGGACGGCTCCAAGGTAGTGAACGGTCCGAAGGCCGGCCAGATGCACATCCTGCTGGAAGGACGCGGCGGCATGCCGTCCTGGAAGCAGCTGTCCGACACGGAACTGGCCGCGGCCATGACCTACACCCGGAATGCGTGGGGCAACCGGACTGGCGAGGTAATCCAGCCGGCCGACTTCGTGAACGCCCGCGCGGGCAAGTTCCCCGAAGGCGGTGGCGCACCGACGGCGGGTACCGCCGAGGCGGCGCCGAAGGCCAAGGCCGATCCGGCCCCGGCCACCTCCCCCGACAAGCAGGCCAGCCTCGCGGGCAACCGCGTCGCAGGCTGACCCGCAGCCGCACCGCATACAGGAATTCAGGAGTCAACGCGATGAGTACCGCTACCCCGGAGACGCTGGGTCATCCGCACGACCACGCCCATGATCATGGACATGGCCACGGCCATGACGATCATGCGCACGATCACCCCCATGGCTGGCGCCGCTGGCTGTTCGCCACCAACCACAAGGACATCGGTACGCTGTACCTGCTGTTCTCGTTCACGATGCTGCTGTCCGGCGGCGTGCTGGCACTGCTGATCCGCCTGGAGCTGTTCGAGCCGGGCCTGCAGTTCTTCCGCCCCGAGCTGTTCAACCAGTTCACCACGATGCACGGCCTGATCATGGTGTTCGGCGCGATCATGCCGGCGTTCGTCGGCTTCGCGAACTGGATGATTCCGCTCCAGATCGGCGCCTCGGACATGGCCTTCGCGCGGATGAACAACTTCAGCTTCTGGCTGATGCCCCCGGCGGCGCTGCTGCTGGCCGGCTCGTTCTTCGCCCCGGGCGGCGCCACCGCCGCCGGCTGGACGCTCTACGCGCCGCTCTCGGTGCAGATGGGCCCCGGCATGGACATGGCCATCTTCGCCATGCACATCATGGGCGCCTCGTCGATCATGGGCTCGATCAACATCATCGTCACCATCCTCAACATGCGCGCGCCCGGCATGACGCTGATGAAGATGCCGATGTTCTGCTGGACCTGGCTGATCACCGCCTACTTGCTGATCGCCGTGATGCCGGTGCTGGCTGGCGCCATCACCATGGTGCTGACCGACCGCCACTTCGGCACGAGCTTCTTCTCGGCCGCCGGCGGTGGTGACCCAGTGATGTACCAGCACATCTTCTGGTTCTTCGGCCACCCCGAGGTGTACATCATGATCCTGCCCGCGTTCGGGATCATCTCGCACGTGGTGCCGGCGTTCGCGCGCAAGCGCCTGTTCGGCTACAGCTCGATGGTGTACGCCACGGCGTCCATCGCCATCCTGTCGTTCATCGTCTGGGCGCACCACATGTTCACCACCGGCATGCCGGTGACCGGCCAGCTGTTCTTCATGTACGCGACGATGCTGATCGCGGTGCCGACGGCCGTGAAGATCTTCAACTGGATCGCCACGATGTGGCGCGGCTCGATGACCTTCGAGACGCCGATGCTGTTCGCCATCGGCTTCATCTTCGTGTTCACGATCGGCGGCTTCACCGGCCTGATCCCGGCCGTGGCCCCGATCGACATCCAGATTCAGGACACCTACTTCATCGTGGCGCACTTCCACTATGTGCTGGTGGCCGGTTCGCTGTTCGCGCTGTTCGCCGGCTTCTACTACTGGGGGCCGAAGTGGAGCGGGTTCATGTACAACGAGACGCGCGGCCAGATCCACTTCTGGGGCTCGCTGATCTTCTTCAACGTGACCTTCTTCCCGATGCACTTCCTGGGCCTGGCCGGCATGCCGCGTCGCTACGCGGACTACGCGGTCCAGTTCACGGACTTCAACGCGGTTGCGTCGATCGGCGCGCTGGGCTTCGGCCTGATGCAGGTGTATTTCTTCTTCTTCGTGGTGCTGCCGTCCTACCGGGGCGGCCAGGCTGCCGGCGACAAGCCGTGGGATGGCGCCGAGGGCCTGGAATGGACCGTGCCGTCGCCGGCGCCGTTCCACACCTTCGAAGAGCCGCCACAGGTGCGCTGAGTGATTGACGCCATGAAGCCGGAAACCCCGTCGCGCACGGACAGCCAGGGCCGCCAGGCCACCCAACGAGCCGCCAACCGGCGGCTGGGCCTGATCCTGCTGTCCATCGTGGTGGTGTTCTTCCTGGGATTCTTCGCCAAGATGGTGTTCCTTGGCGGTTGAGCGGAGATAGACGTGGACGCGCAGCAGAAGGCGGAAGACCGGGCAATCGAGCGACGCTTCAACCGCGGCATGCTGCTGCGGCTGCTGGTGGTGGTGGGCCTGATGTTCAGCTTCGGCTATGCGCTGGTGCCGCTGTACAAGAAGATCTGCGAGGTCACCGGCATCAACGTGGTGACCACGCGCGATCTGTACGGCGGATCGCTGAAGAAGAACACCCAGGTGGACAAGAGCCGCACGATCACGGTGGAGTTCGACTCCAACGCGCGCGGGCCGTTCGCGTTCCGCCCGGTGAAGTCCTCGATGGAAGTGCATCCGGGCGAGCTGACGACCATCGTCTACGAAGTGGCCAACGGGCAGTCGCGCGATATTTCCGCGCAGGCCATCCCGAGCTACGCGCCCAAGCAGGCCACCGAGTACTTCAAGAAGGTGGAGTGCTTCTGCTTCAAGCAGCAGACGCTCAAGGCCAGCGAGGCGCGCGAGATGCCGGTGGTGTTCGTGATCGATCCGAACCTGCCCAAGGATGTGAAGACGATCACGCTGTCGTACACCTTCTTCGAGATCGGCACGCCGGTGGCGCAGACGGCGGCGCCGGCGGGGCAGGGAAGCTGAGATGGGTGTGACGCCAGAGCCGCAGGATCCGCTTCAGCGCAAGGCGTCGTTCGCGCAGACGGTGCGCGCGGTGCTGTGGTCGTTCATCGGCCTGCGCAAGGGGTCGGAGCACGAGACCGACATGGCGCGGCTGAACCCGGTGCACGTGATCATCGCCGGCCTGATTGCCGCGGCGCTGTTCGTGGCGATTTTGATCGGCATCGTGAAGACCGTGGTGGGATGAAGCTGTCCCCGAAAAAATAAGAGAAGTACGAGCACACCACCGGCAGGGAGGTCGGCCGGCGGTGCGGAACTACAACGAATCAGAGACACTGAGCTGGAGATAGAAGAATGAGTGCGAATCGCGCAAATGCTCCGTACTACTTCGTACCGGGCCCGTCGCGCCACCCCATCACGGCGGCCTTCGGCCTGCTGATGACCGGCGCCGGCGCCGCGGGTTGGGTCAACGGCCAGTCGTGGGCCCCGTTCCTGTGCGGCTTCGGCCTGCTGTGGTTCCTGTTCGTGCTCAAGAGCTGGTTCGGCGACGCCATCCGCGAGTCGGAAGGCGGCCTGTACGGCAAGAACATCGACGTCTCGTTCCGCTGGTCGATGGGCTGGTTCATCTTCTCCGAGGTGATGTTCTTCGCGGCCTTCTTCGGCGCGTTGTTCTACGCCCGCACCATCGCCATGCCGTGGCTGGGCGACCTGAACAACAAGATCATCTGGCCGGACTTCGCGGCCGTGTGGCCCAACCTCGGCCCGGCGGGCACGGTGGAGAGCTTCCAGACCATGGGTCCGTGGCCGATCCCCACGATCAACACGGCGCTGCTGCTGACCTCCGGCGTCACGCTGACCTGGGCGCACCACGCGCTGCTGGCCGGCAAGCGCAGCCAGCTGATCCAGGGCCTGGTGCTGACCATCCTGCTCGGCGCGCTCTTCATGTGCCTGCAGGTCTACGAGTACATGCACGCCTACTCGGAACTGAACCTGAAGCTGACCTCCGGGGTCTATGGTTCGACGTTCTTCCTGCTGACCGGCTTCCACGGCTTCCACGTGACCATGGGCGCGATCATGCTGGCGGTGGTGCTGGGCCGCGTGCTGCGCGGACACTTTACGCCGCAGCACCACTTCGCGTTCGAAGGCGCCGCCTGGTATTGGCACTTCGTTGACGTGGTCTGGCTCGGCCTCTACGTGGTGGTGTACTGGCTGTAAGGGCAGGAACGGGCCGCTGCGGCGGTCCTGCGGTACAAGACGAAGCGCCGCGGAGGACGATCCTCGCGCGGCGCTTTTTGTTTTGGGGACTGGCATCCGCTCAGGGCGACATATGGATGCCGGTGCTGTGGATCCATCCCATCCAGTTGGCGAACAGGATGAACAGGAACAGCGCCACCGAGAAGCCGACGCGCAGCATCAACGAGCGCATCATGTTGGGGGTGCGGCCACGGTCGCGCATCATGAAGAACAGCGCGGAGGCCAGGCTGCCGATGATCAGAATGAAGGCGACGATGATGACGAAGCGCATGCTGGAGCGAAGGGAGGCCGCGGGTCACGAAAGTGGCCATTATGGCACCGTGGCCTCGCGAGGCCATTCGTGACGACCCGCAATCGGGGGAGCCTGTGGCGCTCGCCGGGGGCGGTGCCGCTGGTGGCGGCACTGACCGTGGTCGTCGTGACCTGCGCGCTCGGCAACTGGCAATTGCGCCGGGCCCACGAGAAGGTGGACCGCGCCGCGCGGCTGGCCGCGCTGGCGGCGCAGGCGCCGGTGGACCTGAACACGGCCCGCATCGACGCCACGCAGGTGGTCGACCGCCGCGTACGCGCCCGGGGCCGCTTCGACGCCGCCCGCACCGTGTTGCTGGACAACCGCCCGCACGGCAACGGCTCGGACGGCCGCGCCGGCTTCCTGGTGCTGACGCCGCTGAAGCTGGCCGATGGCGGCGCCAGCGTGCTGGTGCTGCGCGGATGGCTGCCGCGCGACGCCCAGGACCGCACGCGGATCGCCCCGTTCCCCACGCCCGATGGCGACGTCACGCTGGACGGCACGGCGGTGGCCACGGCGCCGCGCGTCTACGGCCTCGGGCAAGACGCGTCGGCCGAAGCAGGGCAGAAGATCCGCCAGAATGTAGACTTGGCGGCGTTCGCCCGGGAAACCGGGGCGCCGCTACTGCCGTTGGTGATGCAGCAGGCCACCGATACCGGCGATGGCCTCGCGCGCGACTGGGCGGCCGCCGACCTCGGCGCGGACCGCCACTATGGCTACGCCGCCCAGTGGTTCGGCCTGGCCGCGCTGACCGTGGTGCTGGTGGCCGTGCTGGGCTGGCGCCGTGCGCGCCGGGACACCGCCCTGCCGAACCGATAACCGAACGATGAACGTACAGACGAACTCCATGCCATCGCAAGACCCCACGGCCACGCCGGACTCCCGCATCGATGCGCGCACGCGCCGTGGCCGCCTGCAGATGCTGATGCTGCTGCTGGTCTGCGCGTCGCCGGTCATCTTCTCGTATTTCACCTATTACGTGGTCAAGCCGAGCGGCGCCAGCACCAACTACGGCACGCTGGTCGACCCGCTGCGCCCGATGCCGCCGCTCAACGTGACCGACGAGCGCGGCGAGGCCGTGCCGCTGTCGTCCTTCCGGGGCAAGTGGCTGATGGTGATGACCGCCGCGTCCGCCTGCGACGAAGCGTGTGCCAAGCGGCTGTTCACGATGCGCCAGATCCGCGCGGGGCAGGGCCAGGACCGCGAGCGCATTACCCCGGTCTGGCTGATTTCCGATACGGGCACCGTGGACGAACGGCTGTCCAGCGCCTACAACGAACCCTATGCGGGCGTGCGCTTCCTGCGCATGGACGGCGCCGCGCTGCGCCAGTGGCTGCCGGCCGAACCGGGCGCCAGGGCTGAAGACACCGTGTACCTGATCGACCCGCTCGGCAACCTGATGCTGCGCTGGCCGAAGGAACCCGACCCGAAACAGATCAGCAGCGACCTGAAGAAGCTGCTCAAATTTTCCCGAATTGGCTGATTTGCGATGCTGCTCCAACTCGCCATCATTGGCATCCTGATTGCCCTGCTGCCGCTCTCGTACGTGCTGGTGCGGGGCAGCCGCGACAAGTATCGCAAGCTGGTCTGGGTCACCGCCTTCCTCACGCTGGACCTGATCATGTTCGGCAGCTTCACCCGACTGACCGATTCCGGCCTCGGCTGCCCGGACTGGCCCGGCTGCTACGGCCACTCGAACCCGCACGCGGCCATGGAGCCGATCCGCGCCGCCGAGACCGCGCTGCCGAGCGGCCCGGTCACGCTGGCCAAGGCGTGGATCGAGATGATCCATCGCTATTTCGCCATGGCGGTGGGTGTGCTGATCATCTCGTTGATGGTGCTGGCGTGGGTCAAGCGGCGCGAGCTGAAGCAGTCGCCGTGGTTCGCCACGGGGGTGTTCGTGCTGGTCTGCGTGCAGGGCTTGTTCGGCGCGCTCACCGTGACGATGAAGCTCCAGCCGATCATCGTGGTGACCCACCTGCTGCTGGCGATGGCGCTGCTGTCGTCGCTGATCGTGCTCGGCTCCCGCAATGACCCGCCGCACCCGGTGGCGCCGCAGGCGGCCTCGCTGCGCTGGGCGGCGTGGGTGGCGCTGGGCTTGCTGGTGATCCAGATCTTCCTCGGCGGCTGGGTCAGCACCAACTACGCGGTGCTGGCCTGCACCGATTTCCCGCTCTGCAACGGCCAGCTGGTGCCCGAGATGGACTTCCGCCACGGCTTCACGCTCTGGCGCCAGCTCGGCATGACGGCCGATGGCGATTACATCCCGCACGCGGCGCTGGTGGCCATCCACTGGGTGCATCGCGGCTTTGCCTTCGTGGTGCTCGGCTTCCTGGCCTGGTTCGGCCTGCGCGCGCGCCGGATGGAGGGCCTGACGCGCCACGCCACATGGCTGCTGGCCGTGCTGGCGCTGCAACTGGCCACCGGCATGTCCAATATCGTGTTCGACTGGCCGCTTGGCGCGGCGGTGGCGCACAACGGCGGCGCGGCCCTGTTGCTGATGCTGTTGCTCCGTCTCCACTACAATATCGGCCTCGCGACCCTCGCGACACGTTATGCCGGCGCCGCTGCTCAATCCGCCTCAGCCGCGCGCGCCACATGAAGGACAAGATGCCCCCCGTGGTCTCCGCTACCCAACCTCATTCCTCCGTGGGCCGAATTCGGCACCTGGCTCGCCAATATGCCGCGCTGACCAAGCCGCGCGTCACGCAACTGGCCGTGTTCTGTGCCGTCATCGGCATGTTCCTGTCGACGCCCGGCATGGTGCCCTGGTCGGTGCTGCTCGGCGGTGCCGCTGGCATCTGGCTGCTGGCCGGTGCCGCGTTCGCCATCAACTGCCTGGTCGAGCAGAAAGTCGATGCGCTGATGCGCCGCACCGCGTGGCGGCCTTCCGCCACCGGTGAGATCTCCAGCGCGCAGACGCTGGTGTTCTCGGCCATCCTCGGCGGCGCCGGCATGTGGCTGCTGCACGTGTTCGCCAATGACCTGACGATGTGGCTGACCTTCGCCACCTTCCTCGGCTACGCCGTGGTCTACACGATCCTGCTCAAGCCGGCCACGCCGCAGAACATCGTCATCGGCGGGCTGTCGGGCGCCATGCCGCCTGCGCTGGGCTGGGCCGCCGTGGCCGGCACGGTGCCGGCCGAGGCGTGGTTCCTGGTGCTGATCATCTTCACCTGGACCCCGCCGCACTTCTGGGCGCTGGCCCTGTATCGCCGCGCCGACTACGCCAAGTCCGGCCTGCCGATGCTGCCGATCACCCATGGCGAAAAGTACACGCTGCTCCACATTTTGCTGTACACCCTGGTGATGATCGCCGCCACGCTGCTGCCGTTCGTCTACGGCATGAGCGGCTATATCTACCTCGCCGCCGCGCTGGGCCTGGGGCTGGTGTTCCTCGGCTACGCCTGGAAGCTGTTCCGCAACTACTCGGACGCGCTAGCGCAACGCACCTTCCGCTATTCGATCCTGTACCTCTCGCTGCTGTTCGCGGCGTTGCTGGTGGATCACTACTTCAAGTTCGTGCCGCAGGTCTGATGGCCCGCCTGCGGCATCTTGCCGCGCCCGGAGGCCAGCGCCGATGTGATCGGCGATACTTCCGGGCACCTCTCCCGACCACCGCGTATCCCGATGACTCTCCCCGGCTCTCCGTCCCTCCTTGCCCAGTTCCGCCGCCTCTGCCTGCTGGCACTCTGCACGGCTCTGCTGGCCGCCTGCGGGCAGCCCAAGCCCTCGTTCAAGAACGTGGATATCTCGGGCGCCACCGAGTTCGGCAAGGACTTCTCGCTGCTGGACCCGAGCGGCAAGACCCGCACGCTGGCTGACTTCAAGGGCAAGGCCGTGGTGATGTTCTTCGGCTACACGCACTGCCCGGACGTCTGCCCGACCACGATGGCCGAGCTGAAGGCGGTGATGGACAAGCTCGGCCCGGACGCCGACAAGGTCCAGGTGCTGTTCGTGACCGTGGACCCGGAACGCGACACGGGTGCGCTGCTGGGCCAGTACGTGCCCGCCTTCGACGCCCGCTTCCTGGGCCTGCGCCCGGCCGACGAGGCGGCGCTGAAGAAGGTGACCAAGGACTTCAAGGTCTTCTACGCCAAGGTGCCGGGCACCTCGCCGAACAACTACACCGTGGATCACTCGGCCGGCAGCTATGTGTTCGATACCAACGGCCAGCTGCGCCTGTTCCTGCGCCACGGCCAGGGGCCGGACCCGATCGCGCATGATTTGAAGCAGCTGCTGTCGTAAGGCGAAGGCAAGACAAAAAAAGGGCCGGTCGCAAGACCGGCCCTTCTGCATTGCGGGGAGCGGAGGATCAGGCGAAAGCCGCCAGCGCACCCTTCATCTTCTTCATCGCGGCCGCCTCGATCTGGCGGATGCGCTCGGCGGAGACGCCAAACTCGTCGGCCAGCTCATGCAGCGTGGCGCCGCCCGAGCCGTCGTCGTTCACGTCCAGCCAGCGTGCCTCGATAATGCGGCGGCTGCGGGCATCCAGACGCTCCAGCGCCTCGACCAGCCCTTCGACCTGCATGCGGTCCTGGCGCTTGGCTTCGAGCACGCGGGTCGGCTCGTTGTGGTTGTCCGCCAGATACGCGATGGGGGCGAATTCCTCCTCGCCGTCGTCGATCTGGCCTTCCAGCGCCAGGTCGCCGCCCGACAGGCGGGTCTCCATCTCCATCACTTCTTCGGGCTTCACGTTCAGTTCGCGCGCCACGGCTTCCACCTGCTCGGGCGTGAACGTGTGTGCGCCGGTCTTGTGGCTGCGCAGGTTGAAGAACAGCTTGCGCTGGGCCTTGGTGGTCGCCACCTTGACCATGCGCCAGTTCTTCAGCACGTATTCGTGGATTTCGGCCTTGATCCAGTGCATCGCGTACGACACCAGACGCACGCCCTGATCCGGGTCGAAGCGCTTCACGGCCTTCATCAGGCCGATGTTGCCTTCCTGGATCAGATCCGCATGCGGCAGGCCGTAGCCCAGGTACTGGCGGGCGATGGACACCACCAGACGCAGGTGGGACATCACCAGCCGGCGGGCGGCATCGACGGATTCATGGTCGCGCAGGTCGCGCGCGAGGCGCTGCTCTTCCTCGGCGGTCAGCAGCGGAATCCGGTGGATAGCCTGGATGTAGCTATCCAGATTGCCCACTGCGGCCGGGAAGGCGAGCGCGAGGCTGCCAGCGGCGGCATTCTTGGGGGCCATCGGCAGACGGCCAGAAATCTTGGTTGGGTCGGCAGACAGAACTGCGGTCACGCTTATTGCTCCTTTCGCATCCGGCGGTAGGTTGCCGGCGTGCCTCGATTCCAGAATCGGAAGAGTCACTGCACTGCAACGCATATTAGCACTCAGGTTCGGCGAGTGCTAAGTTAGAGCTTCTATAGGGTTGATAGTTCCGGACAATGAATGTCGTTGTTGGGATAGTCTAATGGGCCTCGGCGCGGCGTCCGCGCCTTGTCTGGCAAGGGCTGGCGGGCCGCCAGCGTCGCGTACCATGATTAGAGGGAACTCGCCCCGATCGGTTTCATCGTGATTTCGGGATGCTGTATTGCGCATTTCGCTACACTGGTGGCCAGCTTTCCGCTGTTTTCCCGTTGTTATCCCATTGCCAGGAGTCCTGTCATGTCTGCCATCGAACACTTGCTCAAGCCCCATGTGCGGGACATCGGCGAGTTCACGGTCCGCCGCCTGCTGCCCGCCGCCGCCACGCAGACCGTGGGCCCCTTCATCTTCTTCGATCACCTCGGTCCTGTGTCGATGCCGCCGGGGAATGGCATGGATGTGCGGCCCCATCCACATATCGGCCTCGCGACCGTGACGTATCTGTTCGAAGGCGAGATCACGCACCGTGACAGCCTCGGCAGCGAGCAGGTGATTCGCCCTGGCGACGTGAACTGGATGACCGCCGGCACCGGCATCACGCACTCGGAGCGTTCGCCAGACGCCGCGCGCCAGGCCGGTCCGCTGCTGCATGGCATCCAGACCTGGGTGGCGCTGCCGAAGGCGCATGAGAAGGATCCGCCGTCGTTCCACCACCACCCGGGCGCCACGTTGCCCAAGCTGGAGCTGCCCGGCGTGCGGATGATCGTGATTGCCGGCGACGCCTTCGGCGCGGAATCCCCGGTCCGCGTGTACAGCCGCACGCTTTACGTGGCCATCGACATGGAAGCCGGCGCGACGCTGGTGATTCCGCCCGAGCACGTGCAGCGCGGGCTCTATCCGGTGGAAGGCGATGTGACGATCGATGGCGAGGCGCTGGCGGGGGAACACCTCGCCGTGCTGGTGCCGGGCGAGCCGGCCACGCTGACCGCGACCACCGCCGCGCGCGTGATGCTGCTGGGCGGCGATCCGACCGACGGCCATCGCTTCATCTACTGGAACTTCGTGGCGAGCACCAAGGAAGACATCGACGACGCCGCGCGCCGCTGGGAGAACGACGAGTTCCCGCACGTGCCGGGCGAGACCGAGCGGATTCCGCTGCCTCCGCGCCGGCCTTAATCGGCTCTAATCGTCCGTAATCGTCCGTAATCGTCAGACCGGGCTCGTCCAGGCCACGCGCGTGGCCTGCTTCAGGCAGTCCTGGATGGTCGCTACCTGCGTGGCGATGGGCGCCGGCACCGGCGCGTCGCCATCGAGCACCTTGCGAATCCAGGCGGCGGTCAGGCCGACGTCGGTGCCCGGCGGCAGTTCGGGCACGTCGCCAATCGACCCGCCTACCGGATCGACCAGCGTCCGCTGATGGCCGTCGTGCAGCCAGTCGATGCGGCCGCTGCGGCGGGCATCCGCCACCACTTCCCCTTCGGTACCACGCGCCAGCAGCACGTTGGCAGGCTCGTGGGAGAAGTAATCGGTCAGCGTCTCGCGGTATTCCGGATGGGTGTAGCTATAGAGCCGCAGCGCCTCGGCCGGCGTGTGGCTGCCCACCGGTTGCAGCATCTTGACGATGGTGTGCGAGGAATTGCGCAGGCCGATGATCGGACGCTTGTCGAGCAGGCGCGAAAGCGCTGGAGACAGCACATCGATCGGCAGTACGGCCAGCGGATTGGCGGCGTCGCGCAACTGGTCCTGCGCGGCCTGCGTGGTGGCGCAGAGCGGCACGCCGAGCGCCTCGAACAGCTGCATGCTCGTCACCCGGCCGTTGAACTCGCGCGAGCCGTGCACCAGCGTCGGCACGCCTTCGCGCGCCAGCAGCAGCGCCAGCAGCGGCACCAGATTCGGCTGCTTGCGCGCGCCGTTGTAGCTGGGGATGACGACCACGGGCTTGTCCGGCGGCGGCGCCAGCGCGGCGCAGTGTCCGTGGGCGGCCTCGAGCATGCCGGCCAGCTCGTGCGGCGCCTCGCCCTTGATCCGGTAGGCCATCAGCACGGCGCCCAGTTCGATGTCGGAGACGCGGCCGGCCAGCATCGCATCGAACAGCACCTGGGCGTCCTCGCGGGGCAGCGCCCGGGCGCCATTGACCCCGCGGCCAATCTCCTTGATGTACTTGCTGGCCGAAAACGGCGGAAGGGTCGGGGCGGCAGATGTCATGGCGGGAGGGGATATGTGGATCGTTCTGCCGTTCATGATAGCGGAGCAGGGCGGCTTCGCCCACGCCCGCCATCCCACGCATCCCCGCCGGGGTCAGGCTGCCTCGCGCAGCGCCGGGTTGCGCTGCTTGCGGTAGAGGAAGTCCAGCACGGCGGTGCGGCAGGCGTGGTAGCCCTTGTCGTCGGCCAGCGCCACGCGGTCGCGCGGGCGGGGGAGGTCCACCTTCAGGATCTCGCCCACCGTGGCCGCCGGACCGTTCGTCATCATGACGATGCGGTCCGCCAGCAGCACCGCTTCGTCCACATCGTGCGTGACCATGACCACGGTGCTTTGGGTGCGGGCGACGATCTTGATGAGTTCGTCCTGCAGGTGGGCGCGGGTCAGCGCATCCAGCGCGCCGAACGGCTCATCCATCAGCAGCACCTTGGGCGACATGGCCAGTGCCCGGGCGATGCCCACGCGCTGCTTCATCCCGCCCGAGATCTCGTGCGGATACTTGCTCTCGGCGTGCGTGAGGCCGACCAGCGCCAGGGTGTCCTGGGTGCGCGCCTTGAGCTGGGCGCGGCTCTCCGTGGCGGCGAACACGCGCTCCACGCCCAGGTAGACGTTCTCGAAGCACGTCATCCACGGCAGCAGCGAGTGATTCTGGAACACCACGGCGCGCTCCGGCCCCGGTCCGGCAATCTCGCGCCCGGCGCAGATCAGCGCGCCCGTGGTGGGCGTGGTCAGGCCCGCAATCAGGTTCAGCAGCGTGGACTTGCCGCAGCCCGAATGCCCGATCAGCGTGATGAACTCGCCTTCGGCAATGCCCAGGTTGATGTCGCGCAGGGCCACGAACGGCCCCTTGCGCGTCTTGAAGGTCTGGCCCACGTTCTCGATGCTGACAAACTTTTCCATGGCGATGGCTCCTTCGGGGGGCGGTCAGTTGTTGCCGTAGCTGAAGCGGCGGGCCAGCGCGAGCAGCAGGTGCTCGAGGATCAGGCCCACCACGCCGATGATGAAGATGGCGATGACGATGTGCTCCACCTTGAGGTTGTTCCACTCGTCCCAGAGCCAGAAGCCGATGCCGGTGCCGCCCGTGAGCATCTCGGCCGCCACGATCACCAGCCACGCGGTGCCGATCGAGAGCCGCACGCCGGTCAGCATGTAGGGCAGCACGGCCGGGAACAGCACCTTGCGGAACACCTTCCATTCGGATAGATCGAGCACGCGCGCCACGTTCAGGTAGTCCTGCGGCACGCGCGTCACGCCGACGGCCGTGTTGATGATCATCGGCCAGATCGAGCAGATGAAGATGGCCCAGATGGCGGCCGGGTTGGCCGCCTTGAACAGCAGCAGCCCGATCGGCAGCCACGCCAGCGGCGAAACCGGGCGCAGCAGGCTGATCACCGGCGCCGCCATTGCATTCAGGAAGGCGAAGCGGCCCAGCAGGAAGCCGGCCGGAATGCCGACCACCGCCGCCAGCCCGAAGCCCGCCGCCACGCGCGCCAGCGAGGCGAGGATGTTCCAGCCGATGCCCTGGTCGTTCGGCCCGTTGCGATAGAACGGATCGGAGAAGAGCGGCACGGCGGCGTTCCAGGTGGCGCCCGGCGTGGGAATCGCCGGAATCATCGTGGCAATGCCGTGCCAGACCAGCAGGAACAGGACGAAGCCGACCAGCGGCGGCACCGTCTTGCGTACGACGGCGCCAAGCGCCTCGCGGCGGGCGGCCATCCGCTCCTGCGCGGCCAGTTGCGCCGCCCGGCGGCGGGTTTGCTCCTTGGTGTCGGTGTCGACAAGGTCCGAAGTCATGGCGGGTGTGCCTTCCGGCGCGGGGTGGGCAATGGCATTCACGTCTGGCTCCTGAGGTGAGGGCAGCGGGACATCAAGGAAACGACGAGGTCAGGCTTTGATCTTGAATCCATCGGCATAGGCCTTGGGGTCCTTGGTGGCATCCCAGGTCACGCCGTCGATCAGCTTGGCGGTGCGGAAATCGCTCTTGGGCACGGCCACCTGCGCGGCGGCGGCGGCCTGCTTGAAAATATCGATCCGGTTCACCTGCTTGGCCACGGCCAGGTAGTCCGGGTGCTCCTTGAGCAGGCCCCAGCGCTTGTGCTGCGTGAGGAACCACATGCCGTCGGACAGGAACGGGTAGTTGGCCGCGCCGTCCTGGTAGAACTTCATCGAATCGGGGTCGTCCCAGGTCTTGCCCAGGCCGTTGCTGTAGCGGCCCAACATGCGGTCCAGGATGATGTCCATGTCGGTATTCACATAGGACTTGGCGGCGATGGTCTCGGCGGTCTTGCGGCGGTTCGAGGTCGAGGCGTCGATAAACTTCGAGGCTTCGAGGATGGCGGCGACCATCGCCCGTGCGGTGTTGGGGTTCTTCTGGACGAATTCCGCCGTGGTGCCGAGCGTCTTCTCGGGGTGGTCCTTCCAGATCGCCTGGGTGGTTTCCACGGTAAATCCGATCTTGTCGGCGATGGCGCGCGCGCCCCACGGCTCGCCCACGCAGAAGCCGTCCATATTGCCCACGCGCATGTTGGCCACCATCTGCGGCGGCGGGACGGTGATGGCCTTGGCATCCTGCATCGGATTGATGCCGTTGGCGGCCAGCCAGTAGTAGAGCCACATCGCGTGGGTGCCGGTGGGGAAGGTCTGGGCGAACACGTAGTCGCGCCGCTCCTTCATCATCAGTGCCTTCAGGCTGGCGCCGTCCTTCGCGCCTTTTTCGGCGAGTTTCGATGACAGCGTGATGGCCTGGCCGTTGTGGTTCAGGTTCATCAGCACGGCCATGTCCTTCTTCGGGCCGCCGATGCCGAGCTGCACGCCGTAGATCAGGCCATAGAGCACGTGGGCGGCGTCGAGTTCGCCGTTGACGAGCTTGTCGCGCACGCTGGCCCAGTTGGCTTCCTTGCTCGGCGTGATCTTGATGCCGTACTTCTTGTCCAGGCCGAGCGTGGACGCCATGACCACCGAGGCGCAGTCCGTCAGCGGGATGAAGCCGATGCGGACTTCGGATTTTTCCGGGGCGTCGGAGCCGGCCGCCCAGGCGCCGCTGCGCACCAGCGGATCCACCAGCGTCATCACGCCGGCCCCGGCGATGGTGGCCAGCACGCGGCGCCGGCTCTGGCTGGCTGGGGCTGCGTCGGGAGTGGCAGGGACCACGGCGGCGGGCAGGGGCTTGGCGTCTTTGAGGCGAGAGGGCATGGCGATGGCTCCGAAAAAAGAAAAAGGCGTCCCGACCCGCAGCCCGCCTTCGCCAGCTTGCAGTTCAGGACGCCGTTGTCCCGCCGCGCGTGCCATGGTGGACAGCGCGGACGCGTTGTTCAGGTTGTGAGTTCGGGTGCTTAGAGCTTCGTGCTTCGGTACCACGCGGCCGTCGTTGGCCGTGCAGGCGATAACGCAAGCCACGTGCCAGCGTCGTTGCGGCGCACAAGCGCGCGGAAAACCTGCCGGAAATCCCGATCTGGAGGCAGCGCGGGGCGGGTCCGCCCGGGGTCGGTGCGGACGGTGGGCCGTGGCGGGGCACGGCGGATGGATGGGCGGGTAAGGGACTGCGCGAACTAGTGCGGGCCGGGCCGGCCCGCAGCGCCACAGTTGTGCAATGCACCAGCCGCGTGCGGGCGGGGAGGGTGCTCATTCGCCACTGTATGCGGCCGTACGCATGGGTGTATGCTTTTGGCCTACCGCGCCGCGCCGGCGCGGATTCCATCAGAAAAACAGTCTGGAGAGTTTGGATGACCGAGTTCGTTTTCGAGCCGCAAGCCCCCGTTGGCGTCCCCGTGCGCGGTAGCCGCGCAAGCTTTCCCGTGCGCCGGGTTTATTGCGTGGGCCGCAACTATGCCGCCCATGCGCGCGAAATGGGCTCGGACCCGGATCGTGAACCGCCGTTCTTCTTCTGCAAGCCGTCCGACGCGGTGAGCTACGTGGCCGACGGCACCGAAGGCACCTTCCCGTACCCGCCGGGCACCAGCAATTGCCACTATGAAGTGGAGCTGGTGGTGGCCATCGGCAAGGGTGGCAAGGATATCCCGGTCGAGCAGGCCGCCAGCCACGTCTACGGCTACGCCCTCGGCCTGGACATGACGCGCCGCGACCTCCAGAACGAATCGAAGAAGACCGGCCGCCCCTGGGAGACCGGCAAGGCATTCGACAAATCGGCGCCGATCGGCCCGATCCTGCCGGTGTCCGAGATCGGCCATCCGCAGAAGGGCGCGGTCACGCTGGCGGTGAACGGCGTGGAGAAGCAGCGCGGCGATCTGTCGGACCTGATCTGGTCGGTGCCCGAGATGGTGTCGTACCTCTCGAAATTGTTCGAATTGCAGCCCGGCGACCTGATCTACAGCGGCACGCCCGAAGGCGTGGGCCCGGTGGTGAAGGGCGACCTCATGCTGTGCCGCATCGAGGGTGTGGGCGAGTTGACCGTCAAGGTGGCCTGAGCCGATGCTGAAGCTCTACAGCTACTTCCGCAGCTCGGCTTCGTTCCGCGTGCGTATCGCGCTGGAACTGAAGGGCCTGCCGTACGAGTACGCGGGAGTGCACCTGCTCAAGGAAGGCGGCATGCAGCTCAAGCCCGAGTATCGCGCGCTCAACGCCGATGGCGTGGTGCCGACGCTCGTGGCCGACGGCAAGCCGCTGATCCAGTCGATGGCGATCATCGAATACCTGGATGAAACGCACCCCGAGCCGCCGCTGCTGCCGGCCAACCCGCTGGACCGCGCCATCGTGCGCGGACTGGCGCAGGAAATCGCCTGCGAGATCCATCCGCTGAACAACCTGCGCGTGCTGAAGTACCTCAAGCACACGCTGGGCGTGGCGGAGGAGGCGAAGGACGCGTGGTACCGGCACTGGATCGAGCAGGGCTTTGCCTCGCTCGAAGGCAACCTCCAGCAGATCGGCCGCGTGGGTCGGTACGCGTTTGGCGACACGCCGACGCTGATCGACCTGTGCCTGGTGCCGCAGGTATTCAACGCGCACCGGTTCAACGTCGATCTGGACCGATTCCCACAGATCGCGCGCATTCACGCGGCCTGCATGGAGCTGGAAGCCTTCCAGAAGGCCGCGCCGGCGGCGCAGCCGGATAGCGAGTAGTCCGCTTTTATCGGATGGTTCCGACGTTTGCAGGAAGCCCGGCAGCGATGCCGGGCTTTTTTGTTGCCGATTGGCCGATTGGCCGATTTGGCGGTTATGGGGCCAACGGCTTGCAGGCCGTATCACCGTGCCCGACGATGCAGCGCGTCAGGCGATTGCTGACGCCGCCAGCCGTCCATTCGGCCATCACGTAGAGATAGGCACCGCTCCACGGACCCGGCTGACCCGCCATGCCGGACAGGCGTCCGTCCGGCGTGAGCGTCGGCCGCCAGGCGGTAGAGGCGCAGGATGCGCCGCTTCTCGTCAGGCACACGAGGCTCCAGGTGACGGGGGCCGTGACATCGAGCGCGGGGGCGGTGCTGCGGACCGCAAGCTGGCCGTCGGTGACCACGTATTGGCCGTTAGGCACATCGGCCCCGGACGCCGCCGCGCCGGGCGTGGATAGGCCCAGTGGCAAGACGATCTCCACCTTGTCGCCCACCGGGTCTGCCACCGGCACCACCTTGAGCTGCATGACGCCGCGCAGACCGGGTTTGTCGGCCGAGGTGGCGCGCAGCCAGAGCGACGGCACGCCGTAGCTCGCCCCGACGACGAGGTCCATCGTGTGATCGGGCGGGATGATGGGCGACACATCGGGCATGGTCAGCGTGCCATCGGCGGCTATGGCAGCGCCCGGCGCCCACGGGGCGCAGTCGCTCACGCCGTAGTTGATGTCCATGCCGCACGAGAGCTCCCACTGCACCGACCGCAACGGATGGCCTGCATTGCCGAAGTAGGCCTGGAAGGTGTCGTCGTGCAGGTTGTGGACCGGGTAGGTCGGCAGGCTGTGCAAGCCGCTGTCATCGGTGTAGGTGGTCATGTCGTCGGTGGTGCGGCCGCCTGCGCCATAGCGTCGCCCGACGATGACGATCGTCGGCGCCTCCAGCGTCACCGATGCCTGGCGCATGACCAGATGGTCGGCCGTGCTGCGCACGGTGATCGAGACCTGCCGGCCGCCGGTGTTCAGTACAGCGTCCAGATCGGCGCCGCGCGGAGAGCGGTAGCGCCCGCTGGCCGAAATCGTGCCGACTGCCGGGTTGCCGCCGGGCACACCATCGACCAGCCATTCCAGGGGCGTCGTACCAAGGTTGCGCGTGGCGAGCGCGAACTGGATGGTCTTGCCGCCGGCCTTGTCGGCATCGAAGAACACCAGCGATCCGGTACCGGGTGTCAAGTCAATCTGGGGCAGCCCGGACAGGCGCACTACCACTTCGTCGGTTGCGCGCCATTGCAGCTTGTTCACGGTTGCGCCGCCGCCGAGGTTGCCGATGCGCACCGAGAACCTGCCGTCGACCGCATCGTCCGGCACGGACACGGACGTGATACCGGCGTCCAGCGTGATCGCGGCGTGGCCGCTGGTGGCATAGCCCCCGGGCGCCTCGGTGAACGTGGCGGTCAGGTACGCCTGGCCAGAGTAGGGCACGCCGGCTGGATCGAGCACCTTGATGCGCATGGCGCGGGTGGTCCGGAAGTAGTCGCAATTCCACCAGCTGAAGTGATCGACATCGGCCTGCATCGCCAGCCCGGTGGGACTGTCGGGCGATGCCACGACAACGCCCGAGATGCCGGTGGCCTGCCGCCACTGGCCGGTGCTGTCGTCCATGCTCCAGACCGGCACGGTATCGCCCGGCTTGAGCAGTCTGCCGTCCGGCGTGGTGGCGGCATAGAGCGGGATGGAGATCCGCGCGGTCTTGCCGGGCGCCAGTTTCAGCGGCTGGCCGTTCTGCGAGAACGAGAAATCGGCCATGCCCATGCTGACCATGATGCCGTCCACGCCGTCCTGGCGCAGGTACGGCGTGCCCGGGAAGCCTTCCGGATTGCCGGCCGCGCTGTAGGGCGTGATGTCAATCTGCACAGTGCCACTGACCGGCTTGCCGTCAGGGGTCACGAACGACCCGGGGGCCACCGTGACGCTGGCGCCATCGCCGCCGGCAAAGGTGCCGCCGGACTGGAAGCCCGGCGCGGAGAGGGTCGTGCCGACGGGCAGCAGCGTGGCCTCGATGCGTGCGTCGCGCGTGGCGGTCACCGGCACCACCTGCTCGACGTAGCCGGTCTTCGACAGCCGCACCACGGCATTGCCGGCTGGCACCGCGAGCGCGGCAAAGTCGCCGCTGGCCGAAGTGGCGCCCTGCGCGACCACGGCCTTGCCATCGGCGCCGGACACCTTGACGGTGACATCGGCGGCATGGCCGTGGGGATTGCCCCCGCCGGCGGCCTGGTAGACCTGGCCCGACAGGGCGATGGTCTGGCGCGGCACGGGCGGCGGATCGACCTTGCCGGTGCCTCCGCCTCCGCCGCCATTGTCATCGCCGCCGCACGCCGCCATCAGCGTGGCGACGCAAAGCGATCCGAGCCAGGCGCGCATCCTGCGTGGCTTCAACGTTCCATTCATGGTTCTCGTCCTCAGGTGAAGAATGCCGGGGGGCGAGCCATTGCAGCAGCCATCCCTGGGACGACGGTTGATGTCAGTCAACGTTGGCCACGCAGCTAGTCCGGCCCCTTCCGGCAGCCAAACGGGCCTGCCGGAGGGGCAAGTCGCAGCGAGGCGCTAGCGATAAAACGAAAATGGCGAGCCCGGGGGCTCGCCATGCTGGTTTTGCAGGGGAAGCTGGCCAAAGCCAGCCGTGCTCAACCGAGTAGTGCTTCAGCGAATTCGTCAGCCTTGAATGGTTGAAGATCTTCCACCTTCTCGCCCACGCCGATGAAGTACACCGGCACCGGGCGCTGCCGGGCGATGGCGGCGAGGATGCCGCCCTTGGCCGTGCCATCCAGCTTGGTCACGATCAGGCCGGTCAGGCCCAGCGCGTCGTCGAAGGCGCGGGTTTGGGACAGGGCGTTCTGCCCGGTGTTGGCGTCGATCACCAGCAGCACCTCGTGCGGGGCCGTCGGCATCGACTTGCCGATCACGCGCTTCACCTTCTTCAGTTCTTCCATCAGATGCAGCTGCGTGGGCAGGCGCCCCGCGGTGTCCGCCATCACGATGTCGATCTTGCGCGCGCGCGCCGCGTTCACGGCATCGAAGATCACTGCCGCCGGGTCGCCGCCTTCCTGGGCGACCACGGTGACGTTGTTGCGCTCGCCCCAGATCGTCAGTTGCTCGCGCGCGGCGGCGCGGAAGGTGTCGCCGGCCGCCAGCAGCACCGACTGGTGGTAGGCCTGGAAGTGCTTGCAGAGCTTGCCGATGCTGGTGGTCTTGCCGGCGCCGTTCACGCCCGCGATCATCATCACCAGCGGCTGCTCGCGGCCCAGTTCCATGGTCTTCTCGAGCGGGCGCAGCAGGTCGGTCAGCAGCTCGCGCAGGGCGATCTTCACGGCTTCGGCGGTCTCTAGGCGCTCGTTCTTCACGCGGCGGCGCAGTTCGCCGAGCAGGAACTCGGTGGCTTCGACGCCGGCGTCGGCCATCAGCAGCGCGGTTTCGAGTTCCTCGAACAGGGCCTCGTCCACCTTCACGCCGACGAACAGCGTGCCGAGGTTTCGGCTCGTCTTCGACAGCCCGGCACGCAGGCGCGTCATCCAGCCACGCTTGGCCTCGGCGGTCTGGGTTGGCGGCGGCGTTAGTTCGAGTTCCTCGACAACCGGCGGCTCATAGGCGACCGGCGCCGGCGGCGGAGGCGGCACTTGGGCGGGAACCGGGACCGGCACGGGCACCGGGGCAGGCACCGGAGCGGGAGCCGGGGCAGGTGCGGGGGCCGGAACCGGGACAGGGACAGGCACCGGAACAGGAACAGGCACCGGCACGGGGACCGGAACCGGGGCAGGCGTTGGAGCTGGAGCGGGGACAGGCAAGGGCGCCGGCGCCGGGCTGGGCGACGGCTGGGGTTGGGGGGCAGCGGTGGGCGAGGCCACCGGTGCCGGCGTGATGGCCGGCGTCGGCTCGGCAGCCGGCGGCTCGGCGGGCGCAGGGGCCGGCTCGGCCTTGCGCTTCTTCCAGAAACTAAACATTAGGGAAAGGGGTCAATACCCCGGTAGAATCAATCGCCAAAATTCTAGCAGACGGGGTCGCATGAACCATTGCGCTGTCTTGTCCGGAGCGGGCGCCGCCCGAATCCGATCAATGCCCACCGCCCGCCTCTCGCGGCGCGTCCTTCCCACACTGGTTGCTGCTTTCGCCTTCTCCGGCCTGTCAGGATTGCCCGGATTTGGCGGATTCGCCGGATTTAGTGGCGCGGCGATGGCCCAGACCACCGCGCCCACGCCGCAGGGCCCGCCTTCCGGAGCGCGGACCGCTTCCGCGGTGGGCCAGCCCCAGGCGGGCACCACCGAATTCCAGCTCTCCAACGGCATGCGCGTGATCGTCAAGGAAGACCATCGCGCGCCCACCGTGGCGCACCAGATCTGGTACCGCACGGGCGGCATCGACGAGGTGAGCGGCACCACGGGCGTGGCCCACATGCTCGAACACATGATGTTCAAGGGCACGCCGAAGGTGCCGGTGGGCGAGTTCTCGCGCCAGATCGCCATGCTCGGCGGTCGCGAGAACGCCATGACCAACCGCGATTTCACGCTCTACTACCAGCAGATCGCCAAGCAGTACCTGCCGAGGATGATGGAGCTGGAGGCCGACCGCATGGCCAACCTCATCATCAAGAAGGACGAATTCGACCGCGAGATGAAAGTCGTGATGGAGGAGCGCCGCCTGCGCACCGACGACTCCCCGCGCGGCACCGTCTACGAGCAGCTACTGGCCACGGTCTACACCGCCGCCGCCTACCGGCATCCGGTGATCGGCTGGATGGATGACCTCGTCAACATGCGCGTGGAGGACGTGCAGGCCTGGTACAAGGCCTGGTACGTGCCGAACAACGCGCTGCTGGTGGTGACCGGCGACGTCAAGCCGGACGAGGTGCGCGCGCTGGCCGAACGCTACTACGGCAAGCTCAAGCCGCGCGCGCTGCCGCTGCGCAAGACCCAGCTCGAGGCTACCCAGAAGGGCATCAAGCGCATCTGGGTCAAGGCGCCGGCCGAGAACCCGTACATGGTCATGGCCTACAAGGTGCCGCGCCTGCATGACGTGGAGAAGGATGTCGATCCGTACGCGCTGGAGGTGCTGTCCGCCGTGCTGAACGGCTACGACAACGCCCGCCTGACCCGCGAACTGGTGCGCGAGCAGCGCCTGGCCGACGACGTGAACGTGGGCTACGACAGCATCAATCGCGGCGAATCGCTGTTCGTGCTCGACGGCACCCCGGCCAACGGCCACACCACGGACGAGATCGAAAAAGCCCTGCGCGAGGAAATCCAGCGCATCGCGAAGAACGGCGTGTCCGAGGAAGAGCTGAAGCGCGTCAAGGCGCAGGTGGTGGCGGGCCAGATCTACAAGCGCGACTCGGTATTCGGCCAGGGCATGGAGATCGGCACGGCTGAGATCTCCGGCATCTCGTGGCGCCAGATCGACCGCATGCTCGACAAGATCAAGGAAGTCACGCCAGCCCAGGTGCAAGCCGTGGCGGCAAAGTATTTCAACGATGACAACCTGACCGTGGCCACGCTGGTGCCGCAGCCGATCGACCCCAACAAGCCCAAGACTGCCGCCCCGGAAGGGCTGCGTCACTGAGGAGCCACGATGTCCTTGTCCGTCATGACGATTGCCTCGCCACGGATGGTGCGCCGGCTGGCCGGGGTGGCCTGCGGGGCGATTGCCCTCCTGGCCGGCTCCGTGGCCCAGGCCGCGCTGCCCATCGAGAACTGGACGGCCTCCACCGGCGCGAAGGTGTTCTTCGTGCCGAGTCCGTCGATTCCGATGCTCGATGTCAATATCGATTTCGACGCCGGCGGCCGCTACGACCCGCCCGGCAAGGCCGGATTGGCCACGCTGACCGCCGCGCTGCTCGACAAGGGCGCGGCCGCCCAGGACGGCCAGCCCGCGCGCAATGAAGCCCAGGTGGCCGATGCCTTCGCCGACACGGGTGCCGATTTTGGCGGCGCGGCTGGCGGCGACCGTGGCGGCATCGGCCTGCGCACGCTGACCGCCTCGCCCGAACGTGAGCAGTCACTACGGCTGGCCGGGCAGCTGATCAAGGCGCCGACCTATCCGGCGGCCGTGGTCGAGCGCGAGAAGCAGCGCCTGATTACCGCGATCCGCGAGGGCGACTCGCGTCCCGGCGTGATCGCCGACAAGACGCTGTCGAAGGCCGTGTATCCGAACCATCCGTACGGAGTGTCGGCCACGCCGGAATCGGTGGCCGCCATCTCGCGTGATGACCTGCTGAAGTTCTGGCGCGACAACTACACCGCCAAGCGCGCCGTGGTCACGCTGATCGGCGCCATCGACCGCAAGCAGGCCGAGCAGATCGCCGAAGACCTGACGCGCGGCCTCCCCGACGGCGTGGCCGCGCCCAAGGTGCCGGACGTGCAGATGACGATTCCGGGCAGCGAGAAGCGCATCCCCCATCCGGCGCAGCAGGCCAGCGTGGCGATGGGCCAGCCGGCCATCGCGCGCGGCGACCCCGACTACTTCGCCCTGCTGGTGGGCAACTACGTGCTCGGCGGCGGCGGGTTCAGTTCGCGGTTGACTGACCAGGTGCGCGAGAAGCGCGGGCTGACCTACGGCGTGGACAGCTATTTCGCGCCGGCGAAGCAGCCCGGGCCGTTCGGCATCACGCTCCAGACCAAGAAGGAGAACACCGACGAGGCGCTGCGGCTGGTGCGCGAGATCCTGAAGCAGTACGTGCAGACCGGCCCGACCGACGCCGAACTGCGCGCCGCCAAGGACAACCTCGTCAATGGCTTCCCGCTGCGCATCGACAGCAACCGCAAGCTGCTGACCAACGTGGCGAACATCGGCTGGTACGGCCTGCCGCTCGACTATCTCGACACCTGGACGGCGCAGATCGGCAAGGTCACGCGCGAGCAGGTGCGGGCGGCTTTCCAGAAGCACGTGCATCCGGATGCCATGGCCACGGTCATCGTGGGCGGCCCGGTGCAACCCTGAGTTGGCGCTAACTTGGCGCCGGGTTGGCGCAGCATCGATCGTTGAGACGATTCTGATTGTGAAGCCGCGCAGCCGCCAGAGGGTGTGGCGGGGCGCGGCAGGCTCTACAATCACGGCATGAATTCGCGCACCAAACCATCGCCCGCACCGCGCGGGCGATCTGCTTCCCCCTCCCCTCGCCAGGCGCCGGCGCAGGTCCGCATCATTGGCGGGCGCTGGAAGCGCTCGCTGCTGCCGGTCCTCGAGGCCGAAGGGCTGCGGCCCACGCCTGACCGCGTTCGGGAAACCCTGTTCAACTGGCTCGGCCAGGACATGTCCGGGATGACCTGCCTCGACCTGTTTGCCGGCTCCGGCGCACTTGGCTTCGAGGCGGCGTCCCGTGGCGCGGCGGCCGTCACGCTGGTGGAGGCCAACCCGCGTGTGGCGCGCCAGTTGCGCGACAATCAGTACCGGTTCGACGCCGAGCAGGTCAAGGTGATCCAGGGCGACGCCTTCGCCGTGGCCGCGCAGATGCCGGGCGCCAGCTTCGACGTGATCTTCCTGGACCCGCCGTTCGCCGAGGACTGGCTCGGGCCGGCGCTCGAGCATGCAGCACGGCTGTCGCGGCCGGGTGGCGCGGTCTATGTGGAGACCGACCACGCGCTGATCGGGCCCGATGCGCCGGTGCCGGCCTCGCTCGAGATCGTGCGGCAGGCCCGCGCGGGCGCGGTGCACTTCCACCTGCTCCAGCACAAGGTGCCGGGGCAGGGCGAAGCAGGGTAGTCGTACGACGAGTTGCCGCGCCGGGCAAGCGTTTGCGGGCGTGCTGCAACGCCGCAGAAAGCCTGTGGATGGACTTCCAAATGCCGCATTTGGCGTTACACTACGCCGCTGTTGTTTGTTCAACGCTCGTCACGCAGCCAGAATCCATCGATCGGCCACAAGGCCGGCAGCGGGCACCCCAAAGGAGGAAATATGGTCGTCGCGGTCTATCCCGGTACATTCGATCCCATGACCCGGGGACACGAGGATCTCGTCCGTCGCGCGTCGAATATCTTCGACGAGCTGGTGGTCGGCGTGGCGCACAGCCCCAACAAGCGCCCGTTCTTCTCGCTGGAGGAGCGCATCGGTATCGCGAAGGAAGTGCTCGGGCACTATCCCAACGTGCGCGTGGAAGGCTTCTCGGGCCTGCTCAAGGACTTCGTGCGCAAGAACAATGCGCGCGTGATCGTGCGCGGCCTGCGCGCGGTGTCGGATTTCGAGTACGAGTTCCAGATGGCCGGCATGAACCGCTACCTGCTGCCGGACGTGGAAACGATGTTCCTGACCCCCTCGGACCAGTACCAGTTCATCTCGGGCACCTTCGTGCGCGAGATTGCCGTGCTGGGCGGCGATGTCAGCAAGTTCGTATTCCCCTCGGTGGAGCGCTGGCTGCAAGAGAAGATCGGCAAAGCGGAATAGAATGGAGCCTTCGAACCCGCCGACGCGGCCAGTCGGGCGCGGGCGGGTCGCAGGAAGGAAATATCATGGCGCTATTGATCACTGACGACTGCATCAACTGCGACGTTTGTGAGCCCGAGTGCCCGAACGAAGCAATTTCGATGGGGCCCGAGATCTACGAGATCGACCCCAACAAGTGCACCGAGTGCGTCGGCCACTTCGACGAACCGCAATGCCAGCAGGTATGCCCGGTGGCTTGCATTCCGAAGGACCCGAACCGCGTGGAGTCCCAGGAGGTGCTGATGCAGCGCTACCGGCTGCTGACCGCCGCGCGGCATGCGGCTTGAGCATTATTCAGCACTCGGCCCGTACCCGTTCCGGGTTGTCCGGCATATAAAAAACCCCGCATCGCGGGGTTTTTTATTGCCTGCTGACACTGGGCCGGAAGATACCCTTCACTTGCCCGTGTGCAGCTCCATCATCGCGCGCTCGTTCTCGCCACGCGCCAGCAGCCCCAGCGGGCCGATGCTGCGGTCGATCGCCGTGTCGATGGCTTCCTGCTCTTCCTTGCGTGGCGGCTTGAGCACATAGTTGACCACATCCTCGCGGCCCGCCCCGGCGCCGCCCGGCGCATTGCGCGGATGGCCCACGCCGAGCCGCAGGCGCCAGTACTCCTGGGTGGTCAGGTGCGCGGCAATGTCCTTGAGCCCGTTGTGCCCGCCTGCGCCGCCGCCGCGCTTGAGCTTGACCGCGCCCGCAGGCAGGTCCATCTCGTCGTGCGCGACCAGGATCTCGTCCGGCAGGATCTTGTAGAAGCGCGCCAGCGACACCACGGCGAGCCCGGAGCGGTTCATGAACGTGGACGGCTTGAGCAGCCAGATGTCCTGGTCCCAGAGCCGGGCGCGGCCGGCCAGGCCGTGGAAGCGGCCCTCCACGCGCAGCGTTGTGCTGCCCATGCGGGCGAGTTGGTCGACGAGCCAGAAGCCGGCGTTATGCCGCGTGGCCTCGTATTCCGCCCCGGGATTGCCGAGGCCGACGATGAGCTTGATCATGCGATGAATCGGGAAGGTCGGGAGAGTCTGGCGCGAGACAGCATACGTCAAAACGCTGGCGAAAATCCCGCGCGAAAAAAAACCGCCGGCGAACCGGCGGTTTCTTCGATGCGCGAGAAGGCTTAGGCAGCCGGCGTTTCGCCAGCGGCTTCGCCACCTTCAGCAGCTTCGGACACACCACCGGCCGGCAGCGAGATGCTGGCAACGGCGGGGTTGTCGTCACCGTGGGTGATGGCGGTCACGCCCTTCGGCAGCTTCACGTCCGACAGGTGCAGGGTCTGGCCCAGTTCGGCCTGGCCCAGATCCACTTCGATGAACTCGGGCAGGTCGGCCGGCAGGCACGACACTTCCAGGTCGTTCAGGATGTGGTTCACGATGCCGTGGCCCAGCTTCACGCCAGGAGCGGATTCCTGGTTCATGAAGTGCAGGGGCACCTTGACGTGGATCTTGTCGGTGGCCGACACGCGTTGGAAATCAACGTGCAGCACCAGCGGCTTGAACGGGTGCATCTGGAACGCGCGCAGCAGCGCCTTCTCGGACGCGCCACCCACTTCCAGGTCCAGGATCGACGAGTGGAACGCTTCCTTCTTCAGGGCGTGCCACAGCGCGTTGTGATCCAGTTCGATCATCTTGGGCTCGGCGGCGCCGCCATAGATGATGCCGGGGGTCTTGCCGGAATTGCGCAGGCGGCGGCTCGCACCCGTTCCCTGTACGCTACGCTCGAAAGCGATGACTTTCATGGTGTACTCCAAATAGTAAGAAGGCTGTCCGCGACCAGACAGCCTCGACTGAAGCGGCACGACGAGAATGTAGTGCCGCTTGAAGCACATTGGCCGCCAAACCTGGCAGCCAATGCGGTAAAGCCCAAAATTCTAGCAGGTATCGCTATGCAGCGGCTACCCAGCGCGCATCAGTGGTCGGCAAACAGCGACATGATCGAGTCGCCCTTCACGATCCGGGTGAAGGTCTCAGCCAGCAGCGGGGCGGTGGAGACCTGGCGGATCTTGCCGGACTGGCGGGCTTCGTCGGACAGCGGGATGGTGTCGCACACCACCACTTCGTCCAGCTCGGACGCCGCGATGCGGGCTGCGGCACCGCCCGACAGCACCGGATGGGTACAGTAGGCGAAAACCTTCAGCGCGCCGCGCTCCTTGAGCACCTGGGCGGCCTTGCACAGCGTGCCGCCGGTGTCGATCATGTCATCCATGATCACGCAGTTGCGGCCTGCCACTTCACCGATGATGTTCATCACCTCGGCCACATTGGCCTTGGGACGACGCTTGTCGATGATCGCGAGGTCGCAGTTCAGTTGCTTGGCCAGCGCACGGGCGCGGACCACGCCGCCAACATCGGGCGAGACGACGAGCAGGTCGCCGTAGTTCTTCTCGCGCAGGTCGCCGAGCAGCACGGGCGACGCATAGATGTTGTCGACGGGAATATCGAAGAAGCCCTGGATCTGGTCGGCGTGCAGGTCCATCGTCAGGACGCGCTCTACACCGGCCACTTCGAGCATGTTGGCCACGATCTTGGCCGAGATGGCCACGCGCGCCGAACGCGGGCGGCGATCCTGGCGGGCATAGCCGAAGTAGGGCATGGCGGCGGTGATGCTGCGGGCCGAGGCGCGCTTGAGGGCATCGACCATCACCATCAGTTCCATCAGGTTGTCGTTGGTCGGCGCGCAGGTGGACTGCAGCACGATGACGTGCTTGCCGCGAACGTTTTCCTGGATTTCGACCTGGACTTCGCCGTCGGAGAAACGGCCTACCAGTGCCTTGCCCAGGGGAATGCCGAGGTGCTGTACGACAGCCTCCGCGAGTTTGGGGTTGGCGTTGCCGGTAAATACCATCAAGCCTTCGCTGCTCATTCGGGGCACCTGTCTTGCTGCTGGGGGAGATTTTGTGACCGCCGGCCATTGCCGGCAGCCGATTCTGCGAGTGTTCGTCAGAACACTATAGGAAGTAATGGCAGGGGAGGAAGGATTCGAACCCTCGCATGCCGGAATCAAAATCCGGTGCCTTGACCAACTTGGCGACTCCCCTACACAACCTTTATCGACTGTCGCGGCGCCAAACTGAAGCACCTCGCCAGACGAAAACTTGCTATGCGAATGTTGCGAGCGGGTGATGCGACAAACTACTCACACACCTGCCATCCCATTCCGATGGCACCTGTTCCACAACCTGCTGCGCAGTTTGCTGATCGTCGAAACGGGCAAACACGCAGGCTCCGGAACCGGTCATCCTTGCATGGGGACTGTATTGTCTCAGCCATTCAAGGGCTCGGGCAACTTCGCCGAATTTCGCTGTTGCTATCGCTTGCAGGTCGTTGCGACCGAAAGCGAATTTGTTTGTGCAAGCAGCGAAGTCGGTAATTATGGAGATGGGCGTATCCCTTGTCAAGCGTTCGTCCGAAAATATTGCAGCGGTGGGCACGTGCTGGCGCGGGTGGATGACGACGAACCAACTGGACGGCAAATCCACGGGCGTCAGTTCCTCGCCCACCCCTTCCGCGAAGGCGTTCTGGCCGAAGACGAACACCGGCACATCGGCGCCCAGCGAGAGGCCGATCCGCATCAGTTCGTCGCGCGGCAGCCGCACGCCCCAGAGGTGATTCAGCGCCAGTAGCGTGGTGGCCGCATCGGACGATCCGCCGCCGATGCCGCCGCCCATCGGCAGCCGCTTCTCGATGGCGATGTCCGCGCCGAAGCGGGTGCCGCTGGCCTGCTGCAGGGCACGCGCCGCGCGCACCACGAGGTCGGTGTCCGCCGGCACACCGGGGATGTCGGTGGTGCGGGCGATCACCCCATCGTCGCGGCGGTGAAAGTGCAGGGTGTCCGACCAGTCGACTAGCTGGAATACGGTCTGGAGCGTGTGGTAGCCGTCCGGGCGGCGCCCGGTCACGTGCAGGAACAGGTTGAGCTTGGCCGGCGCCGGGCAGTCGCGCAGGTCCGGGGGCGGCAGGGAGGTATCGGTGGTCATGGCGGCGGTCATTGGCGGGCCTCCGGGTCGATCACGAGCCGCACGGTCATCGGCGACGGGCCGCCGTCGCGCGCCATGTCGATGCGACGCGGCCGGGCGGTGGCCACGGTGGCACCTTCCGGCGGCTCCTGCCAATCCACATAGCGCACGGTCCAGCCGGCCTGCGTGAGGGTGTCGAGGCGGCCGCGCACGTCGCGCGTGGCGTTGGCCGGCGCGCCCGGCGCGGGGCGGCCGTGCAGCCAGTCGCGCATGCCCGAGACGGGCAGCGAGAAGCCCAGCGCCTGTTCCATCAGCGCGTCCACCTCGGGCGCGTTGCGCGGCGGCTCATTGGGCAGGTCGAGCGTGGCGCCCGAGGGCGTGGACGTCACCACGGCCAGCGTCTGGCCCAGCGGCGAAACGAGGTCCAGTCGCACGTTACGCCCCTGTTCCTCCCAGCGGAAGCTGCCCTGCACGCCTTCGTTGCGGCCATAGCGGGTGTAGTTGGCGGCGAAACGGCCCGAGTAGTGCTCGCTGCGGGCGGTCTCGCCGGCGTCGAAGCCGCGCGAGGGCGCCACGCTGGCGCAGCCGGCCAGCCAGAGCGGGGCGGCAAGGCAGAACAGGGCCAGGCGACGGGATCGGAGCATGGTCATGAGTCGTCGGTCGGAAAAATCGGGATGTATGACGAGGTGGCGATGGCCGCCAGGGCGACCATCGCACAACAGCGCCCCGGCGCCCTCCATCGCACGGTATTGCATCGGATGGCGGGCGGCCCGGGCCGGTTGGCAGCTTACTTGGACAGCAGCACGTTCTGGTTGTAACGGCGCAGCGTGTCGATCAGGGTCTGGTTCTCGGGCTCCGCCTTGGCGGCCTCGGTCCAGGTGCGGCGTGCTTCGTCATGCTGGCCCAGTTGCCAGAGCACCTCGCCCAGATGCGCGCCGATTTCAGCCTCGGGCGCCTTCGAGTAGGCGTTGCGCAGCAGTTCGGCGGCCGGTTGCAGTTCGCCCTGGCGATACTTCACCCAGCCCAGGCTGTCCATGATGTAGGGATCGTCCGGGCCAAGCTCGGACGCGCGTTCGAGCAGCTTGCGGGCTTCGGCCAGCCGCTCGTTGCGGTCGGCCAGTGAGTAGCCGAGCGCGTTGTAGCCCTGCTTCTGCTCCGGCTGCATGGCGATGACCTTGCGCAGGCCGCGTTCCATGCTGTCGTAGCGCTTCTCGCGCTCGTCGAGCATCGCCAGTTCGTAGACCCAGTCGGCATTGTCCGGCTCCACGCGCACGCGTTCCTCCAGTGACTTGCGCGCGCGGTCGTAGGCCTTGGCGTCGATCAGCGTGGCCACTTCTGCCTGGCGGATCGCCGCCATGCGCTGGCCGCGCTGGCCGGGGTCGGCGATGTCCTCGGCATCGGCCAGCATGTCGCTGAACACGGCCTGGGCGTCGTCGAGCTTGCCCATGCGCGCCAGCAGCTGCGCGCGCTTGGCCTGGGCTGCCGGTGCGAGGCGGCTGTCTTCGATCCGGTCGAGCCACTGGATGGCCTGCGCGTAATCCTTCTTTTCCTCGGCGATCTGCGCCAGGTACTGGAAGGCTACGTCCGGATTGGCGGCCGGGGATTTCTCGGCCATGCGCAGGTATTCCTGCAGGTAGCGCTCGGCGTCGTCGTAGCTGCGCGCCTGGAGGCTGGTCAGGCCCAGCGCCAGCGGCACGCGCGGGTCGTTCGGGGCGACCTTGCGCAGCGCCTCGAACTCGGCGCGCGCGGCTTCCATGTCGTTCTTCTGCAGGTACAGGCGGGCCAGCGTGATGTGGCCGTTGACCGAGGCCGGTGCCTTGGCCAGGAAGCGCTTGAGCAGGGCGATGGACTTGTCCGGCGCGCTCTCGGCCTGGAGTTCGGCGGCCATCAGCGCGGCGGGCTCGAGGTCAGGCTTGATGCGCAGCGCCTCGTCCAGCTCGGCCAGCGCGCCGGCGTTGTCGCCGGCCGCTTCCTTGGCGCGGGCAATGGCCAGATGCGTCTCGGCGAACTTGGTGTCGTTGGCGGTCACGCGCTGGAGCACGGCCACGGCGCCGGCCGGATCGCTGGTGCGCGAGATCTGCTGCTGCATCTGCAGGATGGCTTCCGGGCGATGGCCCGGCGGCGAGCTGGCCAGCTGCTGCACCAGCAGCGGCTCGGCCTCGTCCCAGCGGCCGTTCAGCACCAGCAGGGTGGAAAGCACTTGCCGCGCGGCGGGCGAGGTGGGCGCCAGTTCGGTCCAGAGCCGGGCGGCGTCCAGCGCCTGCTGCGAAATCCGCGCGTTGAACGCGATTTCCGTGGCGCGCTGGGCCAGGCGCGGGTCACGCGTCTGGCGCGCGAGGTCCAGGTAGGTGCGGTAGGCGGTGCCGACCAGGCCACGCTGGAGCGAGATCTCGGCGGCCAGCACCCGATAGAGGATGTCCGGCGTCAGCGACACATTCGGCAGCGGCGTGCGCGGCGCCCGGGGCTTGGTCACGGAGGCCGGCGGCGGCACGTCGATGGCTTCTTCGTCGCCCTGCGCCACCCGGGGTGGCGCGGCGTGCGCCACCGTGGCGAACGCGCCGAATGCTAGGCAGGCGGAGACGGCCAGCGCACGCGCATGGCGGCGCAAGCCGCTGGCGGGGCCGGCGGGCGCGGCGGGAAATGCTGTCATCGGAATGAGGTCCGGGCGCATGGCCTGAAGGGACGAACGGAAGTCCGGCATGAAATCGATGCTCCGGGCGCGCGGGGGCGTAGGAATGGATGAGAGGCATTGTAGCCTGCCGCTACAATGCCCTGCTTGCCGCGAGGGGCCAATGCGTTTGGGAACCCGCACAGCGCGCCGCGCGCGCCGCTGGTTCCTGCGAGGTTGGAGCGCCAAACCGGGCAAGAGGTTCTGATGGGAAGGCCGACGGAAGTCGAGAAGGAGGTCCTGGGGCGATGCCGGAATTGCCGGAAGTGGAAGTCACGCGGCGCGGACTGCTGCCGCACGTGGTGGGGCGGCGTATTGTCGACGTGACGGTGCGTCACCGCGGCCTGCGCTGGCCGGTGGAGCCGGAACTGGAGGCGCGGCTGGCCGGGCGCGTGATCGGGCGCGTCGAGCGGCGCGGCAAGTACCTGCTGATCGAATGCCTGCCGGCGGCCGGCACCGGATGTGGCGCGGAGGGCCTGGAAGGTGACACCGACACCGGCTGGCTGCTGATTCACCTCGGCATGACCGGCACGCTGCGGGTCTATCCCGATGCACCATCCCCGGGCACCCACGATCACCTCGACCTCGTCCTGGCCGCGCCCGACGCCCCCCCTGATGCCCCCAATGTCCCTGAAGCCCCGAATTCCCCCGATTCCCGTCCGGTGACCCTGCGCTTCCGCGACCCGCGCCGTTTCGGGGCGATTATCTGGAGCCCCTTGCCAGAGGCGGACCTCGGCGAGCATCCGCTGCTGCGCAAGCTCGGCCTCGAGCCGTTCGATCCGCGCTTCGACGGCGCCTGGCTCCATCGCCATACGCGGGGTCGGTCCGTGGCGATCAAGACCGCGCTGCTGGCCGGCGAGATCGTGGTGGGCGTGGGCAATATCTATTGTTCGGAAAGCCTGTTCCGGGCCGGCATCCGGCCGACCACGGCGGCGGGCCGGCTCAGCCTCGCGCGCTGCGACAAGCTGGCCGTGGCCGTGCGCGAGACGCTGGCCGAGGCCATCGCCCGGGGCGGCAGCACGCTCCGCGACTTCGTCGGCAGCGACGGCAGCAGCGGCTACTTCCAGCTGGATTGCTTCGTTTATGACCGGGCCGGCGAGCCGTGTCGCGTTTGCGGCACCCCGATCCGCCAGATCGTGCAGGGCCAGCGTTCCACCTTCTATTGCCCGCATTGCCAGCATTGACGGGGGTCTCGGCGGCTTGGTGCGCGTGACGATCCAATGTCCATACATTGTCGTCCGGCATTGCCGATGGCTCCGCGCAACACTCTGTGACGGCGGCGCGCGCAAGGGACGTGAATTCCACAAAATCCGACACAAACCATGTATCGTGTGCGCAGACATAAAAAGTTACAAAAAGCGCCGAATCTCCCACTAATGTGGCATTGATCCGGTGCGCGTCTCGTGGCGGGGTCCGAGGGTCAACGGGTAGCCTTGCGCGAGGCGGGTCGTACGAGTTCGAACCAATAAATCCGAGCCGAAACAGCGAACGCGCACAACTCCATGACGAGCCTCGCCCATCAATTCGAACAATATGGCGCCTGGAGAACCGGGGTCCTTCAGTCTCTCGCCGAATTCCAGTCGTGGCTGCAACAGTACGACCTCTATGACGCTACCGCGGATGACCGCGTCCAGCGCATTCAGAACGTTCTCAAGAGCGACCGCCTCAAGGTGGCGTTCATCGCCGAGTTCTCGCGCGGCAAGAGCGAACTGATCAACGCGATTTTCTTTGCCGACTACGGCCGGCGCATCCTGCCGTCGTCGGCGGGCCGGACCACGATGTGTCCGACCGAGCTGCGCTACGACGAGAACGAGCAGCCGAGCATTCGCCTGCTGCCGATCGAGACGCGCCTGCACGACGCCTCCACGGCCGATTTCATGGAGCCCGGCTCGTCCAATTCGCATTGGACCACGGTGCCGCTGGATCCGTCGTCGCCCGAGGGCATGCTGGCCGCGTTCCAGCACGTGGTGGAAACCACGCGCGTGACGCCGGCCGTGGCCGAATCGCTCGGCCTCTATAACGAGAACGACCCGGACGCCGCGTGGTCGGTCGATGCCGATGGCATGGTCGAGATCTCGCGCTGGCGCCATGCGGTGATCAACTTCCCGCACCCACTGCTGCGCCAGGGCCTGGTCATCCTCGACACGCCGGGCCTGAACGCGATCGGTACCGAGCCGGAACTGACGCTGCGGCTGATCCCCGATGCGCACGTGGTGGTCTTCGTGCTGGCCGCCGACGCCGGCGTGACCAAGAGCGACCTCGAACTGTGGCGCAGCCACGTGGGCGCCGGCCATCGCCGGGGCTGCCTGGCCGTGCTGAACAAGATCGACGGGCTGTGGGACCCGCTCAAGTCGTCGCCGGAGATTGCCTCGGAGATTTCGCGGCAGGTTCGCTCGACGGCCCAGATCCTCGGCATCGAAGAGCGCCGCGTCTACCCGGTGTCGGCGCAGAAGGGCCTGGTCGCCAAGGTCACCCAGGACCAGCCGATGCTGGTACGCAGCAACCTGCCGCAGTTCGAGCACGTGCTGTCCGACCAGCTGATTCCGCAGCGGCGCGAGATCGTGTCCGATCAGGTCCAGCGCCTGGTGCAGGACATGTCGCGCGGCGCCCAGCAACTGCTGCAAAGCCGCCGCCGGGACATCGTCGAGCAGTTGTTCGAGCTGCGCGGCCTGCGCGGCAAGAACCACGCGATGGTCAAGCACATGCTGCTGCGCGTGCAGGGCGAGAAAGAGGAATTCGAACAGAGCATCTCGAAGTTCCAGGCGCTGCGCCTGGTCTTCGGCCGCCACAGCGCGGACATCATCAAGAGCCTGCAGTTGCGCGACGTGCGCCGCACCATGCGTGACGCCCGCGAGCAGATGAAGGAGCGATTCTTCTCGCGCGGCCTGCGCGAGGACATGGAGGCGCTGTTCGGCCAGTTGACCGGCCTGATCCACGATGCCGACCAGAAGATCGCCGGCCTGCATCAACTGGTGGACAGCATGTATCGCCGCTTCAACGCCGAGCACGGTTTCACGCTGCCGGCGCCGATGCAGTTCGTCACCTCGCGCTACGCGGTGGAGCTGCAGGAAACGCTGCAACTGGTGAACAACCACTTCGGCACGGTGAACATGCTGACCCGTTCGCGGCCGCAGTTGGTGCAGAACGCGTTCGCGACGATGGCGAGCCGGGTTCTGGAGAATTTCCGAGACCTGAACCGCGATATCGAGATCTGGCTGAAGTCCGTGATGACGCCGCTCGAGGCGCAGGTGCGCGAGCATCAGAAGCAACTGCGCCGTCGGGTGGATTCGATCGAACGCATCCACGAGGCCACGGACACGCTGGAAAGCCGCATCGCCGAACTCGAACAGGTGCTCAACGGCCTGGACGAGCGCAGCACCAAGATCGAGGGCTTTGCCAAGGTTCTCGTCGAACCGGCAGTCGAGCACGGCGCGCGCGCGGCCTGACCGGGCACCGCATCGCGGTATCATGTGGCGCCGCCTTAGAGCGGCGCTTTTCTTTTCCCCACCGCCCCGCAATGCCCCGCAAGTCAGCCGCCGCCCCCACCCTCCCAGCCAGCCCCGACATTGCCGTGCCCGACGACTTCGGCGCCCGCGTGGTGACGTGGCAGCGCACGCATGGCCGGCACGACCTGCCGTGGCAGAACACGCGCGACCCGTACCGGATCTGGCTGTCCGAGATCATGCTCCAGCAGACCCAGGTGGCGGCGGTGATCGAGTACTTCCAGCGCTTCGTGACCGCGCTGCCCACCGTGGCCGCGCTGGCCGCCGCGCCGGCCGACGCCGTCATGGCGCTCTGGGCCGGCCTGGGCTACTACTCGCGCGCGCGCAACCTGCACCGCTGCGCGAAGACGGTCATGGACGACCACGGCGGCGAGTTCCCGACCGATCCGGCCGTGCTGGTCACGCTGCCCGGCATCGGCCGCTCGACGGCGGCTGCCATCGCCGCGTTCAGCGCCGGCGTGCGCTCGCCCATCCTCGACGGCAACGTGAAGCGCGTGTTCGCGCGCGTGTTCGGCATCCACGGCTATCCGGGCGAACGGGCCATCGAGATGCGGATGTGGGCGCTGGCCGAGCGCGCCTTGCCGCCCGCCGGCCCGCATCAGGCCGAAGACATGGTGGCCTACACGCAAGGGTTGATGGACCTGGGCGCGACGATCTGCTCGCGCGGCAAGCCGGCTTGTCTGGCCGATGCGGCGGCCTGCCCGCTGGCCGCGGAATGCGTGGCGCGCCGCGAGAACCTGACCGGCACGCTGCCGACGCCCAAGCCGCGTGCCGCGATTCCCGAGCGCAGCACCGTCATGCTGGTCATCCGCCACGGCCGCGACGTTCTCGTCAATCTACGACCCGACAGCGGCATCTGGGGCGGCCTGTGGAGCCTGCCCGAAATGCCCGTCGACACGGTGCCCTTCGATGCCGACGCAGCCGAGGACGCCGCGCGCGAAGTCGCCCGGCAATTCGGCGTGCCGACATCCGCCACGCTGGCCGGCGAGCTGACCCACGTGTTCACGCACTTTCGCCTGTTGATCCGCGCGGTGCGGGTGGACCTGGGCGCGCTGGCGCTGCGCAGCGGCGCGGACGATGGCGTCAGCCGGCGCTGGCTGTCGCTCGACGACCTCGATGCGCTCGGCACGCCCGCACCGGTGCGGCGGCTGCTCGAAGATCAGGCGCGCGGCGGTTTGTTCTAGGGAAAACTCAGGAAACAGCGGGGGGCGTCAGACAATGTGATGCTGGCGCATATAGCGGTGGACGATCTCGATGCGCATGCCGGCATCGGGCAGCGCCATCAGCATCTGCTTGGCCTTGAGCGGCACGGGCAGCAACTCGCAGAGCCGGTTGGCGACCCAGCTCGGGTCATCCCAGCGATACGGTTCGTTGAAGGGCAGGCGGGATTTATCGGTCTGCTCGGCATGGATGGCGCTGACGATGCGCCGCAGCGCCGACAGGCATTCGCCGAGCAATTCGAGCTTGCAGTCGATCTCGTCGGGCGGCAGCAACTCCACCCGGGCCACGATCAGGCCGTCATCCCGTGTGGTGTGGGAAAGGACCTGGAAGCGTTGCCGGCCGCGCGCCTCGATCAGCAGCACGCCCAGTTGCTCCATATTGCAGTCGACGATGTCGGCCAGGCAGCCCACGTCTTCGGGCACAGTGGGCTGGTCCTGCTGCGCCACCTCGTTGCCACTCGCGATCAGGCAGACGCCGAACGGCGTGTGGTCGCGCATGCAGTTGCGCACCATGTCCACATAGCGCGCCTCGAACACGCGCAGCGGCAGGCGGCCATCGGGAAACAGTACCGTGTGGAGCGGAAACAGGGGCAGCGCGTCCAGATCAGGCGCGGGATGCGTCGAATGACCAGTGTCTGGTGGATGTGACGACATGCGATGCCGGTTCCGGTTCCACTGCCAGGGAGGGACGTTGGCGCGTCAGCCTGCCGGGGCAAGCTCGCGGTGTCTGACCAGCACATTACCATGTGCCCGGAAGTAGTTGGCAAGTCTTTCCGCGATAAACACCGAGCGGTGCTGGCCGCCCGTGCAGCCAATCGCCACGGTCAGATAGCTGCGGTTATCGGCGATGAAACTCGGCAGCCACTTCTCCACATAGGCGCGGATGTCCTCCGCCATCGCGAGCACCATCGGCTGGCTTTGCAGGAAGTCGATCACCGGCACGTCGCGGCCGGTGAGCGGGCGCAGCGCGAGGTCGTAGTAGGGGTTGGGCAGCGAGCGCACGTCGAAGACCATGTCCGCGTCACTTGGCACGCCATGCTTGAAGCCGAACGATTCGAATAGCAACGTGAGCTGCTGGCTCTCGCCCCGGATCAACTCCTTGATCCAGCTACGCAGCGTGTTGGTGCGGACGTTGCTGGTATCGATGCGGTGCGCCGATTCGGCCAGCGGGCTCAGCAGCTCGCGCTCCATCTCGATGGCTTCGATCAGCGAGGTATCGTGCGGTGCCGCATCGGCATTGGCGCTGCCCGGCAGGGCGGGTACCTCGGCCACGCGCCCGGACAACGGGTGGCGGCGGCGTGTTTCGGAGTAGCGCTGCACCAGCGCGTCGGTGTTGGCGGTCAGGAACAGCACCTGCACCTGATGGCCGGCGGCGGCCAGTTGGCGCACGGTGTCCGGCAGCCGCGCCAGCGACTCGCGGCTGCGAATGTCGGTGGCCACGCCCAGGTGGGTATAGCCCTGCTCGGCCAGGTAGCTGGTCAGCTCGGGCAGGAATTGTGCCGGGAGGTTGTCGACGCAGTAGTAGCCTGCATCTTCCAGGACATTGAGGGCGACAGACTTGCCGGAGCCGGAGATTCCGGTGATGAGGAGGATCCGCATAGCCCTGCAAGGATAGCACCGGGTGATGGCTGCGTCATGACACCCGGCGCACAAAAAGTGACGATCAGGCCGCCGGCTTGGACAGGCAATCGCTCATGAACTTCTTGTAGTCGTCGCCCTTCTTGCCCTTGCCCTGCTTGCTGCAGGCGGTCATCTTGTCCTGCTGGGTCTTGGGTTCGGCGGCGGCGGCGGGCTTGTTGGAGAGGCAGTCGCTCATGAACTTGTTGCGCTCGTCGCCCTTCTTGCCGGTGGCCTGGGCGTTGCAGGCCTTCATCTTGTCCTGTTGGGCGTTGGGGGCCTTGGCGCCAGAGGCGGCGGGGGCCGAGGCACTCTGGGCAAACGCGCCCGTGGCCAGCAGCGGGGTCACCAGCAAACACATCGCGATCAGCTTCTTCATGCTTCTCTCCTTGGCTGTGGAAACACTACGAATGGGTCCGATCCATTGGCTCGATGCCCATTACAGCACAAACGATGGAGAGCCGTGGCGCGTTGACGCGCCACCGCATCAGAGCAGGCGGCCCTGGCCGCGCGAGACCACGTCCGCCTGCATGGCGGCGCGCTGACGGTCCATGAAGTCGCGCAAGGTGTCGATGCCGCGCAGGCGCAGTATCGTATTGCGCACCGCAGCCTCGACCAGCACGGCCAGGTTGCGGCCGGCTGCCACCTGGATCTTCACCATGTGGATTGGCAGGCCCAGGACATCGAGGTATTGCGAGTCAAGCGGCAGGCGCTCGAACTCGCCGTCGTTGCGGCGCACGAGCTGCACCACGAGCTTGAGCTTCATCTTCCGGCGCACGGCCGTCTCGCCGAAGATCGTCTTGATGTCGAGCAGGCCCAGGCCGCGCACTTCCAGCAGGTTCTGCAGCAGCGGCGGGCAGCGGCCCTCGATGAAGTCGGGTCCGAGTCGCACAAAATCCACCGCATCGTCGGCCACGAGACCGTGGCCGCGCGAGATCAGTTCCAGGCCCAGTTCGCTCTTGCCCAGGCCGGACTCGCCCATGATCAGCACGCCCATGCCGAGGATGTCGAGGAACACGCCGTGCATCGTCACGCGCGGGGCGGAGATGCGCGACAGGTAGAGCCGCAGATGGTCGATCACAGCCGCCGACGACACCGGCGTGGTGAACAGCGGCGTGGACGAGCGCGTGCAGCGCAGCTCCAGGTCTGGCGGCGGCTCCATGCCATCCGCCACGACGAGGAACGGCGGCTCGAGCAGGATCAGCTCGCCCATCTGGCGCTTGCGCGGCTCGTCGTCGAGGCGCTGGTAGTAGAGGATTTCCGGCTTGCCGAGCACCTGGATCCGGTTCGGGTGGATCAGGTTCAAGTGGCCGACGAGGTCCGCCGCCGAGGTGGCTTCGCGGGCGAATTCCACGTCGAAGGCCCGGTCGGCCCCTTCCAGGCCAGCGACCCACGAGAGCTTGATATCGGCTGCGTTGTCGTCGAAGATCGACTGCGAGGTGACGCCGGTGAGTTCCATGCGCGTATGACTTTCGGGGGCGGACAGGCCGTTTCAGGCGGCCGTTGGGGCGGGAGTCAGGGGTGCCACTGCGTCAGCAGATCATGCACCGCTTCCGACGTGGGCAGTGTGGCGAGGCCCTCGCGCATCTCGCGGTCCGAGAGCAGTTGGGCGATTTCCGACAGGATTTCCAGATGTTGTTGCGTGGCCTGTTCCGGCACGAGCAGGAAGATCAACAGCGACACCGGCTTGCCGTCCGGCGATTCGAACGGAATGGGCTCGGCCAGGCGCATGAAGCCGGCCAGCGGCTGCTTGAGACCCTTGATGCGGCCATGCGGAATGGCCACGCCGGCACCCAGACCCGTGGAACCCAGCGATTCGCGCGCGAACAGGTTATCGGTCACGGTAGCACGCGCCACGCCATGGTTGTTCTCGAACAGGAGCCCGGCTTGCTCGAACACCCGCTTCTTGCTGGTGACGGTGACGTCGAGATGGATGTTGCCGGGTGGCAGCAATTTGGCCAAACGATTCATGGGCGATGCGCGAGAAGTCAGGTTAGCGGGCCGGGGCGCGAAGGCCGTCCCGCCGGATTCGGGGCGAAACTTGGGTACCGAGATCTTGTCTGGGACGCCCGCATTGGAGCGTCCGGCCATTATAGAGCAGGGCTCCACCGCGATTTTGCGATGCAGCGCCGGGGTCGCGGCGGTGCCACGACGTGCCGGCCGGCTTGCCCACCCGGGGTGTCCCGGGGCCGTCCTGTCGTTATTTGTATGGCGGAGCATACACCGAGGCGGGCGGCTTGCGAACACTTGTTCCCATTTTGACCGCTCCCGGGGGCCCCGGGTCGCCCTCCGGCGTGGCAATAAGGTAACGAAACATTCCAGGTGCCCGCACCGTCACCGCCATGGCGCGCGCCCATCAAAAAAGCCGCGCTGATTGCGCGGCTTGAGCTCTTCTTTTCAGTCCTCTGCAGGGTCGGCAACCGCTCTGTTTTCGGTTGCCTGCAGGTGTCTACTGCTGCGTCAGTTGCTGGGCGGCCATCTGGTACTTCACCGCCTCGCGATCGTGGCCCTGTACGCGGTCCTTGTAGCGGATGACCTGGCGGTCGAGCTTGTCGACCAGACAGTCGATCGCCGCATACAGATCTTCATGATGCGCTTCGACGAAGATGTCCTTCCCCTTCAGATGCAGATTGATTTCCGCGTACTGGCGCCGGTCCTTCTCCTTGTGGTTGTCCACCGATAGCAGCACGCTCACGCCGATGACCTGATCGAAATGCCTGACAATTCGCTCCAGTTTCGTTTCCACATACTCACGCAGCGGGGGCGTGATGTCGAGGTGGTGTCCACTGATCTTGAAGTTCATAGCGCTTCTCCTTCTGAAAGAGCCGCACCAGGCAGGCGGTTGCGGCTCGGCTACAAAGTCTTGCGGAGATTGACTGCGGGGATCTTGAGCGCTTCGCGGTATTTCGCCACCGTGCGGCGTGCGACCACGAAGCCTTGCTCACCCAGCAGTTCGGCGATCCGGCTGTCGGAAAGAGGATTCCTGGGGTCTTCGGCTCCTATCAGTTGCTTGATCAGCGCGCGGATTGCCGTGGAGGAGGCCGCGCCGCCAGTCTCCGTAGAGACGTGGCTCCCAAAGAAGTACTTCAACTCGAAAGTACCCATGGGCGTGGCCATGTACTTATTCGTGGTGACCCGGGAAATGGTCGACTCATGTAAACCGAGTGTATCGGCTATTTCCCGCAAAACCAAGGGGCGCATCGCGATTTCGCCATGCGTGAAAAAGTTCTTTTGACGTTCCACAATTGCCTGCGAAACACGCAGGATCGTATCGAATCGTTGCTGGATGTTCTTGATAAGCCACCGCGCCTCCTGAAGCTTCTGCTGCAGGCCTGCCGTCCCCGTTTCGCCCTTCGCGCCGCGCAGGATCTGCGCATACATGTCGTTGATGCGCAGCCGTGGCATGACATCCGGATTGAGCGCCGCGATCCACCCGCTGCCGCTCTTGCGCACGAACACGTCGGGCACCACGAAGTCGGCCTCGGGACGGTTGAACGCGTGCCCCGGATACGGCGCCAGCGAGCGAATCAGTTCGTGTGCCGCCTTCAGTGCTATTTCGTCCACCTGGAGCGCTTTCTTTAGCCGCGTGTAGTCGCGCACGGCCAGCAGTTCCAGATGATGATTGACGATGGTCAGCGCCAGCTCACGATGCGAGTGCTTCAGGCGACGCAATTGCAGGCTGAGGCACTCCGCGGCATTGCGCGCGCCCACGCCGGGCGGGTCGAAGCTCTGCAGCAGGGTCAGGATCGCGTGGACTTCGTCGATCTCGAATTCGAGTTCCTCGGGCAGTTCGGTGCAGATTTCCTCGAGCGAGGCGCTCAGGTAGCCGTCATCGTCGAGCGATTCGATCAGGAAGATGGCCAGGCCCTTGTCGCGCACCGAGATCTTCAGCGGGGCCAACTGCCCCATCAGGTGCTCGCGCAGCGTGGGTTCGGCATCGCGCAGTTGCATCGGCGACTTTTCGTCCTCGTCGCCCTGGGGGCGGCGGGCGAAGTCGTCGAGGCTCCAGTCGCTGCCGTAGTCCTCGCTGCCGTTGTCGTTGTAGTTGTCGTCCTCACCGCCGGACGCGCCATCGGTGCGCGCGTCGCCGTTGGGCTGAGGCTCGGAGGAGGCCGGCGCGGGGGCGCTCTGGAGGTTGACCGAGCCATCGGCGGCTACCCGCAACGGGCTTTCGATCCAGTCGTTTTCGCGTTCGAGCAGGGGATTTTCGGTCAGCGCCTGTTCCACTTCCTGCTGGAGTTCAAGCGTCGAGAGCTGCAACAATCGAATCGACTGTTGCAGCTGCGGGGTCAATGCCAGATGTTGCGAGAGACGAAGCTGAAGCGACGGTTTCATGCGACCTATTCTATGCGCATCCTTCCGACTATGGAACGGAAATTGCTATCGCCTATCGCTCTGACTTCCTGATCGACCCCGGCTGTCGCCGTGGAGGCCGGGAGAAGCGCGGCCGCACGCGGCGGCCGATGGGTCACATGCGGAAATTTTCGCCCAGGTACACGCGTCGCACGGACTCGTTGGCGATGATTTCCTCAGGCTGGCCGGCGGCCAGCACCGTGCCTTCGCTGATGATGTAGGCGTGGTCGCAGATGCCGAGCGTCTCGCGCACGTTGTGGTCGGTGATCAGCACGCCGATGTTGCGCGCCTTCAGGAAGCTCACGATGCGCTGGATTTCGCCCACGGCGATGGGGTCCACGCCGGCGAACGGCTCGTCCAGCAGGATGAAGCGCGGCGCGGAGGCCAGCGCCCGGGCAATTTCCACGCGGCGGCGCTCGCCGCCGGAGAGCGACAGCGCCGGGTTGTTGCGCAGATGGGCGATCTGCAGGTCATCCAGCAGCGAATCCAGGCGGCGTTCGATCTCGGCCTTCGGCAGCGGCTTGCCCTTCTCCAATTGCAACTCGAGCACGGCGCGGATGTTTTCCTCGACGTTGAGCTTGCGGAAGACCGAGGCCTCCTGCGGCAGGTAGGACAGGCCCATGCGGGCGCGCTCGTGGATCGGCAGGCCGCTGATGTGCTGGTCGTCCAGCACGATGTCGCCCTCATCCAGTGCCACCAGGCCCACGATCATGTAGAACGACGTGGTCTTGCCGGCGCCGTTCGGACCGAGCAGGCCGACCACCTCGCCGCTCTTCACGTCCAGCGAGACGTCCTTGACCACGGTGCGCGAACCGTAGCGCTTCTTCAGGTGGCGCACGACCAGCGTGCTGCTGTCGGTACGGGCGGCCGACGGGGCTGCGGAGGCGTTCGGGGCGAGCGTGGCGGAGTCGTTCATCAGGTCAATGCATGCGTGACGCGGCGGGCGCGTCCGGGGTTCAGGGCTTGCCGGGCGCGGGCGCCGGCTTCAGTTCCAGCGGCGGCGGCGCGGCGGCGCCGCTGGCCGGGTCCGCGCGCGGCGAGAGCACGGCGCGCACGCGGCCGGACGGGTTGCCGGTGGAGGTGTTGTTGTCGCCGCCGGCAGCCGTGTAGTACTCGTTGCGGCTGTCGTAGGTGATCACGGCGCCGCGGATCTCGTCGACGGTCTTCGCGCCGGCGATGCGCGCCGCGCGGGCATGACCGATCAGCTTCGACATTTCCTGCTTGCCGTCGTACTCGATGCGGTCGCCCCAGCCGTCGATGTATTCGTCCACGCCGTCGCGCTTCTGGCGGATATACGCCTGGCGGCCCGGATTGGCCGTGGCCACCGCGTACTGGTAGCCCTCGGGGTCGGTGCGGATCTGCGCGGCGTCCGACTTCAGCACCATCGTGCCCTTGGTCAGCACGACGTTGCCGGTCAGCGTGTAGATCTGCTTCACGTCGTCATAGCTGGCGTTGTTGGCCTCCAGCACCAGCGGCTTGTCCTTGTCGGCACGCTCCGCCAGGGCCGGCTGGGCCAGGGTCGCGCCGAGCGCGGCGATTGCCACCGCCAGGGCGGGCACGATGCGGCGACAGGACAACGTCGTCAGGGATGGGGTCATGTTGGTCAGCTGAGAGAATGACGGGCGATCCGTTGCCGGCGCCTGGCGTGCTTGTTGTTGTGCTTACTGCGTGGTCCGGGCCTGCCCCGACGGCGGATTCATGACGATGGTGCCGCGTACGTTGCCGAGCAATTGTACTTCGCGCGTGACATTGTTGAAGACCAGTCCGTTGGCCGTCATCACCGACGGGCCGCGCGTGAGTTGTACCGCTTTATCGGTCTTGACGATGTCGTCATTGACCAGCAACTGGAAATATTGCGATGCAGCGGTCATGCGCGGGTCCTTCGACGGATCCACGCCGGGTTGCCGTACCAGGAAGGCATTGCCGTACAGGTCGATGACCGAGCCCTCCGAGTTCATCACGCCCCGGTCCGCGTTGACCGTGACCGGGGGGCGGTCCGGCTGGTAGGCGCGCATGGCCGGCGTGGTCACCTCGTAGGTCTGGTCGTCCTCGAAATGGATCATCTTCACGCCGGTGAAGCGCATCTTGGTGGCGCCGGTCGTGTCCAGTTCCGTGGCCGAGAAGCGGTCCATGTAGTAGTCCGCCTCATGGCGCTTGGCGCGGTTCTGGGCGGCCTCGTCCTCATGGGGCGAGTTGATCTGCACCAGCCAGAACGTGCTGCCGGCGACCATCGCCATCAGCAGCAGCGGCAGCAGCCGCATGACCAGACCGGAGATCCTGCCGAAGAAGTCGCGCATCGCCGGCCCCGCTCAGATGACCTTGGCGCGGGTCAGGTCATGGATGTGGAGCGCGCCCACGAGCTTGCCGTCGCCATCGACCACCAGCAGCTGGTTGATGCGGTTCGCTTCCATGATCTGCACGGCTTCCACGGCCAGCTGGTCCTGGTTCACCACGTGGGGGTTACGGTGCATGACCTCGCCGATGGGCACGGTGCGCCAGTCGCGCGGGGTTTCCAGCAGGCGGCGCAGGTCGCCGTCGGTGAACACGCCGATGGCGTGGCCGTCCGGGTCCACCACGGCCGTCATGGCCAGGCCCTTGCGGGTGATTTCCATCAGCGCCTGGGCCAGCGGGGTGTTTTCACGCACCTCGGGCACGCCGTTGCCGGTGCGCATGACGTCGCGCACGTGGGTCAGCAGCTTGCGGCCCAGCGCGCCGCCCGGGTGCGAACGGGCGAAGTCTTCCTCGCCAAAGCCGCGCGCGTCCAGCACGGCCACGGCCAAGGCGTCGCCCAGCGCCAGCGCCGCCGTGGTGCTGGCCGTCGGGGCCAGGTTCAGCGGGCAGGCCTCCTGGGCCACGGCGCCGTCCAGATGGGCATCGGACAGCTTGGCGAGGTTCGATTCCGGGTTCCCGGTGACCGAGATCAGCCCGGCGCCGATGCGCTTGACGATCGGGACGATCGACAGCAGCTCGGCCGTCTCGCCGGAATTGGAGAACGCAATCAGCACGTCGTCGCGGGTGATCATGCCCAGGTCGCCGTGGCTGGCCTCGGCCGGGTGCACGAAGAACGACGGCGTACCCGTGGAAGCCAGCGTGGCCGCCACTTTGCGGCCGATATGGCCGGACTTGCCGATGCCGGACACGACCACGCGTCCGGTGCAGCCCAGGATCATCTGGACCGCCTTGGTAAACGCGGGCGTCAGTCGGTCAGCCAGCGCGGAAACGGCGTCGGCTTCGATCTGGAGGGTGTGGCGAGCGAGCTTAAGTGCTCGTTCCGCATCGAAATTGGCTATCATGGCGACGAAGTATACCAACGAATGCGATGGCGACCGGCCCGGCTTTTCTGCCATGGGGTCCGGGCGACCGCCGCTTGCCGTGTTTCCCCGGCGAGGCACCGATGCCGGGACGGCGCGCGTGCCCGGCCGGCTCGTTCCAGGTCAAGCCCCAAGTCTTCCCCGAAGCCCGCCGAATGCATTCTCCGCTGGAACTGACCCTCGTGCTGCTGGCCGCCGCCGTTCTTGGCGTGGTGGCCTTCCGCATGCTGCAACTGCCACCCATGCTGGGCTACCTGGCGGTGGGCATCCTGATCGGTCCCCACGCGCTCGCGCTGGCCAACGATTCCGCCCAGACCAAGTACCTGGCCGAATTCGGCGTGGTCTTCCTGATGTTCTCGATCGGGCTCGAGTTCAACCTGGGCAAGCTCCGCTCGATGAAACGGCTCGTATTCGGGCTGGGCGGCTCCCAGGTGGTGCTGACGATGCTGCTCGTGGTAGCGGCCGGATGGGCGCTCTCGGCCTGGATCGGGCTGACCTGGCAGGCCTCGGTGGCGCTGGGCGGGGCGCTGGCCATGTCCTCGACGGCCATCGTCTCCAAGATGCTTTCCGAGCGCATGGAGCTGGAGGCGGAGCACGGCCGCAACATCATCAGCGTGCTGCTGTTCCAGGATCTGGCCGTGGTGCCGCTGCTGATCGTCATCCCGGCGCTCTCGCGCGACCCCGGCGAGCTGGCGGCGGCGCTGGGGGTGGCCACGGTCAAGATCGTGGTGGCCCTCGGCCTGATCTTCTTCCTTGGCCAGCGCGTGATGAGCCGCTGGTTCCACGTGGTGGCGGCGCGGCGCTCGCAGGAACTGTTCATGCTGAACCTGCTGCTGGTCACGCTCGGCATGGCCGCGCTGACCGAGCGGCTGGGTTTGTCGATGGCGCTCGGCGCGTTCATGGCCGGCATGCTGATCTCGGAAACGCCTTACCGGCACCAGGTGGAGGAGGACATCAAGCCGTTCCGCGACGTGCTGCTGGGGCTGTTCTTCGTCACCATCGGCATGCTGTTGAACATCAATGTGGTGATCGACCACATCTGGCTGGTGCTGGGCCTGCTGTTCGTGCCGATCCTGTTCAAGCTGGTGCTGATCACGGTGCTGGCGCGGCTGTTCGGCTCCCGGCAGGGCGTGGCCATCCGTACCGGGCTGGGGCTGGCGCAGGCGGGGGAGTTCGGCTTCGTGCTGCTGAACCAGATCGATGGTATCGGGCTGGTGGATCCGGTGCTGATCCAGGTCATCCTGGCCTCGATGCTGCTGTCGATGCTGGCGGCGCCGTTCCTGATCCAGTACAGCGACACCATCGTGCTGCGCTTTGCCGCCAACGAATGGCTGATGCAGTCGCTGAACATGACCCGCATCGCCGCCCAGAGCCTGCAGACCGAGAAGCACGCGATCATCTGCGGATTTGGCCGCAGCGGGCAGAACCTGGCGCATATGCTCGAGCGCGAGGGCATCAACTACGTGGCGCTCGACCTCGACCCGGACCGCGTGCGCGAGGCCGCCGGGGCCGGCGACACCGTGGTCTATGGCGATGCCGGCCGCCGCGAGGCGCTGATCGCCGCTGGTATCCACCGCGCCGCCGCGCTGATTGTGACCTATGCCAACACGCCGTCGGCGCTGCGGGTGCTGCACCACGTGCAGGAGCTGGCGCCGGCGCTGCCCGTGATCGTGCGGACCGTGGACGATTCCGAGCTGGACACGCTCCAGAAGGCCGGCGCCACCGAGGTGGTGCCCGAGATCATCGAGGGCAGCCTGATGCTGGCCTCGCACGCGCTGGTGCTGCTGGGTGTGCCGATGCGGCGCGTGGTGCGCGGCGTGCAGCAGGCCCGTGACGCGCGCTACAGCCTGCTGCGCGGCTACTTCCACGGTCGGGACGACGAAGAGGACATGATCGAGCGCGACACCGTGCGGCTCCATTCGGTCTCGCTCGGCGCCGAGCACACGGCCGTGGGCCGCCGGCTGGGCGCGCTGGGGCTGGAGCGGATCGGGGTGGAGGTGACGGCGGTGCGCCGGCGCGGCATCCGCGCCTTCGATCCGCAGCCGGAGACCGTGCTGGAACCGGGCGATATCGTGGTGCTGCGTGGCACGCCGGAGGCACTGGAGTCCGCCGAGGAACGGCTGCTGCGGGATTGAGCGCCTCTATATATAGAGAGCGGCTCAGGAATTGAGGGAGGAGCCTTCGCCGCCCCAGGACGGCGGCAGGCCGTCCAGCACCGCGTGGGCGTCAAGTGATCGGATCGGCACGTGGCTATCGGCTGGAATCCGCCCTTCGCCCTGCAGCATCAGGTAACGCAAGCAGCACACACGCAGGAATGACGCGAAATTGGCCGACAGCGACACTTCGCCGCGATGCTCGGCCAGTTCGTCATGGAGCCGGGTCAGCAACTGGTTGACCGTCATCGCGTCGCGCTGCGCCAGTTCCTCCAGCACTTCCCAGAACAGGTTTTCCAGGCGGATGCTCGTGGCCACGCCGTGCAGCCGCAGCGAGCGGGACTGGGTCTGGTAGGAATCGGGATTGGCCCGGACGAAGATCTCGCACATCGGCATGCCTCCTGCGACGGCGGCGCCGGGGGCTGGCGCCGCGTTCGGAAGGCTCTACTGTACGTCGACTGGATGACTACTGGGTGATCCGGGTCCCGAGCACGGTCAGGAACTGGGCCAGCCATGCCGGGTGGGCCGGCCACGCGGGCGCGGTGACGAGGTTGCCGTCGGTATGGGCCTGATCGACCGGAATATCGGCGTACTTGCCGCCCGCCAGCCGGACTTCCGGCGCACAGGCCGGGTAGGCGGAGCAGGTGCGGCCTTCGAGCACGCCGGCCGCGGCCAGCAACTGGGCGCCGTGGCAGACCGCCGCGATCGGCTTGTTCGCCGTGGCGAAGTGGCGCACGATCTCCAGCACGCGGTCGTTCAGGCGGAGGTATTCGGGGGCGCGGCCGCCCGGAATGACGATTGCGTCATACGCAGCCGGATCGACATCGGCAAACGTCGCGTTCAGCGTGAAGTTGTGGCCGCGCTTCTCGGTGTAGGTCTGGTCGCCCTCGAAGTCGTGGATGGCCGTGGCGCAGTGGTCGCCGGCCTTCTTGTCCGGGCAGACGGCGTGGACCACGTGGCCCACCATCTGGAGTGCCTGGAAGGGCACCATCGTTTCGTAGTCTTCGGCGAAGTCGCCAACCAGCATCAGAATTTTCTTGGCCATTGCAGTCTCCTGTATGGTTACGGGTGTCCGGAGCCGGTCCAGGCCGGCCGGGCCATTGTGCGGCGGCCCTGCGCGGGGCGGGTGGTAGCCCGTTACCGCAGGCGGCACGCGATTTCCATTTCGACGCAAATCCCCATGGCAGATTCCCTCATCCAGTCCCCCGACCTCGGCGACGTCACCGGTTACCTGCGTGACCGCATCCGCACCGTGCCGGACTGGCCCCAGCCCGGCGTGATGTTCCGCGACATCACCCCGCTGCTGCAGAACCCCAAGACCCTGCGCGTGCTGATCGACGTATTCGTGCACCGCTACATGGACCAGGAGCTGGACCTCGTGGCCGGCATCGACGCGCGCGGCTTCATCCTCGGCTCGATCATCGCGTACGAGCTGAACCTCGGCTTCGTGCCGATCCGCAAGAAGGGCAAGCTGCCGTTCCAGACCGTGGCCGAGGAGTACGAGCTCGAGTACGGCAGCGCCACCGTGGAGATCCACGCCGACGCCTGCAAGCCCGGCGACCGCGTGTTGCTGGTCGACGACCTGATCGCCACCGGCGGCACCATGATGGCCGGCCGCAAGCTGCTGGAGCGTCTGGGTGCGACCGTGGTGGAGGGCGCGGCGATCGTCGACCTGCCTGAACTCGGCGGCTCGAAGCTGTTGCACAAGAGCGGCCTGCCGCTGTTCACGGTCTGCAATTTCGAGGGCCACTGAGCCCTGCGCCCGCGCCCGCCGTTGTTTTCCCCTCCATTGCCGGGTCCGGGGGCGCGGCGCATAATGCCCCCTTGACAACAACATGATGACCGGGCGGAGCCTCGATTGCTGACATCGGCACCGGTCACGAAGGAATAAGGACGCGCAATGGGCGTACTTCTCCATCTTCTATCTGGCGTGGCGCTCCTGGTCTGGGGCACCAACATCGTCAAGGTCGGCATCCTGCGCGTGTATGGCGCCAATCTGCGCCATGTGCTGTCAGTCAGCGTGTCGAACCGCTTCACGGCTTTCGCGGCCGGGCTCGGCGTGACCGGGCTTGTGCAGAGCAGCAACGCCACCGCCGTCATCGTCAGTTCGTTCGTGGGACAGGGCCTGATCGCCGTGGCGCCCGCGCTCGCCATCATGCTCGGCGCCAACGTCGGCACCGCGCTGATGGTGCAGGTCTTCTCGATGGACCTGTCGTGGCTCTCGCCGCTGCTGATCTTCGTCGGCGTGATTCTCCACCTGAGCTGGAAGGGCAGCCGCCCCGGGCACGTGGGCCGGGTGCTGATCGGGCTCGGGCTGATTACGCTCGCGCTGGAGCTGATCTCGATCGCCACGCGCCCCGTGGTGCAGGCGGCCGGCGTGAAGGTGCTGTTCAGCACGCTGACCGGCGATGCCGCGCTCGACATGCTGATTGGCGCGGTGCTGACCATCCTCTGCTATTCGAGCCTGGCCGTGGTGCTGTTCTGCGGCGCGCTGGCGTCGGCGGGCGTGGTGTCGATCCATGTGGCGCTGGCGCTGGTGCTCGGCGCCAACCTGGGGTCGGGGATCTCGGCGCTGCTGACCACCTCGGGCAACAACCAGCCGGGCAAGCGCGTGACGCTGGGCAACCTGCTGTCGCGGCTGCTCGGGTGCGTGATCGCGCTGCCGCTGCTGAACCAGGCCGAGGAACTGCTGGCGCTGGTCAGCACCGACCCGCAGCGGCTCATCGTCAATTTCCACCTGCTGTTCAACCTGGCGCTGGCCGCGCTGCTGCTGGGGGCCACGGCGCCCCTGGCGCGGATCTGCGAGGCCATCCTGCCCGGCCGCAACACCGGCGACAGCCAGGTCACGCCGCGCCACCTCGACCCCGCCGCGCTGCCCACGCCCACGCTGGCGCTGTCCAATGCCGCGCGCGAGGTGCTCCGCATCGGCGACCGCATCGAGCAGATGCTGGACAACATGCTGCGCGTGCTGCGCACCAACGACGCCAAGCTCGCCACGGCCACCTGCCGCATCGACAACGAGGTGGACGACCTCTACACGGCCATCAAGCTGTACCTGACCCAGATCAGTACCGAGGCGCTGGACGAGCACGACGGCCAGCGCTGGACGGAAATCATCTCGCTGACCATCAACCTCGAACATGCGGGCGACCTGATCGAACGGGTGATCCTGGACGCCAAGGACAAGAAGATCGCCCACAACCTGGCGTTCTCCGAGGCCGGCATGCAGGAGATCACCGAGATGCATGGCCGGCTGGTGGCCAACCTGCGCCTGGGTTTGTCGGTGTTCCTGAACGGGGATATCCGCAGCGCCCAGCAGCTGATGGGCGAGAAGGCCAACTTCCGCGAACTGGAGCGGAAGTACGCGCGGACGCATTTGCAGCGCGTGGCGGTGCAGACGACGGAGAGCATCGAGACCAGCTCGCTCCACCTGGACGTCATCAGCGAAATGAAGCGACTCAACTCGCTGTTCTGCGCCACGGCCTACCCGGTGCTGGAGCAGGCCGGGCTGATGAACCGCAGCCGGATGAAGGAAGACCCGCCCGCCGGCGTGACCGGTGTGCCGGAAGCCCAGACGCGGTAGCGCGCCCGGGGTGCGGTCTTATCCCCGCTTGAGCAGCGGGGCGAGGTACTTGCCAGTGAAGCTGGCGCGGCTCTTGGCCACGGTCTCGGGCGTGCCCTTGGCGATCACCTGCCCGCCGCCGGCGCCGCCTTCGGGGCCCATGTCCAGCAGCCAGTCGGCGGTCTTGATGACATCCAGGTTGTGTTCGATGATCACCACCGTGTTGCCCTGGTCGCGCAGCTTGTGGATGACCTTGAGCAGCAGCTCGATGTCATGGAAGTGCAGGCCCGTGGTCGGCTCGTCGAGGATGTAGAGCGTGCGGCCGGTGTCGCGCTTGGACAGTTCGAGCGACAGCTTCACCCGCTGCGCCTCCCCGCCAGACAGCGTGGTGGCCGACTGGCCCAGCCGGATATAGCCCAGCCCCACATCCAGCAGTGTCTGCAGCTTGCGGCGCACCACCGGCACGGCGCTGAAGAACTCGTGGGCCTGCTCCACGGTCAGGTCCAGCACCTCGGAAATGCTCTTGCCCTTGTAGAGGACTTCCAGCGTCTCGCGGTTGTAGCGCTGGCCGTGGCAGACATCGCACGGCACGTAGACGTCGGGCAGGAAGTGCATCTCCACCTTGATCACGCCGTCGCCCTGGCAGGACTCGCAGCGGCCGCCCTTCACATTGAACGAGAACCGGCCCGGATCGTAGCCGCGCTCCTTGGCCGACGGCACGCCCGCGAACAGCTCGCGGATCGGCGTGAACAGGCCGGTGTAGGTGGCGGGGTTCGAGCGCGGCGTGCGACCGATCGGGCTCTGGTCGACGTTGATGACCTTGTCGAAGTGCTCCAGCCCTTCGATATGGTCGTGCGCGGCCGGCTCGGCCGTGCTGCCGTACAGGTGGCGCGCCACGGCGTGGTAGAGCGTGTCGTTGATCAGCGTGGACTTGCCCGAGCCGGACACCCCGGTGATGCAGGTCAGCAGCCCCACCGGAATCTCGGCGGTCACGTTGCGCAGGTTGTTGCCGGTGGCGTTGACGATGCGCAGCAGCCGCTCCTCGTCCGGATTGGCGCGCGTCTTGGGCACCTCGATGCGGCGCTTGCCGGACAGGTACTGGCCCGTCAGCGAGCCCGGCGCCTCTTCGATCTGCGGCGGCGTGCCCTCGGCCACGATCATCCCGCCATGTACCCCGGCACCGGGGCCGATGTCCACGACGTAGTCGCAGGCGCGGATCATGTCCTCGTCGTGCTCCACCACCAGCACCGAGTTGCCGATGTCGCGCAGATGCTTGAGCGTGCCGATCAGGCGGTCGTTGTCGCGTTGGTGCAGGCCGATGGATGGCTCATCGAGCACATACATCACGCCGGTCAGCCCGGAGCCGATCTGGGAGGCCAGCCGGATGCGCTGGGCCTCGCCGCCCGAGAGCGTGTCGGCGCTGCGCTCCAGCGACAGGTAGTCCAGCCCCACGTTGTTCAGGAAGTTCAGCCGCGCAGTGATTTCCTTGACGATCTTGTCGGCAATCTCGCGCTTGGCGCCGTGCAGGTTCAGGGTCAGGAACCACGTCAGCGCGTCGCGCAGCGGCCAGCCGTTGACCTCGTAGATGGCCCGCGCCTGGTCGTCCTCGCCCACCTTCACGTGGCGCGCCTCGGTGCGCAGCCGGGTGCCTTCGCAGGACGGGCAGGGCTGGTTGTTCTGGTACTTGGCGAGTTCCTCGCGCACGGCCGCCGAATCGGTCTCGCGGTAGCGGCGCTCCAGGTTCGGGATGATCCCCTCGAACACATGGGCGCGCACCGTGGTGCGGCCTTTCTCGTTGATATACGTGAACGGGATCTCTACCTCGCCCGAGCCGTGCAGCACCACCTGCTGGACGTTGGCGGGCAGGTCCTCGAACGCGGTATCGGTGTCGAAGTCGTAGAACGCCGCCAGGCTTTGCAGCATCTGGAAGTAGAACTGGTTGCGGCGGTCCCAGCCCTTGATGGCGCCCGAGGCCAGCGAGAGATTGGGGAAGGCCACCACGCGCTTCGGATCGAAGAAGGTGATCTGGCCCAGCCCGTCGCAGCTCTGGCAGGCGCCCATCGGGTTGTTGAACGAGAACAGCCGGGGCTCCAGTTCCTGAAGGGAATACGAGCAGATCGGGCAGGCGAAGCGCGAACTGAACACGTGCTCGTGCCCGGTATCCATCTCCAGCGCGATGGCACGGCCGTCGGCCAGCCGCAGCGCGGTTTCGAACGATTCGGCCAGGCGCTGCTTGAGGTCGGCGCGTACCTTCACGCGGTCCACCACCACCTCGATGCTGTGTTTCTCGGTCTTCTTGAGCTTGGGCAGCGAGTCGATGTCGTAGACCTTCGCCTCGGCCTCATGGGCCGTGCCGCCGCCCGAGCGCACGCGGAAACGCACGAAGCCCTGGGCCTGCATCGTATCGAACAAGTCCGAATGCTCGCCCTTGCGGTCCGCCACCACGGGCGCCAGGATCATCAGCTTGGTGTCCTCGGGCAGGGCCAGCGCGGCGTCCACCATCTGGGAGACGCTCTGCGCCTGGAGCGCGATGTGGTGGTCCGGGCAGTAGGGCGTGCCGGCGCGCGCGAACAGCAGGCGCAGGTAGTCGTGGATCTCGGTGACCGTGCCCACGGTGGAGCGCGGGTTGTGGCTGGTGGCCTTCTGCTCGATCGAGATGGCCGGGGAGAGGCCCTCGATCAGATCGACATCGGGCTTCTCCATCAACTGCAGGAACTGGCGGGCGTAGGCGGACAGCGATTCGACGTAGCGGCGCTGGCCCTCGGCATAGAGCGTGTCGAACGCCAGCGACGACTTGCCGGACCCCGACAGCCCCGTGATCACGATGAGCTTGTTGCGCGGCAGGTCGAGGTTGATGTTCTTCAGGTTGTGGGTACGCGCCCCACGGATCTTGATTTCTTCCATATACCGATTAGTTGCCCAGCCAGGCCGCCGCTGCCGCCGGGGGCGGACAGGTCGGTCTCACGGAATGTTCAAAGTGCCTTGCACAACGCCTGAAGCGCCGCTCCGACCCAGGCGCCAGGCGGCGGTTCGGCCGCCGCGTGACCCGGAAAGCGCGGGGAAGCAAACCTGCTAATATACCGAACTTCGGTTTCCCGGGTTGCCCGTTGGCCATCCGGCATGCGGACGGGCGCCACATGGCCCACCATCCGGGTGCTTCGCATCGACCGAGTCAGATTTCCATTCACGAGCGCAATGCCGTCGATTCCTTCTTCTCCCCAGCCCGCCAATCTTGCCGACCCGGCCGCCCAGACGGCGCCCGCGCGCGACCGCATGACGAAAAGCGAGTTGCGTGCCAGTCTCTCGCTGGCGAGCATCTTCGCGCTGCGCATGCTGGGCCTGTTCCTGATCCTGCCGGTGTTCGCCGAGTACGCGCGCGGCCTGCCCGACGGACAGGACGCCCAGCGCATCGGCCTGGCCATGGGCATCTATGGCCTGATGCAGGCCTTCCTCCATATTCCGCTGGGCTGGCTGTCCGACCGCATCGGCCGCAAGCCGGTCATGGTGGCCGGGCTGCTGCTGTTCGTGGCCGGCGCGCTGGTCGCGGCGTTCTCGGACACCCTGGCTGGCATCACCATTGGCCGGGCGATGCAGGGCATGGGCGCCATCTCGGCGGCCATCACCGCCTGCATTGCCGACCTGACGCGCGAGCGCCATCGCACCAAGGCCATGGCGATGGTCGGCGGCAGCATCGGGCTGACCTTCGCGCTCTCGCTGGTGATTGCCTCGCCGCTGCTGAAGAGCATCGGCATGTCCGGCATCTTCGGGCTGATGGCGGTGCTGGGCGTGCTGGCCATCGGCGTGACGCTGTTCCTGGTGCCGGCCCCCCCGCCGCCGCATCCGGTGCGCATGCCGTTCCGGCAGGTGCTGCTGAATGCGGACCTGATCCGCATGAACGTGGGCGTGCTGGCGCTGCACGCCAGCCAGGTGGCGATGTTCATGGTCGTGCCGGCCATGCTGGCCGACGCCGGTATGCCGCTGGACCAGCATTGGAAGGTCTACCTGCCCGTGGTGCTGGTCTCCTTCGTGCTGATGCTGGGGCCGATGATGGCTGCCGAGCGCTATGGCCGGGTGCGCCCGGTGCTGCTGGCCTCGGTGGCGCTGATGACGGTGGTGCAGCTGCTGTTCGCGGCGGTGCAGGGCCTGTGGCCGATAGTGGGTGTACTGCTGCTGTTCTTTGTTGCATTCAACGTGCTGGAGGCCATGCAGCCGTCGCTGGTGTCGCGCTACGCGGCGGCCGGGCGGGGCGCGGCGCTGGGGGTTTACAACACCACGCAGGCGCTGGGGCTGTTCCTGGGCGGTGTGGTGGGCGGCTGGCTGCTCAAGCACGAGGGGCGCAGCGCGGTATTCCTCGGTTGCGCGGCCGTGCTGGTGCTCTGGCTTATAATCGCGTGGAGCATGAAGGCGCCACCGGCCCGCGGGCAGGAGGGTGCGTCGGCAGTGGCGGGTTAGACACACTTGTTGTCATATCCGTAGCAGTCCGAAACGCTTTTTCGTCTTAACGGGGTTAGCATCTACACGCGCCCGACCGGATATCCGGGGGCGCGTGATGTCGTTTACCGTGTTGTCGTTTACGTCCTGTGACGGACGACCCACAAGCAAATCAGTCATGCCGTGCCGCCGCAGGGAAGCGGGGCGCGGTTCTTGGAGAACATTTACATGGCATCGGTCAACAAAGTCATTCTCGTCGGTAACCTGGGCGCCGACCCGGAAACCCGCTACATGCCCAGCGGCGACGCCGTGACGAACATTCGCCTGGCGACGACCGATCGCTACAAGGACAAGCAGTCCGGCGAGTTCAAGGAAGCCACCGAGTGGCACCGCATCGCGTTCTTCGGCAAGCTGGCGGAGATCGCCGGCCAGTACCTGAAGAAGGGCTCGTCGGTCTATATCGAAGGCCGCATCCGCACGCGCAAGTGGCAGGACCAGGCTGGCCAGGACAAGTACAGCACCGAAATCGTCGCGGACCAGATGCAGATGCTGGGCGGCCGCTCGGCGGGCGGCGGTGAGGAAGGCAGCTTCGGCGGCGGTGGCGGCGGCTACAGCCGCGAAGCCCAGGGCGGCGCCGGTGGTGCTGGCGCAGGCGGTGGTGGCGGCGGCTACGGCGGCGGCCGTGCCCAGGGCGGCGCCCAGGGTGGCGGCGCACAAGGCGGCGGTCAACGCCGCCCGCAGCAAAGCCCGTCGAACGGCTTTGAAGATATGGATGACGATATTCCGTTCTGATCCTCCGTCAGCCGTTCTTGTGAAGAAAAACCCCGCAATGTGCGGGGTTTTTTTATCTGCGGCATCGGCGCCTGTGTCGGATGGCAGCGTGGCTGGTCAGGAACCGTCCGGTGAACTAGCGCGACTGGCGCCCGGATCGTCGTGCAGTCAGCCCGTCCAGCACCGTCGCCCAAGCGAAGGGGCGCGGATCGGCCAGCATGCTCATGGCGCGCGCGTAGTCGAGCGTCAGGCCGGGCGTCCACGCCATGGTGGTAGCGCGCTTGCGCAGATGGGCGGCAACCCACAGTTCCGGCGTCAGAAGCAGCCGCAACAGCGGCCACCAGCCATCGAGGCGCGCCCAGACGCGCGCGGCGGCGCCCTCCAGCGCGGCGTCCAGCGCTTGCGCCACGGTACTTGAGCAGTTGCGGTGCGTCAGGTTGTAGGTGGTGTTCTGCCGATCGTCGTGCCAGAAGGTTCGCAGGCGTTCGGCATCGTAGTTGCGAATGCGCACCTGCACCGTGGACGGACACCACGCGCTTGATTCGGTGGGATAGTCCGGCTGGAACAATCCGGGCACGTCGTTCTCGCGCGTGGCGCGCAGCAGGCGAGCAAAATCGTCCGGAGAGCGGTCGATCTCGACGGCCGGATAGAGGCTGATATAGATCCCCTCCGGCGACTCCAGCGCGGCATGGCCTGTCGAAATGACGCCGTCGCGGTCCACGGCGGCGATGTAGCGGTCGATGATCGGCTGGCGCTGCGCCTCGGCCTTGGCGGTGCCCACCGGCGTCCACACATGAACGATCAACGCGCGCTCGTCTGCGGCAGGCGGGCCGCGCCATGTCGTCAGCCGCCGTCTGGCAGCCCCGTCCGACGTGAACGCCGGATCATCCCTCGAGCCAGGACCGGCGGGCAGACGCCGTACGCGCGACGCCAGCAGCAACATGTTCCAGCCGCCGAAGATCAACCCGAGCCCCACGCAGTACGGCACCGTGCCAACGTAGTGAGTCGGATAGGGTTGGATGAAGAAGATGGCAAGCGCGATTTCGAGCAGGCCGCCGGCCATTGCCAGACGCCAGGTGCGAAAGCGCACGACATGCGCCGAAGCCACCTGCAGCAGGCCATCGGCAAGAAACAGCGTGCCAAAGATCAACGACAGGATCATGTGGCCATGGTGATGGCCGGCCAGCACGAGAATCGCCGCCACACTGAAGGCGACGCCCTTGACGTAGCGCAGCGTCCGCTGCCCGCCCATGCCGGTCGAGGCCACGGCCAGCGTGGCCAGTCCTTCGAGCAGCAGCAGCCAGGCGAAGGGCTCGATCGGAAAATCGAGTTTGCCGTCCAGCGCATCGACGAACAGCACGGTGCCCACCACCATGCTGACCGCCCCGGCCCAGGCCAGCCCCTTCCATCGGGTACGCAGGTAATCGACTCCCAGCAGCAGCATCAGCAGGCGGACCATCGGCAGCTCCGGCGCCGTGTCAAGAACGGCTCGGGTGGAGTCTATCGTGCAAAAGCGCGGTGGAAAAATCCAATTTCAAAAAATTTGAATAACTACGTGAGACTTCAGCGGATTTACGTCACTTATCGCCCCGTATAGTTCATCCCATCGCAACGCCACAACAAAACAACGGCGAACAGCGAAAAGCAATAAAACTGAATGAATCAACCTTTAGCTACCGGAGAAACCACCATGTCGAACGCCACCAACGCCAAGCTGCAAGTCCTGACCCCGCGCAACAGCCAGCTGATCATCATCGACCACCAGCCGCAGATGGCCTTCGGTGTGCAGTCGATGGACCGCCAGACCATGAAGAACAATGTGGTGGGCCTGGCCAAGGCGGCCAAGATCTTCGATGTGCCGACGACGATCACCACGGTGGAGTCCGAGTCGTTCTCCGGTTACACCTACCCCGAAATCCTCGACGTCTTCCCGGGCCAGCAGACGCTGGAACGCACCTCGATGAACTCGTGGGATGACCAGAAGGTGCGCGACGCGCTGGCCGCCAACGGCCGCAAGAAGATCGTCGTGGCCGGCCTGTGGACCGAGGTCTGCAACACGACCTTCGCCCTGAGCGCGATGCTGGAAGGGGACTACGAGATCTACATGGTGGCCGATGCCTCGGGCGGCACGACCAAGGAAGCGCACGACTACGCCATGCAACGCATGATCCAGGCCGGCGTGGTGCCGGTGACGTGGCAGCAGGTGCTGCTGGAATGGCAGCGTGACTGGAAGAACAAGGAAACGTACGACGCCGTGACCGGCCTGGCCAAGCAACACTCGGGCGCCTACGGCATGGGCATCGACTACGCCTACACGATGGTCCACAAGGCCGCGCAGCGCACGCAGACCCCGCACGCGTCGATCGCGCCGGTGCATGCGCCGGTGACCGAATACTGATATCCAAGGTGGGTGGCGCGGCATCAAGAGCCGGGCCACCCTGACTGGGCACAGGCAAAAAACGGTAGCCGCAATGACATGCAATCACAAACTTGGTCGTAAGCTGGAAATGGCTGCCGTCGCCTTCGCGACGGGGTTCTCCTCTCACGCGCACACCTCTTCGTCCCTCGGTATGCTGGCTGGAACACTGGCGGTTTGCGCCATGATGACCCAGCGGTTTGTTTATCCAGCGCTTGCGCGCAATGCGCGCATTGCCGCCGGGGCGCCATGCAGGAACATGTCTACCTTCTGACGGATCATGGCGTCCATGTCGGTCGGGACCTTGAGACCATAGATCCACTTGCGGACGCCGATATAGAAGATGGCCGCGTGCAGGCTCCAGATCATCTCGATCTCCGCCTCAGTCTCTTCAGCTTTGCGCGGTGCCTCAATCCCGAATGCGTCCCTGACTTCGGCCAGCACAGGCAGGAAGACCTTGCTGCGCAGCTTGCCGAGGTACTTCTTGTTGATGCCTTCGTGCGTCAGGCCGGCAAAGATGAACAGCCGGATCCATTCTTCGCGGAGGATCACCGATGAATAGTCGAGGTAAAAAGCATGGAGCCGCTCCGCCAGTGGCATCGAGCGGTCGGTGATTTGCCGATCCCAGTCAGGACGCCATTGGAAGACCTCGTTGTACACGCGCTCGATGAGGGCTTCCTTGCTATCGAAATAACGATAGAGCAGGGGTTGCGTCACACCGATCTGTCGGGCCAGCTCCCGGGTACTGCCGCCAAAGCCGTTTCGGGTGAAATGTTCGATCGCCTTTTCGACGATCTGCTTCTCGCGTTCCTCGGGCAGCAGCCGTCGCGCAGACTTGACGGGCGGCTCTTCCGTGGTCGATCCAGTACCTGAGTCCATGACGTTCTCTCTCGCGAATGCGATGCCGATGATGTCCGGATTCTACCAATCGACCGATAAATGGGAAGATGGGCGACTGCAGAAGGTCTGCGCCGCCCGCTCCCGATGGTGGCTGCAGCCTAGTTAACGGTCTTCCTGCCGAGGCCCAGCTCACAATCCACGCGCTGATTCTGATACGCCGCGCGTTCCCATGCCCCCCGTGCCGACCGGTCGGTCACCGAGAATACGTAGATGCCGGCAAATGCCACCAGCATGGAGAACAGGGCCGGATATTCGTACGGATAGATGGCCGAGGCGTGCCCCAGCACCTGCACCCAGACGGTCGGGCTCAGGATCGTCAGTACTACGGCCGTGATCAGTCCGAGCATGCCGCCGACGACCGCGCCGCGCGTGGTCAGCCCGCGCCAGTAGATCGACAGCAGCAGCACGGGAAAATTGGAACTGGCGGCGATCGAGAATGTCAGGCTGACGATGAAGGCGATGGTCTGCTTCTCGAACAGGATGCCGAGCAGGATCGACAGCACACCCAGCACCAGCGTCGTCATACGCGACACCCGCATCTCGTCCTTGTCGGACGCCTTGCCCTGGCGGATCACCGTCGCATAGAGGTCGTGCGAGATGGCGGAGGAGCCCGCCAGCGTCAGCCCGGCAACCACGGCCAGGATCGTCGAGAACGCCACCGCACAGATAAAGCCGAGGAAGACGTTTCCACCCACCGCATGAGCAAGATGCACGGCCACCATGTTGACCCCGCCAATCACGGCGCCGGCGCTGTTGTGGTACAGCGGATCCTGGGCGACCAGCGCGATCGTGCCAAAGCCGATCACGATGATCATGGCGTAGCCCATGCCGACGATGCCGGTGGCGTAGAGCACGCTCTTGCGCGCGGCCTTGACGTTGCTGACGGTAAAGAAGCGCATCAGGATGTGCGGCAGGCCGGCAGTGCCGAAGATCAGCGCCAGGCCCAGCGACACGGCTGACACCGGATCCGAGACCAGGCCGCCGGGACGCATGATGGCGTCGTGCTTGCCATGTGCGGTGATGGCGTGCTCGAACAGGGTATTCAGGCTGAAGCCGAAGTGGCGCATGACCATGAAGGCCATGAAGGCGCAACCGGCCAGCAGCATGACGGCCTTGATGATCTGGATCCAAGTCGTGGCCAGCATGCCCCCGAAGAACACGTAGACCACCATCAGCACGCCGACCAGGACCACCGCCGAGGTGTAGTTGAAGCCGAACAGCAGCTCCACGAGCTTGCCGGCGCCCACCATCTGCGAGACCAGGTACAGCAGCACGATCACGATCGAACTCAATGCCGAGAAGCCGCGGATAGGCCGCTGCCTGAGCCGGTATGACAGCACATCGGCCAGCGTGTAGCGCCCCAGATTGCGCAGGGGTTCGGCGATCAGGAACAGGATGATGGGCCAACTGGCCAGGAATCCGATGGAATAGATCAGGCCGTCGTAGCCGCTGGTAAAGACCAGCGCCGAAATGCCGAGCAGCGATGCGGCAGACATGTAGTCGCCGGCAATCGCCCAGCCATTCTGCATGGCCGTGATCTTGCCGCCGGCAGCGTAGTGGTCGGCCACGCTGTGGTTGCGCTTGGCCGCCCAGCGTGTCACGACCAGTGTGGCGGCGACAAACGCGACGAACATGGCAATGGCGATCAGGTTCAGGCCCTGCCCGACCGGTGGCGTGGCCGCCAGGGCGGGAGTGGCCGCGACAAGCGGCGCAAGCAGGAGGGAAGCTGCAATCAAGGCGCGGTTCATGACGGTTCTCCCTCGCGGATCTGCGCAATCATCCTGTCGTAGACGGTGTTGCTGCGATACACATAGATGGCCACCAGTGCGAAGGTGAAGGCGAACATGCCGAACCCGATGGGTATGCCGACGCTCATCGGCTGGCCTGCTGTCAGCGGCGCAGCAAGCAGGTCCGGACGAAAGGCCAGGGTGAGAATGAAGCCGAAGTAGACCGCCAGCATCGCGGCGGTGAGCGACCAGGAAAAACGACGGCGCGCGCGCTGCAGACGCGCGAAGCCTGGCTCGCTCAGGAGGGGATGCGGGACCACGGGCGGGTCCGTTTCGGCAAGATCAAGATGGATTGGATAGGCGGCGGCTTGGGGCATGATGTTGTCTCCGGTACGTTGTTTTGCGGCGTAGGTCAGAAGCGCCGTGAGACGGCGGTCTCGCGCATGACTGCCTCGGGCGTCCGATAGCGTTCGGCCATCTCGCGATCCTGTTCACCCTTGAGTTGCGCCTGCATATAGGCCCCCAGATGGCGTGCGTGCTCGACGACCGCCCGGCCTACCTGGACGCGCTCGGTGCTGTACGCCTCGAGCGCCGTTTCGACGGACGGATGTCCGGCCAGCGCGCGGACCAGTGCGATGGCGTCGCCGGCCGCTTTCGTGACACCCATGCCGCAATGCGGGCGAGCCACGAACGCGGCGTCGCCCAGCAGCGCGATTCGGCCGAAAGCCATGCGAGGCACGGTCAGGTCGAAGATCGGCTGGAATAGCGGTTGGGGGGTCTTCGTGACGATTTCCGCGAACTGCGGCGCCAGCAGATCGGATGCGGCGCTTTCCATGTCGTCGAGCACCTCGGGGCGGATCAGGCTCGGCGGAATGCCATTGGCCCAGGTCTTGCCCGCGACGTCGGTCAGCAGGTCAGGGAGTTCGTCTTCCTCGCGCGTGGCGCGATACCACACGAAGTTGTAGCGGCGGCGGCCCGGCGCGATGCTGTTGCCGTCGCCTGCCACCGGATAGCCAAGGATTTGCTCGTGAGCCGGCAGGCAGAAGGCAAACTTGTCGAAAATGGCCGCGTGCGTGCCGGGCGAAATATCGGCCTCATCGACCAGCCCGCGCCAGGCAACATATCCGGCGTACTCCAGGCCGACCGAAGGCAGTAGCTGTTCGCGTACCCCCGAGCGGAAGCCGTCGGCGGCAATGACCATGTCGGCCCGGTGCGTCGAGCCGTCCTGCAGCGTGACGACCGCATGGTCGGCATGAGAATCGACCGCGGTCACGGTAGCGCCGGTGCGATAGGCGCCGGAAAACGCCTTGCCCAGCACGTCATACATCTTGCCCCAGGCCGTCAATGTCTGGGGCATCTGGCGATCCGATACCACAGCGCCATCGCGGGCGAGTGTGACCCGGGTATCGACGTGAACGCCAATGCTGTCGTCGACGACCACGCCGGCGGTGGCCAGTGCCTCGAACAGTTCCGGGTGCGTGACGATTCCGGCGCCACGCCCGGTCAACGCTTCGGGTGTCCGCTCGAAGACCTCGACCTCCCAGCCTTCGCGCTGAAGCATGCTGGCGGCAAACAGACCGCCGAGCGATCCGCCGACGACGATCGCCCTGGGTTGCCTTTGCAGTGCGGATTTCATGCCTCGACTCCCGTTGTAGCTTGCGCCGGATGCGGCAATGCCAGGCCCTCCACCTCGGTGGATGGGTAGTTGAGCTCGATCGTGACGCCCGAAGGATCCTCAATGAAGACCTGATGGAGGCCAAGGCTCGGGACGGTGCGGTCACGCCAGGCGATGCCCTCGGCGCGGAGGATGTTCCACATCTGCGCGACGCCAGTGGCCAGGAAGGCGATGTGGTCGAGCGTGCCGGTGCCGGATGCGGGCAGGGACTTGTCGCCGAGGTAGGCCGCCAGCCCCGAAGGATTGGCGGGATCGATGCCAATGATGTGCACGCATCCGTAGTCACGCTCGTCATCGCCCATATAGAGCCAGGCGCCGGGAAAATCGAACGGGGGGCGGAAGCCACGCCGGAAGCCCAGCACGCGTTCGTAGAACGCGCAGGACCGTTCCAGGTCGGTGGTGCGAATGGAAAAATGCGCAAGTTTGGTCAGTGCCATCGTCGCCTCCTTTAAATTATCGATCGATCAGTGATCGGTTGATAAATGATAGGGCGGAAGGCGCGACAGGCCAAGGGGCGGGACGGGTGGGACTTACCCTGATTCGACGAGCTTCCGCGCGGTGTCGCGCCTGGCTCACAAAGCAGGTCGGATCAAGGAGTGGCATCATCTGCCGGAACGCGAGCGTGTCGCATAGTTCATATCGCGATCTGCATCACGCTTCCCGAATGACCAATCGTTATCAATCGATCATCCCTGGAAGATGGACAAGCTGCTTGCACTGAAGATGTTCGTGGAAACCGTGGATGCGAAGGGCTTCTCCGCCGCAGCACGACGCCTGGAGCTGGCCACATCGTCGGTCACGCGCGCGCTCGACGGCCTTGAGGCATCACTGGGGGCGGTCTTGCTGAATCGGTCCACGCGGCTCATCACGGTCACGGAGGCCGGCGCAGCCTATTACCAGCAGGCCCGGAAGATTCTGGATGCCGTGGAGGAAGCCGACGCGTTGATTGCGGATCGGGGCGAGGAGCCGGTTGGGCGCTTGCGCGTATCGCTACCCGTGGCGTTTGGGCGGCGATGCATCGCCCCCTATCTTGGCGATTGGCTGGCGAAGTTTCCGAAACTCGAGGTCGAGGTGACGCTGACCGACGACATCGTCGACCTGATCGGCGAGCGGATTGACCTGTCCGTCCGGCTGGGCAGCCCGGCGTCTTACGACAGTGTCATCGCGCGGGAGATCGGCAGCTTCCGCCGTCGCGTGGTGGCTAGCCCGGCCTATCTGGAGAGCCAGGGTGTGCCCGCTGAGCCCGGCGAGTTGCTCCATCATCGCTGTCTGCGATTCAGCTATGGCGCGCGGGATCAGGTGTGGACCTTTCGCCAGGACGGCAGTGAGACGACAGTTCCGGTCAATGGCCATTTCCGCAGCAACAACGCCGAGGTATTACGCGAGATCGCGCTGGCGGGCGGGGGCATCGGCCTGTTGCCGGACTGGCTCGTCGATGACGATATTGACAATCGTCGGCTGACGCCGTTGTTTGACGCATGGTCTGTCAATCCTGACCAGACAAGCTCCGCCATCTCTGCGCTGTATCTGCCGAACCAGCGCGGCTCGCGACGGATTGCCGCGTTCCTGACATTCCTGGCGACATTGCCCGGGCCGACACGCCGCCAGGAATGACTCAGGCAAGTGCCGGATAGTCGGTGTAGCCGACAGTCGTGCCGCCAAAGAACGTCGCCGGATTGGCGGCATTCAGCGCCGCCGAGGTCTGGAGACGGCGGGGCAGATCGGGATTGGCGATGAACGGCCGTCCGAACGCGACGATGTCCGCGCGCCCGTCGGTAATCGCACGTTCTGCAGAGGCGCCGTCGTAGCCGCCAGCCACCATCAGCACGCCGTGGAATTCGGCACGCATCCTGCGCATGATGGCATCCCAGCGTGGGTCAGCCGCCTCGTCCTTGACCGTACCGACCATCGCCGGCTCCACCAGGTGCAAATAGGCCAGCGACTCGTCGTTGAGGCGGCGTGCGATGTAGGCGAACGTGGCCTCAGGCGTGGCATCGCCCATGCCCATGAAGCGGCCCATCGGCGTGAGCCGCACGCCCACGCGCTCCGCACCGATCTCGGCCGTCACGGCGTCCACCACCTCCAGTAGCAGGCGCGCGCGGTTCTCGATGCTGCCGCCATAGGCGTCGGTGCGAAGGTTGCTGTCAGAGTTGATGAACTGGTCCAGCAGATAGCCATTTCCCGCATGGATTTCCACGCCGTCCATGCCCGCCTCCATGGCATTGTGCGCGGCCCGGCGGTAGTCATGCACGATCGCCGCGATACCCTCCACGGTCAGTGCCTGTGGCGTCGGGATGTCGCCCCACACGCCGTTCCCGTCGGCGTCGACGATGAACGTCTTGCCGGGCACCGGGAGCGCGCTCGGCGCCACCGGCAGCGCGCCGCCGGGTTGAAACGACGGGTGCGAAACCCGGCCAACGTGCCACAGTTGCAGGAAGATCCGGCCAGCTTCGGCATGGACGGCGTCCGCCACGGCACGCCAGCCCTCGACCTGCTCGGCGGTGTAGATCCCAGGGGTCCACGCATAGCCCTGGCCTTGCTGTGAGATCTGGGTGGCCTCGGTAATGATCAGTGCCGCTGAGGCGCGCTGCCGGTAGTACTCGACATTCATGGCATTGGGCACATTACCGGGCTGGCCAGCGCGCGAGCGCGTCAATGGCGCCATGGCGACGCGGTGAGTCAGTTGCAGCTGCCCGATTGTGATGGGCGAGAACAGATGGGATGTCATGATGATGACTCCGGTCAATGAATGGTTCGAAGAAGGAGCGAGCTGCTCAGCGGCGCGAAGCGAGGGCCATGGCCAGCAGCGAGACCAGCGCAAGACCACTGCCCGTCGCGACGATGCCGGACCAGCCGATATGCGTGTAGAGCACGCTGGCGACGGCCGATCCCACCGCGCCCCCGGCGAAGATGGCGGTCATGTACAGCGCGTTCAGGCGTCCACGGCTGGTGGCATCGAGCGCATAAATCGCACGCTGACCCAGCACCATGTTCATCTGCACGGCAAAGTCGAGCACGATGCCGGTCAATGCAAGCCAATAGACGCCGCCTGTGCCGCCGACCAGTCCGGGGAGGAAACTGATGACAGCAGCGATCATCGCCAGGTAAGAGGCGATGCGCGTATAGCCCGAATCTGCCAGCCGGCCGGCGATCGGTGCCGCCACAGCGCCCAGCGCGCCAACCAGTGCAAAGACGCCAATCTGCGATTGCGAGAGGCCATAGTGGCTGACCAGCTCGAGGGGTGCGGCAGTCCAGAACAGGCTGAACGCGGCAAACAGCAGCGCCTGGTACAGCGAGCGCTGGCGCAGCACCGCATAGCGCGTGAACAGATGCCACAGGGAAACCAGCAGGCCGCCATAGGTGCCGCGATGCTCGGGCATGCGGCGCGGAATCGTCGCTGCGATGATGGCCACCGTCGCCAGCGTCATCGCGGCGGCGATAAAGAACACCGCACGCCAGCCGAAGGCCTGTGCCAGCAGGCTCGACAATGGCCGGGACAGCAGGATTCCGGAGAGCAGGCCGCCCATGATCGTGCCCACGGTGCGCCCACGCAGCGCTTCGGGCGCAAGGTGCGCCGCCAGCGGAATCAGTATCTGCACGCTCACGGAGCTCAGGCCAAGCAACAGCGACACCAGCAGGAACAGTCCTGGCTGCGACGCGGTGGCGGCGCCCACAAGGCTGATGGCGGCGGCCACGCCACTGATCAGCAGCAGGCGCCGGTTCTCGTGAAGATCTGCCAGCGGCACCAGAAAGAAAAGACCGACGGCATAGCCAATCTGGGTCAGCGACACGATGACGCTGGCGCTTTGGGCCGACAGCCCCACCGTCGGCGCAATCATCTCGATGATGGGCTGGGCGTAATAGAGGTTGGCAACCAGCACGCCGGCACACAGCGAAAACAGCGCGACCAGCGCGCCGGCCATCGGGACTGGCGCAGGCGCGGCGCCGGGCGTGAGGGGGGAAGTTGTGGATTCCATGGCGTTGAGGGACAGGTTGCAATGGGGAGAGCTTAGGCGCCGGAAAGCGCAATTTGAATCACAACGGGGAGCAAATCAGCGTTGCGCGGGATGCAACGCCTCCCTCGGTACTTAGGGCGCGATCCTGGCCTGCAGCGTCTCGCCGCCCAGTGGCATATCGCGCAGCCTCACGCCCGTGGCATCGACCAGTGCGTTGCCGATGGCACCGGCGGTCGGGCCCATCGCGGCTTCCGCCACGCCCCGGGAATGGTGCGCCTGGACGATCGATCAGATGCACATTGACCTGCGTGGGGTACCGCCGAGAACCGCATGATTGGATAGGTTCCCCAATCGAAACTGCGAATGCCGGTCGTGTCGAAGCGCAACTGTTCATAGAGTGTCCAGCTGGCAGATTGCAGGATGCCGCCCTCGGGTTCGCAGCGGCGCCATGCCGGATGCCCGGCGACAGGAAATCGCCGCAAGCAGCCCGGACTGGCGGTGCGACGCCGTCGAATTCTTCGTCACGCGGATCTCGTTCGATTCCCTCGACAAGGCGCGTGCTGCAAGTCTGAGCGATGTACCGACCAGGCTTCGCCTGCCCGAGGCGGACATTGATCGCCTGATCGATGCGGGAAGGGATGCGATCCTCGGCAACCCGGTGATCCGCGAGTTCGAGCGCGAGGCGACCGGGGCGCGACAGTCCAGCGCCCCAAGAAATAACGGCCGCGATCTCTCGCGGCCGTTTTTGCTTTCCAGCGGGGGTTTTTACTGCGCCGATCCCGCCGCCGCCGTACCCGCCACCTTCGGCACCGCCGGTGCGGCCCGTTCCATGAAGAACGCGCCACGCAGCTGCGAGGTGGCCGCGCGGGTGCCTTCGTCCACGGCGCCCATCAGGTTTTCATATTCCGGGGCCTGGTCCCAGTCGCCCTTGGCGGGATTGTGGTTTTCCACCCTTTCATACCATTCGAGCTTGTTGGTCGACAGGTCCACCAGCTGTCCGGTCAGGGAGATCAGGGCCGTCGGCGGGGTCAGCGGCAGGAAGCCGTAGTAGTTTCGGACCGTGCCCAGCGAGGTGGCGCTCACCAGCAGCAGCTTGTCCGCCTTGTACTTCCGGGCCAGCGGGCGATAGTCACGCAGCGCCACGCCATCGCCCGAGCCCTCCGTGAACTTGGAGAGGGACTCCGTATCGATCGGCTCCTCGATCATCACGACCTTGATCTGGCGCGATTCCAGGCCCTGGGCGAATTCCTTGGGCAGGCCGCTCACCTTCGAGAAATCCTGCTTCTGCAGGCGGTCGACGATGGCCTTGGCGTTGGCCCGGTTGATGGCGTAGTCCAGGATGCCCTGCGCGCCCAGCATGACCTGGTTCGGCTCGGGCAGCTTCTCGAGGGCGACCGCGACGGTCTTCTCCTTGTTCTCGAACAGCGCGCTGGTGGCCGGAATCGGCTTCTGTACCACTGCGCAACCCGCGAGGGCGGTAACGGCCAGCAGCAGCCCGGCGAGGTAACGACGACCCATGGTTTCTCCTGTTTTTATCGGATGAGGGAAAGACATGAGATCGATAACGTCCGGCAGGGCCTGACATTGAGCCCCGGGAAGTGGGGTAGACATGCCCCGGGGGTCGCGCGGCGGCGTAGAGAGATCCAATTTCAAAAAATTTGAATAAGTGCGTGAGACTTTGGCGGCTTTTCGGCACTTATCGCCCCGTATAGTTCATCTCATCGCAACGCCACAACAAAACAACGGCGAACAGCGAAAAGCAATAAAACTGAACGAATCAACCTTTAGCTACCGGAGAAACCACCATGTCGAACGCCAACAACGCCAAGCTGCAAGTCCTGACCCCGCGCAACAGCCAGCTGATCATCATCGACCACCAGCCGCAGATGGCCTTCGGTGTCCAGTCGATGGACCGCCAGACCATGAAGAACAATGTGGTGGGCCTGGCCAAGGCGGCCAAGATCTTCGATGTGCCGACGACGATCACCACGGTGGAGTCCGAGTCGTTCTCCGGTTACACCTACCCCGAAATCCTCGACGTCTTCCCGGGCCAGCAGACGCTGGAACGGACCTCGATGAACTCGTGGGATGACCAGAAGGTGCGCGACGCGCTGGCCGCCAACGGCCGCAAGAAGATCGTCGTGGCCGGCCTGTGGACCGAGGTCTGCAACACGACCTTTGCCCTGAGCGCGATGCTGGAAGGTGACTACGAGATCTATATGGTCGCCGACGCCTCGGGCGGCACGACCAAGGAAGCCCACGACTACGCCATGCAACGCATGATCCAGGCCGGCGTGGTGCCGGTGACGTGGCAGCAGGTGCTGCTGGAATGGCAGCGTGACTGGAAGAACAAGGAAACGTACGACGCCGTGACCGGCCTGGCCAAGCAACACTCGGGCGCCTACGGCATGGGCATCGACTACGCCTACACGATGGTCCACAAGGCCGCGCAGCGCACGCAGACGCCGCACGCGTCGATCGCCCCGGTGCATGCGCCGGTCATCGAGCGCTGATCGTCGGACCTGCCACAGGCGCGCCGAACCGCCAGGACAGCCGCTGCGCGGCCTGGCGGACCAGCGCGGCGGTGCCGCTGTCCGTGGCGCTGTCGAAGCTGCCGCTGCTGCCCATGACCGCGATGACGATGGCCAGCACTCCGGTATGGTCGAACACCGGCGCGGCCAGCGTGTCGATGCCGGGCACCGGCTTGCTGACGGCGTTGTCGATCCCTGTCGCTCTCACCGCCTTCAGCCGGTTGGCATAGCCCGCCGGCGTCCCGCCCGGGGTGCCGGCCATGCGGATGGCGTCCTGCGCCAGCGCGCCGGCCAGTACGTCGGCCGGCAGATGGGCGGCGAAGGTCCGCCCGATCGCCGTGTTGACCATCGACAACACCGTGCCAACCCGCAGGCTCACATGCTGGGGTCGCGCCGCTTCCTCCAGCCGGATCACGGTGGGCCCCAGCGGGCCAAGCACCGCCATCGCCACAGACAACCCGGTGGCATGGGCCAGGGCGATGATCTCCGGCTCGGCCTCCCGGGTGGGCGACAGCCGCTGCAGCGCCACCAGCCCCAAATCCAGGCTCAACGCCCCGGCCACGAAATCCCCCGATGCATTGCGCGACAGCAGCCCGATCTTCTGCAGGCTGACCAGATGCGGAAACGCCTTGGCCGGCACCATGCCGGCCGCGCGCGCCAGTTCGCCCAGCGGCAGGGGCCGTCCGGCCGCGACCAGTGCCATCAGCAGCTGCCCCGTGTTGTCGAGCGACTGGATGCCGCGTTGCGGCTTGGCGCCGCCGGGGAGCGTGTCGTCGTTCATGCGGGCGCCTTGTCGATGTTGGCGGCGATGGCGGAGGCGATGTCCTCCGCGGCGTCGCGCAGGGCGGCGGCCACCGGGCCGGTCCAGTCCACGTCGATGCCACCCGTGGAGCCGATCACCGTTAGCACCAGCCGTAGCGCGCCATCGCCATCCCGCAACGGCACGGCGAGGCTGCTCACGGCGGGGCTGGGCGAGTCGATGCTGCGCTCCATGCCGCGCGCGCGGATGTCCTCTAGCTGATGCAGGAAGCCGGGCAGGTCGGCGCCCTGCGGATGCTGCCGCGCCCAGATGTCCTGCCAGTGCCCGGGCGGCTGGAACGCGCAGTAGGTGCGGCCGGTGGCGGTGGCGGCGAGCGCCATGACCGTGCCGACGTGCAGGTTCACATGCAGCGGCGTGCCGGCGTGGGCGTAATGGACGATGGTCGGCCCCTGTGGCGTAGGCAGGCTGATCGCCACGCTGAAGCCGATGCGGGCGGCCAGCGCCTGCACGCGCGGCACGGCGGCGCGATAGGCTGGATCGTGGTCGAGGTGAAGCATGCCGAGCCGCAGCGCCAGCGGGCCGGGCTCGTAGTAACCGTCGATATGGTCGCGCTTGATCAGCCCGAGCCGCGTCAGGCTGACCAGATAGGTGTGCGCCTGCGCAGGCGCCAGTTGGGCGGCGGCGGCGAGGTCGGCCAGCGACATCGGCCGGCGCGCGTCGGCCAGCGCGCGCAGCACGCGGCCGCCCACCTCCACGCTCTGGATGCCGCGCTGCGTGCGCTCGGTGCTGTCGGCGCTATCGGTACTGTCGATGCTGTCGATGGGTGGGGCCATGCGGCGTCTGCCCGGGGTCCATGCTGGGGAAGCCCAGATAGTAATGGAATCCCTCCGGGAAACCATCCGCAGATCATGCCGCCCGGCGTACCATGCCTGCTTCATTGACAACCAGAGGTTGGCAACGCATGGACAAGGCCAGGGTGTTGACGCTGTTCCTGGGCGTGGTGCGCGCCAAGAGCTTCGCGCGGGCGGCCGTGGAGGCCGAGGTCACGCCGCAGGCGGTCAGCAAGGCAGTGCGCACGCTGGAGGAATACCTCGGCGTGCGGCTGTTCCATCGCACCACGCGCAAGCTGAGCCTGACCACCGAGGGCGCCCGGCTGTTCGAGCTGGCCGAGCCGGGCATGCGCCAGCTTGACGAGGCGCTCGAGCAGGTGCGCAGCAGCCGCAGCGAGGATGACGGCATGGTCCGCGTGACCGCGCCGCACTCGGTGGGCGCCCGCGTGCTGGTGCCGCTGATCCGGGCCTTCCGGGAGGAATACCCGGGCATCACCTTCGATGTGGTGCTCACTGACCTGTTCACCGATCTGGTCGAGGCGAAGATCGACATCGGCTTCCGCGCCGGCACCAGCCCCGGCCAGAACCTCGTCGCCCGCAAGCTGTGCGACCTGCCGCTGCTGATCTGCGCCGCCCCCGAATACCTGGCTCGCCATGGCACGCCGGACTCGCTCGACGCCCTGCGCAGCCACGCCTGCACCGGCTTCCGCCGGGCGGTCACGGGCCGGCTGCTGCCGTGGGAGCTGATGGTCGATGGCGATCTCGTCTACCTGGAGGTGCCGGCCGTGGCCACCTTCAGCGATGTGGAGACCGAGATCGAGGCGGTGCGCGCCGGCATCGGCATCGGGCAGCTACAGGCCTACATGGTGCAGGACGATCTGGCGGCCGGTCGGCTGGTGTCGATCCTGCCCGCCTACCGCAGCAACAACGTCGGCCTCTATATGTATTACCCGCACCGCACCCACGTGCCCGCGCGGGTGCGCCGGTTCATCGACTTCGTGATGGCGGCCAGCCAGGAGACGCTGCCGGCGCTGGCCGGGGAGGGGGGGAACGGCGGGTAGGGAGTTTCCCGGACGCCGCCACAGCGGCATGCGGTCTGGCTGGTGATTTAGCAAATGACAATTCGATTTGCCATTGACTAAGATTGGTCGGCTTCCTAAGCTTGGCCTATCCCCCGTATCGAGACCGACATGGCAAAAGCATTCGCATCCCAGGCCGACCTGGAAGCCAAGCAGATCACCTTCACCCAGTTGTCCGAGAACGCCTACGCCTACACGGCCGAGGGCGACCCCAACTCGGGCGTGATCATCGGCGACGACGGCGTGCTGATCGTCGACACCACCGCCACCCCGGCGATGGCGCAGGACCTGATCGCCCGCATCCGCCAGATTACCGACAAGCCGATCAAGTACGTGGTGCTCTCGCACTACCACGCGGTGCGCGTGCTGGGCGCGTCGGCGTACTTCGCCGAAGGGGCGCAGCAGGTCATCGCCAGCCGGGGCACCTACGAGATGATCGTGGAGCGCGGCGAGGCGGATATGAAGTCCGAGATCGAGCGCTTTCCGCGCCTGTTTGCCGGCGTGGAGACGGTGCCGGGCCTGACCTGGCCGACGCTGGTCTTCGATAAGGAAATCACCCTGTTCCTCGGCAAGCTGGAGGTACGCATTGCCCATCTGGGCGCCGGCCACACCAAAGGCGACACCGTGGTCTGGCTGCCGCAGCAGAAGGTGCTGTTTTCGGGCGATCTGGTCGAGTACGACGCGGCCTGTTACTGCGGCGACGCCCAGCTCGCCCAATGGCCGGCTACGCTCGACGCGCTGGCCGCGCTGCAGCCGCAGAAGCTGGTGCCGGGCCGCGGCCCCGCGCTGACCACGCCCGCCGATGTGGCCAAGGGCATCGCCTACACCAAGGACTTCGTCACCACGCTGCTGCAAGCCGGCAAGGAGGCCGTGGCGGACCGTATGGACCTGAAGGCCGCCATGGCGCACACGCGCAAGTCCATGGACCCGAAGTTCGGCCAGGTGTTCATCTACGAGCACTGCCTGCCGTTCGATGTCTCGCGCGCGTTCGACGAGGCCGCCGGCATCACCCATCCGCGCATCTGGACCGCCCAGCGCGACCAGGAGATGTGGGCCGCGCTGCAGGACTGAGCCATGGCCACGGACGCCATCGACCCGGATTACCAGCGCCAGCAGTACGCCTACGCGCCGTGCGCGGAGCAGCGTCCGGGCCATGCCGCCGGCGCGCCGCACCCCGTGGTGGTAGTCGGGGCCGGCCCGGTCGGGCTGGCCACCGCCATCGACCTCGCCCGGCATGGCGTGCCGGTGGTGCTGATCGACGAGGACTGCACGCTCTCCACCGGCTCCCGCGCCATCTGCTTCGCCAAGCGCACGCTGGATATCTTCGACCGCCTCGGCTGCGCCGGGCGCATGGTCGAGAAGGGCGTGCGCTGGCACCTCGGCAAGGTCTTCCTGCGCGACAGCCTGGTCTACGCGTTCGACCTCCTGCCCGAGTCCGGCCACCAGCGCCCGGCCTTCATCAACCTCCAGCAGTATTACGTCGAGGGCTATCTGCTCGATCTGGCGCGCGCGCTGCCCCTGATCGACATCCGCTGGAAAAGCCGCGCGGTGAACCTGGAGTCGCGCGATGACCACGTGGCGCTGACCGTGGAGACGCCCGACGGCGGCTACACGCTGTGCGGCCGCTACGTAGTGGCTGCCGACGGCTCGCGCAGCGGCCTGCGCAAGCTGATGGGGCTGGAGAGCCACGGCCATACCTTCCGGGACCGCTTCCTGATTGCCGATGTGAAGATGGAGGCCGCGTTTCCGCCCGAGCGCTGGTTCTGGTTCGATCCGCCGTTTCATCCGAACCAGTCGGTGCTGCTGCACCGGCAACCGGACAACGTCTGGCGCATCGACTTCCAGCTCGGCTGGGATGCCGACCCGGTGTTGGAGAAAACACCCGAACGGGTGATCCCGCGCGTGCGGGCGCTGCTCGGCCCGGATGCGAAGTTCGAGCTGGAGTGGGTCAGCGTCTACACCTTCTCCTGCGTGCGGATGGACCACTTCCGCCATGGACGCGTGCTGTTCGCGGGCGATGCGGCGCATGGCGTCTCGCCGTTCGGCGCGCGCGGCGCCAACAGCGGCGTGCAGGATGCCGAGAACCTCGCCTGGAAACTCGCCTATGTGCTGGCGGGCCGCGCGCCGGACAGCCTGCTGGACTCCTACGCCAGCGAGCGCGAGTTCGCCGCCGACGAGAACATCCGCCATTCCACGCGTTCGACTGATTTCATCACCCCCAAGAGCGCCGTCAGCCGCACCTTCCGCGACGCTGTACTCACGCTGGCGCGGGACCATGGGTTTGCCCGGCAACTGGTGAACAGCGGGCGGCTCTCGGTGCCGGCGGTACTGCACGCATCGCCGCTCAATACGGCCGATGGCGACGGCGAGGCCTTCGCCGGGGCGATGGTGCCGGGCGCGGCCTGTGCCGATGCGCCGGTATGCAGCATGAGCGGTGAACCGTGGCTGCTGTCCCGGCTGGGCGACCAGTTCGTGGCGCTGATCTTCGGCGCCCCGGCCGGGCTCGATGCCGCGACCCGCCGCGCGCTGCAAGCCTTGCAGCAGGGCGCGGCGCCGCTGCGGCTGGTCTTCGTGACCGACGCGGCCATCGCCGCCTCCGCCGATCCGTGGCCCGGCGCCACCGTGGTCCGTGACGTGGAAGGGCTGGCCGCCCGCCGCTACGACGCCCGCGCGGGTACCTGCTACCTGATCCGCCCGGACCAGCACGTCTGCGCGCGCTGGCGGACGGTGGATGCGGCGCGCGTCGGCGCTGCGCTGGACCGGGCCATCGGTCAGGCGGGGCAGGGCCGGCCAGCGGTGGCCCCGGCTCCCAAGCCGATGGCGATGGCGTGACTTGCCGCCCGTCGCGACAATCAGGAGACCCGCCGATGCCCCTCAACACCGCGCCGAACCTCGCGCGCCCCGACGATTTCTACGAGGCGCTGATCGACATGCATCGCGACCTCGACGACGCCGCCAGCCAGGCCGCCAACGCGCGGCTGATCCTGCTACTGGCCAACCATATCGGCGATCACCAGACGCTGCTCGAAGCCCTCGCGCTGGCCCGCGAGGCGCCGTAGGGCACCCCCGGTCGCCCTTGGGGCCGTCCGGACGCGTTAGGCGTTACCATGGCAGCACCGACCACAGGGAAGGAGTTCGTCATGCCGAGCCGTTGCCTTGCCGCAGTGAAGTGCCATGCCGTCGTTCTCCTCGCGCTGGGTGCCTGCCTCCCGGCCTATGCCCAGAATCCGCCCCAGCCCGGCGGCACGGCCGCCATCGACAACGTGATTGGCGATGCCGTGAAGGAAGGCGAGTCGCCCTACCGCCCCATGCCGCGCCCGCCCGGCGCCGCCGCGCCCACCCAGCAGACCATCGACGACGCCGAATGCCAGCAACTGATGGCGCAGATGAACGAGACACCCAAGCGCAGCTACAAGTCAGGCGCGCCGGTGGAGAACAGCCAGGGCAACGACGTGCTGTCCGTCGAGCGCGACCGCAGCCGCCGGCAGTTGCAGAAGACGTTCAAGGAGAAGTGCGGGGCGTAGAACTGCTGCGCCGCAGCATTCCCCGGCCATCCCAACGCCGTGCCACCAACGCCCCGACCCGGGGCGTTTTTCTTTCCGGCTGCCCCCCTTGTGGCTCCCTTCTCGCTCCTTTGTTGCACCATCCCCGGGAATAACACATTTGTTTCATGGTAATCCATGATGGAACACTTGTTGCTCAATGCCTAGCATTGCAACACCTGACGCATCCATTCAAACAGGAGTGTTTTCCATGCCCAAGTCGATTTCCGTCCGCCCGGTGCTGCGCCTGATCGCTGCCGCCGCCGTCCTGGCCACCGCAGCCCCGGCCTTCGCGGTCGACGTGGCCGCCAGCCCGACGCTCACCAAGATCAAGTCGTCCGGCACGATCTCGATCGGGCACCGGACCTCGTCGATCCCGTTCTCGTACTACGACGCCAGCCAGAAGGTGATCGGCTTCTCGCAGGACATCTGCGACCGGGTGATCGATAGCGTGAAGAAGGAAGTGGGCGCGGCCAGCCTGCAGGTGCGCATGGTGCCGGTGACCTCGCAGAACCGGATCTCGCTGGTACAGAACGGCACGGTGGACCTGGAGTGCGGCGTCACCACGAACCTCAAGTCCCGCCAGCAGCAGGTGGCGTTCTCGACCACGTTCTTCGTGGCCGGCACGCGGCTGCTGGTGAAGAAGGGCAGCCCGATCCATGACTTTGGCGATTTGTCGGGCAAGGCCGTGGTGACCAATGCCGGCACGACTTCGGAGCGGATCCTGCGCAAGCTCAACGACGAGAAGCAGGCCAATATCACCATCCAGAGCGCCAAGGACTACGGCGAGTCCTTCCTGATCCTGCAGTCGGGCCGGGTGGCCGCGTTCATGATGGATGACGTGCTGCTGTCGGGCGCCCGCACGCTGGCGCAGAACCCCGGCGACTGGACCGTGGTCGGCACGCCGCAGTCGTTCGAGGCCTACGCGTTCATGCTGCGCAAGGACGATCCCGGCTTCAAGCAGGTGGTGGACGGCGCCATCAGCGGCCTGATCAAGAGCGGCGAGATCAACACGCTGTACGCCAAATGGTTCGCCAAGCCGGTGCCGCCCAAGAACATCAGCTTCGACCTGCCGCTCAGCGAGCCGATGAAGAAGGCCTACGCCAGCCCCAACGACGAGGCGTTCGAATAAGTCCGAAAGACGGCCGGCTTAGCCGCGCTGGGCGGGCAGGTAGGCGCCGGTGCGGTGGAGCTGGCCCTCGGTCTGCTCCAGCGCGCGAATCGCACCCTTGCCCTTGCGGGCCAGCAGTTGCTCGACCAAGGCCTCGACCATCGCCACGCCAGCCGTGATCGACGGGAAGAAAGACGGGCTGTCGATGGCGAACAGCAGCGTGCAGTCCGCCTCCAGCGCGATGGGCGCCACCGTGCTGTCGGTCAGCGCCACGACCTTGCAACCGGCCTCCCGCGCGGCCGAGGCCACGCGCAGGCTCTCCTGCGAGTACGGCGCGAAGGCGGTGACCAGCACCACGTCCTTGGCGGTCAGCGCGCGCAGCTCCATCTCCAGCGTGCCGGCGTCGCCGCGCACCAGATGCACCGAACTGCGGAACAGCCGGTAGATATAGTGGAACGTGAACGCGATCGGGAAGCACGAGCGGAAGCCGGCCACGTAGACATTGGGCGCCGCCGCGAGCAGGTCGGCGGCCTGCGGCAGCGTCTCGGCATTGTTGGCCAGCAGGGCGTCCAGGTTGTGATGCTGCACCTCGATCATCTCGGCCAGCATCCGGTTGGAGCCGCTCTCCTTCACCACCTTGCGCGCCCGCTTGGCGTAGGGCTGCGCGCCCTGGTCGCGCATCGCCTCCATGAACAGCTCGCGCAGGCCCTGCCAGCCTTCGAACCCGAGCGACTGCGACAGCCGCACAAGTGTCGCTGGCTGCACCCCGGCGTTGGCGGCCACCTTGCGCATCGAGTGGAGCGCGATGTCGTGCGGGTGGTCGAGCAGGTAGCGCGCGCCGCTCTGGAACTGCGCGCTCAGCGTCGGGAAATCGGCGCGGAGCTGGGTCAGCAGGGCATCCAGCGAGAGGGGCGAGGCAGGGGTGGTGTCAGGAGACATGGGCGATGGCGGAACGCGGAATGCAACGATTGTTGCACAGGTGGGCGCCCCGTCCCCACGTCGATTGCTGGATCGAGTGTTTCTTTTTCATCGATCGATGAAACACATGTTGCAAAGAGGGTGCGCTTGTTCCTATACTCGCACCTGATCTCGGCGCCCCGCACAGGACAGCTTCTTCCATCATGACGCACGTATTCCATCGCAATCCCAAGCAAACCATGCCCGTGGCCGTTGGCGGCCAGGGGATCGAGCTGATCGACAGCACCGGCCGCCGTTACCTGGATGCCTCGGGCGGCGCGGCGGTGTCGTGCCTCGGTCACGGCCACCCGCGCGTGGTGGCGGCCATCAAGGCGCAGGTGGATACGCTTGCCTACGCCCACACCTCGTTCTTCACCACGGAAGTCTCCGAGACACTGGCGCGCACGCTGGCCGAGGCCGCGCCGGGGGATCTCGATCACGTCTACTTCGTCTCGGGCGGCTCGGAGGCCGTGGAAGCCGCGCTGAAGCTCGCGCGCCAGTATTTCGTCGAGACCGGCCAGCCGGCGCGCCGCCACTTCATCGCGCGCCGCCAGAGCTACCACGGCAACACGCTCGGCGCGCTGGCGATTGGCGGCAACGCGTGGCGGCGCGAGCCGTTCCTGCCGCTGCTGGTGCCTGCGCACCATGTGTCGCCGTGCTATGCGTACCGCGACCAGGCCGCTGGCGAGACGGACGCCCAGTATGCGCAACGGCTGGCGGACGAACTCGAAGCCAAGATCCTCGAACTGGGGCCGGAGAGCGTGGCCGCCTTCGTCGCCGAAACCGTGGTCGGCGCCACGGCCGGCGCGGTGCCGCCGGTGGGCGACTACCTGAAGCGCATCCGCGCCGTGTGCGACAAGTACGGCGTGCTGCTGATCCTCGACGAGGTGATGTCGGGCATGGGCCGCACCGGCCACCTGTTCGCCTGCGCGGAAGACGGCGTGGTGCCGGACATCGTCACCATCGCCAAGGGCCTCGGCGCCGGCTACCAGCCGATTGGCGCGATGATGTCCACGCGCCGCATCTACGAAGCCATCGTCGGCGGCAGCGGTTTCTTCCAGCACGGCCATACCTATATCGGCCACGCCACGGCCTGCGCGGCGGCGCTCGCCGTGCAGCAGACCATCGCCGAGGACAATCTGCTCGATAACGTGCTGGCGCGTGGCGAGCAGTTGCGCGCGCGGCTGCGCGAGGCGCTGGGCGATCATCCGAATCTGGGCGATGTGCGTGGGCGCGGGCTGTTCGTCGGCGTGGAGTTCGTGGCCGACCGCGCCACCCAGGCCACGCTCGACCCGGCCCGCAAGACCCACGCGGCGCTCAAGCGCACGTGCATGGCGCACGGCGTGCTGGTCTATCCGATGGGCGGCACCGTCGATGGCGTGCACGGCGATCATGTGCTGTTTGCACCGCCTTTCATCTGCACGGCCGCGGACATCGACAATATCGTGGACCGTTTCGCACAGGCCGTGCGCGTGGTCCTGCCCGCTTGAGATTGAGATACCCCCATGACTGAAGACATCCTGCGCCGTCCCTTCGCGCTGGCCGTGGCGCCCAACGGCGCCCGCAAGACCCACGCGGATCACGCGCGGCTGCCCATGACCCCGGACGAGCTGGCGCAATGCGCCCGCGAATGCGTGGAGGCCGGCGCCGCCATGATCCACCTGCACGTGCGTCGCGCCGATGGCACGCACAGCCTGGAGGTGGCCGACTACGCGCCGGCCATCGCGGCGGTGCGGCAGGCCGTGGGCGACGCGCTGGTCCTGCAACTGACCACCGAGGCCGTCGGCATTTACCAGCCGGCCCAGCAGATCGCCACCGTCCGGGCGCTGCGCCCCGAGGCGGCGTCCGTGGCCGTGCGCGAACTGGTGCCGGACCCCGCCGCGCTGCCGGTCGCCGCCGAGTTCTTCGGCTGGATGCACCGCGAGCACGTGGTGGCCCAGTACATCCTCTACGACGCCGCCGACGTGCACCGCTACGCCGCGCTGCGCGAAAGCGGGGCGATCCCGGCCGGGCGCCACTGGGTGCTGTTCGTGCTGGGCCGCTATTCGGCGGGACAGAAGTCGACGCCGGCGGACCTGCTGCCGTTCCTCGCCGCCTGGCGCGAGACCGGCCTGGAAGGCACCGGCGTGGAATGGGCCGTCTGCGCGTTCGGCAAGCAGGAAGCCGACTGCGCGGCCACCGCCGTGATGCTCGGCGGCCACGCGCGCATCGGCTTCGAAAACAACATGGCCCTGCCGGATGGCGCTACGGCGCCGGACAATGCGGCGCTGCTGCGCGCCGTGGCGTCGCCGCTGGGCGGGCTGGGCTATGGGGCGATGACGGCCGCGCAACTGCGCGAGCGGTTCGCAGACTGACGACTTTCGCCGTTTCCGCTACGCTGGCGGCTTCATCGTCCCTCACCCCCGGAGCACAGATGTCCCAGCCGCCTGTTTCCCCTGCCACTGCGCCGCTGGCGCGAGACACCGTGCGCAGCCTGCGCGCGTCGCGCATCCGCGAGGTGGCCAACGCGGGCATCGGCCTGCCCGATGTACTGCCGTTCTGGTTCGGCGAGTCGGATCAGGTCACGCCGGCATTTATCCGGGATGCCGCCAGCCAGGCGCTGGCGTCCGGCGCCACGTTCTACACCCACAACCTCGGCATTCCGCCGCTGCGCGCCGCGCTGGCCGGCTATGTGAGCCGCCTGCATGGCGACACGCCGGTCGGCAACGTGGCCGTGACCAGCGCCGGCGTCAACGCGCTGATGCTGGCCGCCCAACTCGTCACCGGCCCCGGCGACCGCGTGGTGGCCGTGACGCCGCTCTGGCCCAACCTCGTCGAGATCCCGCGCATCCTCGGCGCCACGGTGGAGACGGTGACGCTGGACTACGGCCCACACGGCTGGGCGCTCGACCTGGACAAGCTGCTCGCCGCGCTGACGCCGGGCACGCGCGCGGTGATGATCAATTCGCCGAACAATCCCACCGGCTGGGTCATGCCGCGCGCCGCCCAGCAGGCCGTGTTCGACCACTGCCAGCGGCACGGCATCTGGATCATCGCCGACGAGGTCTACGAACGGCTCTACTACGGCCCGGAAGGGACCATCGCGCCGTCCTTCCTCGACATCGCCCCGCGCGAGGCTCGCGTGATCGCCGTCAATTCGTTCTCCAAGGCATGGCTGATGACCGGCTGGCGCCTCGGCTGGATGGTGCTGCCGGCGGCGCTGATGGACGACCTCGGCAAGCTGGTGGAATACAACACCTCCTGCGCGCCGTCGTTCGTGCAGGAAGCCGGCGTGGTGGCGGTGACCGAAGGCGAGGCGTTCACGCAGGATCTGGTGCAGCGCCTGCGCGGCGCCCGCGATCACCTCGTCGGTGCGCTGTCGGCGCTGCCCGGCGTGGATGCCCACGCGCCGGAAGGCGCGATGTACGTCTTCTTCAAGCTGGCCGGCACCACGGACAGCCTCGCGCTCTGCAAGCAACTGGTGCGGGAAGCCCACCTCGGGCTGGCCCCCGGCAGCGCGTTCGGGGATGAGGGCGAGGGCTTCGTGCGCTGGTGCTATGCGTGCGACGTGGAGCGGCTGGATGAGGGGGTTCGGCGGTTGAGGGGGTTTTTGGCGGCTGGACTTCGCTGAAGCGCTGGCCCTCTCCCCTGGCCCCTCTCCCAGAGGGAGAGGGGAGCTAACCGAGGGCCTATCAAAGGCTGTCTGGGGTCTCCCCTCGCCCGCTTGCGGGAGAGGGGCCGGGGGAGAGGGCAGGCGTGTCAGTCACTCCCACCCCCCGCCCAGCGCCTGCATCAGCGCCGCGGAGTCTGCCAGCCGGGCGGCGGTGGCCTGGGAGAGGTCGAGGGCGGCCTGGCGGGATTGGCGCTCGGCGTCCAGCAGGGTGAACTGGCTGACGCCGCCGAGCCGGTATTGCTCCGTGACGATGGCCAGCGTGCCGCGCGTCTGGCGGGCGTTGTCCTCGCGGGCCTGGAGCGTGGCGGCGTCGGCGTCGAGCGCGCGCAGGGTATCGGCCACGTTCTGCAGGCCTTGCAGCACCGCCTGCTGGTAGGCGCCGAGCGACTGCTCGTAGGCCGCCTCCTTGGCCCGCTTGCGGGCGCGCAGCTCGCCGCCATGGAACACGGGCTGGACCACGCCGGCCGCCAAGCTCCACACATTCATGCTGCTGAACAGGTCGCGCGCGCGCATCTCCTGCGTGCCGCCGCTGGCCGTCAGCGTGATCTGCGGATAGAGGTTGGCCGTGGCCACGCCGATATCGGCCGATGCCTGATGCAGCAGCGCCTCCGCCGCGCGGATGTCGGGGCGGCGGCGGGCCAGTTCGGCGGGCAGGCTGACTGGCAGCGTCTCCGGCAGGGTCAGGTCGGCGAGCCCGAATTCGGGCAACTGCGCGCTGGCCGGGGTCTGGCCGAGGTAGACGGCCAACTGGTGGCGCGTGACATCGATCTTCTGGGAGAGGCCCGGAATCAGCGCCTGCGTCTGCGCCAGTTCGGCCTGCTGGCGCTGTACGTCCACGCGCGCCACGCCGCCCACCTTGAGGCGCTCGGTCATGATGCCGAGCTGGCGGCGCTGCGCGTCGGCCATCGCCACGGTATCGGCCAGCTGGGCGCGCAGCCCGGCTTCGCGGATGGCGGCGGTCACCACATTGGCGGCCAGCGAGAGCCGCGCGGCCTCGAGTTCGTAGCGCTGGTAATCGACAGCCGCCTGCAGGCCTTCGAGTTCGCGCCGCTGTCCGCCGAAGAGATCGAGCGCGTAGGAGACCTGCACGCTCGCGTTGTAGAGCGTGAACGGGCCGGGGCTGGGAAACTGGGTGATGCCGACCGAGGTCAGGTCCACCTGCTGGCGCGTGGCGTTGAGCGAGGCATCGACAGTGGGAAACCGCGTGGCGCCGGTGCGCGCGTTGAGGTTCTCCTGCGCCTCCCGCAGCCGCGCGCGGGCCTGCGTGAGCGTGGGGCTGGCTTCCAGCGCGGCGCGCACGGTGGCGTCGAGCTTGTCGCTGCCGAACAGGGACCACCATTGCTGGGGCAGGTCCCCCGGCACGAAGGACTGGGACTTGCCCAGGGCCGGCACGGTCGCCACCGGCTGGGGCCCCGGCGTGTAGCGCGCGTCGGGCACGGCATCGGGGGACTTGAAATCGGGGCCGACCGCGCAGCCGGCCAGCGAGAGCAACAGGACAAGCGAGAAGACTCGCATGGCATCCCCTCAGTCGAGCGTGCGCTTGTAGAAGCGCACCGCGATGGTCATGACGATGGCCGTGAACAGCGCCACCGGCCAGACGTTCGGCCACAACTCCAGCCAGCCGCTGCCCTTGAGCAGGATGCTGCGGATCATCCGGTTGAAGTAGGTCATCGGCAGCACGTTGCCGATCCACTGCGCCCACGTCGGCATCCCGGCGAACGGGAACATGAAGCCGGACAGCAGGATGTTGGGCAGGAAGTAGAAGAACGTGAGCTGCACCGCCTGGAGCTGGTTCTTGGCCAGCGAGGACAGCGTGATGCCCACCGTCAGGTTGGCCGCGATGAACAGCAGCGCCGCCAGGTACACGCCCACCACCGAGCCGAGAAAGGGCACCTGGAACACATAACGCGCCGCCAGCAGGATGATGGTGGCCTGGATCAGGCCGATGAAGATGTACGGCACGATCTTGCCGGAGATGACCTCCAGCGGCTGCACCGGCGTGGCGAGCAGGTTTTCCATCGTGCCGCGCTCGCGTTCGCGGGTCATCGCCAGGCCGGTCATCATCACCATCGTCATGGTCAGGATCACGCCCATCAGGCCCGGGACGATGTTGTACTGGGTGATGCCCTCGGGGTTGTAGAGGCGCTGCACGTTGACGTCGAAGGCGGGTTTGCCGCCGGCCAGCGCGGCCAGCGCGCCCTTGAGGTCGATGCGCGCCACGCTGACCGGCAGCTGCGCCAGTGCGCCGATCGCCGGGCCGGTGGCCGAGGGGTCGGTGGCGTCGGCCTCGACCAGGATCTCGGGGCGCTCGCCGCGCAGCAGCTTGCGCGAGAAATCGGTGGGGATGCTGACCACGAACTGCACGTCGCCGCGCAGCAGCGCCTCGCGCCCGGCGGCCTCGTCCGGCAGGGTGCGCACCACGCGGAAATAGGTGGTGTTCTCCAGCGCGTGGACGAAGGTGCGCGAGAAGTCGCTATGTTCGGCGACGATCACCGCAGTCGGCATATGGCGCGGGTCGCTGTTGATGGCGAAGCCGAACAGCAGCAGCTGCATGATCGGCAGGCCGACGATCATGCCGAAGGTGATGCGGTCGCGCCGCAGCTGCAGGAATTCCTTCAGCACGATGCTCCACCAGCGCTGGACGGAGAAGCGGGCGTTGGCGCTCACGATTGCCCCTTCGCTGGCTTGGCGGACTTGCCCGGCTGCGCGGCCATGTTGTCCTGCGCGCCGCTCATCATGTGGATGAACACGTCCTCCAGGCTGGTTTCGGTCAGGTGGATGCGGTGATGCGCGCCGGCGTAGCGCTTCAGCGTCTGCTCGAGCTGGCCGGCGTCCTTGCCGGTGACGTGCAGCGCCGTGCCGAAGGCCACGGTCTGGTCCACGCCGGGCTGGCCCTGCAGCTGGGCGGAGAGCGCGGCGAGGTCATCGCCCTCCACGCTCCACGTGGCCAGGTCCTGGCTGGCCACCACCTCCGCCGACGTGCCCTGCGCCAGCAGCCGGCCATAGGCGATATAGGCGAGCTTGTGGCAGCGCTCGGCCTCATCCATATAGTGCGTGCTGACCAGCACCGAGATGCCGCGCGCGGCGAGCTGGTGGAGCTGCTCCCAGAAGTCGCGCCGGGCCTTGGGATCGACGCCAGCGGTGGGTTCGTCGAGCAGCAGCAGCTTGGGTTCGTGCAGCAGGCACGCCGCCAGCGCCAGCCGCTGCTTCCATCCGCCCGACAGCGAGCCGGCGAGCTGCGCGGCGCGCGATTGCAGGCCGAGGTCTTCCAGCGCGCGGTCCACGGCCTCGCGGCGATTGGGCATGGCGTAGACGCGGGCGACGAAGTCGAGGTTCTCGCGGATCGACAGGTCTTCCCAGTAGGAAAAGCGCTGCGTCATATAGCCGACGTTGCGCTTGATCTCGGCGGCCTGCTTCAGGATGTCGAAGCCCAGGCAGGTGCCCGAGCCCGAGTCCGGCGTCAGCAGCCCGCACATCATGCGGATGGAGGTGGTCTTGCCGCTGCCGTTCGGGCCGAGGAAGCCGAAGATCTCGCCGCGCGCCACCTGCATGGTCAGGTCGTTGACCACGTGCTTGTCGCCGAAGCGCTTGTTCAGCCCCTTGACGTCGATCGCCAGCGCGCCGTTGGCGCGATCCTCGGTGCCGTTCATGACTGCGCCACCTCCACGGGCTGGCCGGGGCGCAGCTTGGGGGCGTCCTCGGGCGTGGGGCGGGCCTCGATCAGGAAGACCAGCTTGCGGCGCGTTTCGTTGCTGTAGATGACGGGCGGCGTGAACTCGGCCTCGTTCGATACATAGGTGATCTTCGCTGCGACAGGCGCCGCGCAGCCGTCGCAGCGGATCTGCACCGACTGGCCGTTCTTCAGCGCGCCCACCGCCGCCTCGGGCACGTAGAAGCGCACCTTGACGTTGCCGGGCGGCAGCATGCGCACCACGGGGCTGCCGGCAGGCACCCATTCGCCGGGGCGGTAGGGCACGTCGTAGACCAGCCCGGCGGCCGTGGCGTTGACCGACTTGCGCGAGAGCTTCCATTCGGCCTGCACCAGCGCGGCACGCGCGGCCTCTACCTGGGCCTGCTGGGCGGCGAGCTGGTCCTTGCGGCCGGGCAGGCGGGCCACGTCGATGTCCCGTTGCAGTTCGCGCACGCGCGCCGCGTCCGCATCGGCGGTGGCGCGGGTCTCATCCAGCTGCGCGCGGGAGATGCCGCCGATCTCGAACTGCGCCTCGTCGCGCTTGCGCTGGGCCGCACTGCGCGTGGCCTGGGCGCGAGCCTGCGCCAGCTGGGCCTGGTTCACGGCCACTTCCACGGGCCGCTTGCCGATCTGGATATCGGCCAGTTGCGCCTCGGCCACGCGCACCTGCTCGGCGGCCTGCTGGCGCGCGGCGCGTTCGTCGTCGGATTCGAGCACGAACAACGGCGCGCCGTCGGCGACCTGCTGGCCGCGATCGACGGTCAGCTTTTCCAGCCGCCCCGCGAAGGGCGACGCCACGGCGACGAATTCGCCCTCGACATAGCCTTGCCAGGTGACGGGCTTGTCTTTGCTGCAGGCGGCCAGCGCGGCGCAGGCGGCGAGCAGGAGGAGGCACTGCAGGAGGCACTGCGGAAGGCGGGAGGGCATGCGCGGCTCCATGGCGTTAGGTCGACGAGGGGGATGCAGGTGCGGACAGCCCGTGGGCCAGCAGGGCGGTCACGTGGCGCACCAGCGTGTCGGTGTCGATGGCTTCCGCGCCGGGCAGGCGCTGCCAGATATGGGTGGTGGCCAGCGGCAGCAGCGTGAGGCCGATCAGCGAGACCATGACCAGCGCCGGCTCCAGGCCAGGATTGAGCTGGCCGCGCGCCTGCGCCGCCATCAGCGGGCCGGTGATCAGCGTGGCCCGCTGCATGGCCACCCGCTGCACCAGCCGTTCGCGCAACTGGCCCTCGACGCCGACGATCTCGCGGATCCACAGCCCCGGGAACCACGGCGTGGCCGACGCCACCCGGATCAGCCGCCCCGCGAGACCCTGGATCAGCGTGCCGACATCGGGTGGCGACCCCTCGCCGGCGGGCGGGGCGCCGCTGAAGACCTGATCGACCAGCGGCAGCAGCCGTTCCTCGAACACGGCTTCCAGCAGTTGCTCGCGCTCGCGGAAGTAGTAGTGGACCAGCGCCGGGGTCACGCCGGCTTCGGCGGCAATCGCCTTGGTCGATGTGGCGGCTACGCCATGCCGGGCGAACAGGGTTACGGCCGCCTCGATCAGGCGGTCGCGCTGGCCGGCATCGGCGCGGGCGACGGGGCGTCCCGGGCGCCGGGCGTCAGGGCTGGGTGTGGAGTTTGGGGATGGTGGCTTGGTCGGCATGGGCGTGGCACTTCGTATCGGCTGAATATTAATTTTCGAATTAATTAATTCAAGGCGCGTTACAAAGTCGGCGGATGGGGGAACCGTGCCTTTCTTGTTGCGTTGCAGCAATCGCGGTAGACACGTCAGAAGCGGTTGGCTATGCTTCGCGCCAGTCTCGGATGGCCGCTGTGGCGCATCCGTCCCAGCCGAATTTCCCGATGCCGCGTTTCCGACTGATGGCCTGCGCCGGCCTTGCCTGGGCGACGCTGGCCACTGCGCCGGCCGCGTTCGCCCAGGACGCCGCCCCCGCCGAGCCCGACACCGAAAGCCCGTTCGCCATCCACGGGCAGACCACCTATATCTGGCAGCGCAAGCCGTCCTTCGGCGCCGCCTACTCGGGCGAGAACAGCCTGACCACCGAGCGTGCCAAGAGCTACTCCTTCACGGGCACGCTCGACCTTGGCCTGCGGCTGTGGCAGGGCGCCGAGTTCCATTTCAACCCGGAAGTGGCGCAGGGCGTGCCGTTCTCGGACCTGCATGGCCTGGGTGGGCTGTCCAACGGGGAGCTGGCCAAGACGGCCAGCACCAGCCCGAAGTTCTATCGCGCGCGCGCCTTTATCCGCCAGACCTGGGGCCTGGGCGGCGGGGACGAAAAACTCGAATCGGATTTCAACCAGTTCGCCCGCACCGTGGACAAGCGCCGCGTGGTGCTGACCGCCGGCAACTTCGGCGTGATCGACGTATTCGACCAGAACCCCTACGGCTCGGACCCGCGCACGCAGTTCATGAACTGGTCGTTCATGACGCACGGCTCGTTCGACTACCCGGCCGATTCGCGCGGCTATAACTGGGGCGCGGCGCTGGAGTACATCGGCGACGGCTGGTCGGCGCGCTTCGGCCATTTCCTGCTGCCGCTGGAGTCGAACGGGCGCGAGCTGGACACGCGGCTGTTCGAGCACTACGGCGACGTCCTCGAGCTGGAAAAGCGCTACACGCTGGCCGGCCGCCCGGGGCAGGCGCGGCTGCTGCTGTGGCGGAACAAGGCCAGTATGGGGTCGTTCAACGACGCCATCGCCTACGGGCAGGCCAATGGCGTGACGCCGGACCTCGCCGCTGTGCGGCGCGAGCACAGCAAGCTCGGCATCGGCGTGGCGATGGTGCAGGAGGTGACCGATGCGCTGGGGGTGTTCTTCCGCGCCAATATGTCGGACGACAAGACCGAGACCTACGCCTTCACCGAGATCGGCCGGCAGGTGGCCGGCGGCGGCACGCTGAAAGGCAAGGCCTGGGGGCGGCCCAATGACGAGGTGGGCGTGGCGGTGGCGGCGAACATGCTCGGCTCATCGCACCGCAACTACCTGGCGGCAGGCGGCCTGGGCGCGTTCCTGGGCGATGGCGCGCTGCGCTACGGCCCGGAGCAAGTGTTCGAGATTTATTACAGTTTCGCGGTCTGGAAGACCCTGAGCCTGAGCCCGGACTTCCAGTACATCCGCAATCCCGGCTACAACCGGGACCGCGGACCCGCCAAGTTCTACGGCATCCGCGCGCACGCGGAGTTCTGACTGGCGGCTGGCCTTACTGGCGCGCGTTGCGCCGGTTGTCCGGCCACGGCGTGTTGAAGTTGGTGCGGAACGGGTTGATGTCCAGCCCGCCGCGCCGGGTGTAGCGCGCATAGACGGCCAGCTTCACCGGTTTGCACATGCGCAGCACGTCCGCGAAGATCCGCTCCACGCACTGCTCGTGGAACTCGTTGTGGTTGCGGAACGAGATCAGGTACTTGAGCAGCCCTTCCTGGTCGATCGGCGCACCCACGTAGCGGATTTGCACGCTGCCCCAGTCCGGCTGCCCGGTGACCAGGCAGTTCGACTTCAGCAGGTGCGAGACCAGCGATTCCTCCACCGGCGTCTCATCCTGATCCGCCGACAGCAGGGTCGGGTCCGGCTCGTAGATGTCGGTCTCGATGTCCAGGCGGTCCAGCAGCAGCCCATCCAGCTCGCCCATCTTCTGCGTGCCGAGGTCCGCCTCGGTGACCAGTCGCACCTGCACCGTGCCGCCGGTGGCCTCGGAGAGGTCGTGGTGCAGCAGTTGCTGGAGCGCCTCGGCCGAGGCGACCTTGCTCTGGTTGAACGAGTTCAGGTACAGCTTGAACGACTTCGACTCGACGATATTCGGCGTATCGGCCGGAATGATGAAGGTCGCCAGCGCCACCTGCGGCTTGCCCTTCAGGTTCAGCCAGGACACCTCGTAGGCATTCCAGATATCCACGCCGAAGAACGGCAGCGCGCGCCCTTCGGCCAGGCCGATCTCGGTGCGCTTGGGCTGCCGGGGAATCGGGAACAGCAGCGTCGGGTCGTATTCGGTCTTGTAGGCCGAGGGCTTGCCCAGCGGCGAGTGTTCGGGGAGCGTCATGATCGCGATCTCAGGACAGGAACAGCTTGTAGACCGGGTTGTCGGTCTCGTCCCAGTGTACGTAACCCAGCGTGGAAAGGAAGTCGCGGAAGGCGCGCTTCTCGTTCTTCGGCACCTGGATACCCACCAGGATGTTGGAGGCGTCGGCGCCCTGGTTCCGGTAGTGGAACAGGCTGATGTTCCAGTTCGGGCTCATGCTCGACAGGAACTTCATCAGCGCGCCCGGGCGCTCGGGGAATTCGAAGCGGAACAGCAGTTCGTCGTGCGCCAGCGGCGAGCGGCCGCCCACCATGTAGCGGATATGCTGCTTGGCCAGCTCGTTGTTGGAGAGGTCGAGCGTATCGAAGCCATGGCGGCGGAAGTTGGCGGCGATCTTGTCGCTCTCGGCGCGGTCGGCGATCTGCACGCCCACGAAGATGTGCGCCACGCCCTGGTCGGCGATGCGGTAGTTGAACTCGGTCACGCTGCGCGTGCCCACCTGCTCGCAGAAGCGCTTGAAGCTGCCGCGCTCCTCGGGAATCGTCACGGCGAACACGGCCTCGCGGGCCTCGCCCACCTCGGCGCGCTCGGCCACGAAACGCAGGCGGTCAAAGTTCATGTTGGCGCCGCAGGCAATCGCCACGAGCTGCTCGCCCTTGAGCTTCTCGCGCTCGGCGTAGCGCTTCAGGCCGGCCACGGCCAGCGCGCCGGACGGCTCGAGGATGCTGCGGGTGTCCTGGAACACGTCCTTCAGGCCGGCGCAGATCTCGTCGGTGTCCACCAGGATGATCTCGTCCACCAGTTCGCGCGTGATGCGGAAGGTTTCCTTGCCCACCAGCTTCACGGCGGTGCCGTCCGCGAACAGGCCCACATCCTTCAGTTCGATGCGCTTGCCGGCTTCCACCGAGCGCTTCATCGCGTCCGAGTCGAAGGTCTGCACGCCAATCACCTTGATCTCCGGCCGCACGGCCTTGACGTAGGCCGCCACGCCCGAGATCAGCCCGCCGCCGCCAATCGCCACGAAGATGGCGTGGATCGGGCCCGGGTGCTGGCGCAGGATCTCCATGGCGATGGTGCCCTGGCCGGCGATGACTTCGGGATCGTCGAACGGGTGGATGAAGGTCAGCTTTTGCTTCAGCCCCAGTGCCGCCGCGTGCTGGTAGGCGTCGCTGTAGGACTCGCCGTGCAGCACGATCTTGACCCAGTCGCCGCCGCGTTCGCGCACCGCATCGATCTTCACCTGGGGGGTGGTCGTCGGCATCGCAATAATCGCCTTGCACTGGAGCCGCGCTGCCGACAACGCCACGCCCTGCGCGTGGTTGCCGGCGGAAGCGGCGATCACGCCACGCTTCAGCTCGTCGGGCGTCAGCGACGCCATCTTGTTGTATGCGCCGCGCAGCTTGAACGAGAACACCGGCTGGGTGTCCTCGCGCTTGAACCAGACCGCGTTGCCGGTGCGGGCCGACAGCGCGTGCGCGTAGGTCAGCTCGGTTTCCTGGGCGACGTCGTACACCTTGGCGGTGAGGATCTTGCGCAGGTAGTCGGGCGTGGCGGCGCGGGGGGCCTTGGCGGCGCGGGCTGGCTTGGCGGGTTTTGCAGTCTTGGCGGTCTTGGCGGTCATGATGGGCAGGGCAGGGGCGCGGCAGGGGCGCGGGCAAAAAAAGCCGGAAAATTCGGCGGAAACCGCCAATGATAATGGATGGCGCCCATCCGGGCGGCGCTGGCGTGACGCGGGCGGAACGTGCCCGGCAGCGCCGTGCTGGCGCGTGGTGTGTCGGCGCGGGTGCCGAATGCGCCACAGCCGCGCCGGGCCGCGATGTAGGACAGCATCGGGTGGACGCTCGTCAAACACACGTGTTACGGTTTAACGCGATGCCCCCGCTACCCCTAATCGAACCCCATATCGCGCTGTTCCTGGACTTCGACGGCACGCTGGCCGACCTTGCGCCGCGCCCCGACCTGGTGCAGGTAGAGCCCCAACTGGTTGGCACGCTGCGTGCGTTGCATACCTGCCTGGACGGCGCGCTGGCCATCGTCTCGGGCCGGCCTGTTGCCGAGCTCGACCATTTCCTGCAACCGTTGCGCTTGCCTTCCGCCGGGATCCACGGGGCGGAATTCCGCCATGGCGGCGAACGGGTCGTCACGCCGCCCGCGCCTGGCATCGGCGCCTTGCTGCCGAAGCTGGAAGCGCTGGTGGCCCGGCATCCCGGGCTGCAACTCGAACGAAAATCGGTCGCCGTGGCCATCCACTACCGGCAGGTGCCGGAACTGGAGCCGCTGGTGCGGGCCGCCGTGGCGGACGTGCTGCGCGACGCCGCCGGCCTGGAGGCGCTGCCCGGCAAGATGGTCGTCGAGATCAAGCCGGCTGGCGTGGACAAGGGCGATGCCATCGCGGCCTTCATGCGCTCGCCGCCGTTTGCGGGCCGCATGCCGCTGTTTGCCGGCGATGACGTGACCGACGAGGCCGGATTCGTCGTCGTGCGTGAGTTGGGCGGCGTGGGCCTGCTGGTGGGCCAGCGCGCCACCGCCGCCACGGCGGTGCTGCCCAACCCCGACGCCCTGCGGGCCTGGCTGCACGAATCGGCCCACGCCCTGACGCACTGGATGGCCACCCGGGGCGATGCCCCGGAAGCGGCGCCCAAGGAACCCATCATCACACCGACGCTAAGGGAGGATTCGTTGTGAACCAGCCTGCCACTGATCACACCGATGCCGCCGATGCCGCCAACGTCGGGCGACAGCCCGAGGCGCCGGCAATCAACACCGACTCGGACACCTCGTGCCGCTACGCCGACCCGTCGCTCTCGCTCGGCATGATCGGCAATTGCGGCTTCTCGGCGCTGGTCGACGGCCGGGGCCGCATCGTCTGGTGCTGCATGCCGCGCTTCGACGGCGACCCGGTCTTCAACGCCCTGCTGGACCCGAGCGAGAACGCCGGCCACTGGGCCATCGAGATCGAGGACTTCCTCGAAGCCAAGCAGTGGTATGAGCCGAACACGGCCATCCTGCGCACGCAGCTGATCGACAAGCACGACAACTGCCTCGAAATCACCGATTTCTGCCCGCGCTTCTTCCGCCTTGGCCGCTATTTCCGGCCGCTGACGCTGGTGCGGCGCATCCGCCCGGTGCGCGGCGCGCCGCGCGTGCGCGTGACCGTGGCGCCGCGCTTCAACTGGGGCCGCAACAAGCCGCAGATGACGCGCGGGAGCAGTCATGCGCGCTTTATCGGCGAGGACATGACGCTGCGCATGACCACGGACGCGCCGCTGGCCTACGTGCTCTCGAACACGCCGTTTCTGGTCACGCGCGGCTACAACTTCATCCTCGGCCCGGACGAGACGCTGGCGCAGGGCGTGGAGGAAACTGCGCGGGACTTCGAGCAGGAAACCACCTCCTACTGGCGGCTCTGGACGCGCCGCCTGGCGGTCCCGCGCGAGTGGCAGGAGGCGGTGATCCGCGCCGCCATCACGCTCAAGCTGTCTCTGTACGAGGAAACCGGCGCCATCGTCGCCGCCATGACCACCAGCATGCCGGAGGCGCCCGGCAGTGGCCGCAACTGGGATTACCGCTTCTGCTGGCTGCGCGACGCCTTCTTCGTGGTGCGCGCGCTGAACAGCCTGTCCGAAGTCGGCACGATGGAGGACTACCTGCGCTGGCTCTCCAACGTCGTGATGCAGTCGCAGGACGGCCATATCCAGCCGCTGTACGGCATCGGGCTGGAGCGTGAACTGCCCGAGAGCATTCTCGATCACCTGCCCGGTTATCGCGGCATGGGGCCGGTGCGCGTGGGCAACCAGGCGCAGGAGCACTTCCAGCACGATGTCTACGGCAACGTGGTGCTCGGCGCCGCGCAGGCCTTCCACGACCATCGCCTGCTGCACCGGGGCGGGCCGGCCGAGTATGCGCGGCTGGAGGAAGTCGGCGAGCAGGCCGTGCGCGTGTTCGGCACGCCGGACGCAGGTATGTGGGAGCTGCGCACCCGGGCGCGCGTGCACACCTCGTCGGCGCTGATGAGCTGGGCCGCCTGCGACCGGCTGGCCAAGGTGGGCGAGGCGCTCGGGCAGCCGGCGCGCGCCGCCTACTGGCACGACCACGCCAACCGCATGAAGAAGCAGATCCTGGACGAGTCCTGGAACGAGTCGCGCCAGGCCTTCGCGGAGAGCTTCGGCGGGAAGGAACTCGACGCCAGCGTGCTGCTGATGGCCGAGGTCAACTTCATCGACCCGAAGGACCCGCGCTTCGTCTCCACGGTCAAGGCGCTGGAAGCCTCGCTCTGCGACGGCCCGTACATGCGCCGCTACGAGGCGCCCGACGACTTCGGCAAGCCCGAGACCGCGTTCAATATCTGCACGTTCTGGCGCATCGACGCGCTGGCCCGCATCGGCCGCCGCGACGAGGCGCGCGAGATCTTCGAGGCCATGCTGGCCTCGCGCAACCCGCTGGGGCTGCTCTCGGAAGACACACACCCGGTCACCGGAGAGATGTGGGGCAATTTCCCCCAGACCTATTCGATGGTCGGCCTGATCAACGGCGCCATGCGGCTATCTGCCCCGTGGGATTCGGTGATCTGACGACAGGATTGGCAACAACAAGAAGCGATCTATGGGAAGACTTGTAGCGGTATCGAACCGGGTCGCCGATCCGCGCAACCACGCGGCGGGCGGCCTGGCCGTGGCGCTCTCGGAGGCGCTGAGCAAGACCGGCGGCCTGTGGTTCGGCTGGAGCGGTCGCGCGGTGGAACCCAGCCACGGCGGCACACCGGGCGAGGGCGAGCTGCACATCTCGCAGGCCGGCAACGTGACGCTGGCCACGGTGGACCTGAGCCGGGAAGACTACGACGCCTACTACCTGGGCTACAGCAACGGCGTGCTCTGGCCGGTGTTCCACTACCGGCTCGATCTGGCCGACTTCGACGCGGGCGGCAACCTGAACGCCTACCGGCGCGTGAACCAGCTGTTCGCGCGCAAGCTGGCGCCGCTGCTCAAGCCGGACGACGTGATCTGGATCCACGACTACCACCTGATCCCGCTCGCGGCGGAGCTGCGCGCCATCGGCTGCAGCCAGCGCATCGGCTTCTTCCTCCATATTCCGCTGCCGCCGCCGCTGATTCTCGCGGCCATCCCGCAGCACGAGTGGCTGATGCGGGCGCTGTTCGCCTACGACCTGCTGGGCTTCCAGAGCCAGGCCGATCTTGACCACTTCTCCCGCTACGTGCAGGGCGAGGCCAGCGCCGAGCCGATGGGCGAGTACCGCTTCCGCGCCTTCCACCGCACGGTGCGCGCGCAGGCGTTCCCGATCGGCATCGACGTGGACGAGTTCATCGACCTGGGCCGTGGCGATGAGGCGCGCGAGACCTACGAGATGATGCGCCACCAGTACGCGCGGCGCCGGCTGCTGCTCGGCATCGACCGGCTCGACTATTCGAAGGGGCTGCCGCAGCGGCTCAAGGCGTTCCAGGTCTTGCTGGCGGAGTACCCCGAGAACCGCTCCAGCGCCACGCTGATCCAGATCGCGGCGCCCTCGCGCGAATCGGTCGATGCCTACGCCGACCTGCGGCGCGACATGGAGGGCATCACCGGGGCGATCAATAGTGAATATGGCGAGCTGGACTGGATGCCGGTGCGCTACATCCACCGCTCCACCTCGCGCCGCCGGCTGCCGGGGCTGTGCCGCGCCAGCAGCGTGGCGCTGGTCACGCCGCTGCGCGACGGGATGAACCTTGTGGCGAAGGAGTACATCGCCGCGCAGGACCCGGAGGATCCGGGCGTGCTGGTGCTGTCCCGCTTTGCCGGCGCGGCGGAGCAGCTCAAGGAAGCGCTGCTGGTGAACCCTTACGACACGCGCGCCACGGCGCAGGCGGTGCAGCAGGCGCTGCACATGCCGCTGGCCGAACGGCGGGCGCGGCACGAGAAGCTGCTTGAGCGCATCCGCCAGCAGGACGTGCACTGGTGGAGCCGGGAGTATCTGCGGACGCTGATGGAGACCGAGGGCGGTTGAACGGTCGGGGCTGCGTCATGGCGCTGGCCCTCTCCCCCGGCCCCTCTCCCGCAAGCGGGCGAGGGGAGCAAACCAACGGTGTTCTCCCCTCTCCCTCTGGGAGAGGGGCGGGGGAGAGGGCAGGCGTAGCTACTACCGCGAACGCGGGGCCAGGTCGCCCGGTGTGTCGATGTCCCGGAACGGGCCGTCGTCCTCGGTCAGGATGCGGGTGACCGGCTGGTCGGTCAGCAAGGCGCGGGCGCCTTCGTCGCCGTCCAGCTTCAGCAGGGCATCGCGCCAGGCGGCGCCGAAGCCGACCGGGTGGCCGCGCTTGCCGTCGCGCCACGGTGCGGCGATGGTTTCCGGCGTGGTGATGGTCAGCGCCACGGCGCGGACCAACTCCATTGGCAGCCACGGCATGTCCGCCAGCGCCACCACCCAGCCGCGTGCCTCGGCAGTCGCCGCCACACCGGCGCGCAGCGCCACGCCCATGCCAGCCTCGGCATCGGGCGCTTCCACCACGCGGCAGCCGCCGCGCCGCAGTTCCTCGGCCAGGGCCGCGTTGCCGGGCCGCACCACCGCAATCGAGTTCGGCAGGGCTGCCGCCAGCGTGCGCGCGCTGCGCCACGCCACGGTGCGGCCATCGGGCAGTACCTCCAGCAGCTTGTTGCGCGTGCCGGTGGCATCGAAACGCTTGCCGAAACCAGCGGCGAGCAGGATGCCGACCGGCAGGTCGGTCGGCGTGAGCGGGGCGCGTGCGGGCTTCTTCATGATTGCGTGGCCGTCGCCGTGGCCGTGGCGGGCAGCACAGGACATTCCGCCTCGCCCGCCGCGATCTCGCGTGCGGCCTTGGCACCTTCCACCTGGAGGATGTCCGGCAGCGAGACGTGGTTCTTGGCGGCGATGACCTCGGCCAGGATCGAGATGGCAATCTCGGGCGGCGTGCGGCTGCCGATATAGATGCCGACCGGGCCGTGCAGCCGCGCCAACTGGAGTTCGGTCAGGTCGAACTCCTTGAGGCGCTCGCGGCGCGCATGGTTGTTGCGGCGCGAGCCGAGCGCGCCCACGTAGAAGGCCGGCGTGCGCAGCGCCTCCATCAGCGCCAGGTCGTCGAGCTTGGGATCGTGCGTGAGCGCGATTACCGCGCTGCGCTCGTCGAGCTTCATGTCCATGACGGTGTCGTCGGGCATCGTGCGTACCATCGCCACGCCGGGGATGTCCCACGTCTCGGTGTATTCCTCGCGCGGGTCGCAGACGGTGACATGGAAGCCCAGCCCCACGGCGATCTGGCACAGGTATTTCGACAACTGCCCGGCGCCGATCACCAGCATGCGGTAGCGCGGCCCGTGGATGGTCAGCAGCTTGTCACCGTCGAACGCCAGGCCGTCCGTGGCCTGGGCGGGGCCGAGCGTGGCGGCGCCGGTGGCCAGGTCGAGTGTCCGCGCGACCAGCCGGCCGCTCTCCACGGCATCGAGCAGGTCGGCGATGCCGCTGGCGGCCTTGAGCGGCTCCGCCACCAGTTCGATGGTGCCGCCGCAGGGCAGGCCGAAGCGGTGGGCTTCCTCGGCGCTGATGCCGTACTTGATCGCCTCCGGGCGGCTGGCGTGGATCCCCTCGCGCCGGACGCGGTCGATGATGTCGTCCTCGATGCACCCGCCCGAGACCGAACCGACCACAAGGCCGTCATCGCGCACGGCCAGCATCGCGCCTTCGGGGCGGGGCGACGAGCCCCAGGTTCTCACCACCGTCACCAGCAATACCCCGTGGCCTTCCTGTTGCCACCGCACGCTGCTCTTCAGGACTTCGAGATCCACGCTGTCCATGATCGTTTCCGCTTCTCGCTACCTTGTTGCTCATCGCCGCCGTCCGCTTGCGCGGCGTCGGCTTCCTCGTTGACGTCCTGGCCTTCGGCTTCCTTGCCGCCGCTCACCGCCTCGGTGAAGCGCGTAAAGAAGGCCTCGGCCAGCTTGCGCGCGGCGCCATCCACCAGCCGCGAGCCGATCTGCGCGATCTTGCCGCCCACCTGGGCGTGCACCACATAGGTCAGGTCGGTCTCGTCGCCTTGATCCACCAGTGAAACACGGGCGGTGCCCTTGCCGAAGCCGGCCGCGCCGCCTTGCCCGTCGAACTGGATCGTATAGCTTTCCGGCGCCTGGATGTCCGTCAGCGCCATGCGGCCCTTGAAGCGCGCCTTGACCGGCCCCACCGCGGCGGTCATCGCCAGCAGGTAGGCGTTTTCGCCATCGGGCTCGATGCTCTCACATCCCGGAATACATTGCTTGAGGACGTCCGTGTCGTTCAAGGCCCCCCATGCCACGTCGCGGGGCACGGGCAGGCGCTGGGTCTGGGTCATCTCCATGGGGGGCTTCCTTTGGGGGTTGCGATGAAGGGCCGGCGCGCGTCGTCCGCGAGCAGGGATTCGAGCGCGAACAGGCTGTCGAGGTTGTGCGCGGGGCGCAGGGCGTCCACGTGCGGCAGGATGGCCTGCATGCCGCGCGCCTGCGGCGAGAAGCCGGCGTAGCGCAGCAGCGGATTGAGCCAGATGATGCGGTGCGCAAAACGGCGCAGGCGCGCCATCTCGGCGTCGAGCAGGTCGATGTGTTCGAGGTCGATGCCGTCGCTGACCAGCAGCACCGTGGCGCGGCCGGACAGCGTGCGGCGTGCCCACTGGCGGTTGAACTGCGCCAGCGCCGCGCCGATGCGCGTGCCGCCGGCCCAGTCGCGCACCTGGCCGGTGATCAGGTCGACGGCTTCGTCGGGATCGCGCTCGTGCAGCGCCCGCGTGACGTTGGTCAGCCGGGTGCCGAACAGGAACACGTGCATGCGCTCGCGCGACTGCATCAGCGCGTGGCAGAAGTACAGCACCGCGCGCGAGTACTGGCTCATCGATCCCGAGATGTCGAGCAGCAGCACCACAGGCGGCTTGCGCTCGGCGTGCTTGCGGTATTTCCAGCGCAGCCATTCGCCATGCTGGCGCACGGCCAGCCGCGCGCTGGCGCGCAGGTCGGCGTGGGTGCCGCAGGCCGCCGCGCGCAGCCGGCGCGTACGCTGGAGCGCCAGGTGGGCACGCCGCGTACGCACGAGGTGCTGGAGCGCGCGCCATTCCTCGGCGGTCAGCGTCTCGAAATCGCGCTGAGCCAGCCGCTCCTGATCGGAAAACGTCAGCGGGGCGGTGAAGCGCTCCTCGCGGGCGGGCTGGCCGGGGGACGGAGGCGGCGGCTGGCGCGCGGCAAGCGCATCGGCGAGCCGGTTGCTGCGCTTGGGCGGCGGCGCGCCGGCATCGACGCGCGGCAGCAACATCGCGCGCATCTTGCCTTCCCAGTCCGGGTCGCGCCAGAACAGGTCGAAGGCGGCATCGAACAGTGGACGCTGGTCGGGGCCGGACAGCACCAGCGCGGCCAGCGCGGCACGCACCTCGCCGCGCGCGCCAATGTCGATATGGCGCAGGGCGTCGAGTGCATCCACGGCGTGGGCCGGCGACAGCCCGAAGCCGGCATCGCGCAGCAGCCGCATGAAATGCGTGACGTTGCGCGCGAGCATGGGGAGGGCCGGGGTGGGGTGCGGCATGGGGTGCAGCATGGCGCTAGCGCTCCGGCGGGGCGCCAGCGAGCAGTTCGGCCACCGTGGGGCCATCGGCGCGGGCGAGGTCGTCCTGGTATTTCAGCAGCACGCCCAGCGTGTCGCGTACCGACTGCGGGTCCAGTTCGGTCACGCCCAGCGCGGCCAGCGCGCGGCACCAGTCGATGGCCTCGGCGATGCCGGGCGCCTTGAACAGGTCGATGCCGCGCAACCGATGGACGAAGTCGATCGCCTGATGCTGCAGCGCCGCGGCCGCCTCGGGCGCGCGGGCGGCCACGATCTCCAGCTCGCGCTGGCGGTCCGGGTAGCCCATCCACTGGTAGAGGCAGCGCCGCTTGAGCGCGTCGTGCACCTCGCGCGTGCGGTTGGAAGTGACCACGATCAGCGGCGGCCGCTCGGCCCGCACGACGCCGATCTCCGGAATCGACACCTGGTATTCGGACAGCACTTCGAGCAGGAAGGCTTCGAACGGCTCGTCGGCCCGGTCGATCTCGTCGATCAGCAGCACGCGCGGCACGCCCGGCGCAGCGGGGTCGGGCAGCAAAGCTTCGAGCAGCGGGCGCTTGAGCAGGAAATCGTCGTGATAGAGCGACTGCTGCTCGGGCCGCTCGCCACGCGCCTCCGCCAGCCGCAGCGCCATGATCTGGCGCGGGTAATCCCATTCGTAAAGCGCGCTGGCGGCATCGAGCCCTTCGTAGCACTGCAGCCGCAGCAGCCGCGTCCCGAGCGCCGCCGCCATGGCCTGCGCGAGCGCGGTCTTGCCCACGCCGGGCTCGCCCTCCAGGAACAGCGGGCGCTGCATGCGCAGGGCGAGATAAAGCACGGTCGCCGTCTCGCGGTCGGCGAAATACTGCTGGCGGTGCAGCAGGGCGGCGGTGTCGTCGATGGAGGCGGGGAGCATGGGTTCAATTTAGTCGATTTACGATTTTCATGGGCAGAAGAAGGCGGTAGAAGCGCCTCTGGTGCGTGATGTCATGCACTGCAACCGCTCTTCCTGGAGACACTCATGCTTCGAATCCGTTGGCTCATGCTGGCTTCGTGCGCGGCCTGGGCCCTAACCGCGAATGCCAAGGCGCCCGACACGCACGCGTCCGACGCGCAGGGTCGAACGTACGGCCAGAATTACAAGGACATGGTGCTGGCGCGCTGCATCGCCAGGGCATACGAGGGCGACGCAGCCGCATCGGCAGACGCCGGCCAGACGGCGGATGAACTGAGCGCATCCCTCTACTACGACATGGCATCAAGTATTGATGCGATCCCGCCCCTCGTCGACCAGTTCCTGGCACGCGACTACCGCAATCCACGGCTGAAGGCCCATTCCATGGGCCAGCAATTTCGTCTGTTGAAGTGCCTGGACCTCTATCACAGCAGGGCGCTTCAGGATCAGGTCAAGCGCCACGTCCCGAGGCCGAACCAGACCCACCGACAGGAGCCATGATGACGAGACCTTCCTTTCATGCGGCATGGGCTGCGGCCAATCGCATCTACGATCCCTCCAATTCCTCTGTGCGCGTGGCGAACGTCATTGGCGGTATGGTGAAGCGCAACATCCTTCACCCGGATCCGAAGCAACGTTGGGAGAACACCTGCGCCGTGCGCATCAGTTATGTCCTAAACCAAACTGGCGCACGAATCCCATTTGTCAAGAAGGAAACCGTCTCCGGCGCCGATGGCAGCTGGTACTTCTATCGCATCGAGAGGGTGCTCGACTACCTCAAGGTGCGATGGGGCCGGCCGGAAGTGGTTGCGCATCCGCCTTCCCACGGCGGCGCGTTGGCCGGACAACAAGGGTTACTGGTGTTCGAAATATCGGGCTGGACGGACGCCAAGGGACACGCCACCTTATGGGACGGCACCCACTGCTACGACAAGTGTTACTTCAACAGCGCCGCCGCGACCTATCGGACCGACCGCGCCAACTTCTGGCGCCTGCCATAGCCGGATAGGGCAGGCTGTTGGCTCCCCATCCCGGATGGATGGGGGGCCACAGCCTAGCATCACCCCTTCTACGCCTGCTCCACCGCCCTTGCTGTCAGCACCGGAATCAGATGCGCGCGGTATGCCGCTGACGCGTGCAGGTCCGTGTTGAGCCGGGCGGCGTCCACCTTTACCGCGCGGGCGGCGGCGGGAGTGAAGCTGGCGGTCAGGGCCTGTTCCAGGTCGGGGGCGCGGTAAACGCTGTCTGCCGCGCCGGTGATGGCCACGCGCACCAGTTTGCCGGTGCGCGCCACCATCACGCCGACCAGCGCGAAGCGCGAGGCCGGGTTGCGGAACTTGATGTAGGCGGCCTGGTCCGGGGTGGGGAAGCGGACCGCCGTGATCAGCTCGTCGGGGGCGAGCGCCGTTTCATAGAGCCCCTTGAAGAAGCTGTCGGCGGCGATGTTGCGCCGGTCGGTGACCACGGTGGCGTTGAGGCCGAGCACGGCGGCGGGGTAGTCGGCGCCGGGGTCGTCGTTGGCCAGCGAGCCGCCGATGGTGCCCATCGCCCGTACCTGACGGTCGCCGATGCCATTGGCCATGGCCGCCAGCGCCGGGATGCGGCGCATGACTTCCGCATGGGCGGCCACGTCGGCATGGCGCGCGGCGGCGCCGATCACCAACTCGTCGCCCTCCACGCGGATGTCCGCCATGCCCGGGATGCGCGACACGTCCACCAGCATGCTGGGCGCCGCGAGCCGCAGCTTCATCGCCGCGAGCAGGCTCTGGCCGCCGCCCAGGAACTTGGCGTCGGCGTCGGCCTGGAGCTTGGCCACGGCGGCCTTGGCATCCGTGGCGCGTTCGAACTGGAATGCGTACATGATGTCTTTCTCCCGATTCAGGCCGATGTGGATTGTGCGGACTGGATGGCCTGCCACACGCGGTGCGGCGTGGCTGGCATCTGTACGTCGCGCACGCCGAGCGGTGCCAGCGCATCGACCAGCGCGTTGATGAACGCCGGGGGCGAGCCGATGGCGCCGGCCTCCCCGCAGCCCTTCACGCCGAGCGGGTTGTGCGTGCATGGCGTGCCCTTGGCGGTCTCCACGGTGAAGTCGGGCAGGTCGGCCGCGCGCGGCATGGCGTAGTCCATGTAGGAGCCGGTCAGCAACTGGCCGCTGTCGGGGTCGTACACGCACTGCTCCAGCATGGCCTGGCCCAGGCCCTGGCCGATGCCGCCATGCACCTGGCCTTCCACGATCATCGGATTGATGATGTTGCCGAAGTCATCCACGGCGGTGAACTTGACCACCTGCGACTCGCCGGTGTCGGGGTCCACCTCCACCTCGCAGACGTAGGCGCCGGACGGGTAGGTGAAGTTGGTCGGATCGTAGAACGCGTTCTCGTTCAGGCCCGGTTCGAGCTTGTCGAGCGGGTAGTTGTGCGGCACGTAGGCGGTCAGCGCCACCTCGCCGAAGGTCTTGGTGCGATCGGTGCCGGCCACGCGGAACACGCCGTCCTGGAACTCGATGTCGGCGTCGGATGCCTCCAGCAGATGCGCGGCGATCTTCTTGGCTTTCGCCTCGATCTTGTCCAGCGCCTTCATGATGGCCGAGCCGCCCACCGCCAGCGAGCGCGAGCCGTAGGTGCCCATGCCGAACGGCACCCGGCCGGTGTCGCCATGGACGATCTCCACCGCCTCCAGCCCGATGCCGAGCCGGTCCGCCACGATCTGCGCGAAGGTGGTCTCGTGGCCCTGCCCATGGCTGTGGGAGCCGGTGAACACGGTGACCGTGCCGGTGGGGTGGACGCGGATCTCGCCCACTTCGAACAGGCCCGCCCGCGCGCCGAGTGCCCCGGCGATGTTCGATGGCGCCAGTCCGCACGCCTCGATGTAGCAGGAGTAGCCCAGCCCGCGCAGCTTGCCGCGCTGCTTGGCGGCCTCGCGCCGGGCCGGGAAGCCGGCCACGTCGGCCAGTTCCTCGGCACGCGCCAGGCAGGGCTCGTAGTCGCCCGTGTCGTAGGTCAGGCCCACCGGCGTGGCGTAGGGGAAGTCGTGGATGAAGTTCTTGCGCCGCAGCGTGGCGGGGGCGATGTTCATCTCGCGCGCGGCGGTTTCCACCAGCCGCTCGACGACGTAGGTGGCCTCCGGGCGGCCGGCGCCCCGGTAGGCATCGACGGGCGAGGTGTTGGTGAACACCGCCTTGACCTCGGCGTAGATCGCCGGCGTGGCGTACTGGCCGGCCAGCAGCGTGGCGTAGAGGATGGTCGGCACGCTGCTGGCGAAGGTGGACAGGTAGGCGCCCATGTTCGCCACCGTGTGCACGCGCATGGCCAGGAACTTGCCGTCGGCGTCGAGCGCCAGCTCGGCCTTGGTCACGTGGTCGCGGCCGTGCGCGTCAGTCAGGAAGGACTCGGACCGCTCGGCGGTCCACTTCACCGGCCGGCCGATCTTCTTCGACGCCCAGGTCAGCGCCACGTCCTCGGGATAGAGGAAGATCTTCGAGCCGAAGCCGCCGCCCACGTCCGGCGCGATGATGCGCAGGCGGGACTCCGGCAGCCCGAGCACGAAGGCGCCCATCAGCAGGCGCTCCACGTGCGGGTTCTGGTTCGAGACGTAGACCGTGTAGCTGTCGTCCTGGCGCGTGTAGCTGGCGTTGACCGCGCGCGGCTCGATCGCGTTCGGGATCAGCCGGTTGTTGACGATATCGAGCGTGGTCACGTGCGCGGCCTTGCCGAAGGCGGCGTCCGTGGCGGCCTTGTCGCCATGGCCCCAGGTGTAGCAGGTGTTGGCCGGCACGTCGTCGTGGACCATCGTGGCGGCTGCGGCGGCGTCCGCCGGGCTGACCACGGCGGGCAACTCCTCGTAGTCGACATCGACCATCTCGGCGGCGTCACGCGCCTGCTGGAGCGTTTCGGCGATGACCAGCGCCACCTGGTCGCCCACGTGGCGGGCCTTGCCGTGCGCCAGCGCGGGGTGGGGTGGCTCTTTCATCGGCGTGCCGTCGATGCTGTGGATCAGCCAGCCGCAGGGCAGGCCGCCCACCTTGTCGGCGGCCATCTCCTCGCCGGTCAGCACGGCAATCACGCCGGGCGAGGCCAGGGCCTCGGTCTTGTCGATGGAGCGGATGCGCGCGTGCGCGTGCGGCGAGCGGACGAAACAGGCGTAGCTCTGGCGCGGCAGGGTCACGTCGTCGGTGTACTGGCCGTTGCCGGTCAGGAAGCGGTAGTCCTCCTTGCGGCGGACCGGCGCGCCGATCAACTTCTCGGGTGCGTTCATGGTCGGCTCCTATTCCGCACTGGCGACGGCCTGGCCGCTGCGCATGCTCGATTGGCCCTGCTGCACGGCGCGGACGATGTTCTGGTAGCCGGTGCAGCGGCACATATTGCCTTCCAGCTGCTCGCGGATGGTCTGGGCATCGGCGTTGGGACGCTCGCGCAGCAGCGCGGTGGCGGCCATCACCATGCCGGGCGTGCAGAAGCCGCATTGCAGGCCGTGGCACTCGCGGAACGCTTCCTGCATCGGATGGAGTTGTCCGTCCGGCGCCAGGCCCTCGATGGTGGTGACCTTGGCGCCGTCCGCCTGGAGCGCCAGCACGTTGCACGACTTCACCGCCCGGCCGTCGAGGTGGACGGTGCAGGCGCCGCACTGGGCGGTGTCGCAGCCGACATGCGTGCCGGTGAGGCGCAGGGTTTCGCGCAGGAACTGGACCAGAAGGGTGTGGGGTTCTACCTGCGCGTCAATGGGCTTGCCATTGACCGTCAGGCGGATCGGAATCGCCATGCTTGTCTCCAATATGGGGTGGACGCGCATGGCCTGCCGCAAGAATCCCGAACGACTGCGCGGGACGGGCCACGACGCGGTACTGCCGCTTGGTTGTTACGGCTATTTCGTGATATTGGTGCTGCCGGGCCTGGGGCCCGGCCTTGCCGGAGATGCCTGGCGTGGCGAATTCCGCGACGCGGCCGTGAACGATCGGCCAGAACCGGCTCTAACAGTTAATCACAAAACCCCCGGTGCTGCCATGCGGGTTCCCCACCATGGGGCGGCCCGGCGCACATCGATCTGCCCCGGACCATGCAAGCGTTCATCGACTGGCTGTTTGGAACCGTCGCCCTGCCCAGCGTGGGCCTGCCGGCCATCTTCGTGGTCAGCCTGGTCTCGGCCACGCTGCTGCCGCTGGGCTCGGAGCCGGCCGTGTTCGGCTATATCAAGCTCAACCCGGACATGTTCTGGCCGGCCATCCTCGTGGCCACGGTTGGGAATACGGTCGGCGGGGCCATCGACTGGTGGCTCGGCTACGCCGCCAAGCTGGCGCTGGTGCGCTACCGCCAGCGGCGCCAGCATATCCAGCACGAGCGGGAGCACGCCGAGCATCGCGGCCATCCGGTGAAGAAACACAAGCCCAAGCTGGACGCCAAATACTTCCGCTGGATGCGCCGGCTGGGCCCGCCCACGTTGCTGCTGTCCTGGCTGCCCGCTATAGGTGATCCATTGTGCACTTTAGCGGGATGGTTGCGCCTGTCGTTCTGGCCCAGTCTCGGCTATATGGCGATCGGCAAGTTCTTCCGCTACCTTGTGATGACGGCCAGCCTGATGTGGATTCCAGACTCGTTCTGGCACGGCGTGGGGGAAGCGATTCGTCAATGGTTCTGACAGAACCGTCTCTTATGCCTTGTTGCGGTGCAGCGAAGCGGGCCGTTGCAGTACAATCGCGCTTCAATGAACGACAATCGCGCACTGTCCCCGTGCGCAGCAGGAAGCGGTCCCGCCATGAACGCCCCACTCGTGCTCGATGCCAAGCTCGCCGCACAGGACGCCCCCGCGCGCCTGCGCGAGATTCCCTATAACTACACGTCCTTTTCGGACCGCGAGATCGTTATCCGCCTGCTGGGCGAGGAAGCCTGGCGCATTCTGGATGAACTGCGTGGTGAGCGCCGCACTGGCCGCTCCGCGCGAATGCTGTACGAAGTGCTCGGCGACATCTGGGTCGTACGGCGCAACCCGTACCTCCAGGACGACCTGCTCGAGAACCCCAAGCGCCGCCAGATGCTGGTCAGCGCGCTGCATCACCGCCTGAGCGAGATCGAGAAGCGCCGCGCCGCCGACCGTGCCGAGCACGCCGAGCCGGCCGCCGAGGATCGCTCGCACCGGGTGGAGCAGCTGGTGGCCTTCGCCAAGCAGGCCATCGAGTCGTTCAAGCAGGAATTCGCCGACGCCTACGACCTGCGCAAGCGCGCGCAGCGCGTGCTGGGCAAGGTCACGCAGAAAGACAACATCAAGTTCGACGGGCTGTCGCGCGTCTCGCACGTGACCGACGCCACCGACTGGCGCGTGGAATACCCGTTCGTCGTGCTGACTCCGGACAGCGAGGAAGAGATCGCCGGCCTGGTGAAGGGCTGCTTCGAACTCGGCCTGACCATCATCCCGCGTGGGGGCGGCACCGGCTACACCGGCGGCGCCGTGCCGCTGACGCCGTTCTCGGCCGTCATCAACACCGAGAAGCTCGAGGAGCTGGGCCTGGTCGAGCAGACCGACCTGCCCGGCGTGGACCACAAGGTGGCGACGATCTTCTCCGGCGCCGGCGTGGTCACGCGCCGCGTGGCGGACGCGGCCGACAAGGCCGGCCTCGTCTTCGCGGTGGACCCGACCTCGATCGATGCCTCGTGCATCGGCGGCAATGTGGCGATGAACGCCGGCGGCAAGAAGGCCGTGCTGTGGGGTACCGCGCTCGACAACCTGGCCTGGTGGCGCATGGTCGATCCCGAGGGCAACTGGCTCGAGATCACGCGCCTGGACCACAACCTCGGCAAGATTCACGACGTGCCCGTGGCCACCTTCGAACTGAAGTGGTCGGACGGCAACCGCGCGCCGGGCGACAAGGTGCTGCGCACCGAGACGCTGGCCATCGAGGGCCGCAAGTTCCGCAAGGAAGGGCTGGGCAAGGACGTCACGGACAAGTTCCTGGCCGGCCTGCCCGGCGTGCAGAAGGAAGGCTGCGACGGCATCATCACCAGCGCGCGCTGGATCCTGCACCGCATGCCCAAGCACGTGCGCACGGTCTGCCTGGAGTTCTTCGGCCAGCCGCGCGACGCGATTCCGAGCATCGTCGAGATCAAGGATTACCTGGACGGCGAGTCCAAGCGCGAAGGCGGCGCCATCCTGGCCGGCCTGGAGCACCTGGACGAGCGCTACCTGCGCGCCGTGGGCTACGCCACCAAGAGCCGCCGCAACGCCTTCCCGAAGATGGTGCTGATCGGTGACATCGTCGGCGACGACGAGGACGCCGTGGCGCGCGCCACCTCGGAAGTGATCCGCATGGCCAACGGCAAGAGCGGCGAAGGCTTCGTCGCGGTGAGCCCGGAGGCCCGCAAGAAGTTCTGGCTCGACCGCTCGCGCACGGCCGCCATCGCCCGCCACACCAACGCCTTCAAGATCAACGAGGACGTGGTGATTCCGCTGCCGCGGATGGGCGAGTACACCGACGGCATCGAGCGCATCAACATCGAACTGTCGATCAAGAACAAGCTCAAGCTGGCCGACGAGCTGGAAGCGTTCTTCGCGCGCGGCAACCTGCCACTGGGCCGCAGCGACGACGCGAACGAGATTCCGAGCGCCGAACTGCTGGAAGACCGGGTTGCACACGCGCTGACGCTGCTGCGCGAGGTGCGCGCGCGCTGGCGCTACCTGCAGGACCACCTGGACGTGCCGCTGGCCACCGCGCGTGCCGCGCTGATCGGCCACGGCCTGGGCCTGCTCGGCCCGGCGTTCGAGGAGCGCCTGCACCAGCAGCCGGACGCGAACGTGTTCCACCTGCTGCAGGACCGCACCATCCGCGTGAGCTGGAAGAGCGAGGTCCGCGCCGAGCTGCGCAAGATCTTCAACGGCGGCGAATTCAAGCCGATCCTGGACGAGGCGCAGAAGATCCACAAGCAGGTGCTGCGCGGCCGCGTGTTCGTGGCGCTGCACATGCACGCCGGCGACGGCAACGTCCACACCAACCTCCCGGTGAACTCGGACGACTACGCCATGCTGCAGGACGCCCACCGCGCGGTGGCCCGCATCATGGCGCTGGCGCGCTCGCTGGACGGCGTGATCTCGGGCGAGCACGGCATCGGCATCACCAAGCTGGAGTTCCTGACCGAGGACGAGATCGGCGAGTTCCGCGCCTACAAGCAGCGCGTGGACCCGCAGGGCCGCTTCAACAAGGGCAAGCTGCTGCCGGGCGCCGACCTGCGCAACGCGTACACGCCGTCGTTCGGCCTGATGGGGCACGAGTCCATCATCATGCAGCAGAGCGACATCGGCGCGATTGCCGAAAGCGTGAAGGACTGCCTGCGCTGCGGCAAGTGCAAGCCGGTGTGCGCCACCCACGTGCCGCGCGCCAACCTGCTGTACAGCCCGCGCAACAAGATCCTGGCGACCTCGCTGCTGATCGAAGCCTTCCTGTACGAGGAACAGACGCGCCGGGGCGTGTCCATCAAGCACTGGGACGAGTTCTCGGACGTGGCCGACCACTGCACGGTCTGCCACAAGTGCGTGACGCCGTGCCCGGTGAAGATCGACTTCGGCGATGTGTCGATGAACATGCGCAACCTGCTGCGCAAGATGGGCCAGAAGAAGTTCAACCCGGGTACCGCGGCGTCGATGTTCTTCCTGAACGCGACCAACCCGCAGACCATCAACCTGACCCGCTCGGCAATGATCGGGCTCGGCTACAAGGCCCAGCGGCTCGGCAACGAGGTGCTGAAGAAGTTCGCCCGCAAGCAGACCCAGCACCCGCCGGCCACGGTCGGCAAGCCGCCGGTGCAGCAGCAGGTGATCCACTTCATCAACAAGAAGATGCCGGGCAACCTGCCCAAGAAGACGGCCCGCGCGCTGCTGGACATCGAGGACAACGAGATCGTGCCGATCATCCGCGACCCGAAGCTGACCACGGCCGAGAGCGAGGCGGTGTTCTACTTCCCGGGCTGCGGCTCGGAACGGCTGTTCTCGCAGGTGGGGCTGGCCACGCAGGCCATGCTGTGGCACGTGGGCGTGCAGACCGTGCTGCCGCCGGGCTACCTGTGCTGCGGCTATCCGCAGCGCGGCAACGGCCAGTACGACAAGGCCGAGAAGATGGTCAGCGACAACCGCGTGCTGTTCCACCGCGTGGCCAACACGCTGAACTACCTCGACATCAAGACCGTGGTGGTCAGCTGCGGCACGTGTTACGACCAGCTCGCCGGGTATGAATTCGACAAGATCTTCCCGGGGTGCCGCATCATCGACATCCACGAGTACCTGCTTGAGAAGGGCGTGAAGCTGGAAGGCGTGACCGGTACGCGCTACATGTACCACGACCCCTGCCACACCCCGATCAAGACAATGGACCCGACCAAGCTGGTCAATGACCTGATGGGCGGGAACGGCGGCAGCGGTGCGGGCAAGATCGAGAAGAACGAGCGTTGCTGTGGCGAATCCGGCACTTTGGCCGTGACGCGCCCGGACATCTCCACGCAGGTCCGCTTCCGCAAGGAAGAGGAAATGCGCAAGGGCGCCGACAAGCTGCGCACGGACGGCTTCACCGGCGACGTGAAGATCCTGACCAGCTGCCCGTCGTGCCTGCAGGGGCTGTCGCGCTACAACGAGGACGCCTCGGTGACGGCCGACTACATCGTGATCGAGATGGCCAAGCACCTGCTGGGCGAGAACTGGCTGCCCGAGTACGTGGCCCGCGCCAACGCCGGCGGCATCGAGCGCGTGCTGGTGTAAGGCAGCCAGCGGACTCCGGCGGATACCATGACGCGACTCCCCAACTGCCCCCTGTGCGAAGCCGATGGCGGCGAACTGGTCTGGATGGGGGATCGCGCGCGCGTGATCCTCGTCGAGCATGACCGGCATCCCGGCTTCTGCCGCATCGTCTGGAACGACCACGCCGCCGAGCTGACCGATCTGGACGATGCCGACCAGGCCTGGCTGATGCGGCTGGTGGCCCGGGTGGAGCGCACCGTGCGCGAGGTGATGACGCCGGACAAGGTCAACCTGGCCGCGTTCGGCAACATGGTGCCGCACCTGCACTGGCATATCATTCCGCGCTACCGCTGGGACACGCATTTCCCGGAGGCGATCTGGGCGGCGCCCCAGCGCGCGGCGGAGCCGGCGCGCATCGGCGAGCTGGCCCTGCGGCTGCCGACGCTGCGCACCGCGCTGGCCGTGATGCCGTCCGCTGACTGATTGTCTGACTGCGATAACAACCGAGCATGGCTGACTGACCGGAGGGCGGCACGGAACCCGCCACGCGGCGGCGACGTCTGACCTCCGTCGAACAACAACACGCCCGCTGGCCGGAACGGCGGCGGGCCACACCTGCGCCACCATGTCCTCCACTCCGTCGTCCGTCACCGTGCCCGGCCCGGCCGTCCCGGCCGAGGCTCTCAAGATCCAGAGCCGGCTGCGCCTGGCGGCCACCTGGGACCTGATCAAGCCCTACTGGAAATCCGAAGACCGCAAGGCGGGGCTGGGGCTGCTGCTCCTGGTCGTCGCGCTCAATCTCGGCATCGTCTATATCAACGTGCTGCTGACCGAGTGGAACCGGGTGTTCTACAACGCCCTGGAACAGCGCGACTTCGTCTCGTTCAAGGAACTGCTGCTGCGATTCTCGTGGATCGCGGCCTGTTTCATCGTGCTGGCGATCTCGCGCCAGTACTACCAGATGATGTTGCAGATGCGCTGGCGGACGTGGATGACCGGCGTCTTCATGCAGCGCTGGCTCGGCCATCAGGCGTACTACCGCATCGAACAGACCCATTCAACCGACAACCCCGACCAGCGTCTGGCCGACGACCTGCGCCAGTTCACCGACGGGGCGCTGACGCTCTCCATGGGGCTGCTGAACTCGGTGGTCACGCTGGTGTCGTTCATCGGCATCCTCTGGGTGGTGTCGGGGCCGATCAGCTTCGTGCTGGGCGGCACCGAACTGACGATTCCCGGCTACATGGTCTGGTTCGCCGCCGGCTACGCGGTGATCGGCTCGCTGATTGCCCACTTCGTGGGCCGGCCGCTGATCGGCCTGTCCTTCCAGCAGGAGCAGTACGAAGCTAACTTCCGTTTCATGCTGGTGCGCCTGCGCGAGAATAGCGAGCCGGTGGCGCTGTACCGCGGCGAACCGACCGAGCAGGCCGGCCTGCGGGCCCGCTTCGAACGGATCCGGGCGAACTGGAACCAGCTGATGCGCTACACCCGGCGGCTGACCTTCGTGAACTCGGGCTACGGCCAGTTCGCGATCATCTTCCCGCTGCTGGTGGCCGCGCCGCGCTATTTCTCCGGCAAGCTCACGCTGGGCGGGCTGATGCAGATCAATTCCGCCTTCGGGCAGGTGCAGGGCGCGCTGTCCTGGTTCGTGGACAGCTACGCCACGCTGGTCGGCTGGAAGGCCGCCGCCAACCGTCTGATCGACTTCCAGGACGCCATCCGCGTGGCCGAGCGCCAGGACCTGACGCACGAGGGCCCGGGCGACATCGAGGTGGTGGTGGCAGAGGGCCAGGACGGCATCGACCTGACCGGCCTCGCGCTGGCGCTGCCGGTGCGCGGCGGCAAGAGCCCGGACGAGGAGGGCGTGGATCCGCAACATCCGGCCCACCCGCGCCAGCGGCCGCTGGTGGCGCCGTTCTCGCTGTCCATCGGGCAGGGCGAGCGGTGGCTGGTCAGCGGGCCGTCCGGCTGCGGCAAGAGCGTGCTGTTCCGCGCGCTGGCCGGGATCTGGCCTTACGGCCACGGCCGCATCGCGGTGCCGGGCAAGCGCATGCTGTTCCTGCCGCAGCGCAGCTACCTGCCGATCGGCACGCTGGCCGATGCGCTGGCCTACCCGGACGCCGGCACGGCGCACTCGTGCGAGACGCTGCAACAGGTGCTGCGCCAGGCCCGGCTGGCCATGCTGGCGAACCAGCTCGATGTGTTCGACAACTGGTCGCTGCGCCTGTCGCCGGGCGAGCAGCAACGGCTGGCCTTCGCCCGCGCGCTGCTCCAGAAGCCCGATTTCCTGTTCCTGGACGAGGCCACGGCGGCGCTCGACGAGGAAACCGAGGCTGCCATGTACCAGCTGATGGTCGATAGCCTGCCGGACGCCACCATCGTCAGCATCGCCCACCGCAGCACCGTGGCCGCCTTCCATGACCGGCGGCTGCGCTACCTCCCCGTGGCGCCGACCGGCGCGCGCGACGAAAGCGGTGCCGGACCCCAGGATGGGCAAGGCATGGGGGGTGGAGTAAGCTATCGGGTCGTACAAGACACATCGGACGCGCTCCCCGCGTGACCCTACTATGGCTGGCCTAGAGAAAGACACCCCCCATCCCACCGCGCTGACCGTGCATACGCAGTCGCGCGTGCTGGAAATCGGCTTCGACAATGGCCGCGCGTGGCGCCTGCCGTTCGAGCTGCTGCGCGTCTATTCGCCGTCCGCCGAGGTCCAGGGCCATGGCCCGGGCCAGGAAACGCTCCAGACCGGCAAGCGCGAGGTGGGCATCGCGGCGGTGGAGCCCGTGGGCAACTACGCGATCCTGATCCGCTTCGACGACGGCCACGACACCGGCATCTACTCGTGGGAGCTGCTGTATCGCCTGGGCGACCAGCAGGAAGCGCTGTGGAACGACTACCTGAAGCGGCTCGAAGCCGCCGGCGTCGACCGCGATGCGCCGATGGTGGCCGGCGGCGGCCATGCCTGCGGCCACCACCACTGATCCCCGTCTATATATATCCGCACCTGGAGTACCAGACATGAGCGAGACCCACTTCGGGTTCGAGAAAGTCGACGAAACGGATAAGGCCGGCAAGGTAGCTGGCGTGTTCCATTCGGTCGCGAGCAAGTACGACGTGATGAACGACCTGATGTCCGGCGGCATGCACCGGCTTTGGAAGATGTTCACCATCGCCCAGGCCAATGTGCGCCCGGGCCAGAAGGTGCTCGACATCGCCGGCGGCACGGGCGACCTGGCCAAGGCTTTCGCGAAGCGGGCCGGCCCGACCGGCGAGGTCTGGCTGACAGACATCAACGAATCCATGCTGCGCGTGGGCCGCGACCGCCTGCTCGACAAGGGCGTGGTGACCCCGGTGGCGCTGTGCGACGCCGAGCGGATTCCCTTTCCGGACAACTACTTCGACCTCGTCACGGTGGCGTTCGGGCTGCGTAACATGACCCACAAGGACCGCGCGCTGGCCGAGATGCGCCGCGTGGTGAAGCCGGGCGGCAAGGTCATGGTCCTGGAATTCTCCAAAGTCTGGAAGCCGCTGGAAAAGGCCTACGATGTTTACTCGTTCAAGGTATTGCCGTGGCTGGGCGAGCGGGTGGCTGGGGATGCCCCGAGCTATCGCTATCTCGCAGAATCGATCAGAATGCATCCAGACCAGGGTTCACTTGTACGCTTGATGGAACATGCGGGGCTCGAGAAGGTCGAATACTACAATCTGACGGGCGGAGTGGTGGCGCTCCACGTCGGGCGTAAGTACTAATTCGCCATGTTCGGCCTTGGATGGCCGAAACTGACAGGGGATCGCAGAAAATGTCTTCTTTTCGTGGAAAATTCCTCGCCGCGTCGCTGATCGCGACGCTGGCGCTGGGGGTCGCGCTGGACGCCAATGCCAAGCGGCTGGGCGGCTCACGCAGTGTTGGCAAGCAGTCGTCCTCCGTGACGCAGCAACGCCAGCAGGCGCCGGCCCAGCAATCGCCGACGCAGCAACCGGCCCAACAGCCCAACCAGGCGGCACCGGCCACGGCTGGCACGGCCGGCGGTGCGGCGGCTGCTGCACCCAAGCGTAACTGGGGCGGCATGCTCGGCGGCCTGGCGGCTGGTCTGGGTCTTGGCTACCTGCTCTCGCACTTCGGTCTGGGCGGTGCGGCTGCCAGCTTCCTGTCGAATCTGATCCTGATCGGCGGTATCGCGCTGCTGGCCTTCTGGCTGATCCGCAAGTTCCGCGGAGGCGCAGCGCGCCGCCAGCAACCGGCCTACGCCGGCATGGGCAATCAGGGCAACCAGGGTGGTTTCGGTGGCAACGACCTGTCGCGCACTGCCGAGCCGACCTTCCGTCAGGCCGAGCAACCCGCGCAACCTGCCGCCTACGGCGGCGCGGCGGCCAACCCGGTGATGGGTGGCGCTGCCGCCGGCGCCGTGGCTGCTGCACCGCAGCAACCGTGGGGCGTGCCGGCCGACTTCGACACCGAAGCCTTCCTGCGCAATGCCAAGGTTCACTATGTGCGCCTGCAGGCCGCGTGGGACGCCGGCAATCTCGACGACATCCGCGAGTTCACCACGCCGGAAATGTTCGCCGAGATCAAGATGGATCTGGCCGAGCGCGGCGCCGAGGTCAACAAGACCGACGTCGTGACGCTGGATGCCCAACTGCTGGGCATCGAGGACACCCCGACGCAGCACGTTGCCAGCGTGCGTTTCGCCGGCATGATCCGCGAGCGCGCGGGCGAGCCGGCCCAGCCGTTCGCCGAGGTCTGGAACCTGGCCAAGGCCACCGCCGGCAACGGTGGCTGGCTGCTGGCCGGCATTCAGCAGGAGTCCTGAGCGTAATCTCCCCGCCGCTTCCACGGATGCGGCGGGCGAGTAGCTTAGAATGGAGGCCCACGCGTGCGTGGGCCTTTTTTGTTGCCCGACTACCGCAAACCGCTCGCCATGAACGCCTTGCCTTCCCCGCTGGCCGCGCCGATCGTTGCCGCCCTCAATCACCTGATCGAACAGGAGCCGTGGGCCTGCGCGCTGCTGTCGCCCTTTGCCGGCCGCGTGATCCGCTTCGATGCCGCCGCCTTTGCGCTAGCGCTGAAGGTGACCGAACACGGCTGCATCGAGCAGGCCACGGTGGCCGAGGCGCCGGCCGTGACCTTGCTGGTGCCGTTGCAGCAATGGCCGCTGGTGGTGGCCGACGTGGCCGAGGGCGGGCAGGCCGCCGCGATGCGCCATGTGCGGATCGAAGGCGACGCGGAACTGGCCAACGCCGTGTCCACGCTGGCCCGCAGCCTGCGCTGGGACGCCGCCGAAGACTTGTCGCGCGCGCTGCGCGGCGTGATGGGCGGCCCGGTCAGTGACAGCGTGGCGCAGCGCGTGGTCGATGGCGCACGCCAGGTCCACGACAACGCCACCCGCGTGGGCCGCGCCCTGCTCGACAATGTGACGGAATACCTACTCGACGAACAACCGACCCTCGTACGCCACGCGGCGCTGGACGGCTTTGCCGATGACGTGGCGCGGCTGCGCGACGACCTCGAACGGCTGGAAAAGCGGCTGGAACGGCTGGAACGCCAGCCGGCCGCGCCGGGCAAGCTGCCGTCCGCCCACCGTTGATGGCCCGGCCGTCGTCCTCCCTCCCTTTTGCCTGCGCCGCCGCCTGCGCGCGCGGCGTGCCTCCGCACCGTAAAGAACCCGCATGACCCGCCTTCTGCGTCTCTGCAAGATCGTCTTTGTCATCCTGTATTACGGGCTCGATGAACTCGTGCTGTCCGGCTTCAAGAGCCGGCGCATCAAGCTGCTGGTGAAGGTCATCACCATCGGCCGCAAGCTCGAGCAGCCGCGCGGCGTGCGCCTGCGGATGGCGCTGACCACGCTCGGGCCGATCTTCGTCAAGTTCGGCCAGGTGTTGTCCACCCGCCGCGACCTGATGCCGCCCGACATCGCCGACGAACTGGCGATGCTCCAGGACCAGGTGCCGCCGTTCGACCCGGTGTTGGCCGTCAAGATCATCGAGAAGTCGCTCGGCCGGCCGCTTTCGGACTTGTTCGAGAATTTCGAGCACACGCCGGTGGCCAGCGCGTCCATCGCGCAGGTGCACTTCGCCACGCTGCGCGGCGGCCCGAACCATGGGCGTGAGGTGGCGGTGAAGGTGCTGCGGCCCGGCATGCTGCCCGTGATCGACAGCGACCTGGCCCTGATGCGCGACATGGCGACCTGGCTCGAGCGCGTCTGGGTGGATGGCCGCCGGCTCAAGCCGCGCGAGGTGGTGGCCGAGTTCGACAAGTACCTGCACGACGAACTCGACCTGATGATCGAGGCCGCCAACGCCAGCCAGTTGCGCCGCAACTTCATCGAGAGCGGGCTGCTGCTGGTGCCGGAAGTGTTCTGGGACTGGTGCACCAGCAACGTGTTCGTGATGGAGCGGATGCACGGCATCCCGATCTCGCGCATGGAGTCGCTGAAGGCGGCTGGCGTGGACATGCACCAGCTGGCCGAGGAGGGCGTGGAGATCTTCTTCACGCAGGTGTTCCGCGACGGCTTCTTCCACGCCGACATGCACCCCGGCAACATCCTCGTCTCGGTGCAGCCGGAGACGTTCGGGCGCTATATCGCGCTGGACTTCGGCATCGTCGGCGCGCTGTCCGAGTTCGACAAGAACTACCTCGCGCAGAACTTCATCGCATTTTTCCGACGCGACTACCACCGTGTGGCGCTGCTGCACGTGGAATCGGGCTGGGTGCCGGCCGAGACGCGCGTGGAGGAGCTGGAGTCCGCCGTGCGCGCCTGCTGCGAGCCGTACTTCGACAAACCGCTGCGCGAGATCTCGCTCGGCATGGTGCTGATGCGGCTGTTCCAGACCTCGCGGCGGTTCAACGTCGAGATCCAGCCGCAGCTGGTGCTGCTGCAGAAGACGCTGCTCAATATCGAGGGGCTGGGCCGGCAGCTCGACCCGGAACTCGACCTCTGGAAGACCGCCAAGCCGTTCCTCGAAAAGTGGATGTACGAGCAGGTGGGCTGGCAGGGCGCCTGGGAGCGGGTAAAGGTGGAGGCGCCGCAGTGGGCCAAGATGCTGCCTGACTTCCCGCGCCTGGCGCACCAGTTCCTGGAACGCCGCGCGCTGCAGAACAATGGCGAGCAGGAGCGGTTGCTGGCGCAGCTCGTGGTGGAGCAGCGGCGCACCAACCGTCGGCTGTCCACGGCGCTGATGCTGATCGGCGGCTTCCTGGCCGGCATCGTGCTGGTGCAGGCGCTGGCCTGGGCGGGCTACTGGTAAGCCTCGGACGCACGCCATGCCGAATCCCCCGAAACGCGAATTCGAGAGCCGCAACGCCGCCGACGCGGCGTTCTGGGACGAGCGCTTTGCGCGGCAATTCACGCCTTGGGACGCTCAGGGCGTGCCGGCCGAGTTCGAGGCGTTCGCTGCCGGATTGACGCCGTGCCCGACCCTGGTGCCGGGCTGTGGCAACGGCTGGGAGGCCGGCTGGCTCCACGCGCGCGGCTGGCCGGTGACGGCGATCGACTTCTCCGCCGAGGCGGTGGCGTCGGCGCGGCGGGCGCTCGGCGCCGCCGCCGTGGTGGTGCGGGAGGCCGATTTCTTCGCCTTCACGCCCGAGCCGCCCTGCCAACTGATCTACGAGCGCGCCTTCCTGTGCGCGCTGCCGCCGGCGCTGCGCCAGCCCTATGCCGACCGCGTAGCGGCACTGTTGCCACCGGGCGGATTGTTGGCCGGGTACTTCTATATAGGTGAGACGCGCGGCGGGCCCCCGTTCACCATGCCCCGCACCGAGCTGGACGGGCTGCTGGCGCCGGCCTTCGATCTGGTGGAGGACCGTCCGTCCGCCGCGCCGCTGCCGGTCTTCGCGGCCGGCCAGGAGCGCTGGCAGGTCTGGCGCCGGCGCGCCTGAAGCGAACCTGATCCGATCCAGATTCGACCCCGAGCCGTTTCCAAGTCGTCCATGCGGCGCTTCCCGCACCGGCGTGGGGAATTCGCCGCGCCCGGGGATTTTTTTTCGACCCGTCGGGTCTGCATCGCTATAATCCGCCGGCATTTCTCCGCAACTTCGGAAATCTGGGATAGGGCAGCGGCATGCTGATCTGGTTCGTCATCATCTATTGGGTTATCTCGGTCGGCATTGGGCTGTGGGCGGCGCTGCGCGTCAAGGGCACCGCCGACTTCGCCGTGGCCGGCCGCAGCCTGCCGTTCTACATCGTCACCGCCACGGTGTTCGCCACCTGGTTCGGCTCCGAAACCGTGCTCGGCATCCCGGCCGTGTTCCTCAAGGAGGGGCTCTCCGGCGTGGTGTCCGACCCGTTCGGCTCCTCGCTCTGCCTGATCCTGGTGGGCCTGTTCTTCGCCCGGCCGCTGTACCGGATGAACCTGCTGACCATCGGCGACTACTATCACAACCGCTACGGGCGCGTGGCCGAAGTGCTGACCACGCTATGTATCGTGGCGTCCTACCTCGGCTGGGTGGCGGCGCAGATCAAGGCGCTGGGGCTGGTGTTCTATACGGTGTCCGACGGCGCGCTGTCGCAGGACGCCGGCATGATGATCGGCGCGGCCAGCGTGCTGGTCTACACGCTGTTCGGCGGCATGTGGTCGGTGGCGGTGACCGATTTCATCCAGATGATCATCATCGTGATCGGCATGCTCTATATCGGCTACGAGGTCAGCGGGCAGGCCGGCGGCGTGGCGGCGGTGGTGTCGCACGCGGCGGCGGCCGGGAAGTTCGAGTTCTGGCCGTCGCTGGACCTGATCCAGATCATTGGCTTCGCGGCGGCGCTGTTCACGATGATGCTGGGCTCGATTCCGCAGCAGGACGTGTTCCAGCGCGTGACCTCGTCGCGTACCGAGAAGATTGCCGGGCGCGCCTCGGTGCTGGGCGGCGTGCTGTACTTCTTCTTCGCCTTCATCCCGATGTTCCTGGCCTATTCGGCCACGATGATCGATCCCGGCATGGTCGAGAAGTACATCAACTCGGATTCGCAGCTGATCCTGCCGCAGTTGATCCTGACCCATGCGCCGATGTTCGCGCAGGTGATGTTCTTCGGTGCGCTGCTGTCGGCCATCAAGAGCTGCGCGTCGGCCACGCTGCTGGCGCCGTCCGTGACGTTCGCGGAGAACATCATGCGGCCGTACTTCCGCCATCTGACCGACAAGCAGTTCCTGCGCGTGATGCAGGCCGTGGTGCTGGTCTTCACGACGCTGGTGACGCTGTTCGCGCTGAATTCGCACCTGTCGATCTTCCACATGGTGGAAAACGCATACAAGGTGACGCTGGTGTCGTCCTTCGTGCCGCTGGCGTTCGGGCTGTTCTGGAAGCCGGCCACGCGACAGGGCGGGCTGGCCGCCATCCTGATGGGGCTGGCATCCTGGCTGACCTGCGAGGTGGCCTTCGCCGACGCCGCCGTGCCGCCGCAGATGGTGGGGCTGATGTTCTCGATCAGCGGCATGGTGTTCGGCTCGCTGCTGCCGCAATGGATCAGCGAGCGACCGGGCGTCAAGGAAGTGCATATTGCGTAACTTTCAAGCCTGAAACTGGGTCCGGCACCCCGGCGGCGCCGGTAAAACGGGCCCCAGGCGCCTCATGGGCGACCTGAGGCGCCCGGAATGGCCTCTTTTCCCGGCGGTGGACGGGCCGCCGACAGTTTATAATCCGAGGCTTTGCATCGCCGTGCGGGTGTTTTTCCGCGAATTGCCATTGCAAATGGCCTCCGGCGCTGCCACCTGTTGTTCCCAATCCAGATTTCCGCGAAAAGAACCATCATGCCGATCTATGCCTACCGTTGCGACGCCTGCGGCCACGGGCGCGATGTGCTGCAGAAAATGAGCGATGCCCCGCTCACGGACTGCCCATCCTGCGGCGCTGCCGGGTCCTTCAAGAAACAACTGACCGCCGCCGGCTTCCAGCTCAAGGGCTCGGGCTGGTACGTCACGGACTTCCGTGGCGGCAACAGCGGCAACAAGGGCGCCAGCGCGCCAGCGGCTACGGGCGGTGCGGCGGCATCGGCCCCGGCGGCCTCGGGCGGTGACGCGTCTGGTTCGTCGGCTTCGTCGTCGTCCACGTCCACGTCCACGTCCACGTCTTCGACGCCTTCCGCCCCGGCGGGCGGCAGCGCCAGCGCCTGACCCTCATGGCCAAAACCGTGGTTGCCAAGAAAACCTCCGCCCTCAAGACCTGGTTCCTGACCGGGCTGCTCGTGCTGGTGCCGCTCGGCATCACGCTGTGGGTGCTCAATTTGATCATCGGCACGATGGACCAGAGCATGGCCTTGCTGCCGGTGGCGTGGCAGCCCGAGAACCTGTTCGGGCGCCGCATTCCAGGTCTTGGCGCCATCCTGACGCTGCTGTTCATCCTGCTGGTGGGCGTGCTCGCGCACAACTTCATCGGCCAACGGCTGGTGCGCTGGTGGGAAATGCTGCTCGGCCGCATTCCCGTGGTGGGCCCCATCTACACCAGCGTGAAGCAGGTCTCGGACACGCTGCTGTCGTCGTCCGGCAACGCATTCCGCAAGGCGCTGCTGGTGCAGTATCCGCGCGAGGGGTCGTGGACCATCGCGTTTCTGACCGGCCGGCCCGGCGGAGACGTGCAGAATCACCTCCAGGGCGAATACGTCAGCGTCTACGTGCCGACCACGCCGAATCCGACCTCGGGCTTCTTCCTGATGATGCCCAAGGCCGACACCATCGAACTCGACATGACCGTCGACGCCGCGCTCAAGTACATCGTCTCGATGGGCGTCGTGGCGCCGACGGAGCTGCCCCGCAAGTCCGGCACGTCGGGCCGTCCGGCGGATGCGGCCGAGGCCGCGGACACCGCTGAAGAGGCGGTTGCGGTCGCCGACTCGAACTCTACTCATTGAATTGCGCGCGGGCCGCCTCGCGGCCGCGCATTACCGGGAATTTCTCCTATGTCCTCCATGCGTACTCACTACTGCGGTCTGGTGACCGAACAACTGATCGGCCAGGAAGTGGCCCTGACCGGCTGGGTACAGCGCCGGCGTGACCACGGCGGCGTGATCTTCGTCGATCTGCGAGACCGCGAGGGCCTGGTGCAGGTGGTTTGCGATCCGGATCGCCCGGAGATGTTCAAGGCCGCCGAAGAGATCCGCAACGAGTTCTGCATCCGCATCACTGGCAAGGTGCGTCCGCGCCCGGCCGGCACGGAGAACGCCAACCTGACCTCGGGCAAGATCGAGGTGCTGTGCCATGAGCTGAGCGTGCTGAACCCGTCGGTCACGCCCCCGTTCCAGCTGGACGACGACAACCTGTCGGAAACCACCCGCCTGACGCACCGCGTGCTGGACCTGCGCCGCCCGCAGATGCAGTACAACCTGCGCCTGCGCTACAAGGTGGCCATGGAAGTGCGCAAGTACCTGGACGCCCAGGGCTTCATCGACATCGAAACGCCGATGCTGGGCAAGAGCACGCCGGAAGGCGCGCGCGACTACCTGGTGCCGTCGCGCACGAACCCGGGCCATTTCTTCGCGCTGCCGCAATCGCCACAGATCTTCAAGCAGATGCTGATGGTCTCGGGCTTCGACCGCTACTACCAGATCACCAAGTGCTTCCGCGACGAGGACCTGCGCGCTGATCGCCAGCCCGAATTCACGCAGATCGACTGCGAGACGTCGTTCCTGACCGAGCAGGAGATCCGCGACCTGTTCGAGGACATGATGCGCACCGTGTTCAAGAACGCCATCAACGTGGACCTGGACGCCGCGTTCCCGGTGATGGAGTACCGCGAGGCCATGGCCCGCTTCGGCTCGGACAAGCCGGACCTGCGCGTGAAGCTCGAATTCACCGAGCTGACCGACGTGATGAAGGACGTCGACTTCAAGGTGTTCTCGGGCCCGGCCAACAGCGACAACGGTCGCGTGGTGGGTCTGCGCGTGCCGGGCGGCGGTTCGATCTCGCGTGGCGAAATCGACGCCTACACCCAGTTCGTCGGCATCTACGGCGCCAAGGGCCTGGCCTGGATCAAGGTCAACGAAGTGGCCAAGGGCCGCGACGGCCTGCAATCGCCGATCGTCAAGAACCTGCATGACGCCGCGATTGCCGAGATCCTGAAGCGCACCGGCGCCCAGGACGGCGACATCATCTTCTTCGGCGCCGACAAGGCCAAGGTCGTGAACGACGCCATCGGCGGCCTGCGCCTGAAGATCGGCCATTCCGAATTCGGCAAGTCCAGCGGCCTGTTCGAGGACGTGTGGAAGCCGCTGTGGGTGATCGACTTCCCGATGTTCGAGTACGACGAGGAAGACGCGCGCTGGGTGGCCATGCACCACCCGTTCACGAGCCCGAAGGACGAGCACCTGCAGTACCTGGAAACCGATCCGGGCAAGTGCATCGCCAAGGCGTACGACATGGTGCTGAACGGCTGGGAAATGGGCGGCGGTTCGGTCCGTATCTACCGCGAGGACGTGCAAAGCAAGGTGTTCCGCGCACTGAAGATCGGCGAGGAAGAGGCACGGGCCAAGTTCGGCTACCTGCTGGATGCGCTGCAATACGGCGCGCCGCCGCACGGCGGACTGGCATTCGGCCTCGACCGTATCGTGACGATGATGGCCGGCGCCGATTCGATCCGCGACGTGATCGCCTTCCCGAAGACCCAGCGTGCACAGGATCTGCTGACGCAGGCCCCGTCGGCGGTGGACGAGAAGCAACTGCGGGAACTGCATATTCGGCTGCGGGCGCAGGAGGCCAAGACTACGGTTTGAGTTTTTTGACCGGGGTGTTGATGAGGGGTGCCAGCCTTGGGGTGGTGCCCCTTTTGTTTTTTGGGGTGGTGGTTGTGGGCAACAGCCACCATCGCAACAACAGAAACAACCGCGGCCGAACGAACCCATTAGCACCAAATCCCCCAACAATCTCGTTTCCATTTGTTACGAATAGGAACGAAGCCTCCCGCAACAATGTCTCCCTAGGTTGAAAAACCCATAATCAACCGCGCCGTCTGGGAGGACGAATCTGTGAACCTCGATATCGAACAAATCCGCCAGTTCCTGCAGGCGCATGCGGAGACCATCCTGACGTGGCTGGTGGCCGGCCTGGTGATGATGTTGCTGGCGAAATTCGAGCTGCGCCGCGCGGTGCGCAAGTCGGCACAGGCGATGTCCGAGTCAGTGGCGACCACGGTGGCCGCGTGCGTGCCCGACATCGCCCATGCGGCGCAAACGGCGCATCCCGTGGCTGTGGATCCCGATGGCGCCGAGCCTGTCACTGCCCAGCGCGCAGATGCGCTGCGTCGCCTGTCGCTCGATACCGTGGCGACCGTCATGGCTCGTGGGCGATGGCTTGAGGATGTCGGCAACCTGCGTCTGGCCGAGGACGCGCTACTGACCGGCCGGCGTGCCGGTGGCGCGGACCCGCTGCTGGTCGTCGCCCCGCAACCGGTCGTGCAGGCCTACCTGACCGCTCAGCGTACGTTCGAGGATGAAGCCGCCCGGCTCCAGACCCATCGCCGCGAGGCGCTGACGCTTCAGGAGGCGCTCCAGGCGCTGGTGGCGGAAGCCGCCCATGTCGAACAGGAAACCGCCAGCATCGTGATGCGCTTCGAGCAGGTCAACGCCCAGGCCGCGCAAGGCGTGGAAGCGGGCGATTACCAGCGCTTCCTGATCCAGAAGTACAACCAGCTGGGCCAGCGCGAGAAGGACATTGGGCAGGAACGTGCCGAGCTGGCCGCGCAACTGCGCGAGAGCACCGATGCGTTGGCCGAACATGCCCACGTGGCCTCGCAGCGCTACACGCAGGCGCTGGCGCCGCTGATGCAGCAACTGCGTTCTGCGTGGGGCCATGGCGATTCGCCGGACGTCTTCGAGACCTGGCTGCGCCACGCCAAGCCGGAAGACGGGATGCCGGCACCTGCCGCCGATCGCTCGGCGGCCTGAGCGGAGGGGTTTGCGCTATCCTTGGGTTTGTCCTTCCAACGCGCCCCATGCCCTACAAGATTCCCGAATCGGTGCTGGTTGTCATCTACACGCCAGACCTGCAAGTCCTGCTGATCGAGCGCGCCGACCGGCCCGGCTTCTGGCAGTCGGTCACCGGCAGCCTGGACGCCGAGGACGAACCGCTGCCAGTGACCGCCGCCCGCGAGGTGGCCGAGGAAACCGGCATCATCGCCAGCGCGCATAGCCTGACCGACTGGCAACACACCATCACGTACGACATCTACCCCCAGTGGCGCCACCGCTACGCGCCCGGGGTGGCACGCAACACCGAGCACTGGTTCGGGCTGTGCGTGCCCGCACCTCTTAATGTGACGCTGGCGCCGCGTGAACACCTGCGCTACGCGTGGCTGCCCTGGCAGGAAGCCGCCGAGCGCTGCTTTTCCAGCAGCAATGCGGAAGCGGTGCGCCAGCTGGCCTGGCGGGCGGCGGCGGGGCTCGACGTCACCTCGGGAGCGGCATGATGAAGCTGCGCGTGGTCACGTACAACATCCACAAGGGCGTGAAGGGGTTCAGCGGGAAGCCGCGCATCCAGAATGTACGCACCGGCCTGCAGACCATGAACGCGGACATCGTCTTCCTGCAGGAAGTCCAGGACCGCAACGACCGGCTGGTCGCCGCCGAGTTGTTCGACCCTGACCACACCCAGCTCAACTATCTGGCCACCGACGCCTATCCGCATTCGGTCTACGGCCGCAACGCGGTCTACGATCACGGCCATCACGGCAACGCGATCCTGTCCCGGCATCCGATCCTGATGTCGGAAAATCTCGATATCTCCGATCACCGCTTCGAGCAGCGCGGCCTGTTGCACGCGGTGGCGGACATCAACGGCGTGGAGGCGCACCTGATCTGCGTGCATTTCGGCTTGTTCGCGCGCAGCCGGGCGCGGCAGGCGAGCGCGCTGGTGGAGCGTGTGCGCGCCGTGGTGCCGGCCGATGCGCCGCTGGTCATCGCCGGCGATTTCAACGACTGGAACCATCGGCTGGACGCCCAGATCTGCAACACGCTCAACGCGGTGGAGTCGGCGCACGCCAAGAGCGGGCGTATCCACACGTTTCCGAGCCATATGCCGTGGTGGCAGCTGGATCGGATCTACGTACGGGGATTCGAGATCGAGCGCACCCAGGCGCTGACCGGCCGCGAATGGGCCGAGCGTTCGGACCATGTGCCGCTGGTGGCGGAGCTGGCCCGCCGGGTGGCGATTCCCGAGGCGTAGTGCCCCGGGGTTACAGGCTGATGAGGGCGGTGCGGATCCAGTGGTAGATGGCGTCTGGATCGGCGAGGTCGAGTACCGGCAGCGCCGTTTGCGTGGCAACTTCGGCCGGCGCGTCGGTCGCCACGGCGACCACGCCGGGTACGTCGCGCCAGAGCGGCGGCTTGCCGTGGGCGGGCCGATAGACCTCGAGTTTCGGGAAATCGCTCCATTTATAGCCTTCGACCAGCACCAGGTCGGTCTCGGGCGGCAGCACGGCCAGGGCCTCGCTGATTTCGGGCGATGGCTTCGACTCCGGGTAGTGGCGCATCAGCGTCAGGTGCCGCGCGCCGACCAGCACGACGTTCTCGCAGCCGCCGGCGCGCATGCGCCAGGAGTCCTTGCCGGGGGTGTCGGGGTCAAAGCCGTGGTGGGTGTGCTTGATGCCGGCGACCCGCAGGCCGTCGGCCACGAAGCGGGGAATCAGCTGGTCCAGCAGCGTGGTCTTGCCGCTGCCCGACGCACCGGCGATGCCGAATACCTTCACAATACTTTCCGTTTTCCGCCACACAATGGCCCGACAATAGCAGAGTTGGCCCGGGCGATGTGCAGGAGCCGCCCGTTATCCGATAATCAAGCCATGTCACGGATCTACGACCGGGTCGACCGCCCCGCACCCGCCTCGACGCCCCAGTCCCCGGCACCGCCCATCCCCCAGGCGGCGCCCGCGGACGTCCACCTCCGCGCGCCCCTGCTGCGCTGGGGCCGCCGGCGCGGCAGCCCGGTGCCCGGCAACGCGGTGGACCTGCTGCGCAATGGCGAAACCTTCTTCCCCGCCCTGATCGCCGCCATCGGCACGGCCACGCGCCACGTCGTGCTGGAGACCTATATCTATGCCGATGATGCGGTCGGCCAACGCGTGACCGAGGCGCTGGTCGCTGCGGCGCAGCGTGGCGTGGATGTGCGGCTCGTGGTCGATGGCTTCGGCGCCGGCGACATGCCCGAAGCCCTGCAACAGCGCCTCCAGGCCGGCGGGGTGAAGCTCGAGATCTACCGGCCGCTGCGCGGGTTCAAGCTGGCGCGCCGGCACCTGCGCCGGCTCCACCGCAAGATGGCCGTGATCGACGACAGCGTGGCGTTCGTCGGCGGCATCAATATCATCGACGACCACAACCACGGCCCGCTCGACCTGCCCGAACTCGGCCCGCGCTACGACTTCGCCGTGCGGGTGTCCGGGCCGCTGGTCGCGCAGATTGCGCTGGCGTCGGCCCGGCTCTGGTTCCGCATCGCCCAGCGCCGCGGCCTGCGCGAGACCGCCGAGGCCTTCGCCGAGGTGGAGACGCTGACCACGGCCGCCCGCCAGGCGCGGCGCAACGTGCAGCCGGGCGGCGTGCCGGCCGCGTTGCTGCTGCGCGACAACCTGCGCAACCGCCGCACGATCGAGCGCGAGTACCTCTACGCGCTGGGCGCAGCACGGCACGATGTGATCCTCGCCAACGCCTACTTCCTGCCGGGCCACAAGATGCGCCGCGCGCTGCTGGCCTGCCGCGAGCGCGGCGTGCGAGTGCGGCTGCTGCTCCAGGGGGTGGTCGAGTACCGGCTCCAGCATTTCGCCACGCACGCGCTCTACGCCACGCTGCTCGAGGCGGGCGTGGAGATCTACGAATACGAGGCGAGCTTCCTGCACGCGAAGGTCGCCGTGGTCGACGATACCTGGGCGACGGTCGGCTCGAGCAATATGGACCCGTTCAGCCTGCTGCTGGCGCGCGAGGCCAACGTGGCCGTCTACGACACCCACTTCGCGAACGACCTGCGCGGGCACCTGGAACGGGCCATGGCGCAGCGCAGCGCGCGCGTGGTGCCGGAGGCGCACGCGGGCCTGCCGCGCCTGCGGCGGTTTGCCAACTGGGCGGCCTACTATGTGTTGCGCGTCGGCGTCGTCATCGCCGGGGTGACGGGGCGGTACTGAATGCCTCGACGCATGGCCGCGCGCGTGGCGTTACCATGCTGCCCTGCCGCACGCGCCATCCCGCGCGCGCTGGTGCCGTGCGGTTTTAAGCCGTTGCTGCAATGCGTGGTCAACGCAGGGCCCGCACCGTCTGTTTAGAAACCCCGGTCTAATTAATTGCTTGATGCCAAACGGCCTCGCCAGAATAATCTGAACGACCGTTCTTTTTTGGCTTAGACTGCGTGCATTCGCGACTTGCCACGGCTTTACGGCAGCCGCAATGCCAGGTTCAAAGCAAAGTCAGGTCATAGGCAGCGCCCGGGAAGTGCGCTGCGAGAACGGAGAGAACACCATGCGACACCAGTCAGTCCGTCTTGAATCCGCCGCCGCACCCGCGCCCTTGCGCAAGGGTGAGATGACGCGCGTGGCGATTCTCGATGCCGCACTGGAATTGTCGTCCCGCGACGGGCTGGAAGGGCTGACCATCGGCCTCCTCGCGGAACGCATGCAGATGAGCAAGAGCGGCGTATTCGCGCATTTCGGTTCGCGCGAGGACCTGCAGGTGGAAGTGGTGCGCGAGTATCACCGCCGGTTCGAGCAGGAGGTGTTCTACCCCTCGCTGCACGAGCCACGCGGTCTGCCGCGCCTGTGGTCGATGGTGCGGCGCTGGATGGAAAAGCGCATCCAGGAAGTGACCACGGGCTGCATCTACATCAGCGGGGCGGTCGAGTACGACGATCGCGCGGAAAGCCCGGTGCGTGACGAGCTGGTCAAGAGCGTCACGATCTGGCGGGCCGCGCTGATGCGCGCGATCGACCAGGCCAAGGAAGAGGGGCACCTGCGCGCGGACTGCGATCCGCGCACGATGCTGTTCGAGATGTACAGCCTTGAACTAGGCTTGCATCACGACGCCCGTTTCCTGCGCCTGCCGGACAGCGCCGAACTTGCCATGGTCGCGCTCAACAAACTGATTCAGTCTTACCGAACCTGACGCCGCCCCCGGCAACGGTCTCGCCCCCTCCCTGCAGGCGGCGCGGCGCGTGCGTGTGGCGGCATCGCAAACCTCCAAGGAGTTTTTGATGGGCCAGTACACCGCACCGTTGCGCGACATGCAGTTCGTGCTCCATGAACTGCTCGGCGCAGAAGCCGAACTCAAGGCGATGCCGACGCACGCCGACATCGACGCGGACACCATCAACCAGGTTATCGAGGAAGCCGGCAAGTTCTGCGCCGACGTGGTCTTCCCGCTGAACCAGCCCGGCGACCGCGAGGGCTGCACCTACGAGGGCGACGGCGTGGTCCGCGCGCCCAAGGGCTTCAAGGAGGCCTACCAGCAGTACGTCGAAGCCGGCTGGCCGGCGCTGGCCTGCGACCCCGAGTTCGGCGGCCAGGGCCTGCCCATCATCATCAACAACGCGCTGTACGAGATGCTGAACTCGGCCGGCCAGGCGTGGACGATGTACCCGGGCCTCTCGCACGGCGCCTATGAGGCGCTGCATGCCCACGGCACGCCGGAGCTGAAGCAGACCTACGTGCCCAAGCTGGTGTCCGGCGTGTGGACCGGCACGATGTGCCTGACCGAGCCGCATTGCGGCACCGACCTCGGCATGCTGCGCAGCAAGGCCGAGCCGCAGGCCGATGGCTCCTACCTGATCTCGGGCACGAAGATCTTCATCTCGGCCGGCGAGCACGACCTGGCCGAGAACATCATTCACCTGGTGCTGGCCCGCCTGCCGGACGCCCCGCAAGGCACCAAGGGCATCTCGCTGTTCGTGGTACCGAAGTTCATCCCCGATGCCAGCGGCAACCCGGGCGAGCGCAACGGCATCAAGTGCGGCTCCATCGAACACAAGATGGGCATCCACGGCAACGCCACCTGCGTGATGAACCTGGACGGCGCGCGGGGCTGGCTCGTGGGCGAGGCGAACAAGGGCCTGAACGCGATGTTCGTGATGATGAACGCCGCGCGCCTGGGCGTGGGCGCCCAGGGCCTGGGCCTGACCGAGGTGGCGTACCAGAACTCGCTGGCCTACGCCAAGGACCGTCTGCAGATGCGCGCGCTGACCGGCCCGAAGGCGCCGGAGAAGCCGGCCGATCCGATCATCGTGCACCCGGACGTGCGCCGCATGCTGCTGACGCAGAAGGCCTACGTCGAAGGCGGCCGCGCGTTCAGCTACTGGACCGCGCTGCAGATCGACCGCGAGCTGTCGCACCCCGACGCCGCCGTGCGCAAGGAAGCCGGCGACCTCGTGGCGCTGCTGACGCCGGTGATCAAGGCCTTCCTGACCGACAACGCGTTCACCTCGACCAACGAGGGCATGCAGGTGTTCGGCGGCCACGGCTACATCGCCGAATGGGGCATGGAGCAGTACGTGCGCGACGCCCGCATCAACATGATCTACGAAGGCACCAACACGATCCAGGCGCTGGACCTGCTGGGCCGCAAGATCCTGGGCGACATGGGCGCCAAGCTGAAGGCGTTCGGCAAGATCGTGCAGGACTTCGTCGAGGAAGAGGGCACCAACGAGGCGATGCAGGAGTTCGTCAACCCGCTGGCCGACATCGGCGACAAGGTGCAGAAGCTGACCATGGAAATCGGCATGAAGGCCATGGGCAACCCGGACGAAGTGGGCGCGGCCGCCGTGCCGTACCTGCGCGTGGTGGGGCACCTGGTGTTCTCGTACTTCTGGGCCCGCATGGCCAAGCTCGCGCTCGAGAAGGAGGGCAGCGGCGACAAGTTCTACACCAGCAAGCTGGCCACGGCGCGGTTCTACTTCGCCAAGCTGCTGCCGGAAACCGCCGCGGAGATCCGCAAGGCGCGCGCCGGCTCGGCCACGCTGATGGCGCTGGACGCCGACCTGTTCTGATTTGCCGGCAGGCGCGCGCGGCCATCCGCCGCCGCGCCTGCCCGTACCTCACATCCTCTCAACGCTCACAGACTGAGGAGCGCGCATGTCCAATTTCATCGTCAAGAAAGTCGCCGTGCTGGGTGCCGGCGTCATGGGGGCGCAGATTGCCGCCCACCTGGTCAACGCCCGCGTGCCCGTGGTGCTGTTCGACCTGCCCGCCAAGGAAGGCCCCAAGAACGGCATCGCCCTGCGCGCCATCGAGAACCTGAAGAAGCTCTCGCCCGCGCCGCTCGGCATCAAGGACGAGGCCGGCCTGATCCGCGCCGCCAACTACGAGGACGACATCGCCCTGCTGGGCGAGTGCGACGTGGTGATCGAGGCCATCGCCGAGCGCATGGACTGGAAGCACGACCTCTACAAGAAGGTGGCCCCGCACCTCGCCCCGCATGCGATCTTCGCGACCAATACCTCGGGGCTGTCGATCACCGCGCTGTCGGATGGCTTCGACGCTGGCCTGAAGGCCCGCTTCTGTGGCGTGCACTTCTTCAACCCGCCGCGCTACATGCACCTGGTGGAGCTGATTCCGACGGCCACCACGCAGCCCGAGATCCTCGACCGCCTGGAAGCCTTCCTGACCACCACGCTCGGCAAGGGCGTGGTGCGCGCCAAGGACACGCCGAACTTCATCGCCAACCGCGTCGGCATTTTCTCGATCCTGGCCGTGTTCGCCGAGGCCGAGAAGTTCGGCATTCCGTTCGATGTCGTCGATGACCTGACCGGTTCCAAGCTGGGCCGCGCCAAGTCCGCCACGTTCCGCACCGCCGATGTGGTGGGCCTGGACACCATGGCGCACGTGATCAAGACGATGCAGGACAACCTGACCAACGACCCGTTCGCACCGGTCTACCAGACGCCGACCGTGCTGAAGGGGCTGGTCGATGCGGGCGCGCTGGGCCAGAAGACCGGCGCCGGCTTCTACAAGAAGGAAGGCAAGGCGATCAAGGTGCTGGACGCCAAGACCGGCCAGTACGTGGAGTCGGGCAAGAAGGCCGACGAGATCGTGGTCCGCATGCTCAAGAAGGAGCCGGCGGAGCGCATCAAGCTGCTGCGCGAATCGACCAACCCGCAGGCGCAGTTCCTGTGGAGCGTCTTCCGCGACGTGTTCCACTACATCGCCGTCTACCTCGAACAGATCGCCGGTTCGGCGGCGGACGTGGACCTCGCCATCCGCTGGGGCTTCGGCTGGAACTCGGGCCCGTTCGAAGACTGGCAGGCCGCCGGCTGGAAGCAGGTGGCCGAGTGGGTCAAGGAAGATGTCGATGCAGGCAAGGCGCTGTCGAACGCCGCGTTGCCCGCCTGGGTGTTCAGCGGTGCCGTGGCCGAGAACCAGGGCGTGCATAGCGCCAAGGGTTCGTGGTCGCCGGCGACCAGTTCGTTCGTCCAGCGCGCCGAACTGCCGGTGTACCAGCGCCAGGTGTTCCGCGCAGCGCTGCGCGGCACCGACGCGGCCGATCCGCGCACGGCTGGCAAGACTGTCGAAGAGAACGATGCCGTGCGCATCTGGACCAGCGCCGGCGCCGACGACGTGCTGGTGGTGTCCTTCAAGAGCAAGATGAACACGATCGGGCCGGATGTCATCGACGGCCTGACGCGCGCCATCGACCTGGCCGAAGCCGGCTACAAGGGTCTGGTGGTGTGGCAGCCGACCTCGCTGCAACTGGGCGCGCCCGGCGGTCCGTTCTCGGCCGGCGCCAACCTCGAAGCTGCCATGCCCGCGTTCATGATGGGCGGCGCCAAGGGCATCGAGCCGTTCGTCAAGAAGTTCCAGGACGGCATGATGCGCGTGAAGTATTCGGCCGTGCCGGTGGTGGCGGCGGCGTCGGGCATCGCGCTCGGCGGTGGCTGCGAGCTGATGCTCCATTCGGCCAAGCGTGTGGCCGCGCTCGAAACCTACATCGGCCTCGTCGAAGTGGGCGTGGGCCTGGTCCCGGCCGGTGGCGGCCTCAAGGAGGCGGCACTGGCTGCCGCGCGCGCGGCGCAGGCGGCGGGCAGCACCAACTACCTGCAATTCCTGACCAACCGCTTCCAGGCGGCGGCGATGGCGAAGGTGTCCACCTCGGCGCTCGATGCGCAGCAGATTGGCTATCTGCAACCGACTGACACCATCGTCTTCAACGTCCACGAACTGCTGTACGTGGCGCAGAGCGAAGTGCGCGCGCTGGCCAACGCCGGCTACCGCGCCCCGGTGCCCGGCGCGCTGGTGCCGGTGGCGGGCCGCTCGGGCATCGCCACCATCCAGGCGTCGCTGGTCAACATGCGCGACGGCAACTTTATCTCGGCCCACGATTTCCTGATCGCCACGCGTATCGCCGAGGCCGTGTGCGGCGGCGACGTGGAAGCCGGCTCGCTGGTCAGCGAGGACTGGCTGCTGGCGCTGGAGCGCCGCGCGTTCATCGAGCTGCTCGGCACGGGCAAGACGCAGGAGCGCATCATGGGCATGCTGCAGACCGGCAAGCCGGTGCGCAACTAACAGGCCAGAATAGGAACCGACATCATGAAACAACTGCAAGACGCCTACATCGTCGCGGCCACCCGTTCGCCCATCGGCAAGGCCCCCAAGGGCGCGTTCCGGAACACCCGGCCTGACGACCTGCTCGCCATGATCCTGCGCGCTGCCGTGGCGCAGGTGCCCAATCTCGATCCGGCGCTGATCGAAGACGCCATCGTGGGCTGCGCCATCCCCGAAGCCCAGCAGGGCCTGAACGTGGCGCGCATCGGCGCGCTGCTCTCGGGCCTGCCAAACACCGTGGGCGGCATCACCGTGAACCGCTTCTGCGCCTCGGGCGTGTCGGCCGTGGCGATGGCCGCGGACCGCATCCGCGTGGGCGAGTCGGACGTGATGATCGCCGCCGGCGTGGAATCGATGAGCATGGTGCCGATGATGGGCAACACGCCGTCGATGTCGCCGTCGATCTTCACGCGCGATGAGAACGTCGGCATCGCCTACGGCATGGGCCTGACCGCCGAGAAGGTGGCGACCCAGTGGCAGGTCAGCCGCGAGGATCAGGACGCGTTCTCGCTGGCGTCGCACCAGAAGGCGATGGCCGCGCAGCAGGCCGGGGAGTTCGCCGACGAAATTACCCCAATCGAGGTAACCGAGAAGTTCCCGGACCTCGCCACTGGTCAGGTCGGCGTCAAGACGCGTACTATCTCGCTGGACGAGGGTCCGCGCCCCGACACGTCGCTGGAAGGCCTGGCCAAGCTGCGCCCGGTGTTCGCCAACAAGGGCAGCGTGACGGCCGGCAATAGTTCGCAGACGTCGGATGGCGCCGGCGCGCTGATCCTTGTCTCGGAAAAGATCCTCAAGCAGTTCAATCTCGTGCCGCTGGCCCGCTTCGTGTCGTTCGCGGTGCGCGGCGTGCCGCCCGAGATCATGGGGATTGGTCCGAAGGAAGCGATTCCGGCCGCGCTGAAGGCTGCGGGGCTGACGCAGGACCAGATCGACTGGATCGAACTGAACGAGGCCTTCGCCGCGCAGTCGCTGGCGGTGATGCGTGACCTGGCGCTGGACCCGGCCAAGGTCAACCGGATGGGCGGCGCGATTGCGCTGGGCCACCCGCTCGGTGCCACGGGCGCGATCCGCTCGGCCACCGTGGTGCACGCGCTGCGTCGCCACAACCTCAAATACGGCATGGTGACCATGTGCGTCGGCACGGGCATGGGCGCCGCCGGTATCTTCGAGCGCGTTTAAACGCGCCAGGGGCAGCGCGCCACCGGGACAGCCCGGCGGGTGGGCTGTCCCGAACCCTCTGATCAGGTGAAGAACGTAGTGCGATGGAACGGAGAAGCCACACACTGAAACGCTTGATACGGAGGAACACAATAATATGCAGGAGACAGCTATTCTGGCCGACGCGGCATGCGACATGCCGCGCGCAATGATGGACGCGCTGGGCGTCCATACCATCCCTTTCCGGATTCGCGCTGGCGACCGCTTCGTGGTCGACACCCGCGACGAAGCCGCGCTGCCCGACCTGTACCAGCAGTACCTGGTCGGCAAGCAGGACCACTACGCCGAATCGATCCCCCTGCTCGAACGCGAGCTGGAAGACCATCTGCTCAAGCATGTGGTGGCCGGCTGCGACCGTGCCATCCTGCTGACGATTGCCAGCACGCGCAGCAAGTTCTACGCGAACGCCACCGGCGCCGTGGTCGGCACCGTGGCGCGCAGCTTCAAGCTGCGCAAGGACGCCGGGCGCAGCGGCCTGTTCGACCTGACCGTGATCGACACCGGCGCCATCGGCCCGGGCCAGGCGCTGATCGTGCGCGAGGTGGCCCGCATGCTGGGCCACGGCGGTGACGCCGCGGCGATCTCCCATGCCGTGGAGACCCGCCTGCGCGACGCCGCCCACATGATCATGGTGCCGAACGAGCTGCTCTATATGTATACGCGCGCCAAGCAGAAGGGCGAGAACAGCATCACCTGGGGCCGCTACATGCTGGGCAATGCGTTCAACATCCGCCCGATCATCCGCATGCACCAGGGCGAGACCGAGGCGATTGCCAAGGCGCGCGGACAGGAGGACGGCATCCGCCGGCTGCTGGCTCATGCCGAGAGCTGCGTGCGGGCCGGCTGCCTGCTGACGCCGGACATCTCGGTGGCCTATGCCGGCAATATCGACGAAGTGCGCGCGTGGCCCGCGTGGCAGTCGCTGGCCGCCACGGCCGAGCGCGCCGGCGTGGAGCTGATGCTGGCCCCGATGAGCCTGACCGTGGCGCTGAACATCGGCGCCGGCGCGTTCAGCATCGGTTACCTTTCCGAAGTGCCGCCACCGTTCGTATGAGCGGCATCCCAATGAGCTAGACGAGACAGACGAGGTTTGACATGAGCATTGCCACACGAATCGACCAGGGCATCCTGACCATCGGCTTCGACCGCATCGACAAGAAGAATGCGATCACGGCCGCGATGTACCAGACCATGGCCGATGCGCTGCGCGCGGCGGAGACTGACGCCGCCGTGCGTGTGATCGTGATCGAGGGCAAGCCGGAGATCTTCACCGCCGGCAACGACCTCGAGGACTTCATGAAGCGCCCGCCGTCGCACGGCGCGGATGGCACGCCGGCGCCGGTGTTCCAGTTCCTGCATGCGATCAGCCACGCGAGCAAGCCCGTGGTGGCGGCGGTCAGTGGCGCGGCGGTGGGCATTGGCACGACGCTGCTACTGCATTGCGATCTCGTCTACGCCTCGGACACGGCGAAGCTGTCCCTGCCGTTCGCGCAGCTCGGCCTGTGCCCGGAGGCGGCGTCGAGCCTGCTGCTCCCGCGTCTGGTCGGCTATCAGCGCGCTGCCGAGAAGCTGATGCTGGGCGAGGCGTTCAGCGCGCAGGAGGCGCTGGCGATGGGTCTGGTGACCAAGGTGCTGCCGGTGGCCGAATTGCAGGACTACGTGCGCCAGCAGGCGGCCAAGCTGGCCGCGCTGCCGGCGTCGTCGCTGCGCGAGACCAAGCGGCTCATGAAGGGCGACGACGTGGCAGCCGTCGAGCAGAAGATGGGCGAGGAGGGCGAGGTGTTCCGGCGCATGCTGGTGGCGCCGGAAGCGAAAGAGGCGTTCTCGGCGTTCTTCGAGAAGCGCAAGCCCGATTTCTCGAAGTTCAGCTAAGACGCGAGCGTTGGCGCTTCAGGCGGTCGGGAGGGTTCTCGGCTGCCGCGTATCGTCGGTGGCCACGTAGGTCAGCGTGGCCTCCGTCACCTTCACGCATTCGTGGCTGTGGCGCATGCGTTGCGCGTAGACCTCCACCGACACGGTGATCGAGGTCCGGCCGGTCTTGACGATATCGGCATAGAAGCTCACCAGATCGCCCACCATCACCGGGTGCTTGAACAGGAACGAGTTCACGGCCACCGTGGCGACGCGGCCCTGGGCGCGCTCCACCGCCGGGATCGAACCGGCGATGTCCACCTGGGACATGATCCAGCCGCCGAACACATCGCCATGCACATTGGCGTCGGCGGGCATCGGCACCACGCGGAGGGCGGGGTTCTTGCCGGCGGGCAGTTCGGAGAGCGGGGCAGGATGGTTCATATCGGCAGGAAGGTAAGGCGGGGTGCGGGGGAATGTCATGGCCTGCCGGGATGTGCGATCTCTGCGACAATCGCGGCATTGGCAAGAATTCTAACGTATGCGCCGCTACTCCACGTCCGCCGATTCCCCCCCCGAATCGGCCAAATCGCTGTTCCCCGCCGGCGGCAAGCCCCGCAGCGACTGGCAGACCGTCCGTAACCTGCTGCCCTACGTCTGGCACTACAAGTGGCGCGTGATGCTGGCGCTGACCTGCCTGGTGGCGGCCAAGGTGGCCAACCTCGGCGTGCCGGTGCTGATGAAGAAGCTGATCGACAGCATGAACATCGCCCCCGGCGATACCGCCGCGCTGCTCGTGGTGCCGGTCGGCCTGATCGTCGCCTACGGGGTGCTGCGGCTCTCGGGCACGCTGTTCACCGAGTTGCGGGAGATCCTCTTTTCGAAGGTGACGCAGAGCGCGGTGCGCGAGATCGCGCTGCAGGTCTTCCGCCATCTGCACGCGCTGTCGCTGCGCTTCCACCTGGACCGGCAGACCGGCGGCATGAGCCGCGACATCGAGCGCGGCACGCGCGGCATCCAGTCCCTGATCTCGTACTCGCTGTACAGCATCCTGCCCACGCTGGTGGAGATGTCGCTGGTGATCGGCTTCTTCGTGGTCCGCTACGACATCTGGTTCGCGGCGATCACCACCTGCGCGCTGGTCGGCTACATCGTGTTCACCATCGTCGTGACCGAGTGGCGCACGCACTTCCGGCGCAAGATGAACGAGCTGGACTCGCGCGCCAACCAGAAGGCGATCGACTCGCTGCTGAACTTCGAGACCGTGAAGTACTTCGGCAACGAGGAATACGAGGCCCACCGCTACGACGAGAACCTGCGCACCTACCGCACCGCCGCGATCCGCTCGCAGAACTCGCTGTCGTTCCTGAACTTCGGCCAGCAGACCATCATCGCCCTGGGGCTGATCCTGATCCTGTGGCGCGCCACGGTGGGCGTGGCGGCCGGCACGCTGACGCTGGGCGACCTCGTGCTGGTGAACACGCTGATGATCCAGCTCTATATCCCGCTGAACTTCCTCGGCGTGATCTACCGCGAGATCAAGCAGTCGACGACCGACATGGACCGCATGTTCGTCCTGCTCGGCACGAACCAGGAGGTGGCCGACACGCCCGGGGCGCTCCCGCTCCAGGTGCGCGGCGCCGAGGTGCGCTTCCGCCATGTGGGATTCGGCTACGAGAGCAACCGGGTGATCCTGGACGACGTCGATTTCACCATCGCCGCCGGGACGACCACCGCCGTGGTCGGCCACAGCGGCTCGGGCAAGTCCACGCTGGCGCGGCTGCTGTTCCGCTTCTACGACGTGTCCCGCGGCGGGATCGAGGTCGATGGCCAGGACATCCGCAACGTGCGCCAGTCGAGCCTGCGGGCTTCGATCGGCATCGTGCCGCAGGACACCGTGCTGTTCAACGACAGCATCTACTACAACATCGCCTACGGCCGGCCGGAGGCCACGCGCGACGAGGTCATCGAAGCCGCGCGCGCGGCCCAGATCGACACCTTCATCCGCGAACTGCCGCAGGGCTACGACACCCCGGTGGGCGAGCGGGGCCTGAAGCTGTCCGGCGGCGAGAAGCAGCGCGTGGCCATCGCCCGCACGCTGCTCAAGAATCCGCCGATCCTGGTGTTCGACGAAGCCACCTCGGCGCTTGATTCGCGCACCGAGCAGGCCATCCAGGCCGAACTGATGCGGCTGGCGCAAAACCGCACCACGCTGCTGATCGCCCACCGGCTCTCCACCGTGGTCCACGCCGACCAGATCCTGGTGATGGATCACGGCCGCATCGTCGAGCGCGGCACGCATGCCGAGCTGATGCGCGCCAACGGCCGCTACGCGGAGATGTGGCTGATCCAGGCGCGCAGCGCGGCGGAGGGGGCGGTGGAGGCGGCGTCGCCGTCCGACGTGCTCGCCATCGACGTCGGCGACGCCACGCAGGACGCCTGAGATTGGCTTGGGATTGTCGACAATCGCTGTCGGCAACCCCGTCCCACAGAGCGCCGCGCACAATCATGGTTCGTCAATGCACGGCGCGCGTGCCCCGGATCGGGGCATGACACCCATGTGAAAAGCTGGCACGCGCCTTGCGAAAAGCCTTCCCAGGAGAGATCAACAACTGGAGAAGGTTCATGCCGCAATTCGCCGCGCGCCGTCATCTGCTGAAGCTGTGTACCGCATTGGGCACCACCATGGTGCTGTCGACACTCTGTGCAGGCACCGCTCAGGCGCAAGCCGCCACCAAGGTCCGCTTCCAGCTCGACTGGCGTTTCGAGGGCCCGTCCGCGCTGTTCCTGCTGGGCGAGCAGAAGGGCTACTACAAGGCGGAGAAGCTCGACGTGTCCATCGACGCTGGCAACGGCTCGGGCAACGTGGTCAACCGCGTGGCCTCCGGCACCTACGACATGGGCTTCGCCGACCTGGCCTCGGTGATGGAGTTCTACGGCAATAACCCGGACGCCAAGAACAAGCCGGTGGCCGTGATGATGGTCTACAACAACACGCCGGCCGCCGTGCTGGCGCTGAAGAAGTCCGGCATCCGCGCGCCCAAGGACCTGGCCGGCAAGAAGCTCGGCGCCCCGGTGTTCGATGCCGGCCGCCGCGCCTTCCCGATCTTCGCCAAGGCCAATGGCCTCCAGGCACAGTCGTTCAACTGGCAGGCGATGGACCCCACGCTGCGCGAGACCATGCTCACGCGCGGCGACCTGGACGCCATCACCGGCTTCTCGTTCACGTCGATCCTGAACCTGAACGCGCGTGGTGTGAAGGATGAGGACATCGTCGTCCTGCCGTACCCGCAGTTCGGCGTGAAGCTGTACGGCAACGCCATCATCGCCTCCGAGCAGTTCCTGAAGAGCAACCCGGAGACGGTCAAGGCGTTCCTGCGCGCGTTCTCCAAGTCCGCGCGCGACGTGATCGCGCATCCCGAGGAAGGCATCAAGGCCGTGAAGGCCCGTGACGGCATCATCGACGAGAAGCTGGAGGTGCGCCGCCTGAAGCTGGCGCTGGACAGCGTGGTGAAGTCGCCCGATGCCAAGGCCGAGGGCTTCGGCCGCGTGAGCAAGCCGCGCCTCTCGCTGATGGCGTCGCAGGTGGCCGATGCCTTCGGCACCAAGGGCCGGATCAACCCGGACACGCTCTGGACCGACGCCTACCTGCCTTCTGCCGCCGAACTGGACGTCCTGCGATGATGATGGCGCGAGAAAGCCTGTCCCCCGCCTCGGGCGGGGCGGCCAGCGGGGTCACGGAGGCCACCCTGGCTCCCCCGAAGCCGTTCGTCGATTTCAACCGTGTCTGGCTCGCCTATGACGACGAGCTGGCGCGGCGTGGCGAGTTCGCCGTGGAGGACATCTCGCTGCAGGCGGCGCAGGGCGAGTTCATCGCCATCGTCGGGCCGTCCGGCTGCGGCAAGTCCACCTTCATGAAGCTGGCCACCGGGCTGCGGCCGGCCACGCGCGGCGTGGTCAGCATCGCGGGCGAGAAGGTGAACGGCCCGCTCAAGCAGGTCGGCATGGCCTTCCAGGCGCCGACGCTGCTGCCGTGGCGCACCACGCTCGACAACGTGATGCTGCCGCTGGAGATCGTCGAGCCGTACCGCTCCACCATGCGCGCCAAGCGCAAGGAGTACGAGGCCCGGGCGCGCGACCTGCTCAAGACCGTCGGCCTGGCGGGCTACGAGGACAAGTTCCCGTGGCAGCTGTCCGGCGGGATGCAGCAGCGCGCGTCGATCTGCCGCGCGCTGATCCACCAGCCGCGCATGCTGCTGCTGGACGAGCCGTTCGGCGCGCTCGACGCCTTCACGCGCGAGGAACTCTGGTGCGTGCTGCGCGACCTCTGGCAGGCCCAGCGCTTCAACGTCATCCTCGTCACGCACGACCTGCGCGAGGCCGTGTTCCTGGCCGACACGGTCTACGTGATGAGCGCCCGCCCGGGCCGCATCCTGTTGCGCAAGGAGATCGACCTGCCGCGTCCGCGCGCGCTCGACGTCACCTATTCCGAACCGTTCGCCGAACGCGTGCACGAGTTGCGCGAGAAGATCGGCCACGTCCGCCAGCAATAAGAAGCGATCCACACCATGGCAACCATGACTTCCACCCAGGCAAAGCGCGTGCAGCGCGTGGCGCCGTGGCTCCTGCTGGGGGCTTTCCTGATGGTCTGGCAGGGCGCGTGCCTCGCTTTCCAGATCTCCGATTTCATCCTGCCGAGCCCGTCGGCCATCGTCGCCTCGCTGACCGAGTACAGCGGCGTGATCGCCGGCCATGCCTGGCGCACGTTCTGGACCACGATGGTTGGTTTTGGGCTGGCAATTGGCGTCGGTGTGGTGCTGGGCCTGCTGATGGGCTCGTCGAAGCTGGCCTACGCGGCCACCTACCCGCTGATGACCGCCTTCAACGCGCTGCCCAAGGCCGCCTTCGTGCCGATCCTCGTGGTCTGGTTCGGGCTGGGCGCCGGGCCGGCCATCCTGACGGCGTTCCTGATCTCGTTCTTCCCGATCATGGTCAACATCGCCACCGGGCTGGCCACGCTGGAGCCGGAGCTTGAGGATGTGCTGCGCGTGCTGGGCGCCAAGCGGCGCGACGTGCTGCTCAAGGTGGGCCTGCCGCGCGCGATGCCGTTCTTCTTCGCCTCGCTGAAGGTGGCCATCACGCTGGCCTTCGTCGGCACGACGGTGTCCGAGATGAGCGCCGCGAACGAGGGCATCGGCTACCTGCTGGTGTCGGCCGGCTCGGCGATGAAGATGCCGCTGGCGTTTGCGGGGCTGGTCGTCATCGCCGTGATGGCGATGGGGATGTACGAGCTGTTCGCGGTACTGGAAAAGCGCATGACGGGCTGGGCGCACCGGGGCTGATGCGCCGCGCAGGCGCCGCTCAGGCGTAGTCCAGCGGTAGCGCCGTCGTGTACTTGATTTGTTCCATCGCGAAGCTGGAGCTGACATCGGCCAGTTCCGCGCCCTGGATCAGCTTCTTGTACACGGCGTCGTAGGCGGCGATATCGGGCACCACCACGCGCAGCAGGTAGTCCGTGTCGCCGGCCATGCGGTAGAACTCGGTCACTTCGGGGATCGACGCCACCAGCCCGTGGAAGGCCTTGAGCCATTTCACGTTGTGCTGGTTGGTCCGGATCGACACGAAGACGGTCACGCCCACATTGAGCTTGCCGGCATCCAGCAGCGCCACGCGCTTGCGGATCACGCCCGATTCCTCGAGCTTCTGCACCCGCCGCCAGCACGGCGTGGACGTGAGGCCGACCTGCTCGCCGATATCGGCGACGGGCACGGTGGCGTCTTCCTGGAGGATCTCCAGGATCTGGCGGTCATAGCGGTCCATGAATCCTCAACTGACGATGGTATCCACCAGCAGGTTCACGCCGGTGGCGATGCGGTCCTGGTCCACGCCGTAGATATGGAGCGACACCGCCACGGCGTCGCTGGCATTGCCCAGCGCGTGGATGTGCCGCAGGCCGGCCGGCACGCTGAAAGTGTCGCCGGCCTCGCGGGTGACCGCGTTGACCTGAGATGCGGTGCGGTCCTCCGGGTTCCAGCGGTAGTGGCGCTCGGCCAGCGTGCCGCGCAGCACGCGGTAGGCGCACCAGGTGCGATGGCCGTGGACGGGGCTGAACTGCCCCGGCCGCCAGACCAGCACCATGACCGAGAACCGTTCGAAGGGATCGGCATGGACCAGGTGCCGCGTATAGCGGTCCGGACTGCCTTCGAGCGCGCCCGGCGGCAGGCTGGCGAGCAGCGTGTCGGCGTCCGGCAGGCTGGCCGCCACGTGCGCCGCCACCATCCGCGCGCTCTGGGCGAGCGTGGCTTCCATGCCGGTGGCGAGCGTGGAAAAGGACGAAGGGAGGACAGATGGTTGCATGGCGGTTGCGGGGGCAGGATGGTATCCCATTCATCTTAGTCGGCCCCCCTGAGCAAGGATATCCAATTTGTCGTCCAAATCTCGCTCCAATCGTAATCCTGTTCCAAAAATATTCAAGAAATTGGAATAGATTTGCTCATCGTGCAGCCCGATGGCCGGCAAGCGATAATCCGCGCCATGGAAATCAAATGGCTTGAAGACTTCGTCAGCCTGGCCGAGACGCACAGCTTTTCGCGCTCGGCGGAGCTGCGGCATGTCACGCAACCGGCGTTCTCGCGGCGTATCCAGTCGCTTGAGGCGTGGGTGGGCACCGAACTGATCGACCGATCGAGCTACCCGACCACTCTGACCGACGCCGGAAAGGTGTTCTACGAGCAGGCGCTGGCCATGCTGGCCCAGGTCAGCGAAACCCGGGCGCTGATGCGCGGCCAGCGCTCGGCCAACGCCCAGGTGCTGGAATTCGCGGTGCCGCACACGCTGTCGCTGACCTTCTTCCCGGAATGGCTCAAGGGCGTGGAGCGCAAGGTCGGCACGCTGCCCTGCCGGCTGCGCGCGCTGAACGTCCACGATGCCGTGCTGATGCTGGTGGAGGGCGGCTGCGACCTCGTCATGGTCTACCACCACCCGCGCCAGGCCATCCAGCTGGATCCGGCCCACTACGACATGCTCGTGCTCGGCACCGAGCGGCTGTCGCCCTACAGCGTGCCCGACAGCACTGGCCGGCCCGTGTTCCGGCTGCCCGGCAGCGACAAGAAGCCGGTGCCGTTCCTCAGCTACACGCCCAATGCGTTCCTGGGACGGATGGTGGACATGCTGCTGTCCGAGTCGCCGGACATCCTCAAGCTCGACAAATGCTACGAGACCGATATGGCCGAGGCGCTCAAGGTCATGGCGCTGGCCGGCCACGGCATGGCTTTCCTGCCCGAGAGCGCGGTGCGGGACGACGTGCACGCAGGCCGGCTGGTGCGGGCCGAGGCCGCGCGCGGGCTGCCGCAGTCCATCGACATGGAGATCCGGCTCTACCGCGAACGGCCCACCGATGTCGGCAACGACCGCCGCAGCGGGCAGAGCCGGCGCAAGCGCCAGCTGGTGGACAAGGTCTGGGCTGCGTTGACGACGCAAGCCTGAGGGGTCGGGCGCAAGGTTATGCGCATCTTGCATAATGCTGCAGGGCGGGATGAGCAAACGGCATTGGATTCCGATGTGGAGGCGCCGATATTCTGCGTGTCACCTTCACTCGGAACTCAACGATGTCTTCCGCAGCACCGTCCAAGCCGTCCATCGCCTCCCACATCCTGCCTTCGTACCTGAACGCCGACGCGCTCGGGCCCTGGGGCATCTACCTCCAGCAGGTTGACCGTGTCACGCCCTACCTGGGTTCGCTGGCCCGCTGGGTGGAAACGCTGAAGCGCCCCAAGCGCGCGCTGATCGTGGACGTGCCCATCGAGCTGGACAACGGCACCATCGCCCACTACGAGGGCTATCGCGTGCAGCACAACCTCTCGCGCGGCCCGGGCAAGGGTGGCGTGCGTTTCCACCAGGACGTGACGCTGTCCGAGGTGATGGCCCTGTCCGCGTGGATGTCGGTCAAGAACGCTGCCGTCAACGTGCCCTATGGTGGTGCAAAGGGCGGCATCCGCGTGGATCCGCGCACGCTCTCCACGGCCGAACTGGAACGCCTGACGCGCCGCTACACCAGTGAAATCAACCTGATCATCGGCCCGACCAAGGACATTCCGGCGCCGGACGTGAACACCAACGCCCAGGTCATGGCCTGGATGATGGATACCTACTCGATGAACTCGGGCAGCACGGCCACCGGCGTGGTGACCGGCAAGCCGATCTCGCTGGGCGGCTCGCTGGGCCGTCACGAGGCGACCGGCCGCGGCGTGTTCGTGGTCGGCAAGGAAGCCGCCCGCAACCTCGGCATGGACATCAAGGGCGCGCGCGTGGCCGTGCAGGGCTTCGGCAATGTAGGCGCCGTGGCGGCCAAGCTGTTCCACGAGGCTGGCGCCAAGGTGGTGGCCGTGCAGGACCACCGCACCACGCTGTACAACCCGGCCGGGCTCGATGTGCCGGCGATGATGGAATACGCGTCGCACAGCGGCACGATCGAAGGCTTCCAGGGCGAAGTGCTGACCACCGAGCGGTTCTGGGAAGTCGAGTGCGACATCCTGATCCCGGCCGCACTGGAAGGCCAGATCACGGCCGCCAACGCGCCCAAGATTACGGCCAAGCTGGTGATCGAGGGCGCCAACGGCCCGACCACGCCCCAGGCGGACGACATCCTGCGCGAGCGCAACATCCTGGTCTGCCCGGACGTCATCGCCAATGCCGGCGGCGTGACCGTGTCCTACTTCGAATGGGTGCAGGATTTCTCGAGCTTCTTCTGGACCGAGGAGGAGATCAACGAGCGCCTGGTACGAATCATGCAAGAGGCCTTCCGGGCGATCTGGCAGGTGGCCCAGGACAATAAGGTCACGCTGCGGACGGCTGCGTTTATCGTTGCTTGTACGCGAATCCTGCAGGCGCGCGAGATGCGCGGCCTGTATCCCTGATTGAAACGGGCAATGAAAGGGGCGGATGGATGTTGCGACGCAGCATCCATCCTTTCCCCGGACATGAAAGGACGCGGCGGCCGGAGTTTTCCGGCTGCCGCGTTTTTTGTTGTCTGAATCATTGCAGTTGTGTCGCATTTTGGCGCAATGCCGCGCAACCATGCCTGAACTGGCACCAGTTAGGGGAAAAACCCGTTGTCTTGGGTCACGAGCTAAGCAATACTGTTTCGCCGGTGGGGCGTTTTTTTGCTAGAGTCCCGCCTTTCTCTTCATGGTCAAGGAGATGTTATGAATGTAGCCAAGCTGGCTAGCCTGGCGGTTGCTGCGGGTATTCTGTGCGGTACCGCGCAGGCTGCAGAGCCGCTGACGGGCACGCTGCAGAAGATCAAGGACACGGGTGTCATTACGCTGGGTGTGCGGGATTCCTCGATTCCGTTCAACTACAACCTTGGCGGCGTGCGCCAGGTGGGCTATTCCTACGATATCAATATGAAGATCGTGGAAGCCGTGAAGGACCAGCTGAAGCTGCCGAACCTGCAGGTCAAGGAAATCCCGATCACCTCGCAGAACCGGATCACGCTGCTGCAGAACGGCACGATCGACATCGAGTGCGGTTCCACGACCAATAACCTGGAACGCCAGAAGCAGGCCTCGTTCTCGAACAGCATCTTCATCATCGGCACCCGCATCATGGTGAAGAAGGATGGCGGCATCAAGGACTGGTCTGACCTGAAGGGCAAGAACGTGGTCACCACCGCTGGCACGACGTCCGAGCGCCTGCTGCGCAAGATGAACGACGACCAGAAGCTGGGCGCCAACATCATCAGCACCAAGGACCATGGCCAGTCGTTCCTGACGCTGGAATCGGGCCGTGCCGTGGCGTTCATGATGGACGACGCGCTGCTCTTCGGCGAACGCGCCAAGGCGAAGAACCCGGCCGACTGGATCGTCGTGGGCAAGCCGCAGTCGCGCGAGTCGTACGGCTGCATGATCCGCAAGGATGATGCCCCGTTCAAGAAGGTGACGGACACCGTGATCGCCGGCCTGATGAAGGACGGATCGATCAACACGATGTACACCAAGTGGTTCATGCAACCGGTACCGCCGAAGGGCCTGAACCTGGACTTCCCGCTGTCCGACGACATGAAGGCGCTCTTCAAGAACCCGAACGACAAGGCACTCGACTGATCCCTGTGATCGGAGCAGTGCGAAACGGAAGGAGAAGTCCTTCCGTTTCTTTTTGAAGGACGCACTATGGATTACATTTTTCACTGGGGAGTGTTCCTCGAGCAGGCCGCGCAGAACGAGACGTACCTGGACTGGATGATTTCCGGTCTCAAGGTGACGATCGCGCTGGGCCTGACCTCGTGGGCCATCGCCCTCGTCATCGGCTCGGTGCTCGGCGTGCTGCGCACGGTGCCGAACAAGCTGCTGTCGGGTATTGCCGCGACGTATGTCGAGATTTTCCGGAACATTCCGCTGCTGGTGCAGCTGTTCATCTGGTATTTCGTGATTCCCGAGCTGCTGCCGTTCGGCGACGCGATCAAGCAGATGAACCCGTTCACCCAGCAGTTCCTGGCCGCCATGCTCTGCCTGGGCACGTTTACCGCCGCCCGGGTTTGCGAACAGGTGCGCTCGGGTATCAACTCGCTGCCGCCGGGTCAGCGCAACGCCGGCCTGGCGATGGGCTTCACGCTCGCGCAGACTTACCGCTTCGTGCTGTTGCCGATGTCCTTCCGTGTCATCGTGCCGCCGCTCACCTCCGAATTCCTGAACATCTTCAAGAACTCGGCGGTGGCGTCCACGATCGGCCTGCTGGAACTCGCCGCGCAGGGCCGCCAGCTGGTGGATTACACGGCGCGTCCGTATGAATCGTTCATTGCGGTCACGGTGATGTACATGCTGATCAATCTGACGGTCATGCTGATCATGCGCTGGGTGGAACGCCGGACCCGGGTGCCGGGCTTCATCGGCGGCAAGTAAAGGGGCGCACATGGCATACGAATTCGACTTTAGTTCCATCAACCACGAAACGCTGGACGTGCTGTGGGAAGGCATGACGGTGTCGCTCAAGATCACCGTGACCGCGGTGGTGGTGGGCATTGTCTGGGGCACCATCCTTGCGATGATGCGCCTGTCTTCCTTCAAGGCGCTGAACTGGTTTGCGCAGGGGTACGTGACCATCTTCCGCTCCATCCCGCTGGTGATGGTGCTGTTGTGGTTCTTCCTGATCATCCCGCAGCTGCTGCAGAAGGTGTTCAACCTGTCGCCCGCGGCCGATTTGCGGATGACCTCGGCGCTCATCGCGTTCGCGCTGTTCGAGGCCGCGTACTACTCCGAAATCATCCGGGCCGGTATCCAGAGCGTGTCGCGCGGACAGATGTTCGCCGCGCAGGCGCTGGGCATGACCTACGGCCAGACCATGCGGCTGGTGATCCTGCCGCAGGCGTTCCGCAACATGGTGCCGCTGCTGCTGACGCAGGGCATCATCCTGTTCCAGGATACGTCGCTGGTCTACGTGAGCGCGCTGGCTGACTTCTTCGGCCAGGCCTACGGCATTGGCGAGCGCGACGGGCGCATCGTCGAAATGCTGCTGTTCGCGGGCTTCGTGTACTTCGTTATCTGCTTCTCCGCTTCGCTGCTGGTCAAGCGTTATCAGAAAAAGGTGGCTGTATGATCGAAATTAATAACGTTTCCAAGTGGTACGGCACGTTCCAGGTGCTGACGGACTGCACCACCAAGGTTGCCAAGGGCGAAGTGGTGGTAGTGTGCGGCCCGTCCGGTTCGGGCAAGTCCACGCTGATCAAGACCGTGAACGCGCTGGAGCCGTTCCAGAAGGGCGACATCCTGGTCGACGGTACTTCGGTGGGTAACGCCAAGACCAACCTGCCGAAGCTGCGCTCGCGCGTGGGCATGGTGTTCCAGAACTTCGAACTGTTCCCGCACCTGTCGATCACCGAGAACCTGACCATCGCCCAGATGAAGGTGCTCGGCCGCTCGAAGGACGAGGCGATGGCCAAGGGCCTGAAGTACCTGGAGCGCGTGGGCCTGAAGAACCAGGCGGCCAAGTTCCCCGGTCAGCTGTCTGGCGGCCAGCAGCAGCGCGTGGCGATTGCCCGCGCACTGTCGATGGACCCGATCTGCATGCTGTTCGACGAGCCGACCTCGGCGCTTGACCCGGAAATGGTCAACGAGGTGCTGGACGTGATGGTGCAGCTGGCTCAGGAAGGCATGACCATGATGTGCGTGACCCACGAAATGGGCTTCGCACGCAAGGTGGCCAACCGCGTGATCTTCATGGACGCCGGCAAGATCGTCGAGGACTGCCCGAAGGAAGAGTTCTTCGGCGACATCGCTGCCCGCTCGGAGCGCGCCCGCCAGTTCCTGTCGAAGATCCTGCAGCACTAATTGGTGTAGCAGGTCGTCGGACCCCCTCTCCCGTCGGGAGAGGGGCGCAGCATCCCTCCCGCTTTACCCTCCCCAAAAGCCTGAAGCCTCAAGTACACGCCGTATTGGCCGCGTTCTTCGCCTGCACCTCGGGCGGGATCGGCACGGTCAGCGTCATCGTCGGCAGGCCATGTTCGAACATGATCAGCTCGCCCGGCATGAAGCGCGTCCACGTCTCGTTGTCGGTCAGCGGCGCGGTGGCGATCACGGCCACGCGGTCGTCGGGTGTGGTCACCTGGGCGAAATCGATCGACAGGTCGGCATCGATCAGATGCGCCTTCGAGAACGGCCACTGCCGCACGATGTAGTACAGATGCGTCGAGCAGTGCGCGAACAGCGCCTGGCCATTGCATAGTAGAAAGTTGAAAACGCCATGCAGCGTGATGTCGCGCGTGATGTCCGCCAGCGCGTGGCCCAGCTCGTTCAGCGGCGGCTGGGAGCCCGGGAACCGCTTGCGCAGCCCCTGCATCAGCGTGCAGAACGCGAGTTCGCTGTCGGTATCGCCCACCGGCTGGTACACGCCGGACAGGAACGGCGAGAAGCCCTTCAGGTCGCCGTTATGGGCGAAGATCCAGTGCCGGCCCCAGAGTTCGCGCATGAACGGATGGCAGTTCTCGAGCAGCACCGTGCCCTGCGTCGCCTTGCGGATATGGGAAATGACGTTTTTCGACTTGATCGGATAACGCTTGATCAGCTCCGCCACCGGCGAGGTGCCGGCGGACTGGTTGTCGATGAACAGCCGGCAGGCCTTGTCCTCGAAGAATGCCACGCCGAAACCATCGGCATGGTGGTCGGTTACGCCGCCACGGGCGGCAAAGCCCGTGAAGGAGAACGTCACGTCGGTTGGCGTGGCGCAGTTCATGCCTAGCAGCTGGCACATGGGGGCACCGGTGCGGCAAGGGGCTGCCGCTTTGCAATAGAATGCAGACATTATCCCGCGCGTGCGGGACGCTGCCAAGCGCGGCGCCCGGGCGCCCCCCCTGCTGTTCAGCCCCAGCCCCTTCCCAGCCATGAGTCAATACAAGATCGCTGTCATTCCCGGAGACGGAATCGGAACGGAAGTGATGCCCGAAGGCATCCGTGCCATGGACGCCGCCGCGCGCCGCTTCGGCATCGACTTCCAGTGGGACCACTTCGACTTCTCCAGCTACGACTACTACGCCCGCCACGGCAAGATGCTGCCGGACGACTGGTTCGACACGCTGGTCAAGTACGACGCCATCTACTTCGGCGCCGTGGGCTGGCCCGAGAAAATCCCGGACCACGTGTCCCTGTGGGGCTCGCTGCTCCAGTTCCGCCGCTCGTTCGACCAGTACGTGAACCTGCGCCCGGTGCGCCTGATGCCCGGCATCAAGAGCCCGCTGGCCGGCCGCCAGCCTGGCGATATCGACTTCTACGTGGTGCGCGAGAACACCGAGGGCGAGTATTCGAGCATCGGCGGGCGCATGTTCCCGGGCACCGAGCGCGAAATCGTGGTCCAGGAGACCGTGATGAGCCGCGTCGGCGTGGACCGCATCCTGAAATTCGCGTTCGAGCTGGCCCAGAAAAGGCCCAAGCAGCACCTGACCTCGGCCACCAAGTCGAACGGCATCTCCATCACCATGCCGTACTGGGACGAGCGCGTGGAGGCCATGGCGGCCAATTACCCGGGCCTGAAGGTGGACAAGTACCACATCGACATCCTGACTGCGCACTTCGTGCAGCATCCGGACTGGTTCGACGTGGTCGTGGCCAGCAACCTGTTCGGCGATATCCTGTCCGACCTCGGCCCGGCCTGCACGGGCACGATCGGCGTGGCGCCGTCGGGCAATATCAACCCGGACAAGACCTATCCGAGCCTGTTCGAGCCCGTGCACGGCTCGGCGCCGGACATCGCCGGGCGCGGCGTGGCCAACCCGATCGGCCAGATCTGGTGCGGCGCGATGATGCTGGAGCACCTCGGCCATGCCGATGCGGGCGCCGCCGTGCTGGCCGCCATCGAGAAGGTGCTGGCCGCCGGGCCGGGCCACGCGCCGCTGACGCGGGATATTGGCGGCACCGCCGGAACGGCCGACCTGGGTCGTGCGATTGCGGAGGCGCTGTGAATACCGCTAATTCCCATATTGACCCCCGCACGCTGCTGCTGGAGAGCTTCCGGGCCGCCGTGGCCGCAGCTGACCCGCTCGAGATCGTCGCCGCCCACCTGCCGCCGCCCCATGCCGGCGGCCGCACGCTCGTGGTCGGGGCGGGGAAGGCCGCCGCATCGATGGCGCTGGCCGTGGAGCGCGCCTACGCGGGCCGCGCCACGCTCGACGGCATCGTTGTCACCCGCTACGCGCACGGCCTGCCGACCGACCATATCCGCGTGATCGAGGCCGGCCATCCCGTGCCCGACGAGGCCGGCGAACAGGCCGCGGCGGACATCCTCGCCCGCGTGCAGGCGCTCGGGCCGGAAGACCGGCTGATCGTCCTGGTGTCTGGCGGCGGGTCGAGCCTGCTGTCGCTGCCGGCCGAAGGCATCGCCATGGCAGACCTCAAGGCCACCACGCGCGAACTGCTCCGATGTGGCGCACCGATCACAGAAATGAATATCGTGCGCAAGCACCTGTCGCGCATCCAGGGCGGCCGGCTGGCGCAGGCGAGCAAGGCGCCCGTGACCACGCTGATCGTCTCGGATGTGGCCGGCGATGATCCCAGCGCGATTGCATCCGGCCCCACCGTGGCCGATCCGAGTACGTATGCCGATGCGCTGGCCATCCTGCAACGCTACGGCGCGAAGGTGCCGGCCCCGGTGCAATCCCACCTGGAACGCGGCGCGCGGGGCGAGATCGACGAGACGCCCAAGCCGGGTGATCCGTTGTTCACCCGGGTCGAGAATCACATGATCGCCACCGCGCACGGCAGCCTGGAAGCCGCCGCCGCGCTGTTCCGCAAACAGGGCATCCAGCCCGTGGTGCTGGGTGACACCGTGACCGGCGAAGCCCAGGAAGTCGCGCGGGTCTATGCCGCGCTGGTGCGCGAGATTCGCGCGTACAATGCGCCGTTCGCCGCGCCGGTGGCGCTGATTTCCGGTGGCGAATGCACGGTGACGCTGCCCGCGAGCGGTGCCGAGCGGGCCCGGGGCGGCCGTTGCTCGGAGTTCCTGCTGTCGCTGGTGATCGAGCTGGGCGGGGCGGACAATATCCATGCGATCGCCGCCGATACGGACGGCATCGACGGCTCCGAGGACAACGCCGGCGCCGTGTGCTGCCCCGATTCGCTCAAGCGCGCCGAGGCCGCCGGCGTCTCCGCCCGCCAGCAACTCGATGCGCACGATGCCTGGGGTTTCTTCGATGCCATCGGCGACCTGGTCCAGACCGGCCCCACGCGCACCAACGTGAACGATTACCGCGCCATCCTGATTCTTTGAATTTCCAGCTATGACCCAGACGCTCACCATCACCCGCCCGGACGACTGGCACCTGCACCTGCGCGACGGCGCGGCGCTGGCTGCCGTGCTGCCGGACACCGCGCGCCAGTTCGGCCGCGCGATCATCATGCCGAACCTGAAGCCGCCCGTGACCACGGTGGAGCAGGCTGCCGCCTACCGCGCGCGCATCCTGGCCGCGCTGCCGTCCGGCATGGCGTTCGAGCCGCTGATGACGCTGTACCTGACCGACAACTTGCCCGCCGAGGAAATCGTCGCCGCCAAGGCGAGCGGCTTCATCCACGCGGTGAAGCTGTACCCGGCCGGCGCCACCACCAACAGCGACGCCGGCGTGACTGATATCCGCCGCTGCGCCGCCACGCTGGAAGCCATGCAGCGCGCCGGCCTGCCGCTGCTGGTGCACGGCGAAGTGACCGATGGCGACATCGACATCTTCGACCGCGAAGCCGTGTTCATCGACCGCGTGATGCGGCCGCTGCGCAAGGATTTCCCGGAGCTGAAGGTGGTCTTCGAGCACATCACCACCAAGGACGCGGCCCAGTACGTGGCCGAGGCCGAAGGCCCGGTCGGGGCGACGATCACCGCGCACCACCTGCTGTACAACCGCAATGCGATCTTCACCGGCGGCATCCGCCCGCATTACTACTGCCTGCCGGTACTCAAGCGCGAGACCCATCGCGAGGCGCTGGTCAAGGCGGCCACGTCCGGCAGCGCGCGGTTCTTCCTCGGCACGGACAGCGCGCCGCATGCACGCGGCCTGAAGGAACACGCCTGCGGCTGCGCGGGCTGCTACACGGCACTGCATGCGATGGAGCTGTACGCCGAAGCGTTCGATACTGCCGGGGCGCTCGACAAGCTGGAAGGCTTCGCCAGCTTCCACGGCCCGGCGTTCTACGGCCTGCCGCGTAACACCGGCACGCTCACGCTGTCGCGCGAAGACTGGGAGTTGCCGGCGGAACTGCCGTATGGCGACACCACGCTGGTGCCGCTGCGCGCCGGCGAGACCCTGCGCTGGAAGGCGCAATAAGCGACTTGCCTGGCATCGACTGGACGCGGCCGTGGTTCCGGCCATTCGCCGCGTCCGGGGTCGCGCTCTCCGCCGCCGCGCTTTCCGCCGCCGATCTGCGCGCGGCGCTCGACGAACAAGCCGTAGCCGCCGGGCTGGCGAACGCCAACGACCAGCCACTGCGCTTCGTCCCCCAGTCTGACCTCCCCGATGGGGTGGCCTATGAGGCGCATATCCACGCCACCGGCCACGTTCCCACGCGCGACAACCTCCACGACGCGTTCAACGCGCTGATCTGGCTCCATTTCCCCGCGACCAAGGCCGTGCTGAACCGGCTCCAGGCCGAGGCCATCGCCCGTGATGGCGTGCTGCCCGTGCGCGGCGGCCTGCGCGATGCCGCGACGCTATTCGACGAAAACGCGGTGATCTTCCTGACCGAGGACACCCGGCTGGCCCAGGCGCTGCAAGGGTTTGCGTGGCACACGCTGTTCGTGGCGGCGCGCGCCGCATGGGGCAGCGCCTGCACGGTCATCCCGTTCGGCCACGCCTTGCTGGAGAAGCTGGTGCAGCCCTACAAGTCGATCACGGCCCACGCATGGTGGCTGCCGATGCCGCCCGGCACGCCGCGCGCGGTCATCGACCGGAAGCTGGCCGAATCGCTGGCCGAGGCAGCCGGGCAGGGCACGCTGCGCGGCGGCCGCTGCTTCGCGCCGCTGCCGGTGCTGGGCATTCCAGGCTGGTGCGATGAGAACGATGCGCCGTCGTTCTACGACGACACGGCCGTGTTCCGCCCCGGGCGCCAGATCCGCTGAGTTCGGTGGTAGACTGCGGGCCGCAAAGCAGGCCAGACAATCGCTGCTTGTCTCGCAAGGGGCAAGGGGAGGAAAGTCCGGACTCCACAGGGCAGGGTGTTGGCTAACAGCCATCCACGGTAACGTGCGGAATAGGGCCACAGAGACGAGTCTTGCCGCCGGGTTCGCCTGGCGGGAAGGGTGAAACGCGGTAACCTCCACCCGGAGCAATCCCAAATAGGCAGACGATGAGGCGGCCCGCTGAGTCTGCGGGTAGGGAGCTGGAGCCGGCCGGTAACGGTCGGCCTAGAGGAATGGTTGTCACGCGCAGCGCGCCGCAAGGCGGGCCGCGCGCACAGAATCCGGCTTATCGGCCTGCTTTGCTCTCTCTTCCTGACGTCAGGGCGTTCAGCCCTCGACGATTTCCATCGTGTGCGTGATCTCGGCGGTCTTGGCCAGCATGATCGAGGCCGAGCAGTACTTGTCGTGCGACAGCGTGATCGCGCGCTCCACCGTGGTCGGGTTCAGGTTGCGGCCCGTCACCGTGAAGTGGAAGTTGATGCGCGTGAAGACCTTCGGGTCCTCGTTGGCGCGCTCGGCTTCGAGCTTTACCGTGCAGCCGCGCACGTCCTGGCGGCCACGCTTGAGGATCAGCACCACGTCATAGGCCGTGCAGCCGCCGGTGCCGAGCAGCACCATCTCCATGGGACGCGGCGCCAGGTTGTTGCCACCGCCATCGGGCGCGCCGTCCATCGCCACGATATGGCCGCTGCCGGTCTGGGCCACGAAGCTCATGCCTTCCGGGCCCATCCATGTCACTTTGCATTCCATTTTGTTCGTTCCTGGGTTTACGAATGTGTTTTCGCGCTCACGTCCGCGCAATCACGAATCTTGCATTTCGTCAGTATATGGCATCGGCGGATCGTGCCCGAGGCGAGGGATTTCCCTTGGGATTCTGAGGGAATCCTCTATTGTGGCGCCGATGACTCAGCATCACATCGAGGATAAGTCTTTGATTTCTAAGAAAGACAAACATTTGCAAGAGGCTATTAAAGCATTGCACAATGTGCAATGCGATTTCGCACTGCAAATTTTCTTGCGTTGCGACGGCCGCTATGTATAATTCAGTTCATTGAACGACGGCGCATCTGGCGCGCCAGAGTGCGAAAGCGAAAGCCCTCCGCACCGCCCGCCGCCCCGTCGATCTACCAGTGTCTCCTCCACCCTCCTCCTTTGGTGGATTCACACCCAAGTCCAAACCGACTTGGGTTTTTTTTCGTCCACTTTCGTCCACATTTCGCCCCCGGCTTCCATGTGATGCAGGGGGCTTGACGAAAAGCCACGACTTTGCTTGTGCGCCATCGCATTCCCCGAGTATAATCGCAGGCTTTTCCGGTCATTGCCCCCGGAAAAGGAATCAGGGAGAGCCTGCAAACACAAGCAGGAAGGTCAGGTCCCAAGGGCCGGCCGAACGACAGGACGCTAAAACGGCGACCGTCACATCGGGCAGTATTCAATAGTCAGGAAAAATCATGAAGACCTTTTCCGCCAAGCCTCATGAGGTAAAGCGCGACTGGTACGTGATTGACGCGACGGACAAGGTCCTCGGCCGTGTTGCCAGCGAAGTGGCACGCCGACTGCGCGGCAAGCACAAGCCGGAATTCACTCCGCACGTCGACACGGGCGATTACATCGTCATCGTCAACGCAGCCAAGCTGCGTGTCACGGGTACCAAGGAAACGGACAAGAAGTACTATCGCCATTCGGGTTACCCGGGCGGTATCTACGAAACGACGTTCGGCAAGATGCAGCAGCGTTTCCCGGGCCGCGCCCTGGAAAAAGCTGTCAAGGGCATGCTGCCGAAGGGTCCGCTGGGCTATGCAATGATCAAGAAGCTGAAGGTTTACGCCGAAGCCGATCATCCGCATGAGGCACAGCAACCCAAGACGCTCGACATCTAAGGAGGCCAATCCATGATCGGTAACTGGAATTACGGTACTGGCCGCCGCAAGAGCGCTGTGGCTCGTGTCTTCATCAAGTCGGGCAAGGGTGAAATCGTCGTCAACGGCAAGCCCATCAACGAGTACTTCGCTCGCGAAACCTCGCTGATGATCGTGCGTCAGCCGCTGGAACTGACCACCCACGCCGAAACGTTCGACATCAAGGTCAACGTGACCGGCGGTGGCGAAACGGGCCAGGCTGGCGCAGTGCGCCACGGCATCACCCGCGCCCTGATCGACTACGACGCCACGCTGAAGCCGACGCTGTCGAAGGCTGGTTTCGTCACGCGCGATGCACGTGAAGTGGAACGTAAGAAGGTCGGTCTGCACAAGGCACGTCGCCGGAAGCAGTTCTCGAAGCGCTGATGCGCTTTCGCAGGTCCGCTCTGGCGGATCTGTCGAATCCGGAAAAACCGCACGCTCTGTCGTGCGGTTTTTTTTCGTCTGCGTGGTGCAGAAATCACCACTTTTCTGGCGAAGGTGTCTCAGATGTCATACATTGATCGGCACAATGGCGGCTCGGAGATACAATCACGGGCCTGCGAATGAGAGGACGAACGATGGTGTCATGGGCCTGAAGTACCGGCCACTGCGACCGCGCCGGGGATTGCGCGCTTCGCGGGCCGTGATTCGTGTGCATCGGCCGTGGCGTGTGTGGATCTGGGCGCTGGTGCTGGCGATCGGGCTTGGACTCGCCGTGGTCTGGGCCATCGATGCCGGCCATGCCATGCGTCAACCTGCCGCGCCAACGGATACGGCACTCGTGGCGGCCAATGCCGCGTTGCGTGTGCAACTGGCCGAGGTGACCGCCGAGCGCGACCAACTGCTTACCAGCGCGAACACCCCGGAGGCCCGTCTCGAGATGGCCCGCGCCGAGCGCGAGCGTCTGGTGCAGCAACTGAAGTCGGCAGAGGCCGAGGTAAGCCAGCTCAAGGAAGACCTTGGGTTCTTCGAGGCGCTGCTGCCGGCCACCGGCGATACGTCTGGCATCCACGTGCGCAGTTTCCGCGTGGTCATCGACGAAGCACAGCCCCAGGCCGTGCACTATCGCCTGCTCGTGATGCAGGGCGGTTCGAAGGCATTTGTCGAGCAGCCCGAATTCAAAGGTGATCTACAATTCACAATTTCAGCAGTCCGGGCTGGGCAGCCGTTAACCATGACACTGCCGAATCCGAAAGAGGCGCCGTTACCGGCGGTGCGCCTCACGCATTACCAGCGTATCGAGGGCGACCTGGCGATTCCCAAGGGCGCCGAGGTACGTGCCGTATCGGTCCGTATCGTGCAGAACGGACAGGTCCGCGCGGCGCAGTCGGCAACGCCGTAGGACCCGAACAAGGAGAGGGATCATGTTGTTTTCGAAGAAGAAAGGCCTGTCGATCGACACCCTGATCGGCCAGGACGCCACCATCGAGGGCGATGTCACGTTCGCGGGCGGCCTGCGCCTGGATGGCCGCGTGCGCGGCAACGTGCTGGCATCGGACGCGCAGCGCAGCATGCTCGTCATCAGCGAGAAGGGCGCAGTCGAGGGCGAAGTGCGCGTCGGGCACCTGATCCTCAACGGCACTGTGACCGGCCCGGTGAGCGCCAGCGAACTGCTCGAACTGCAGCCCCATGCGCGCGTCTACGGCGAAGTGCACTATGCAGCGCTGGAAATGCACCAGGGCGCCATCGTCGAAGGCCGTCTCGTGCCAATCGGGCAGGGTGAGGTGCGCGCCTTGCCGAACCATGTACCGGCCGCCGAGGTCAATCAAGAGACGCCAGTGGAATCGAACACGTCCGAAACCGAGGCCGAAGAGGTGTCGGCCAAGGCCACACCCGAGAACGCAGGCGCCGCGGCCTGATTGTTTGTCGATGGATGTGACGTGAACGCCTAGAAGCCCTTGAAATTTAATGGGTTCGGCACGATTTCGAAGTAGCGCTTAGAATACGGCGTATCTAAATAGGAGAATCCCCATGAACGCAGTCGCTGAGGCACCCGTAACCGAGGACGTGCCGGCACCGTTCGTCTTTACCGACAGCGCCGCCGACAAGGTCAAGCAGTTGATCGAGGAAGAGGGCAATGCCGAGCTGAAGCTGCGCGTATTCGTGCAGGGCGGCGGCTGCTCTGGCTTCCAGTACGGCTTCACGTTTGACGAAGACGTCAACGAAGACGACACCACGATGGTCAAGAACGGCGTGATGCTGCTGATCGACTCGATGAGCTACCAGTACCTGGTGGGCGCCGAGATCGACTACAAGGAAGACATCAACGGCGCGCAGTTCGTGATCAAGAACCCGAATGCCTCGACCACTTGCGGTTGCGGCTCGTCGTTCTCGGCCTGATCCCGGTTTCGGTCGATAAAAAAGCGCACTTCGGTGCGCTTTTTTGTTGCCTGTCGATTCCTGGCAATCAACGCGCGACCTCAACGCGGATAGATCGCCCCAAGCACGCGCGGGCCGGCCGCGCCGGTAACCGTGGGCACGTTGCCGGGCGCGCGCCGCACGCATTGCCGCGCCAGCCAGGCGAAGGCGAGTGCCTCCACCTCCAGGACCGGTACGCCGAAATCATCGGTCGTCTGCACGGCCACGCCCGGAAGCAGCCGCGCGAGTTCAGCCATCACATAGCCATTGCGGGCGCCGCCGCCGCAGACGATGAGCCGGCGCGCATCGGCGGCATGCGTCTGCACGTCGCGCGCGATGGCGGTGGCCGTCAGCGTCGCCAGCGTGGCCTGCACGTCGGCGGCGGGCGGCTGCCGGTCGCCGCGCGTGGCCAGCAGCGCCTGCAGCCAGCCCGGGTGGAACAGATCGCGCCCGGTGCTCTTGGGCGGCGGCGCGCTGAAATAGGGCTCGGTCAGGCACTGCGCCAGCAGCGCCGCATCCACCGTGCCGCTCGCGGCCCAGGCGCCATTGTCGTCGTAGGGCAGGCCGCGATGGCGGTGAATCCAGTCGTCGAGCAGCGCGTTGCCGGGGCCGCAGTCGAACCCGGTGACCGGGCGACCGCTGGCCGTTTCCGGCAGGATGCTGATATTGGAGATGCCGCCGATGTTGCAGACCACGCGGGTCTCGTCCGGCGCGCCGAACAGCGCCGCGTGCACAGCGGGCACGAGGGGCGCGCCCTGGCCCCCGGCCGCCACGTCGCGGCTGCGGAAGTCGGCGATCACGTCGATGCCGGTCAACTCGGCCAGCAGCGCCGGATGCTGACTCTGCCGCGTGTAGCCGGTGCCGTCATAAAGACCGGGGCGATGGCGGATGGTCTGGCCGTGCGCGCCGATGGCCGCGACCGATGCCGGGCGGGCATCGGCGAGCCGCAGCAGCGTCGCCACGCACTCGGCATAGACGCTGGCGAGCGCGTTGGCGGCCAGCGCCTCGCGATGGATCTCATCGTCGCCCGGCTGCTGCAAGGCGCCGAACGCCTCGCGCAACGGCTGGGGAAAGGGGGTGTGCGCCGCCGCCAGCACGACGGGGTGCGCGCCGGAAAAATCGACGAGCACGCCATCCGCGCCATCCATGCTGGTGCCCGACATCAGGCCGATAAATCGCTCGCTGCTTGCCGGGGGCACGGGCATGGTCAGTTGCTGGCGGTCAGGACGTTGTAGGTGCGCAGCATGTTGATGCGGCTCAACATCGCGCTGGTATAGGTCAGGAACTGCGTGCGCGACTTGCCGGTCAGCGCCGGCGCTTCCATCAGGGTGATGGTGAGCGGGTTCTGCGGCACGTCGTTGAAGCGGAATTCGTAGTGCAGGTGCGGCCCGGTGGCCCAGCCGGTGGCGCCGACATAGCCGATCACCTGGCCCTGGCTCACGTGCTGGCCCTGGCGCAGCCCGGCAAAGCCGGACAGGTGGGCGTAGTACGTCGAGTACCCGCCCGCGTGCTGGAGCACCACGATGTTGCCGTAGCCGTTCTGCTGGCCGACGAAGTCCACCGTGGCATCGCCGGTGGCGATGACCTTGGTGCCCTGCGGCGCGGCGAAGTCCACACCCTTGTGCTGCGCCCACTGGTGGTGGAGCGGATGGTCACGCCCGCCGAAGCCCGACGATACGCGCGAGAACTCCACCGGCGAACGCAGGAACGGCCGCTTCATGGTGCGACCGTCGAACGTGTAGTAGGCGCCGGCTTCACCTTCTTCCGGGGCGTACCAGAGCGCCTGATGCAATGTGTTGCGATTGATCAGCTCCACGGCCACCACGCGGCCGTTGCGCACGAAGGCGCCGTCGCGGAAACCGGCCTCGTAGACGATGCGGAAGCGGTCGCCCTTGGCGATGTCGTGGTGGAAGTCGATCACGCCCGAGAAGATCGAGATCATCTTCTGGACGATGTCGTCCGGCACGTTGGCGCTGTCCATCGACTTGAAGAAGCCGCCGGCCTCGATCCCGCCGGAAGCCATCTCGTAGTGCACGTCGTTGTCCACGGACTGGACGCGCGCCTTGTAGGTGTAGTCGCCGCCCTCGGCCTTCGGCGCCACGCGCTCGATCACGAGTTCGCGCGAGGCGGCGGCGTCGCCGCCCAGGTTGGCCTGGAGCGACACCAGCAGGTTGTGGTCGTCGATCTCGGCCTGCACGGCCTGGCCGGCGTCGAGGTTGAGCAGCCCCCGCGCGGTGGCGTTCTTGAGGATGAACGCCTGGGCGTCGGGATCCTCCACGCCCAGCCGGCGCAGCAGCGTGGCCAGGGTGTCGCTGCGCTGCATGCGGTCCTCGCGCACATAGCGGCTTTCGGGATCGCTCTCGGTGAGCTGTTCGAGCTGGGTGCGCAGGTCGGGCAGGCGAATGGCCTCCTGCACCTTCGGCGCCTGGGGGTCGTCATAGGCATTGCGCGGGGCGACGCCCATCGCGGCAGCCATGCCGAGCGTGAAAACGGTGCCGACAGCAACGGTGAGTTGCTTCCGGCGCCGGGCATGCTGGGGGTTGGTCGGGTCGACAAGCACCACCAGCTCGCGCGCGAAAACTTCGCGGAGACTGGACCACATCACGTAAAATTCAACCTTGATTCCGGGCTCCGCTGCCGCGACGATGTGTCTTCGTCTGCCTTCCTCCCCCGAGGTTGCGGCGCGGGCCAATGTTTGTCAGCCGCCTACAATGGCGGTTGCCGCCGGGCTGCCCCGGCAGACGCAAAGCGCGAATTATACCAGAACGACACCGGCTGTCCGTCGGCGATTCCTTAATTATTTCAACGACTTATCTCATGTCTGAAGTGACCCCGGCCGCCGCGGCCAAATATCCACTTACGCCGTCGGTGATGCAGGCCCTGGAGATCACCAAGCGTGGCTGCGACGAGCTGTTGATCGAAGCCGAGTGGCTCCAGAAGCTCGCCCGCAGCGAGGCTACCGGGGTGCCACTCCGCATCAAGCTGGGTCTGGACCCCACCGCGCCGGACATCCACCTGGGTCACACCGTGGTGCTGAACAAGCTGCGCCAGCTCCAGGACCTTGGCCACCAGGTGATCTTCCTGATCGGCGATTTCACCTCCACGATCGGCGATCCGTCCGGCCGCAATGCCACCCGGCCGCCGCTTACCCGGGAGCAGATCGAGGCCAACGCCCAGACCTACTACCGCCAGGCCAGCCTGGTGCTCGACCCCGCCCGGACCGAAATCCGCTACAACAGCGAGTGGAGCGACCCGCTCGGCGCGCGCGGCATGATCCAGCTGGCAGCCAAGTACACCGTCGCCCGGATGATGGAGCGCGACGACTTCACCAAACGGTTCCGGTCTGGGATTCCAATTTCGGTCCATGAGTTCCTTTATCCGCTCATGCAGGGCTACGATTCCGTGGCGCTCAAGGCCGATATCGAGCTGGGCGGCACCGACCAGAAGTTCAACCTGCTGGTGGGCCGTGAGCTGCAGAAGGAATACGGCCAGGAGCCGCAGTGCATCCTGACCATGCCGCTGCTGGTGGGGCTGGACGGCGTCGAGAAGATGTCGAAGTCGAAAAACAACTACATCGGCGTGGCCGAGGCCCCGAACGACATGTTCGGCAAGCTGATGAGCATCTCGGACGACCTGATGTGGCAGTACTTCACGCTGCTGTCGTTCCGGCCGATGAGCGAGATCGACCTGATGAAGCAAGAGATCGCGCTGGGCCGCAACCCGCGCGAATGCAAGGTGGCGCTGGCGCAGGAGATCGTCACGCGCTTCCACAGCGCGGCCGATGCCGAGAAGGCGCTCGAGGACTTCAACCACCGCGCGCGCGGCGGCGTGCCGGACGACATCCCGGCGGTGACGCTGGAAGGCGCGCCGCTGGGCATCGCCCAACTGCTGAAGCAGGCCAACCTGGTGCCGTCCACCTCGGAAGCCAACCGCAATATCGAGCAGGGCGGCGTCAAGATCGACGGCTCCGTGGTCGGCGACAAGTCCACAAAGGTGGCCGCCGGCACCTATGTGGTCCAGGTGGGCAAGCGCCGCTTCGCGCGCGTGACCCTGGTGTAAGGCGCGATGATCGCCCTGATCCAGCGCGTGGCGCAGGCCCGCGTGACCGTGGCGGGCCGCACCACCGGCGAGATCGGCGCCGGGCTGCTGGCGCTGGTCTGCGCCGAGCGCGGCGACACCGAGGCCCAGGCCGAGCGCCTGCTGGCCAAGCTGCTCGCCTACCGCGTGTTTTCAGACGCCGAGGGGAAGATGAACCTGCCGGTGCAGAACATGGACGGGCAGGGCAAGGCGGGCGGGCTGCTGGTGGTGTCGCAGTTCACGCTTGCCGCCGATACCAACAGCGGCACGCGGCCGAGCTTTACGCCGGCGGCGTCGCCCGAGGATGGTCGGCGATTGTATGAACATTTCGTGGCCCGCGCGCGCGCCGCGCATTCGTCGGTGGAAACCGGCGAGTTTGGCGCGATGATGCAGGTCAGCCTCGTCAATGACGGCCCCGTGACGTTCTGGCTGCGCGTGCCGCCGGCCGGCACGGCGTGACACATCCAAGGAGATCCTCATGAAACTCTGGAGCAAGGCATTTGCCGACAACGCGCCCATTCCGGGCGAGTTTGCGTTCTGCGTGCCCGATGCCGCCAATCATGTGGCGCTGTCGAGCAATCGCAATCCGGACCTGCATTGGGACGGTTTCCCCGCCGAGACGCGTTCGTTCGTGCTGGTCGCCCATGATCCCGATGTGCCGAGCGTGGGCGACGACGTGAACCAGGCCGACCGCGAAGTGCCGGCCACGCTGCCGCGCGCGGACTTCTTCCACTGGGTGCTGGTGGACATACCGCCGGGCCTGAACACGATCTCGGCCGGCACGCACAGCGACGGCGTGATCGCGCGCGGCAAGCCGGGCCCGGACACGCTGGTCGGCACGGCCGTGGCCGGCGGCCTGCGCCACGGCACCAACGACTACACGGCGTGGTTTTCCGGCGACGAGGACATGAAGGGCCACTACTTCGGCTACGACGGTCCCTGCCCGCCCTGGAACGACGCGCTGGTGCACCGCTACGTGTTCACGGTCTACGCGCTCGATATCGAACGCCTGCCCGTGGAAGGCCATTTCACTGGCGCCGATGTGCGCCAGGCCATCCAGGGCCACGTGCTGGCCGAAGCCTCGCTCACCGGCACCTACACGCTCAATCCGAAACTGATCCGGTAATCATCCGCACGCCGGGCGCAGACCCGGCGCGCAACCGTCGCCCCCAAGGAACCGGCATGTCGCAAAGCTCCGGGCCGCAGTCGCTGGCCTACACCCACCTGATCGTGATCCGTCATGGCGAGACGGCCTGGAACCGCGCGCGGCGCCTGCAGGGCCAGCTCGATATCCCGCTGAACGAGGTGGGCCGCGCCCAGGCGGCCGCGCTGGCCGAGGCGCTGGCCGGCGAGCCGATCGACGCCATCTATTCGAGCGACCTGGGCCGCGCCATGGAAACCGCCATGCCGCTGGCCGAGACGCTGGGTCTGCAAGTGCGGCCCGACGCCCGCCTGCGCGAGCGCTGCTACGGCGACCTGGAAGGCATGACCTATGCCGAAGTGGCCGAGCAGCGCCCCGAGGACTTCGCGCGCTGGCAGGCCCGCGTGCCGGACTACGCGCCGCCCGAGGGTGAGTCGCTGCTGGAATTCCACGAACGCGCGGTCGAGGCCGCGCTGGCGCTGTCGCGCCGGCATCCGGGCGAGCGCATCGCGCTGGTGGCGCACGGCGGCGTGCTCGACTGCCTGTATCGCGAGGCCACCGGCATGACGCTCGAGGCGCCGCGCCAGCACGAACTGCTGAACGCCAGCGTCAACCGCCTGCGCAGCGACAGCGCGCACCTGACCCTGCTGCAATGGGGCGATGTGAGCCACCTGGAGGCGCTGGCGCTCGACGAAGTCGACAAGCGCGTGCCCTAGCCGCGCGTCCGGGGGCCCACCCCGGAAGGCTCAGACCTTGAGCCGGAACGGCGTGAAGTTGGTGTGCCGGTCGAACCAGTCCTCGTTCTCGGCCCGCTTCAGGAAGCCCACCACCTTGTAGGTGACCGGCGTCATGACCACTTCCCAGGCCGTCTTCAACACGTACTGGGCCACGGCCACCTGGATGACCTTCTCCAGCGGCCAGATGCCATAGAAGGCAATCACGTAGAACAGCGAGGAATCGACCAGTTCCCCGGCCAGCGTGGAGCCGATGGTGCGCGTCCACAGCCAGCGCCCGCCGCTCCACAGCTTCATCTTCGCCAGCACGTAGCTGTTGGTGAAGCTGCCGCAGCAGAACGCGATCAGCGACCCCAGCGCGATCCGCCACGTGTTGCCGAACACATCCTCCAGGCTCTTCTGGTAGTCCGCCATGAACGGCGCCACCGGCATCTTCAGCACCACCAGGCTCATGAACGTGGCGAAGGCCAGCGCGGTGAAGCCGGCCCAGACCACGCGGCGGTCGCGGCCATAGCCGTAGACCTCGGTCAGCACGTCGCCAAAAATGTACGAAATCGGGAAGAACAGCACGCCGGCGCCGAAGGTGACCGGGCCGATCACGGGTAGCGTGACCTGCGCCGCCTTGGCCGCGCCGATCAGGTTGGAGCAGAGCAGTACCGTGACGAAGGCCACCATGACCAAGTCGTAGTAGCGGTAGACGCGACCAGTGTGCGCGGCATCGACGGCAGGGAGGGGCGTGGCGTGAGACTCGGGCGAGGACAGGGGCGGGGGCATGGGCGGGAGCGCTTCCGGTGCGGGGGTTCGCGCGATTATGCCAGCGCGGCGCCACACGTGTCGGCAAGCCGGGCCCGCCGGGCCCGCAAAAGAAAACTCCCGGCCGGAGCCGGGAGCCAACACACCCTGGAGGATGGGAAAACCAGGTCGATCAGAGCGACAGCTTGCTGATCTTGGAGCCGTCGATCGAGGCATCGAACATCAGCCCCGCGTTGGTCTGCACGAAACCGATCACCGGCTGCTGGCCCGTGACGGTATCCAGCTTGCCGTTCGCGCCGATCTTGGCCAGCGCCACGCTGCCGTCCACGCCGGCCGTCCAGCCGCTGGACTGCACGAACTTGTTGTAGGCCTCGGGCGTCATGAACATCAAGATCACCGCTTTCGACTGGCCGCCGGCGGTGAAGCCGAACGAGGCCGAGATCGTGCGGTAGTAGCCCACCGTGGCGCCCTTCGAGCGCAGCGCGCCGTCGCCGTACTCGCCGGCCACGACCAGCCCGCCGCCGATCACGCGCGGGAACACCAGAATGCCCTGGGAACGGTTAGCCAGCTCGCGCGAGCCGTCCACCGAGGCGTAGAGCCGGTTCAGCGCGCCGTCCACGCCGGCGTCGATTTCCTGTTTCTTGGCGGCGGCGTCCTCGGGCGTCTTGGGACCCGTGGTGGTGCAGCCCGCGGCAAAGGCCGTGGCCACGAGCAGGCCCGATCCGGTCACCCGCGTCACGAAATGGCGTCGATTCATATGCAACCTCCTGATGGGGAAAAGTACTGCATTCGACTCTTTCCGGTGGTTCGGACCGGACTTCAGCCGGCGTTAGGCGACTTCACGGTGATGGCGACCACCTCACGCACGACGATCTTCGCCATCTGGCCCTGCTTGATCTTGGTGAGGTCGATGTTCGGGTCACGGACCTTGACCGTGCGCAGCGTCTCGCGCGGGCCACGGAAGGTCACGGTGCGATTGGCGGTATCGATCTTGGTGATCTGCGCCGTGATGGTGGTGGTGATCTCGCGCATCACGCCGGGCTTGCCGCCCTCGGCCGCGCGCGAGGTGCGCTCCACCTGCTCCACCAGCGGGGTGTCCTTGCTGTCGAGCGGCTCCAGCGCCGCCACCACGGCCGCCGCGCGCGTCAGCGTGACGATGTCACCCTTGCGCACGTTGCCGATATTCTTGGCCTCGTCGCCGCCCACGATCTCGACGATATTGCCCTTCGGCCCCTGCACGAGCACGGCCTTCGAGTTGACATCGACATCGACGACCTTGCCGCTGATAACGGCTTCCTCGGCGATGCCGACCGGCGCAGGCGTCTTCTGCGCATGCACGGCGCCAGCGGCCAGGAGCAGGCTGGCAAGCAAGGCAAGGGTCGGGATGGGTCGCTGGATCATGGCTCTGAGTCCTTTCTGGCGCAATGGGCGCTGTAAGTGGAAACTGATGGAGCCATTGTGGACAACCGGCCATAAGCGGGCAATCCACTTCGAAAAAATTTGGAGCGGTGCGCGAAAACGTTTAACTGGCGGGGGCGGGCTGCAATGCGCGGTCGTTGCGCACTGCAGCAGGCCGGATTCGGCTGATTTTGTCTGGGGAGAGGCTTAGGGGACGCTCAGCGGACGCTTAGGGGACGCTTAGGGGACGCTCAGGGCGTCTCAAGCAGATCGCTGCCGGAGTCGTCCTGCGGCGTGGCGAGCCCGAAATGCCGGTACGCCGCCGCCGTCGCCACCCGGCCGCGCGGTGTGCGCTGCAGGTAACCTTGCTGGATCAGGTAGGGCTCCAGCACGTCCTCGATGGTGTCGCGCTCCTCGCCGATGGCCGCCGCCAGGTTGTCCACGCCCACCGGGCCGCCGCCGAACTTGTGCAGCACGGCTTCCAGCAGCTTGCGGTCCATCAGGTCGAAGCCGACGCGATCCACGTCGAGCATCGCCAGCGCGGCATCGGCCGTCTCGCGGCTGATCGTGCCGTCGCCCTTCACCTCGGCGTAATCGCGCACGCGTCGCAGCAGCCGGTTGGCGATACGGGGCGTGCCGCGCGCCCGGCGGGCTATCTCGAGCGCACCCAGGGGCTCGATCACCGCGTTGAGCAACTGGGCCGAGCGTGTGACGATGCGCGCCAGTTCCTCGGCCGTATAGAACTCCAGCCGCGCCACGATGCCGAAGCGGTCGCGCAGCGGGTTGGTCAGCATGCCGGCGCGCGTGGTGGCGCCCACCAGCGTGAACGGCTGCAGGTCCAGCTTGACCGAGCGGGCCGCCGGGCCTTCGCCGATCATGATGTCGATCTGGTAGTCCTCGAGCGCCGGGTACAGGATTTCCTCGACGACCGGCGAGAGCCGGTGGATTTCGTCGATGAACAGCACGTCGTTGGCTTCGAGGTTGGTCAGCAGTGCGGCCAGGTCGCCCGGGCGCTCGAGCACCGGCCCGGAGGTCTGGCGCAGGCTCACGCCCATTTCGCGCGCGATGATGTGGGCCAGCGTGGTCTTGCCGAGGCCCGGCGGGCCGAACAGCAGCACGTGGTCCAGCGCCTCGCGGCGGTTGCGGGCCGCGTGCATGAAGATGTCGAGCTGGCCACGGATCTTTTCCTGGCCGACGTACTCGTCCAGCAGCTTGGGCCGCAGGGCGCGCTCGAAGGCCTCCTCGCGGGCGGAGGCGGGGGTGGCCGAGATAACCCGTTCGGGCTGGCGCTCGGCGCCGGTGAGCTTGTCGGTTTCGATCATGGCGGTGGAATGCGGGACAGCCGTCATTCTACGCCGGCTGCCTCTCGCGCTAGCCCTTCGCTAGCCCTTCGAGAGCGACTTCAGCGCCAGCTTGATGCCGTCGGACACACCCGTGCCGGCCGGCACCTGCTTGATGGCCAGCGCGGCCTCTTTCTCGGAGTAGCCCAGCGCCAGCAGGGCGTTGAGCACGTCCACGGCGCTGTCGGCGACGGGCGTGGCGCCCGGCGCGTGGCCCAGTTCGGCCCCCAGCTTGCCCTTGAGTTCCAGCAGCAGCCGCTCGGCGGTTTTCTTGCCGATGCCTGGAATCCGCGTCAGCCGGCCTGCCTCCTGCAGTGTGACGACCTGCGCCAGTTCGCTCACGGACAGCCCCGACAGCACGGCCAGCGCCATGCGTGCGCCGATGCCGGTGATCTTGATCAACTCGCGGAACGTGTTGCGCTCGGACGCCGAGCCGAAGCCGTAGAGCAGGTTGGCATCCTCGCGCACGATCTGCTGCGTCAGCAGCGTCACCGGCTGGCCCACGGCGGGCAGGTTGTAGAACGTGCTCATCGGCACGTCGATCTCATAGCCCACGCCGTGGCAGTCGACCAACAGGTGCGGGGGATTCTTCTCAAGCAGGGTGCCGGCAATGCGACCGATCATGGTGGGCAGGGTGGGGTGACGAAATTGCCGGCAAGTGTAGCGCGTGCGGGTGGCGCGCTGGCGGTTATCGCTGCGGGTTATCGCTCCGGTGCGCTGTCCACGGCGCGGCGGCCCAGCGCCGGGTCGTCGGTGAAGACGCCATCCACGCCGGCGGCCAGGAAGGCCTGGATTTCGCGCACCAGGCCGTTGGGGCTGCGCGTGGCGTCATCGCCGGCCACCCGGAACGGCTTCGGCAGGAAGCTGTTCTCGGGCCGGAACGTGTACGGGTGGACCGTCAGCCCGGCCGCGTGGGCGTTGGTCACCAGCGCCGTGGGGGCGGCCAGCCCGCCCTGGGCGTCGCGTGGCACCACGTTGCTCTTCTCGGGGCCGATGCCGTTGGCGTAGGTCGCCACTTCGCGCAGGCCCAGTGGCGTGAGCATCTCGGCGTAGTTGCGCGTGTCGCCGGCCAGGCGCCAGTCGGCGGGGCGGCTGGACGGGCTGCCAATCAGCTGTACGATCTTCACGTTCGGCATCGAGGTGCCCAGCAGCCGCTTCATCGTGCGCAACGGGCCCACTTCGAACGACTGGACGAAGACCGGCGCGCTGCGGGCGTAGGCGTTGGCCTGCAGCGCGGCGGCGACTTTCTCCTCGAGCGGCAGGCCGATACCCCGGAAGTAGCTCGGGTGCTTCAGCTCGGGGTAGATCCCCACCGGGCGGCCGCGCTTGATGGCCGCCTGCGAGGCCAGCCGCAGGATTTCGTCGAAAGTGGGAATCTCGAACTGGTCGTTCAGCTTGGCGTTGAGCGGGCGCAGCTTGGGAATGCGCTCGCGGGCGCGCAGCGTCTTCAGCTCGGCCAGCGTGAAGTCCTCGGTGAACCAGCCGGTCAGGCGTTCCCCGTCGATGACCTTGATGCGCTTGCGGTCGGCAAACTCCGCCACTTCGGCCACATTGGTGGTGCCGGTGATGTCGTTCTCGTGGCGGGCGACCAGCACGCCGTCGCGGGTCATGACGAGGTCCGGCTCGATCACGTCGGCGCCGTCCTCGATGGCCTTGGCGTAGGACGCCAGCGTGTGCTCCGGGCGCAGCGCGCTGGCGCCGCGATGGGCGATGACCAGCGCTTTCGGGGCCGGCGGGGCGGCCGGGGCGGGCGCCGGGACCGCCGCGGTGGAGGCCGCCGCCTTGTCCTTATGTGCGTGGTGCGGCGTGGCGCAGCCCGCAATCAGGGTGGCAGTGGCAAAGGCAAGGGTCAGGCGGGGAAGGAAGGACATCGCGCGGCGTTCATGGGATGGGGCGGAACGCCGATTGTACGAGCAGAGGCCGGAGTTGGCCTGTCCGGCGCCGGACTACCCGACCAGGCGCCCGCGCCGTACGCGCAGCCCCTTGCGGGCCAGGTCGGGCGCCATGCCGGCCAGCGTGCCGAGGGTATCGCCGCCGTTGGCATGGCAGATGGCCACGCCGAGCGCATCGGCCGCATCGGAACTCGGCCTGCCGGACAGCGCCAGCAGCCGCATCACCATCTCCTGCACCTGTTCCTTGTTGGCCCGGCCATAGCCGACCACGGCCACCTTCAACTGGAGCGCGGTGTACTCGAACACGGGCAGGCCATGGCCGACAAGGCCGCAGATGGCGGCCCCGCGCGCCTGGCCGAGCATCAGCGTGGACTGCGGATTGACGTTGACGAAGACCTTCTCGATGGCCGCGCAGTCGGGCGCATAGGTGCGGGCGACTTCGGAGATGCCGTCGTAAAGGGTCTTGAGCCGCTCCGGGAGGCTGGAATTCCCGTCGCTCTTGATGGTGCCGGAGGCCACGTAGGCCAGCTTGTTGCCGTGTTTTTCCAACACGCCAAAGCCGGTGGTGCGGAGGCCGGGATCGATGCCGAGGATGCGCATGGTGTTGTTTGGGCTTCGTTCGTCGTGGTGCTTTGCTAGACCACCCCTCTCCCCGACCCTCTCCCACTGAGGGGAGAGGGCCGGCGCCTCAGTATGCGCCGCCGCGTCTCAATGCCGGAAGTGGCGCGTGCCGGTCAGCACCATGGCGATGTTGCGCTCGTCGGCGGCGGCGATCACCTCGTCGTCGCGCATCGAGCCGCCCGGCTGGATCACGCAGGTTGCGCCTGCATCCACCACCACGTCCAGGCCGTCACGGAACGGGAAGAAGGCGTCGCTGGCCACGGCGGAGCCCGCCAGGGTCAGGCCGGCGTTCTGCGCCTTGATGCTGGCGATGCGGGCGGAATCCACGCGGCTCATCTGGCCCGCGCCCACGCCCAGCGTCATGCCGCCGCCGCAGAACACGATGGCGTTCGACTTCACGAACTTGGCCACGCGCCAGGCGAACATCAGATCGTCCATTTCCTTCGGGGTGGGATGGCGGCGCGTCACCACGCGCAGCTCGGACGGCTGCACGTTGCGCGCATCGGGGCCCTGCACCAGCAGGCCGCCGCCCACGCGCTTGAGGTCGTATTGGTTCACGCCCTTGCCCAGCGGAATCTCCAGCAGACGCACGTTCTGCTTGGCCGCGAACACGTTGCGGGCCGCCGTGCTGAACGACGGGGCGATCAGCACTTCCACGAACTGCTTCGCCACGGCCTGCGCGGCGGCTTCGTCCAGTTCCACGTTGAAGGCGATGATGCCGCCGAAGGCCGAGGTCGAGTCGGTCTTGAAGGCCTTGTCGTAGGCTTCCAGCGCGTTCACGCCCACGGCCACGCCGCACGGGTTGGCGTGCTTGATGATCACGCAGGCGGCGCCGTTGGCGGCATCGAACGACTTCACGCACTCCCACGCGGCGTCCGCGTCGGCGATGTTGTTGTACGACAGCTCCTTGCCCTGCAGCTGCACGTAGTTGGCCAGCGCGCCGTCCACGGCCTTCAGGTCGCGGTAGAAGGCGGCCGACTGGTGCGGGTTCTCGCCGTAGCGCATCTCCTGCACCTTCTCGAAGGCCAGGTTCAGCGTCTTCGGATAGGCGCTGCGGGCCTGGTGCGACTTGTCGGCGCCGAGGCTGGTCAGGTAGTTTGTGATTGCACCGTCATATTGGGCGGTATGCGCGAAGACCTTGGTGGCCAGGCGGAAGTTGGTGTCGTAGCCGACGCTGTTGGCGTTGGCGCGCATTTCGTCCAGCACCACGGCGTAGTCGGCCGGGTCCACGATCACGGTCACGTCGCGGTGGTTCTTGGCCGCCGAGCGCAGCATGGTCGGGCCGCCGATGTCGATGTTCTCGATGGCGTCCGGCAGCGTGCAGTCATCCTTGGCCACGGTCTGCTGGAACGGGTACAGGTTCACCACCAGCAGGTCGATGGTGGGAATCTGGTGCTCGGCCAGCGCGGCCATGTGCTCGGGCAGGTCGCGGCGAGCCAGGATGCCGCCGTGCACCTTGGGGTGCAGCGTCTTCACGCGGCCGTCCAGCATTTCCGGAAAGCCGGTGTAGTCGGCCACCTCCGTCACGGGCAGGCCGGCGTCGGCCAGCAGTTTGGCGGTGCCGCCGGTGGAAAGCAGCACCACGCCGAGCGCGTTCAGGTCGCGCGCGAAATCGACGATGCCGGTCTTGTCGGAAACGGAGAGAAGGGCTTGCTTGATCATGGCTTGGGGGAACGCTTCAAAGTAAACCGTGTTGCTGCAGCTTCTTGCGCAGCGTGTTGCGATTGATGCCGAGATAGGCGGCCGCCAGCGACTGGTTGCGCTCTGCGCGCGCCATCACGGCTTCCAGCAGGGGCCGTTCCACGGCCTCCAGCACCATGTTGTACATATTGGACGGCTCTTCGCCGTCCAGGTCGCGAAAGTAGGTATCCAGGCTGTCCCGGATGCATTGATCGATGGCGTTGCGGCTCATGCGGCAAGCAATTCCTTGTTCTTGTTGTTGTTGTCGGCGTTCTTATCTTGGCCTTCGGCCGTGGCGTCGCCGTCTTCCACATAGACCAGGCGGTCGGAAATCGCCGCCTGCTCGTCGAAGAAGGCGTTCACGGCCTCCAGCTGCGCCGTGGTGGACTCCAGCGTGTTCATCCGATGCCGGAACAGGTTCGCGCCCTTGAGGCCGCGCGTGTACCAGGCAATGTGCTTGCGCGCGGTGCGCACGCCGGTGAACTCGCCGTAAAACGCGTAGTGGTCGGCCAGGTGATGGTTCATGATCGCGCGGATCTCGGCCACCTCGGGCGACGGCAGCATCTCGCCCGTCGCCAGGAAGTGTTCGATCTCGCGGAACAGCCACGGCCGGCCCTGCGCCGCGCGGCCGATCATGATCGCGTCCGCGCCGGTGGCGGCCAGCACCTCGCGCGCCTTCTGCGGCGACGTGATGTCGCCGTTGGCCACCACGGGAATCCGGATCGACTGCTTGACCGCCGCAATCGTCTCGTACTCGGCCTCGCCGTGGTACAGGTCCGCGCGGGTGCGCCCGTGGATCGTCAGCATGCTGATGCCGGCGTCTTCCACCAGGCGCGCCACGCGCAGCGCATTCTTGTGCTCGCGGTCCCAGCCGGTGCGGATCTTCAGCGTCACGGGCACGCGGTCGCCCACGGCACCCACCACGGCCTCGACGATGCGCACCACCAGCGGCTCGTTCTGCAGCAGCGCCGACCCGGCCGCCACGTTGCAGACCTTCTTGGCCGGGCAGCCCATATTGATGTCGATGATCTGCGCGCCCCGGTCCACGTTGTAGCGGGCCGCCTCGGCCATCATCCCCGGCTCGGCGCCGGCAATCTGCACCGAGATCGGCTCCACCTCGCCCGCGTGGTTGGCGCGGCGCATGGTCTTCTCGCTCTTCCAGAGCTGGGCGTTGGACGCCACCATCTCGGACACCGCGTAGCCCGCGCCCAGCTGCTTGCACAGCTGGCGGAACGGCCGGTCCGTCACCCCGGCCATGGGGGCGACGAACAGGTTGTTGCGAAGACGATGCGGACCGATCTGCACGATAGGAATAGCGAATGGAACAGGCGCACGTGACGGTTTTGCGTCACATGGCGCGTTCGGTAAACGGGTACTGGGGGAAGGCGCGAGGGCGGGATTTTACCGCCAAACGGACCGGGTTGCCCAAGAAATGAGCAAATATCATGGATGAGGGGGCGGGCCGTGCCTGCGTGGCACGGTGCCCGCCCCCCACGAGGGATCAGCGGCGCGCGCCGTACATCATGTGGCGCGCCAGCGCGTCCTTGAGCGGCGCCACGCAGGCCAGCGCTGCCAGCGACGCCCCGCGCGCATGGGCCGCCAGCGGCCCGCCGATGCCGAAGACACGCGGCAGCAGGTCGGTCACGCCGATGGTCATCGCCCGGTCCACGCGGTGGCGGCCGGCGAAGGCCTGCAACGCCTGCGGCGTGCAGCCGGCGCGCAGCGAGTCAGCCAGTGCGAAGGCATCGCGCAGGCCAAGGTTCAACCCTTGTCCGGCCACCGGATGCAGCGTCTGGGCGGCGTTGCCGACCGCCGCGATGCGGCCATCGACGGTCACCGGCGCCGCATTCAGCCCCAGCGGGAACGCGTGGCGCTTGCCCACCAGCGTGAAGCGGCCCATGCGCGAGCCGAACGCCTCGCCCAGTTCCGCGGCGAATTCGGCATCGGACAGCGCGAGCCGCCGCATGGCCGTATCGGGCGGGCAGCACCAGACCATCGCATAGCCGGCAGTGCCGTGTTCGTCATGCGGCAGCAGCGCGAGGGGCCCTTCCTCGGTGAAGCGCTCCCAAGCCCAGCCTCGCCGCGGTTGCGTACACGTCACATGGCCGATGATGGCCGTCTGTTGGTAGTCGCGCCGCCGGGAGGTTTCGGCGCTGCGCGCCAGCCGCTGCGTGCGCTGGTGGAACAGTCCGCCTTCGGCCTGCACGGCGAGGCGCGCCGTGACCGCCATGGGCAGCCCGACCTGATCGGCATGCGAGGTGCCGGTCAGCCGCACCAGCGCGGCATCTTCCTGCCGCTCGGCCTTGGTGTCCTGCGCGATGTCGTCGATGCGCGTCTCGAACTGGCGCGCCAGGCGGCCCGGCGCGGCGTCCGCGGCACGAGCCAGCGCGCGTTCCAGCGTCTGGCACAGGTCGCCATAGCGCACGACATAGCCGAGCGCCGGCACGCCGTAGTCGTCGTGATGCAGTTTCACGTGGCCAAAGCGCCCGCGCTGCGACACGTGAATGTGCTCGATAGGTTGCACCGGCATCGGCCACGCGCCAATCTGCTCGAGTAGCTGGCGGCTGCCGTGCGACAGCGCAATCGCCCGGGGGTCCCGCGCGGCGCGGGCCGGCGTGGCCGCATCGATCAGCACGATCCGCCACGGCGTGGTGCGCAGCAACTGCGCCGCCAGCGCCAGGCCGACGGGCCCGCCGCCGACGATGGCGATGTCGAACGGCTCAGGGCTGGGCGCCGGACTGTGGCTGGGACTGGGAGTGGTGCTGAGGGTCACGGGGCTTGTCATCAGGAGCTTCCTCGCCGGATTGGGCCGTATCGGCCGCATTCGCCGCATTCGCCGCGGCACGCTTCCACAGCACGGCATCCGTGCGCGACTTGCCGGCGGCGGCATCGCGCAGCGCGTTGTCGAGCTTCTGCTGGTGGAAGCCGGGCAGGGCCTGGAGGTGCGCCACCAGCGCATCGCCGTTGGCGGCGTCCAGCGGGGCCACGCAGCCCTGCTTGCTCTCGGCGTCGCCGGCCAGGATCAGCCAGGCGGCGCCGGTCCACGGCGCGCGGTCGGAAACCCGCACGATCACGCGTTCCAGCGCGTCCCAGGCGAGTTCCTCGCGCTGGCCGTCAGGACGATGCACGACCAGGCGGTCGTCATACAGATTGATCACGAACGGCTCGCCCGGCACCACTTGCCGCGCTGCTGCGGGCTTGCTGGAATGCGTGTGTTGCGTGCCGCCACCGCTGAACAGCTTGCGGAGCAGGGTCTTCATCGTGCGATGTCTCCCAGGTTGTCGCGCATCAGCGCTTCGATGTCATCGGCCTTGACCGGCACGCCGCGCGTGAGCAGGTCGCAGTCGCCGGCGGTGACGACCGCGTCGTCCTCGATCCGGATGCCGATATGCCAGTAGCGCTCCGGCACGTCTTCAGCCGGGCGCACGTAAATACCAGGTTCGATGGTCAGCACCATGCCGGGTTCCAGCGGCCGCCACGGCCGCTCGCCCTCATGGCCGGCGGGCAGCGGGCCCGGCGCGCGGTACTCGCCCACGTCGTGCACGTCCATGCCCAGCCAGTGGCCGGTGCGGTGCATATAGAAGCGGCGATAGCTGCCGCTGGCCAGCACGTCGTCGAGCGTGCCTTCCTTGTTGCGATCGAGCAGGCCGGTGTCGAGCATGCCCTGCGCCAGCACCTTCACGGCGGCGTCGTGGGGCACGTTGTACGGCACGCCGGCGCGCGTCTCGGCGATGGCGGCGTCCTGCGCGGCCACCACCAGGTCGTACAGCTCGCGCTGGGCGGGCGAGAAGCGGCCCGAGACCGGGAAGGTGCGGGTGATGTCCGACGCATAGCCGTCGAGTTCGCAGCCGGCGTCGATCAGGCACAGGTCGCCATCGCGCAATTCGGCCGGGCCGGCGCGGTAGTGCAGCACGCAGGCGTTCGGGCCGGTGGCCACGATCGAGTTGTAGGCCACGCTCTGCGCGCCATGGCGACGGAATTCGTAGAGCAGTTCGGCTTCGAGGTGATATTCGCGCAACCCGGCCCGCGAGGCGCGCATGGCCCGCACGTGCGCCTGGGCCGAGATCTCGCCCGCGCGGCGCATGATCGCCACCTCGCCGGCGTCCTTGAACAGCCGCATTTCGTCGAGGATAGTGCGCACGTCGAGCGCGGCGGACGGTGCGGCCACGCCGGCGCGGCCCTGCATGCGCACGGCGTCGAGCCAGCCGCGCACCTTCAGGTCCGTCTCGGCCGAGGCGGCCAGCGGGTAGGCCACCTGGGCGCGATTGGCCAGCAGCGGCGGGAGCAGGGCGTCGATTTCCTCCACCGAGTGCGCCTCGTCCAGGCCGAACGCGGCGCGCGCGCCTTCCGGGCCATGGCGGAAGCCATCCCAGATCTCGCGCTCCTCGTGCTTGGGGCGGCAGAACAGGATGCTGCGGTCCGCGCCGGGGCCTTCCCCGGGCGCGCCGGCCACCAGCACCAGCACCGCCTCGGGCTCGGTGAAGCCGGTCAGGTAATAGAAATAGCTGTCGTGACGATAGGGATAGTCGCTGTCACGGTTGCGCATGGCCTCGGGCGCGGTGGGCACGATGGCCACGCCGCCGCCGCCGGCGCGCAGATGTTGCAGCACGCGGGCGCGGCGGTCGCGGCAGGCGCCAAGCAGGGCGGAGTCGGGTGCGGACATGGAGTGGGTGGCGAGGTGGCGAGGTGGGGAATGATGCCGATTCTAAACCCGTCGGCGTGCGGGTGGCCCCGCTGGGAGCCTGGCTGGTGGCGCGGGCGCCTCAGGCGCCGCCGGTGCCGGTGGCGGGCACGCCCAGTTCGGCGCGCAACTCGGTATCCAGCGCGGCCAGCTGCGCCGGCGTGCCGACGTTCTCCCAACGGCCGTCGAAACGTTCGCCGGTGGCATCGCTGCTGGCAATCGCTGCGCGGTAATAGGGCGTCATCGCCACTTTCTGACCCGGCGCGATCTCGCGGAACAGGCGCGTGTCGTACAGGCCGATATTGCCGAAGGTCAGCGGCACGGCATCCCCCGCATCATCGGGCAGCCGCAGCAGGCCGTCGGCGCCCAGCGCGAAGTCCCCGCGCGGGTGGAAGGGCGGATTGGGCACCATCACCAGGTGCATCATCGGTCGCTCCGCACCGGCCATGGCGCGGGCGCGCGGCAGCAGCGCGGCGTAGTCGAAGTCGCAGAAGATGTCGCCCGACACGGCCAGGAAGATCTCGCCGGCGTCAGGGTTTGGCGTCAGTAGCGGCAGGGCCTTGGCGATGCCGCCAGCCGTCTCCAGCGCGCTGCCTTCGGCCGACCAGTGCAGGCGCACGCCGAAGCGCGAGCCGTCGCCGAGCGCCGCTTCCAGCTGCTCGCCGAGCCAGGCATGGTTGATGACGATGTCGGTCAAGCCGGCGCGCGCCAGCGCCTCGATCTTCCAGACGATCAGCGGCTTGCCGCCCACGCGCAGCAGCGGCTTGGGGCAGGTATCGGTCAGCGGACGCATGCGGTCGCCGCGTCCCGCCGCGAAGATCATCGCTTTCAGGGTGTTCACAACCAATACTCCAGGGCGATCAGCGTGGCCATGCCGCCGGCAATCGTCCAGCCCACGCTGCGCGTGTAGGCGGCGATGACGATGGCCACCAGCCCGGCCACGAGCCGGGTGTTATAGGGGCTCAGGTAGAGCGCGCCGTCGTGCATCAGCAGGTCCGGGGCGATCAGCGCCGAGAGCATCGCCGCCGGCACGAACTGGAGCGCGGTGCGGAACCAGGACGGCAGCCGCACGCGGCCTTCCACGGCGATGAACGACAGCCGGATCAGGTACGTGGCCAGCCCGGCGCCCAAAAACACCCACAGCAAGGTCATCGGATTCATGCCGCCGGCTCCTTGCGCGGGCTGCGGCCCGGCGTGGGGTGCCCGCGCCCGAGCAGCAGCATGCCCGCCGCGATGCCGCCCAGCGCGGCCACCATCAGGCCCAGCTTGTGCGGCAGGCCGAAGCAGGCCACCGCCAGCGCCGTGGCCACCAGCGCGGCGGCCACGTGGGCGCGGTGCTTGAGGTTCGGCACGATGATGGCGATGAAGGTCAGCGGCAGGAAGAAATCGAGCGGCCAGTCCTGCGGCACCTGCGCGCCGACCAGCACGCCGGCCAGCGTGGAGAGCTGCCAGCTCGACCACAGCGAGAAGCCGGCGCCGAAGTAGAACCAGTGGCGGTAGCGCGCCCGCTCGCCGGTATCGCCCAGGCGGCGCGTCATGGCGGCGAAGGCCTCGTCGGTCAGCAGGTAGGCCACCAGCGCCTTCCAGCGGCGCGGCAGCGGTGCCAGCGACGGGGCGATCGTGGCCGAATAGAGCGCGTGGCGCAGGTTGACCATCGCCACGGTGAAGGCGATCACCAGCGCCGGCGTGCCGGCCGCCCAGAGTTGGGTCAGGATCATCTGGGAGGCGCCGCCGAACACGATGGCGCTCATCGCGCAGGCCAGCCAGGCGGGCATGCCGGCATTGACCGCCAGCACGCCATAGATCAGGCCGAACGGCACCACGCCGAGCAGCATCGGCGCCAGCGCGCGCACGCCGGCCCACCATTCCCCGCCACGGGTGACCGGCGCGGGGCTGGGCGATGCAGGATCAGCGGGGGCGGCGCTCAAAACGTGAACCCGGCGGGGCGCTCGGTGCCTTCCAGGGCATCGAGCAGCCGCACCAGCTTGCGCAGCTCGGTGTAGCGGCCGGCCACGTTGCGCGTGTACTTGAGTACCAGCGGCAGGTTGGCGAGGTAGCCGTCCTTGCCATCCCGGTGGTACAGGCGGGCGAAGATGCCGAGCACCTTCAGGTGGCGCTGCAGGCCCATCCACTCGAAATCGCGGTAGAAGGCGCCGAAATCGGCGTTCAGCGGCAGCCCGGCCTTGCGCGCGCGCTCCCAGTAGCGGATCAGCCAGTCGAGCTGCTGCTCTTCGTCCCACTCTATATAGGCGTCGCGCCAGAGCGAGACCGCGTCATAGGTGGCCGGGCCGATCACGGCGTCCTGGAAGTCCAGGATGCCGGGGTTGGCGCCATCGGGCAGGACCATCAGGTTGCGCGAGTGATAGTCGCGATGCACGTAGACCCGCGGCTGGGCCAGGTTGTTGGCCAGCACGGCGTCGAAGACTTCGCGCAGGTCGGCCTGCTGGGCGTCGTTCAGCGTGGCGCCCAGGTGGCGGCCCACGTACCACTCGGGGAACAGGTCCAGCTCGCGCTGGAGCAGGGCGCGGTCGTAGGCGGGCAGCGTGCCGGGGCGGGTGGCCAGCTGGATCCTGACCAGCGCGGCGGCGGCGTCGTCATAGAGGCCGCGCGCGGACGAGGCGTCCAGCTTCGACAGGTAGGTCTGGCTGCCGAGGTCGGCCAGCAGCAGGAAACCCTGCGCCAGGTCCTGGGCCAGCACGGTGGGCACGGTCACGCCGGCCTCGCCGAACAGCCCGGCCACGTGGATGAACGGCCGGCAGTCCTCGTGCGCGGGCGGGGCGTCCATGACGATGGCCGTCGGATGGGCGGCATGGCCGGTGCGCACGCGGAAGTAGCGGCGGAAGCTGGCGTCGGCGGATGCCGGGGCGCAGGAGTCGGGGTCGATCGACCATGTGGCGCCGAGCCCGGCGACCCAACTCTTGAGCTGGGCGATACGCGGGTCGGAGGTTGGGTCGTGAATAAGTGCTGCCATGCCGGATTGGGTGGATACGATGCCCCGTATAATACCCGACCAGACCCGGGCGCCGGGTGGCCCCCGGGAGGGGCCTTTGTTGCCCCGCAGCCTGCTCCGGCAAGGGTTGGCGGGAAGTACGGAACCGTTCGCGGGACCGTTCCGCAGCCCGGCGCCGAGCCGACCGATAACCGTCCGCATGACCGAACAACAACGATCACCGCATCATCCGGCCACCCGACCGCCCGCGCTGCGCGGCCTGCCGCGGCGCATGCGTGCCGCTTTGCCGGCCAGCACCCTGCGTCCGCTCGTGCTGGCCATGGCGGGCCTGTCGGTGAGCGTGCACGCGCAATATGGCGCGGGCTCGGCCATCCCGAACATCGACATCGCCGAGCCGGCGGTCACCCAGACCCCCGAAGCCCCGCCGCCCGCGCCGCAAGCCGGCGTGCTGGTGCCCCGCCTGGACGAGGCGCCGCCGAAGGCGGCCACGGCCAGCAGCATGAACATCGCGCCGAGCTCGACCCCGTCGAACCCCAACGCCCCGGCCTATGTCTCGGGCGACAGCCTGACCGGCTTCAGCGAAAAGGGCGTGGCGCTCGAGGGCAATGCCGAGCTGCGCCGCGACGGCGCCGTGGTCAAGGGCGACAAGGTGACCTATGACCAGGACACCGACGAGGCCCATGCCACGGGCAACGTGCGCCTGTCCAAGAGCGGCACGCTGGCCATCGGCCCCGAGGCTAAGCTGCGCGTGGAGGCCAATGAGGGCTACATGCTCTCGCCCGATTACTATTTCCAGCAGACTGGCGGCGCGGGCAGCGCGGAGCGCATCGACTTCATCGACCCCGATCGCAGCACGATGAAGAAGGCGTCGTACACGACCTGTTCGCCCGACAACGCCGACTGGTACTTCAGCGCGAACCGCATCGACATCGACAACGACCGCCAGGTGGGCACCGCCTATGGCGGCGTGCTGCGCTTCTTCAATGTGCCGATCGCCGGCGCCCCGGCGTTTTCGTTCCCGCTGAACGACGAGCGTCGCAGCGGGGCGCTGGCGCCGCTGTTCGGCTACAGCTCCAAGTCGGGTCTCGACCTGACGGTGCCGTACTACTTCAACCTGGCGCCGAACCGCGACCTGACACTCTATCCGCGCCTGTTGAGCTCGCGCGGCGTGCAGCTGGGCGGCGACTACCGCTATATCGGTGACGGCTACGCTGGCCGCCTGCGGGCCGAATTCCTGCCGGACGACAAGAAAGCCGAGCGCGACCGCTGGGCGTATTCGTTCCAGCACAGCCAGACGATCGCCAAGGGCCTGACGGCGTATGCCAACGTCAGCAAGGTGTCCGACGACCAGTACCCGGACGACCTGACGCGCTCGGTATCGCAGTCCACGTTGCGCCAGTACACGCAGGAAGGCGGCGTGATCTACAACTGGCAGGACTTTTCTTTCATGGCGCGGGTGCAGAAGTTCCAGACGTTGCGTCCGAGCGAGCCGTCCTACGAGCGCGAGCCGCAGTTGAACGGCCGCTACACGCGCTATGACTTCGGCGGCTTCGATATCGCGGTGGAAGCCGACTACACCCGCTTCCGGATTCCGCTAACGTCCACCGGCATCCAGCAGCCGGAGGGCAACCGCGCGTTTATCCAGCCGGTGATCAGTTACCCGATCATCCGCCCCGGCTGGTTCGTGACGCCGAAGCTGATTTTCAACGCCGCGCAGTACAACATGGACGCCGGCACCAACACCACCGGCGCGCAGACCTCGTTCGGCCGCGCCATTCCGACGGTGAGCCTGGACTCGGGCATGGTGTTCGACCGCGCGGCGCCCGGCGTGAGCAAGCTGTTCGGCGTGAACTACACGCAGACGCTGGAACCGCGCCTGTTCTACGTCTACACGCCGTTCCGCGACCAGAGCCAGTTTCCGCTGTTCGATACTGTCCAGTCAGACTTCGGCTACGGGCAGATCTTCAGCGAGAACGCGTTCACCGGTAATGACCGGATCGCCGACAACAACAAGCTCACGGCGGGCGTGACCACGCGCCTGATCGAGTCCGAGACCGGCATCGAGCGCTTCCGCGGCACGCTGGCGCAGCGCGTGGACTTCACCGGCCAGCGCGTGCAGCTGACCGGTACATCCACAGATACCAAGCCGAGCTATTCTGACTTGCTCGCAGCTACCACGATCCAGCTGTTCCGCGGCTACTATCTCGATGCGGGCATCCAGTACAGCCCCGAGGACAACCGCGTGAACTACTCGAACGTGGCGTTCGCGTGGCGGCCGGAGTCGCGCAAGCTGGTCAACGTGGGCTACCGCTATCGCCGGCCGACCTCGGTGACCGATAACTCGGCCATCGACCAGTTCGAGCTGTCGAGCCAGTGGCCGATCACGCGCCGCACCTACGGTATTGGCCGGGTGGCGTTCGACCAGACCGCCAACCAACTGGTCGATGCGCTGGCCGGCATCGAATACGCCGCCGACTGCTGGGTGGGACGCGTGGTATACCAGCGTTTCCGCAACACCACGCAGGGCTATACCGGCCGGTTCTTCCTGCAGGTGGAATTCCGCGGGTTGTCCAAGATCGGTTCCAACCCGCTGGACATGCTGCGTCTGAACGTGCCGGGCTACGAGCCTGTTACCGCACGTCCGGTGCCCACGTCCCAGTACGATCACTATGAATGACGGACCAAGATGAAACGTCGAGCTTCCAACGCGCTGTCCCGATCCAACCCCCTGTGGCACGTGGCGATGGCTGCCGTGCTTGCCGCGCTGGCCGCGCCAGCCGTGGCGCAGCTCAAGGCCCCGTCGGCGCCCTCGGGCAAGCCGTCACTTTCCGGTAGCGGCAGCGGCAGCGGCCGCACCTCGGGCATCTTCCTGCAGCAGCCCGCCCAGACCGCCGTGCCGCCGAGCGAGCCGCAGATGGGCGTGCCGCAGCCGGGCCAGAAGCGCTCGCAGCTTGTCGATGAAGTGGTGGCGGTGGTCAACAACAGCGTGATCACGCGGCGCGAGCTGCTGGACCGCGCCGACGAGATCGAGAGCCAACTGCGCGCCGCGCAGCGTGAGGTGCCGCCGCGCGCCGACCTGCTCGGCGAAGTGCTCGAGCGCCTGGTGATGGAGCGCGTGCAGACGCAGGCCGCGCAGGACGCCGGCATCCGCGTGACCGACCAGGAAGTCGACCGCGCCATCGAGTCCGTGGCGCAGCAGAACCGCCTGACCGCCACCGAACTGCGCAGCCGCGTGGAAGCCAGCGGCATGAGCTGGACCAAGTATCGTGACGAACTCCGCAAGCAGGTGCAGGTGATTCGCCTGCGCGAGCGCGAGGTCGACTCCAAGGTGCAGGTCTACGACGGCGAGATCGACAACTACCTCGCCGCGCGCAAGGGCGGCGCCGCGCCGGCCGGGCCGACCGAGTACAACGTCGCCCAGATCCTGATCCGCGTGCCCGAAAACGCGTCCGACGCCCAGAAGGCCGAGCTGAAGACCAAGGCCGAGGGCCTGCTGAAGCAGGCGCAGGGCGGGGCGGACTTCGCCGCGCTGGCCAAGGCCAACTCGGAAGCGCCTGAGGCGGCGCAGGGCGGCGCGCTCGGTTTCCGCGAGATCGGCCGCCTGCCGGCGCTGTTCGCCAACGCCGTGGTGGACCTCCAGCCCGGCGCACTGGTGCCCGAGGTGGTGGAGTCGGCCAACGGCTTCCATGTGATCCGGTTGATGGCCAAGCGCGCTGCGCCGGCCGCCGACCAGCCGCAGGCCAGCGAGCGCATCACGCAGACCCAGGTGCGCCACATCCTCGTGCGCACCGGTCCGAACATGCCCGAGGCCGAGGCACGCCGCCAGATGACGACGCTGCGCGACCGCATCACGCACGGCGGCGACTTTGCCGACTTCGCGCGCCGCTTCTCGCAGGACGGCTCGGCCCAGCAGGGCGGCGACCTGGGCTGGGTCTCGTCGGGCGAACTGGTGCCCGAGTTCGAGCAGGCCATGAACCGGCTGCGTCCGGGCGAAATCTCCGACCCGGTGGTCACCCAGTTCGGCGTGCACCTGATCCAGGTGATGAATCGCCGCGAGACCGAGGTGTCGGCGGAGAAGCAGCGCGACTTCGCCCGTTCGGAAGTCCGGGAGCAGAAGCTGCGCGCCGCCTATGATGACTGGGTGCGCCAGCTCCGCAGCGCGGCGTACGTGGAATACCGCATCAACCGCCAGCGCTGATCCGCCGGCGCCCCCGACCCCACCCCATCCATGCCCGACCCGCTCGCGCTAGCCATTACCACCGGAGAACCTGCCGGCATCGGCCCCGACATCACGATCGGGGCGCTGCTGCAGCTTGCCGGCAGCAATGGCAACCGCAACGGGCACTACCGCTTCCATGTGCTGGGCGATGCCCGTCTGCTGGCCAGCCGGGCCGCGGCGCTGGGCGTCGGCCACGCCTGGACGCGCCAGATCGGCGAAGGCGGGGTGGTGGTGGAGGATGTGCCGCTCGGCGTGCAGAGTGAGCCGGGCAAGCTCGACGCCCGCAACGGCCGTTACGTGCTGGCGCTGCTGGACGCCGCCATCGACGGCCTGCAGGCCGGCAAATACGCGGCGATGATCACCGCGCCGGTGCAAAAGAGCACGATCAACGACGCGGGCGTGCCGTTCACCGGCCACACCGAATACCTGGCCGAGCGCGCCGCCGTGCCGCGTGTGGTGATGATGCTGGCCGGCCCGCAGCCGGCCCACGACAACGCCATGCTGCGCGTGGCGCTGGCCACCACGCACCTGCCGCTGCGCGCGGTGCCCGACGCACTCGACATCCCGATGCTGGTGGAGACGCTGACCATCATCGATACCGACCTGCGTCGCCATTTCGGCATCGCCCGGCCGCGCATCCTGGTGACCGGCCTGAACCCGCACGCCGGCGAGAGCGGCCACATGGGGCGCGAGGAGATCGACGTGATCGGCCCCGCCCTGTCCCTGGCCTGCGATGCCGGCATCGACGCCCGCGGCCCCTATCCGGCCGACACGCTGTTCCAGCCGCGCCACCTGCGCGACGCGGACTGCGTGCTGGCGATGTACCATGACCAGGGACTGGCGCCGCTCAAGTACGGCACCTTCGGGCACGGCGTGAACATCACGCTGGGCCTGCCCTTTATCCGCACCTCGGTGGACCACGGCACCGCGCTCGACCTGGCCGGCAGCGGCCGCGCCGAGCACGGCAGCATGATCGAGGCCATCCGCAGTGCCATTACCATGGCTGGCCACGCCAACGGGCGCCATCACGACGGCAATGCCGGCGTGTGGCCCGCTACCCGCTGACCGCCAGCCGCAGACACCATGCGTTCAAACGTGCACCAGGGCCATGTGGCCCGCAAACGATTCGGACAGAACTTCCTGGTCGATGACGGCATCATCCACGGCATCGTCGGCGCGATCGATCCGCAACCGAATGACATCGTGGTCGAGATCGGCCCGGGCCTCGGCGCGCTGACCGACCCGCTGCTCGAGCGCCTGCCGCAGATGCAAGTGGTGGAGCTGGACCGCGACCTCGTGGACCGCCTGCGCCGCCGCTACAACGACCGGCTGGTCGTGCACGCCGGCGACGCGCTGGCGTTCGACTTCGGCAAGCTGCACGAGACCGGCCGCCCGCTGCGCATCGTCGGCAACCTGCCGTACAACATTTCCAGCCCGCTGCTGTTCCACCTGATGGACTTCGCGGACCAGGTGCGCGACCAGCACTTCATGCTCCAGAAGGAAGTCGTGGAGCGCATGGTGGCGGACCCGGGCAGCAAGGCCTTCGGGCGGCTGTCGATCATGCTCCAGGTGCGCTATCACATGGAACATGTGCTCGATGTGCCACCTGGCTCGTTCAATCCGCCGCCCAAGGTCGATTCTGCCGTGGTGCGCATGATCCCGTGGCCGCGCGGCGAGGATGGCCGGCTGCGCTCGCCGTACCCCGCCTGCGACGCAGGCGTGCTGGGCGACGTGGTGACCGCCGCGTTCTCGCAGCGCCGCAAGGTGCTGCGCAACACGCTGTCCTTCCTGCGCGATCAGGTCGACTTCGACAAGCTCGGCTTCGACCTTACCCGCCGCGCCGAGGAAGTGCCCGTGGCCGAGTATGTCGAGCTGGCGCGCACCGTCGGCGACAGCGCCGCGCCCCGCCCCGCGCGCGGCGTGGCCTGAATCACGCATAGTTTTCCGTTTTCCGAATTTTTTCGAATATTCCGAAGTTCCAGCGACGCTTATGACCGCCAACACGCTAACCGCGAAAACCGACCCGCGTCCCGTCATCCTGACCGGTGACCGCCCCACCGGCCCGCTGCACCTGGGCCACTTCGTCGGCTCGCTCAAGAGCCGCGTCGCCCTGCAGGACTCGCACAAGCAGTACGTGCTGCTGGCGGACACGCAGGCCATGACCGACAACGCCCACGATCCGGAAAAGGTGCGGCGCAACGTGCTGGAAGTGGCGCTAGACTACCTGGCCGTCGGCATCGACCCGGCCAAGACCACGATCACCGTGCAGTCGCACCTGCCCGCGCTGGCCGAACTGACGCTGATGTACCTGAATTTCGTCACGGTGGCGCGCCTCGAACGCAATCCGACGATCAAGGAAGAGATCCAGGCGCGCGGGTTTGGCCGTGACATCCCGGCGGGCTTCCTGTGCTATCCCGCCTCGCAGGCGGCGGACATCACCGGCTTCAAGGCCGTGCTGGTGCCGGTGGGCGAGGACCAGGCGCCGCTGATCGAGCAGACCAACGAGATCGTGCGCCGGATTAACCATCAGGTGGGTCGCGACGTGCTGCCCGAAGCCGCCGCGCTGATCCCCAAGCATGGCCGCCTGCCGGGTGTCGATGGCAAGGCCAAGATGAGCAAGTCGTTGGGCAACGCGATTCCGCTGGGCGCCTCGCCCGAGCAGATCAAGGAAGCGGTGCACCGCATGTACACCGACCCGAACCACCTGAAGGTGTCCGATCCGGGCCAGGTGGAGGGCAATGTCGTGTTCACCTACCTCGATGCGTTCGATCCGAACGTGGAGGAAGTGACCGAGCTGAAGGACCACTACCGCCGTGGCGGCCTGGGCGACATGGTGCTCAAGCGCCGTGTGGAAGGCATCCTGCAGGAGATGCTGCGCCCGATCCGCGAGCGCCGTGAGGAACTGGCGAAGGACCCGGGCTATGTGTTCGAGATCCTGCGCAAGGGCACGGCCGAAGCGCGCGAACTGACCCAGCAGACGCTGGAAGAGGTACGCGACGCGCTCGGAATGTTCTCGTTCCCGCGCTAAGTCGTTCGATGACAGGCGCCGCGAGCTTGATCGCGGTGCCTGTGCCTCAGCCCTTCCGGTTCACCAGCACGATCCCCAGCAGCACCAGCACCGCCGCCGCGCCGAAGCGCAGGCCGACGGCGTCGTGCATCAGCAGCACCCCGAAGGCTACGCCGAACAGCGGTGTCAGGAACGAAAACACCGACAGCCGCGACGCCAGGTACTGCCTGAGCAGCCAGAACCAGATCAGGTAGCTCGCAAACGCGATCAGCACCGACTGGTAGAACAGGCTCGCCACCACCATCCCGTTGACTTCCACCCGCCCGGCCTGACCCGCCGCTAGCGCCATCGCCAGCAGCAGCACCGCCGAGACCGCCAGCTGGTACAGCAGCGTCTTGCTGGCCGGGGCGCTTGAGAGCGAGCTGGCGCGCACGACGATGGTCGTGGCCGCCCAGAGCGCGCCGGCGACCACGCCCAGCGCGTCGCCGAGCAGCGTGCTGGCATGCGCCGAGGTGGCCGCGATGCCATCGACAAAGGCCAGCGCCATGCCGCAGAACGCCAGCACCACGCCCAGCCACTGGCCGCGCCGCAGGTGCTCGCCGGGCACGAAGAGGTGCAGGCCCAGCGCCGTGAAGATCGGCGCGGTGTAGAGGAACACGGCCATGCGCGAGGCCGTGGTGTGGCCCAGCCCGACGAAGATGCAGAAAAACTCGGCGCCGAACAGCAGCCCGGCCACCAGCCCGGGGCGCAGCGTGCCGTCGCGCTGCCACAGCGGCGTGCCGCGCCAGGACGCGAAGGCGAACACCAGCAGCGCCGCAATCGCCGAGCGCACGCCGGCCTGGAGCACGGCGCCCATCAGCGGCGCCGTCACCTTGATCACCACCTGTTGCAGGCCCCAGGCGGCGCACAGCAACACCATCAGGCCGATGGCCGTGCCGTCCAGCGGGCGCCGCGTCAGGGCTTGCGTGTTCATCGGGCTGGCTTACGGGCGCGACGCGTCACGCGTCGAATGCCGCTCGATCAGCTCGATCTTGTAGCCGTCCGGATCCTCGACGAAGGCGATCACCGTGGTGCCGCCCTTGACCGGACCGGCCTCGCGCGTGACCTTGCCGCCCGCCGCGCGGATGCGCTCGCAGGCCGCCGCGGCGTCCGGGGTTTCCAGCGCGATGTGGCCGTAGGCGGTGCCCAGGTCGTACTGGTCCACGCCGTAGTTGTAGGTCAGCTCGAGCACGGCCGTCTCGCTCTCGGGGCCGTAGCCGACGAACGCCAGGCGGTACTTGTACTCGGGGTTGTCGCTCTCGCGCAGCAGCTGCATGCCGAGCACGCGCGTGTAGAAGTCGATGGAGCGCTGGTAGTCGCCAACGCGGAGCATGGTGTGGAGGAGTCGCATGGGGAGCCCTTTTCTGGAATTCGTAGGATGGCGAGGCCGTATTTTAGTCCGGATGGCGGGGCCTCGCCGGCGGCTCCCCGCCTCGCCGGGCGTCAGAACGTCGGCAGCAGCTCGGGCGGATGCGCGCGCAGCTGGGCGCGGGCATCGCGGAACTCGGGAAAGATCGATTCCACGGTTTCCCAGAAGCGCGGGCCGTGGTTCATTTCCTTGAGGTGCGCCAGTTCGTGCGCGGCCACGTAGTCGATCATCGACAGCGGGAAATGCATGAGCCGCCAGTTCAGGCGGATCTTGCCGTCGGCGGTGCAGCTACCCCAGCGCGTGGCGGCCGAGGTCAGCGCGAAGCCGGTGTGGCGCACGCCGAGCTTGTCGGCGTAGATATCGAGCCGCTCCACCAGCAGGCGGCGCGCCTGGTGCTGGAGCCAGCCCTGCACGCGGTCCTTGATCTGCTGCTCGTCGGCGTGCGTCGGCAGCGCCAGGTGCAGCACGCGCGTGTCGGCGTCGAACAGCAGCGCGCCGGCCGGCGAATCGAGCTGGAGCGTGATCGGCTTGCCCAGGAACGGCAGGCTCGCGCCCTCGCGCCATTGCACCGTCGGCAGTATGCGGCGAGCCTCGCGGTGGCGCCACTCGCCCAGCTTGTTGAAGATCCAGCGCTGCTTTTCCAGGATGGCCGACTCGATATCGGTCAGCGTAACCCAGCGTGGCGCCGTGATCGACAGCCCGCGGTCATCCACCGTAAAGCCGATGGTGCGTCGCGACGAGCGCTTGAGCGCGTAGTGGAGCATGCGCTCGCCCACGTGCAGCGTGCGGCCGTTGGGCAGGGCGGGTGGCCAGGTGTCGGCCGGGGGCGTGTCCAGCGAGGGCGCCAGCAGCGCGGCATCCGCGGCGGAGGCAGCGCTGGGCGCAGCCTCCGCGAGCGGCAGTTCGAGCTGCGCGCCGGGGTTGTCGGGAGTGGGACGCAGCAGCTTCATGCGGCGGCTTCGCTGGGGTTGCGGCGATAGCTTTCGGGATCGATCCGGCGCATCTCGGCCTCGATCCACGCTTCCACTTCCTGGTTCAGCACGTCGGCGGTCTTGTTGGCCGACGAAATCGGCATGCCGATCGAGATCGTGATCAGGCCGGGGTATTTCAGGAAGGAGTTGCGCGGCCAGACGCGTCCGGAGTTGACCGCCATCGGGATCACCCAGGCGCCGGTTTCCACGGCCAGCCGGGCGCCGCCGCTCTTGTAGCGGGGGTTCTCCTGGCCGGCGCGCGTGCGCGTGCCTTCGGGGAACATGATGATCCAGGCGCCCTCGGCGAGCCGGTCGCGGCCCTGGCGCGCGGCCGAGGCGAACGCGCGCGTGCCTTCCTTGCGGTTGATATGGACCATCTTGAGCATGCCCAGCGCCCAGCCGAAGAACGGCACGAACAGCAGCTCGCGCTTGAACACGAAGCACAGCGGCTTGGGCATCAGCGCCACGTAGGCCACGGTTTCCCAGGCGGACTGGTGCTTGGAGAGCAGCACCACGGGCTTGTCGAGCATCGCGTCCATGCGCTCGCCGTTTTCGATGCGGTAGCGCATGCCGCAGATCAGGCGGCCAGCCCAGATCACGAGCAGGGGCCAGCCACGCACGAAGCGGAAGCGCCGGTCGGCGTTCATGAACGGGAAGGCGATGAAGCAGGCGCACGCGTAGGGCGGCGTGAGCACGATCAGGTACAGCGCGAACAGCAGGGAACGGATAAAGGTCATCAGTGTGGCCGGAATTCAGGGGGCGCTGGGCGCGGGTGACGAAGACGCCTTGTGGGCGGCATCGCCGGCAATCAGCCAGCGGGCGAACGCGGCCAGGTCGTCGTGGATGCGCGTGCCGGCGGGCAGGGTGCCCTTGTCACGCGTCTTCACGCCCTTGCCGGTCAGGACCAGATGGGGGATGCAGCCAACCGCCACGCCGGCTTCGAGGTCGCGCAGGGAGTCGCCCACCACGGGCACGCCGCGCAGCTCCAGGCCGAAGCGCTCGCCGATCTGCTCGAACAGGCCCGACTTGGGCTTGCGGCAGTCGCAGTTGTCGGCGGCCGTGTGCGGGCAGAAGAACACCGCCTCCACGCGCCCGCCGAGGTTGGCCAGCCCCTTGTACATCTTCTCGTGCATCGCATTCAGCGCGCTCATCTCGAACAGGCCGCGCCCGATGCCGGACTGGTTGCTCGCGATCACCACGCGGTAGCCGGCCTGGTTCAGCGTGGCGATGGCCTCGAGGCTGCCGGCGATCGGCACCCATTCATCGGGCGTCTTGATGAAGTGGTCGCTGTCGAGGTTGACCACGCCGTCGCGGTCGAGGATCACAAAGCGGGGCTGGGACTGTGGCATCGCAGGGCTCCGGTCAGGCGGCCAGCTTGGAGATGTCCGCCACGCGGTTGGCCAGCGTGTGCAGCGTGGCCAGCAGCGCAAGCCGGTTCGCGCGCAGGCGCGCGTCCTCGGCCATCACCATCACGTCGTTGAAGAAGCGGTCCACGGCGTCGCGGAGCTGGGCCAGGTCGCGCAGGGCGCCGGTGAAGTCGCCGCTGGCGAAGGCCGCTTCCACACCCGGACGCACGCGTTCGATGGCGGCATGCAGCGCGCCCTCGGCGTCTTCCTGGAACAGCGCCGTGTCGACCGTGCCGATGGCTTCGTCGGTCTTGCGCAGGATGTTCGTGATGCGCTTGTTGGCGGCGGCCAGTGCCTCGGCCTCGGGCAGCGCGGCGAAGGTGCGCACGGCCTCCATGCGGCCCAGCACGTCATGCAGTTGCTGCGGGCGCAGGCTCACCACGGCTTCCACCTCGTTGGTGGTGTAGCCCTTGTCCTTGAGGTAGCCGCGCACGCGGTCGAACAGGAAATCGGTGATGGCCTCGCGCGACGGCTTGACGGCGACGATCCCCGCGAACGCCTGCTCGGTCAGCGCCAGCAGGGTGTCCAGCGGCACCGCCAGCGGGCGCTCGATCAGCATGCGCAGGATGCCCAGCGCGTGGCGGCGCAGCGCGAACGGATCCTTCTCGCCGGTGGGCTGGAGGCCGATACCCCAGATGCCGACCAGTGTCTCGAGCTTGTCGGCCAGCGCCACGGCGGTGCTGACGGCACCCTCGGGCAGCGCGTCGCCGGCAAAGCGCGGGCGATAGTGTTCCGAGCACGCCAGCGCCACCTCGTCGGCTTCGCCGTCATGGCGCGCGTAGTAGGTGCCCATCGTGCCCTGGAGTTCGGGAAACTCGCCGACCATGTCGGTCAGCAGGTCGGCCTTGGCCAGTTCGGCGCCGCGCATGGCGGCGGCCTTGTCGACGGTCACGCCGTGGGCATTCATCGCGTCGGCGATGTGGCCGGCAATCTGCTGCAGGCGCTGCACACGGTCCAGCTGGCTGCCGATCTTGTTGTGATAGACCACGTTGCCGAGCTGCGGCACGCGCGAGGCCAGCGTCTTCTTGCGATCCTGGTCGAAGAAGAACTTGGCGTCGGCCAGGCGCGGGCGCACCACGCGCTCGTTGCCGGTGACGATGGACTCGGGCGTCTCGGTGGCCAGGTTCGACACGATCAGGAAGCGGTTGCGCAGGTGGCCGGCGGCGTCGGTCAGCGCGAAATACTTCTGGTTGGTCTGCATGGTCAGGATCAGGCATTCCTGCGGCACGGCCAGGAAGACTTCCTCGAAGTGGCAGGGATAGACCACCGGCCACTCGACCAGCGAGTTCACTTCGTCCAGCAGCGCGTCCGGCATGACCACCTGGTCGGCGCCGGCTTCCTTGAGCAGGGCGGTGCGGATGCGCTCACGGCGGTCGGCATAGCTCGCCACCACGCGGCCCTTGTTCTCCAGCAGCGTGGCGTATTCCGCCGCGTGCGGGATCTCGAGGGTGCCTTCGGACAGGAAGCGATGGCCCAGCGTGACATTGCTGGCCGGCAGGCCGAGCACGGACACCGGCACGATCTCGGCGCCGAACAGCGCAATCAGGCTGTGCGCGGGGCGTACGAAGTGCACCGTGGTGCCGTCCGGGCGCTGGTAGCTCATCAGCTTCGGAATCGGCAGCTTGCCGATTGCCTCGTCCAGCGCGGCCTGGAGGCCGTCGGCCAGCGTAGCCCCCTTGGCGGTGTAGCGATGGAACAGCGCCTCGGCCTTGCCGTCGGAGGCACGCTCCAGCGTCTGCCAGTCGATCTCGGCCACGCCGACGGACTTGGCCAGCGCGGCCAGTTTCTTGCCGAGCGGGGCGGTGGGGGCGCCGTTGGCGTCCAGCGCCACGGAGACGGGCAGGACCTTCTCGCGCTGCTCGCGGTCGGGGGCGCTGCGGCGCACGCCGGTCACCAGTGCGGCCAGGCGGCGCGGCGTGGCGAACGGGGTCACGCTGGCGCCGGCCTCAAGCAGGTCGCGCGCGCGCAGGCCGTCAGTCAGGCCTTGCGCGAAGGCATCGCCCAGGCGGGCGAGCGCCTTGGGCGGCAGCTCTTCGGTGAACAGTTCGATCAGCAGCGAATCGGTCATGGGTTGCGACATGAATCGTATCCAACGGGTATGAAAGGCGCGCGCTGTCAGCAGCGCGGCGCGAGATTGGGTTCTACGCCAGACAGCAGCCACAGGCCGTTCTGCTGGCGGAATTGCAGCGTGGTGTAGGCGCACTGCGCCACCACGCCGGAGGCGCCACGGGCGCCGGCGGCCGGGAAGCGGGCGTCGATGCGCTGCTGGCGGCGGTCATAGCGGATCTCGTCGATCCGTCCGCCCACCCAGAAATCGATCTTCTGCGGCAACTGCGCCGCTGAATAATAGTTGCGGACGGTGCGGCGCGAGCGGCCGTTGCGCTCTTCCCACGTGGCCCACTGCAGCGGGTAGCGGATGGCGCTCTCGTAGGTGCGCAGCGGCACGCGGTGCCAGCCGAGGTCGCGCGAGCCGGACAGGTCGCACGAGAACGAGCGCACCAGCTGCGTCCACTGGTCGATGCTGGCCAGCGACGGCTTCCAGTGCCGGGCGATGGCCTGCTGGAGCGCCTGCGGGTCGGCCTCGCAGATATTGGCGAGGTCGGCCGGCAGGTACAGCGCCTGCGGCACCGGGGTGGTGGCCGCGCGGGCAGCCGCCTGCGCCGCGCCGGGCGCCGCCAGCAGGCCGCCCAGCGTTGCCAGCGACACCACGGTCGCCAGCGCTGTCAGGCGCCTCGGCATGCGTGCGCCGCGCACGCGCGAGGTCATGCGCGGGCCCCGTTGCCGCACATCGGGAAGCCGAGCGCTTCGCGCGAGTCGTAGTAGGCCTGCGCCACCTGGCGCGACAGATTGCGGATACGGCCGATGTAGGCCGCGCGCTCGGTCACGGAGATCGCGCCCCGGGCATCGAGCAGGTTGAACGTGTGTGCCGCCTTGAGCACTTGTTCGTAGGCCGGCAGCGCCAGACGCACGCCGGAATCCTTCTTCTGGCCGTCTTCGGTGGTCTCGCCGCGACTGTCACCCACCTCGCCCATCAGCCGGCGGGCCTCGCCCTCGTGCTCGGAGAAATGGCGGAACAGGATCTCGGTGTTGCTGTGTTCGAAGTTGTAGGTGGACTGCTCCACCTCGTTCTGGTGGTAGACGTCGCCATAGGTCAGGCGGCGCGTCTCGCCGTTCTCGACCCACTCGGTCCAGACCAGGTCATAGACGTTCTCCACCTGCTGGAGATACATCGCCAGACGTTCGATGCCGTAGGTGATCTCGCCCGTGATCGGCTTGCAGTCGATGCCGCCGACTTGCTGGAAGTAGGTGAACTGGGTCACTTCCATGCCGTTGAGCCAGACTTCCCAGCCCAGGCCCCAGGCGCCGAGCGTGGGATTCTCCCAGTCGTCCTCGACGAAGCGGATGTCGTTCTGCTTGAGGTCCAGCCCCAGCGCTTCCAGCGAGCCCAGGTACAGGTCGAGGATGTTCTCGGGCGCGGGCTTGAGTACCACCTGGTACTGGTAGTAGTGCTGCAGGCGGTTCGGGTTCTCGCCATAGCGGCCATCCTTGGGGCGCCGCGACGGCTGCACGTAGGCCGCGCGCCAGGGCTCGGGGCCGATCGCGCGCAGGAACGTGTGCACATGCGACGTCCCTGCGCCGACCTCCAGATCGATCGGTTGCAGCAACGCGCAACCCTGCCGGTCCCAGTAGGCCTGCAGGGTAAGAATCATTTGTTGGAAGGTCAGCATAGGAAGACGAAAAAGAAAGCCGCCGGCAAGTGCACGAGCGGTCTCGTGCCAGGATTGCCAAACCCTGAATTCTATCGGGTTTTGGCCACAAGCCGACCGGAACAGGGGGCAATCCCGTACGTTGTGTCACGAAACGGGCCCCGGCGGCGGTGTCGGGCTTTCGCAACGGGTCGGGTAAATCCTGACACGCCATTCAGAACCCGCCGATAGGTGCCGATACTATTTTTGTATACAGTGGAACTACGCAGCCGCTTCACAGCGCGCTGCTCCCGGGCAGCCTCCTCAGGGGGACAACCGCTCATAAAAGGTGTCCGGGCAACAATAACTTTTGGGGATTGGTCATGACGCTACTTTCTCGCAAACCATATCTTGTCGCCCTGGCCGTGATGGCCGCCGCAGCCGCGGTATCGGTGGCGACCTCGGTCCTGGGCTAACCGCTCCGGGCCGTAAAGAAAACGGGCCCTCAGGCCCGTTTTTTTCATTGGCGAAGCGTCACGCCGCTACGGGCGTGCCCGCCGCCGCGCGCCGAACGCCAGCGCGAGCACGATCAGGCAGGCCGCCAGCGCCGGCACATTGCCCCATCGCACAAAGGGGGTGAGCCCCTGCGTACCCTGCACCGTGGCCGCGAGCGTGCCGAGCTGGAAGGTCGGCAGCCGCGCCTGCACCGTGCCATCTGGCTTCACCACCGCCGTCATGCCGGTATTGGTCGCGCGCAGCATCGGGCGGCGCGTCTCCAGGGCGCGCATCCGCGAGATCTGGAGATGCTGGTCCAGGGCGATGGTGTCGCCGAACCATGCCAGATTCGTCACATTTGCCAGCATATTGGCCGGTGACGGCTGCTGGCGCAGGGTGGCGGCGATTTCCTCGCCGAACAGATCCTCGTAGCAGATGTTGGGCGCGACATGGATGCCGCGCACCGGCACCGCCGGCTGGTCCAGCCCGCCGCGCCGGAAGTCGCCGAGCGGCATCTTCATCATGTCCACGAACCAGTGGAACCCGAACGGGATGAACTCGCCGAACGGCACCAGATGGTGCTTGTTATAGCGGTAGAGCGTGGGCTGCTCCGGGCCGATGGCGAACACGCTGTTGGTGAAGTCCACCGGCGAATCGGCCCCGGCCGCGCCGAACAGCACCGTGGTGCCAGTGGATTCCATATGCCGGCGCACTGCCTGGGCGATATCGACCGGCAGTTCCTGGAGGATCACCGGGAACGCGGTTTCGGGCGTGACCACGAGGTCCGCCGGCTCCGCCGTAATCAGGTCGCGGTACAGCTCCAGCGAACGCTGGATGCCCACCGGCTCGAACTTGATGTCCTGCGCGACGTTGCCCTGCAGCAGCCGCACCGAGATTGGCTCGCCCACCGGCGTGGTCCAGGCGATGGGCGTCAGCGCGAAGCCCAGCGCGGGCAGGCCGATGACGAGGGCCAGCGCGGTGACGAGGCCACGGCGCGACGCGGTGTCCTGCGTAGCCGAGCGGCGCAGGGCGGCGCGTACCGCCGTCACCAATAGCGCGGCTACAACCGCAGCCAGCGCGGTAATGCCGTACACGCCGATCAGCGGGGCGAAGCCGGCGAGTGGCCCGTCGGTATGGGGATAGCCGCTGCCCAGCCACGGGAAGCCCGTGAAGACCACGCCGCGCAGCCATTCGCCCAGCGCCCAGGTGGCGCCGAACGCCAGCGCCGGCAGCACGCCGTGGCGTCCGCGCTGGGTCAGCCAGTGCCAGACGCCGCCCGCCAGCGCGGGCCAGATCGACAGATAGCCGGCAAACAGCACCACGGCCAGCCCGGCCATCCAGGCCGGCATCTCGCCGTAGACATGCATGCTGATATAAAGCCACCAGATGCCGGACAGGAACCAGCCCAGCCCGAACGCGTAGCCCGTGGCGGCCGCCGCGCGCGGGCGCGGGGCATCGGCGAGCAGGGCGACCAGCCCGGCCATCGACAGGATCTGCAGCCACCACCAGTCATGGGGCGCGAACGCCTGCGTATGGGCGACGCCGAGCGTCGCCGCCATGAGCAGCCGGAACACAGCGGTAGCGGACCCGGCGCGCTGGCCGGTTTGCCGGGCGCTCGCCGTGCTGGCGGCGCCGGCCTGGACTTCGCGCGTCATGCGTCGGCCACGGCCAGGTGGTCGGTCGCCTCGCGGCGCACCTGGAGCAGGTGCACCTGCCGTGCGTCGGCGCGCAGCACTTCGAAGCGGAGCGGCGGCAAAGTGATGATTTCGCCACGATGGGGCACGTGCCCCAGATGATTGGTCAGCAGGCCACCCACGGTGTCCACGTCGTCATCGGGGAAGGCGGTGCCGAAGGCCTCGTTGAACTGCTCGATCTCGGTCAACCCGTGCACGCGCCAGGCGCCATCGGCGGTCGGCAGGATGTTGTCGTGGTCCTCGTCGAGGTCGAATTCGTCCTCGATGTCACCCACGATCTGTTCGAGCACGTCCTCGATTGTCACCAGCCCCGCCACGCCGCCGTATTCGTCCACGACGATGGCGATGTGGTTGCGGTTGATCCGGAACTCGCGCAGCAGGATGTTGAGCCGCTTGGACTCGGGGATGAACACGGCCGGGCGCAGCGTTTCGCGCAGGTCGAACGTGTCGTCGGTGTAATAGCGCAGCAGGTCCTTGGCCAGGAGGATGCCGATGATGTTGTCGCGGCTGCCTTCGTAGACCGGAAAGCGCGAGTGCGCCGTCTGCTGCATATAGGGGATAAACGTCTCGGGCGCGTCGGCGATGTTGACGGCGTCCATCTGGGCGCGGGGCACCATGATGTCGCGGGCGGTCAACTCGGAGACCTGGAATACACCCTCGATCATCGAGAGCGAATCGGCGTCGATCAGGTTGCGCTCATGCGCTTCCTGCAGCACTTCCAGTAGTTCGGCGCGCGTGTCCGGCTCAGGGGAAATGAAATCGGTGAGGCGTTCGAGAAGGGACCTTGGGCGATCCGCCTGCTTGTGATTGGCAGGTTTCGAACTGGGATAGGGGTCGTTCATGTCGCGGCTTAGCGCGTGGTGGAGATCGTCTGAAGCATACACTAAAAGGATTCCAGCCCCGTGACAGGGGGTGCCGTGGCGCACGCAGGTGGCGCACACGGCACTTCACAATCCTTCGCTTCAGCGATCCTCGCGCACCGGCAGGTACGGGTCGGCGTAGCCGAGCGCCTGGAGCGTCTCGGTCTCGATCGCCTCCATTTCCTCGGCCTCGCCGTCATGCTCGTGCTCGTAGCCCTGGGCGTGCAGCGCGCCATGGACGATCAGGTGCGCGTAGTGGGCGTCGAGCGGCTTCTTCTGCGCCTTGGCCTCGGCCTCCACCACTGGGCAGCACAGCACGATGTCGCCGGTCACCGGGTCGTCGGCGTGCTCCGCGTAGGCGAAGGTCAGCACATTGGTCGCGTAGTCCTTGCCGCGATAGGTGCGGTTCAGCGTGCGGCCTTCTTCCTCGTCGACGAAACGGATGGTCAGCGTGGCATCGGCGAACAGCGCCGAGCGCACCCATTTGCCGATCTGCTTGGCGGAGGGCAGGCCGGTGCGCTTGCGCACGCCATCGCCATACTGGACGTCGAGTTCGACCTCAGGCGGCGTGGCCGGGGTGCCGGTGGTGGTCACAAGTGGCGTAGCCGTCACGGCGACCGACACGGCGTCGTGGTTGTCCGGCCGCACCAGCAGGCCGGCCTGCTGGCGGGTATCGGTGTGTTCGGCCAGCAGGGCCACCACGCCGTCGGCGGCCTGGGACAGGTCCACGGTCAGGCTGCGCCCATCGGGCAGTTGCACGCGCAGCGCGTTTGCGGCGCTCTTGCGCGCGCGGCCGTCGGCATCGAACAGGATGAGGCTGGCGGCGGGAGACTTCTTGGTCAAGATCAGGCGTCCTTGTGCTGGGCGTGGAATTCGTCATACGCATCGACGATGCGCGCCACCAGGGGATGGCGCACGACGTCGGTGCTGGTAAAGCGCGTGAACGCGACGCCGCGTACATCGCGCAGCACGTGCTGGGCTTCCACCAGGCCGCTTTTCTGCCCGCGCGGCAGGTCGATCTGGGTGGTGTCGCCGGTAATCACGGCCTTGGCGCCGAAGCCGATCCGCGTCAGGAACATCTTCATCTGTTCCGGCGTGGTGTTCTGGGCTTCGTCGAGGATGATGAACGCGTGGTTCAGCGTGCGGCCGCGCATGTAGGCCAGCGGCGCGACTTCGATCATCTGGCGCTCGAACATTTTCTGCGTGCGATCGAAACCGAGCAGGTCGTACAGGGCGTCGTAGAGCGGGCGCAGGTAGGGGTCCACCTTCTGGGCGAGGTCGCCCGGCAGGAAGCCGAGCCGCTCGCCGGCCTCCACGGCCGGGCGGGTCAGCACGATGCGCTTGACGGCATCGCGCTCGAGCGCGTCCACGGCGCAGGCCACGGCCAGGTAGGTCTTGCCCGTGCCGGCCGGGCCGATGCCCAGCGTCAGGTCGTGCGCGAGGATGTGGCGCAGGTACTCGCGCTGCGTGGCGGTGCGGCCCTGCAGCCCGATGCGGCGCGTGTGCAGCACCGGGGATTCATCCAGCCCGCGCGGGTCTTCCTCGCCATTGGCGTAGCCGCTGGCCGTGGTCTCGGGCAGGTAGGCGCCGTGCGCGGAGATCTGGCGCGATTCCACCAGCCCAAGCTGGATGTCGTCGATCGACAGCGACACGCGCGAATCGTTATAGAAGCGCTCCAGCGCCAGCGCGGCGTCCTGGGCGCGCGCGCCGCGCACCGTCATGCGGTGGCCGCGGCGCTGGATCGTCACGTCGAGCGCCTGCTCGATCTGGCGCAGGTTCTCGTCGAGCGGCCCGCACAGGTTCTGGAGCCGCGCGTTGTCGTCCTTGGGTGCGACGAATTCCGCCGTCTGGATTTTCATGGAGGTCCTTACTGGCGCACCACGATCTCGCCGCGCAGCGAGTGCGGGAATGCCTGCGTGATGCTGACATCGACCATCTGGCCGATCATCTGGTCGCGCCGCGCCTGCGGTACGCCGGGCAGCGCGAAGTTGACCACGCGGTTGTTCTCGGTGCGGCCGTGCAGCTCGGTGGGGTCCTTGCGGGCCGGGCCTTCCACGAGGATGCGCTGGACCGTGCCGACCATGCCCTGGCTGATGCGCTGCACGTTTTCCTCGATGGTGGCCTGCAGCCGCTGGAGGCGGCGCAGCTTCACGTCATGCGGGGTGTCGTCGTGCAGGTTGGCCGCCGGCGTGCCGGGGCGCGGGCTGAAGATGAACGAGAACGAGGTGTCATAGCCGACTTCCTCGATCATCGACATCAGCTTCCCGAAGTCGGCATCGGTCTCGCCGGGGAAGCCGATGATGAAGTCGGACGACATCGACATGGTCGGCCGGATCGCCCGCAAGCGGCGAATAATGCTCTTGTACTCGAGCGCGCTGTAGCCGCGCTTCATCGCCATCAGGATGCGGTCCGAGGCGTGCTGCACAGGCAGGTGGAGATGGTTCACCAGCTTGTCGCAGCGCTCGTACAGCTCCACCAGCCGCGAGGTGAACTCCTTCGGATGGCTGGTGGTGTAGCGGATGCGCTCGATGCCGGGGATCTCGGCCACGTATTCGATCAGCAGGGCGAAATCGGCGATTTCCGTCGTACCGCCCATCGCGCCGCGATAGGCGTTGACGTTCTGGCCCAGCAGCGTGACTTCGCGCACGCCCTGGTCGGCCAGGCCGGCCACTTCGGCCAGCACGTCCTCGAACGGGCGCGAGACTTCCTCGCCGCGCGTGTAGGGCACCACGCAGTAGCTGCAATACTTCGAGCAGCCTTCCATGATCGAGACGAACGCGCTCGGGCCGTCCACCTTGGCGGGCGGCAGGTGGTCGAACTTCTCGATCTCGGGGAAGGAAATGTCGACCTGGGACTGGCCGGTGCGGCGGCGGCGATCGATCAGGTCCGGCAGGCGGTGCAGCGTCTGCGGGCCAAACACGACGTCCACGTAGGGCGCGCGGGAGACGATGCTGGCGCCTTCCTGGCTGGCCACGCAGCCACCCACGCCGATCACGAGGTCCGGCTTGGCGGCCTTGAGCGCCTTCATGCGGCCCAGCTCGGAGAACACCTTCTCCTGGGCCTTCTCGCGCACGGAGCAGGTGTTGAAGAGGATGACGTCGGCGTCTTCGACGTTGTCGCAGGGCTCCATGCCCTGCGTGGCGTTGAGTACGTCCACCATCTTGTCCGAGTCATACTCGTTCATCTGGCAGCCGTACGTCTTCACGAATACTTTTTTCATGGTGCCGGTCTCAGTGGTTTACCTGGGGGCATCAGGGTTTGCTTCTGCTTCTGGGGACAACGCGGCCGGGGGCGGGCCGCCTGCTACGTGTTTTTCAACTTAATGCGAGGCCTTCCATTCCTTCACCTCGGCATCGGTCAGCACCCAGGCGGTCTGGAGCTGGCCGTAGAGGTCCAGCTTGTAGCGCACCGGGAGCTTCTTGCCGGCGATGACCACCGGGTTCAGCAGCTGCGTTTCCGTGCTGAAGACCCGCAGGCCGGGCGCCGTGGCCACCGTCTTGCTGTCGAGCTTGGCGGTCAGCGGCGTGGAGGCCGTGGGCATCGCCATCACCATGCGCGCCATCGGCGCATCGGCCGGAATCACGCGGACCGGGGTGCCGGCCACGGGCACGTCCTGGGCCAGCGCGGCCGCGCCGGGCAAGGCCAGGGCGGCGGCAACCACCGCCAGGAACACGGACTGACGCGTCAGGGAGAACCGCAAGGACATGATGACTCCGGCTTCGGGTGACTGGTGAGGGGAATGGCGCCGTCCGCGCGACATGCGCACGGGCCGGGCAACCCGGCATTCTACCCGCATCGCCCGCCTTGTACCCCCGTTGGGAGGGTGCCGGGCGCCTGATGTGGCGAGATCCGGACACCCCCGGCGGCCCGGGGCGGGGGGCGGCGGGGGTGGAGCCGGCGCCACCCCATCGCCGGCAGGGTATGGGGAGGGCGCCGGGCTGGTACACTACGGCCCTTCTCCCCACCGGAGGCGGGGGCAATCGGCCCGTCCCACCGGGACCTGACCCCCTTCGGGGTGCTTCAGGTTCGGTTTCCTACCCATGCCGCCCTGCGATTGGCGCAATCCCTTGCGTGACGGGCGGCTGAAGCGTCATTTCATGTCTTTTTCCGATCTAGGCTTGTCCGACAAGCTGGTGCGTGCCGTGGCCGAACAGGGCTACACCACGCCGACCCCGATTCAGGCGCAGGCTATCCCTGCCATTCTCAAAGGTGGCGACCTGCTCGCCGGCGCCCAGACCGGCACCGGCAAGACCGCGGGCTTCACGCTGCCCATGCTGCAGCTGCTGGGCGAATCCGCCGCCCACAATCCGGCCCCGCGCGGGGCACGCCAGCCAGTGCGCGCACTGGTGCTGACCCCCACGCGTGAGCTTGCCGCCCAGGTGGAGGAGAGCGTCCGCAACTATGGCAAATACCTGAAGCTGCGCTCGATGGTGATGTTCGGCGGCGTGGGCATCAACCCGCAGATCGAGGCCCTCAAGCGCGGCGTCGATATCGTCGTGGCCACGCCGGGCCGGCTGCTCGACCACGTGTCGCAGCGGACCATCGACCTCTCCCAGGTAGAACTGCTGGTGCTGGACGAAGCCGACCGCATGCTCGACATGGGCTTCATCCACGATATTCGCAAGATCCTGAATATCCTGCCGGCCAAGCGCCAGAACCTGCTGTTCTCGGCCACGTTCTCGGACGATATCCGCGCGCTGGCCGACCGCCTGCTGAACAACCCCGCCTCGATCGAAGTGGCTCGCCGCAACACCACGGCTGAAACCGTGGCGCAGCGCGCCTACCCGGTGGACCGCGAACGCAAGCGCGAACTGCTGGCCCACCTGGTGCGCGAGGAGGACTGGCACCAGGTGCTGGTCTTCACGCGTACCAAGCACGGCGCCAACCGGCTGGCCGAGCAGCTGACCAAGGACGGCCTGTCCGCGCTGGCGATCCACGGCAACAAGAGCCAGTCGGCGCGTACGCGCGCGCTGTCCGAGTTCAAGGCCGGCACGCTGCGGCTGCTGGTGGCGACTGACATCGCGGCGCGTGGCATCGACATCGACCAGTTGCCCCACGTGGTCAACTTCGACCTGCCGAACGTGCCCGAGGACTATGTGCACCGTATCGGCCGTACGGGCCGCGCCGGCGCCGAGGGCGAGGCGATCTCCCTGGTCTGCGTGGATGAGCACGGCCTGCTGCGCGATATCGAACGATTGATCAAGCGCCAGATCGAACAGACCGTCCTGCCGGGTTTCGAAGTGGACCCGAGCATCGTGGCCGAGCCGATCCAGAAGGGCCGCCAGCAACGTGGCGGCGGTGGTGGTGGCCAGGGCGCAGGCCGTGGCCAGCGCCCGCCGGCACAGGCCAAGCCCCGGGGCGAGGGCGGCGACCGCCGTCAGGAACGCGCCCCGAAGCCCGCCGCACCGCGCCCGGAAGGCCAGCGCCAGGACGCACCGCGCAACCGCCCGGCCCAGCCGGCGCGCGGCGCCAACGGGAACGGCAATGGCAACGGCAACGGTGCCAACGGCGGCAACCGCGGTGGCCGACAGGCTGCCGGCAACGGTGGTGGCAACGGTGGTAACGGTGGTAACGGCGGCGGCAATGGCCGCGGCGGCAACGGCAACAACGCCCCGCGCCCGGCGCAGGACGCTGCCGGCGCGCCGCCCGCGCGCAACCGTCGTCCGGCGTCGCAGGCAGCGCTGCTCGGCGGCCGCAAGCCCTGAGCGGCACGCGCCCCATGACAGCGCCCGTCGACGAGGATGTGCCCTATGCCGGCCTGACGCCGGAGTGCATCCTCGACGCCCTGGAAGCCGCCGGCTTCCAGCCGGACGGGCGCCTGCTGGCGCTCAACAGCTACGAGAACCGCGTCTGGCAGATCGGCATCGAGGATGCCGCGCCGGTCATCGCCAAGTTCTACCGGCCGGGCCGCTGGACTGACGCCGCCATCCTCGAGGAACACGCGTTCGTCCAGCAACTGGCCGATGCCGAGATCCCGGCGGTGCCGGCGCTGTCTGCCTCGCTCGGCGGACAGCCGCCCGCCACGCTGCTCGTACACGACGATTTCCGATTTTCCGTTTTCCCGCGCTGCGGCGGCCGCGAGCCGGCGCTCGATCGCGCCGAGACGCTCACGTGGCTGGGCCGCTTTATCGGGCGCATCCACGCGGTGGGCGCGTCGGCGCCGTACCAGGCCCGTCCCACGCTCGACGTGGAGACCTTCGGCGTGGTCCCGCGCGACTACCTGCTCGCCCACGACTGCATTCCCGCCGACCTGCTCGCGCCGTGGCGCGCCGCCGTGGACCTGGCCCTGGACGCCGTGCGTCGCTGCTACGACCGCGCCGGCGATATCCGCCTGCTGCGGCTGCATGGCGACTGCCATCGTGGCAATGTGTTGTGGATCGATCCGGAAGACGCCCGCGGACGCGGCGCGCCGGGCCCGCATTTCGTCGATTTCGACGACAGCCGCATGGGGCCGGCGGTGCAGGACCTGTGGATGCTGCTCGAAGGCGACCGCGCGGCGATGCAGGGCCAGCTGGCCGACATCGTGGCCGGCTACGAGGATTTTGCTGAATTCGAGACGCGCGAGCTATGGCTGGTGGAGGCGCTGCGCACGCTGCGCCTGCTGCACTACAGCGCCTGGCTGGCCGCGCGCTGGCGCGATCCCGCTTTCCCGGCCGCGTTCCCGTGGTTCGGCACGGCGCGCTACTGGCAGGACCGCATCCTCGAATTGCGCGAGCAGATCGCGCTGATGGACGAACCCCCGCTCTGGGGGTAGGCCAGCCGATCAGGCGGGGCGACGATCGCCCTTGACCATCATCACCGGGCAGTCGGCCTGCGCCAGCACGCGGCCCGCCACGGAACCAATCACCGCATCGAAGAACGACCCCCGGCCATGGGTGCCCATGACGATGGCATCGGCATGGACCGCCCTGGCGTGCGCCAGGATCTTGTCCGGCGCGAAGCCGCGCAGCGGGTGGCGCTCGAACGGCACGCCGGCATCGCCAAGGATCTTGCAGACGGAGGCCATGGCCTTCTCGCTTTCATCGTGGTGCCAGGCGTCGATGGTGTCCTTGTTGACGAACGCGCGCACCTGACCCGTGACTTCGGGCGAGACGTGCACCACGTGCACGGTATAGCCCGGTTGCAGCAGCCGTCCGGTGGCCAGGAAGTGCGCGGCGGCATCGCTGAAGTTCGATCCATCGGTGGCAAGGATGATTTGGGGCATGGCGGCGATCTCCGGTTGTGGCATGACACAGGTGTCACGCATCCTCATCAGATTGGCAGATGTGCGGGGCTCGCCTTTCAACTTAGGTCAAATTCAGACGAAATTTTCAGGATTTCACGATTGTCATGTCCGTCGCGATGTGATTTGCCGATGTCATCCGCGCGCCCCGGGCGGACACAAATCCGCAGGAGCTGAAATTTCCGCATCGATACACGGAAGTTTCGCAGTGTCATTGCCGACGTTTCCGCATCCTGCACGGAAACGGACGGCCTATGCTCGGGCATCACTCAACTGTAGGAGCCCGAGCCCATGCCCACCGCCCTTGTCGTGGATGATCACCCCGCGATCCGGCTTGCCGTCAGAAGCCGCCTCACCGAGGACCTCGATTTCGACACCGTGACGGAAGTCACCAACGGCGCGGACGCGCTGCGCGTGCTGCGCGACGCCATCGCCGACCTGATCGTCGTGGACCTGAGCCTGCCCGGCGTGCCGGGCGAGGCCCTGCTGGCCGAACTCGTGTCGCGCCATCCCGCCACCCGGGTGCTGGTGCTGTCCGCGATGACCGGCGCCGGCGAGCGCGCCATCCATGGCGGCGCCCATGGCTATGTCGACAAGGGCGACGGCCTGCACGCACTCACGCCGGCCCTGCGCGCCGTCATGCAGGGCTTCGCGGTGTTTCCCACGCACCTGCTGCCCACGCTGCGGCGCCTCTCGGCCGTGGCCGGCGACCCCGCGCGCATTTTGAGCCGGCGCGAACTGACGGTATTGCGCATGCTGGCCTCGGGCCATACCAATAAGGCGATATCCGAATTACTGGAAATCAGCAATAAAACCGTCAGCTCGCACAAGGCAAATATCATGAGCAAATTGAAATTCAAATCGCTGATTGAACTGGCAGAGTTTGCGCGACGACATCACTTGCTGTAAGTCCCGACGTGATGGGGGCGCTCCGTGATGAATCTTTCTTGAGTCTCGCGACGCACGATTGACTTCGATTTATCCGGCATCTATATCAGCAGTGCGCGGAAATATCTTTTTGCTGTTTCTCACCGCGAGCGTTGGAAACCGATTTATCAGTGAATGCCGATTCAGCGATTTCCAAGTAAATCCGGCGAGATTCCCGCGCAATTCAACGACCTGCAATGCGAACCCGATAGATCCGGACAAGGAGATGTCATGCCTGCTCGTCTTTCACGTGTCATGGCCATCGCGGCCGTGCTGTCACTGCCGGTGCCACAGCTGGCAGGGGCGGCCACCAAGACCGGCACGTTCCTCGTGAGCGCCGTGGTGGTCAGCGATTGCGACATCCGTAGCACGCCGAACCTCGCCTTTGGCGAAGTGGGCGCGATCAGCCAGCCGGTGGATGTGACCACCGTCATCATCGTGGCGTGCACGACCGGCACCGCCTACACGATCGCGCTGAACGCCGGTGACGGCACCGGTTCCACGGTGCCGGACCGGCGCATGAGCAACGGCACGAATTCGCTGAAATACCAGTTGTACAGCGACACCGCCCGCACGGCGGTCTGGGGCCAGACGGTCGGCACGGACACCGTCGGCGCCACCGGCAACGGCAATGACCAGGAGCGGACGATCTACGGCCGCATGCCACCCCAGACCATGCCGGCGGCGGGCACCTACCAGTCGCTGGTGACCGTCACTGTCCAGTATTGAGCCGCGCGCCTAACGGCACCTGCCGCGCCATCTCCACCCGACCCCCTGTCGGAGACACAACATGACAAGAACACTCCTGGCGACTTTTGCGCTCCTGCTGGCGATGCCCTTTGCGAACGCGGCGACGATTCACGTCAAGCCGACCATGACGCTGATTCCACCCGGCCAGTCCGCCGCCGTCATCACGCTGACCAATCAGGGCGATACGCCGCTCAACGCGCAGGTGCGATTGTTCGGCTGGGACCAGGTGGGGGGCGAGGACGCGCTGTCGCCCACCAACCGGCTCGTCGCCAGCCCGCCGATGCTGACGCTGGCGCCGCGCCAGACGCAATCGATCCGGCTCGTGCGCACGGAGAAGTCGCCGGCCACGCAGGTCGAGGCGTACCGAGTGCTGGTGGACGAGGTCCTGGACAGCAGCCAGCCCCGGCCGACCGGCGTGACGCTGCAGATGCGCTACTCGCTGCCGGTGTTCGTGCTGCCGCGCGAGAAGCTCAAGCCCGCGCAGGTCACGGTGACGGCCTCCGCCGACGGCAATCTGGTGAAGCTCGGCGCCGTGAACCGTGGCGAAAGCCACGCGCAGGCCACCGACGTCTCGTTGGTATACCGTGGCGGCGGCACCAGCCCCGTGGTGCCCGGCCTGCTCGGCTACGTGCTGCCAGGCAAGTCGATCGAATGGAGGCTGCCACTGCCCGCCGATGCCGCGGCCAAGGGCCGGCCCACGCGCGTCAAGATGATGATCAACGGCCGCGAGATGCTGGTCGACCTCTGATGCCGACCGTGCCCGCCCATGTCAAAACCGCCCCGTGGAGGTGCCGCCGCCCGCGCACCCCGCAAGCTGGCGCTCGCGCTGCTCTGCGGCGTTGCGATGGACCTGATGGCCGGCGCGCATGCGTGGTCGCAACCGGTGCCGGAGGCCGATGACGGTGCCTCCACCGCCTTCTACCTGCAGGCGGCTGTCAACGGTGTCGAAAAGGAGCTGATCGTTCGCGTCGACCGGCGGGCCGGTGTGCTGTACATGGCCGCCGGCGAGTTGGAGGAACTCGGCGTCCGCGTCGACGACCTGCCGTTCGGCCCAGACCAGCAGATCGCCCTGGACGCCGTGCCTGGCCTCGGCTACGACTACGACGCCGCCGCCCAGCGCATCGCGCTGCGCGTGCCCGAGGGGCTGCTCAGGGCCCAGCGGCTCGGCGCCGAGCCGCCCGTGCTGCCGCCGGTGCAGTCCGGCACCGGCCTGGTGGTGAACTACGCGTTCAATCTCCAGACCACACGGCTCTCGCTGGACGAGCAGCGCGCGGCGCAGCGCAAGCCCAGCCCGCTGCAGGGCTCGGGCACGCACGGCCCGCAGCCGCTGCTCGGGGAGCAGGCCTTCGCCGACAGCTACGACCGCCTGAACCGGACCTTGTCCCTGTCGAGCGAGCTGCGCTTCTACGCGCCGTTCGGCGTGTTCCAGAACTCGGGCGTCACCACGCTGCACGAGGGCCAGACCGAGTACCTGCGCCAGGACACCTACTGGACCTACGAGGACCCCCGCCGGCTGATGAGCTACACGATTGGCGATTTCGTCTCCGCCGCCTTGCCGTGGTCGCGGTCGGTGCGCATGGGCGGGATCAGCGTGGCGCACAACTTCAACACCCGCCCGGACCTCGTGACCTACCCGGTGCCGTCGCTGGGCGGCAGCGCGGTGGTCCCGACCACGGTGGACCTCTATCTCAACGGCTTGCGCCAGTTCTCGGCGCAGTCGTCGGGCGGCCCCTTCGTGATCGCCACGCCGCCGGCCCTGACTGGCGCGGGCACCGCCACGCTGGTCTACCGCGACCAGCTGGGGCGCGAGGTGATCGTCAACCGGCCGCTGTATGTCGATTCGCGGCTGCTCGCGAAGGGGTTGTCGGAGTACGCGGTGCAGGCCGGCTACGCGCGGCGCAACTATGGCAGCTTGTCCTTCGACTACGCCGGCTCGCCCACCGCCACGGCCTCGGGACGCTATGGCGTGACCGACGCCGTGACCGTGGAAGCGCATGCGGAGGCCGCCAGCGGCCTGCGCAACGCCGGCATCGGCGGGCTGGTGCAGCTCGGGTACTTCGGTGTGGCGAACGCGGCCATCTCCGGCAGTACAGGCGATGCCAGCGGCATGCAGTTCAGCGGCGGCTACCAGTACATCTCGCGCGCGTTCAGCTTCACGGTGCAGGGCATCCACGCGGCGAACCAGTATCGCGATCTCGGCACGCTCGAGGGCGTGCCCGTGCCGGAGAATCAGCTGTACATCACGCTCAGCGTGCCGCTGACGGCGCGCCAGACGCTGTCGGTCAGCTACTCGCGCCAGGACGCGTCGTTCCTCGGCGGCTCGCGCATCGTGTCGGTCGGCTATACGGCGGCCATCGGCTCGCGTTTCAACATCTTCGCCAACGTGTTCAAGGACTACGACCAGCAGCAGACCGTCGGCGCCTTCATCGGCGTGACCATTTCACTCGGCAACAGCGTGAGTGTCGGCACGAATGCCAGTTCGTACGATGGCCGCAAGAGTGTCTCGGTGTCGGCCAACCGGCCCGTCGACTACGACAAGGGCGGTTTCGGCTGGAACGTGCAGGCCGACGCCGGCAGCGAAAGCTATCGCCGTGGCCTGGGCCGGGTGGACTATCGCGGCCGCTATGGCGACGTGACGGCGCAGGCCGAGCACATCAACTCGGGCAGCATCGAGTCGAACCATGTCTCGCTCTACGGGGCGGGGTCGCTGGTGGTGGCGGATGGCGCGCTGCTGGCCGGACGGTCGATCTACGACGCCTTCGCCGTGGTGTCGACCGACGGCCTGCCCGATGTGCCGGTCCTGCGCGAGAACCGGCTGGTCGGCAAGACCAATGCCGGCGGCCGCCTGCTCGTGCCCGACCTGCTGCCGTACGACGGCAACCGGATCGCCATCAGCACCCTTGGACTGCCGGCCGAGGCCAGCGTGACGACGGACCGCCAGGTCGTGGTGCCGCCCACGCGTGCCGGCGTGACAGTGCGCTTCCCGGTCACGCGCTACGAGGGCGCTACCGTGCTGCTGGTCGATGGTCAGGGCCAGCCGCTGCCGGTGGGGGCGCATGTCGTGCTGGAAGGGAGCGATGCCACGGCCGTGGTCGGCTACGACGGCGCCGTGTTCCTCCCCGCGCTGCAGCCGGACAACCGGGTGACAGTGACCTTTGGCGACAGGACCTGCACGGCGCAGGTGCCCTATGCCCCGCGCGATGTGATGACCACCATCGGCCCCTTCCCCTGCGTCCTCCGGGAGCGCCCATGAACACCGGCCTGGTTCGCCGTCTGGTCCGCCACCTGCTGGCCTGCGGGCTGTTCATCTGGCTGGGGTGGGCGGGCAGCGCGTACGCCATCGACTGCACCGTCACGATGAGCGATATCGAGTTTGGCGATGTCAACGTGCTGACCACCACGCCGGTCAGTGTCAACGGCGAGGTGAAAGTCGAATGCACCGACATGACGACCAAGTTCGCCCGTGTCTGCCTGAGTTTCGGCTCGCCGGGCGGCGGTACGGTGGCGAATCGGACCATGACCGGCGCGACCTCGACGCCGCTGGCGTACAACCTCTACCAGAACGCGTCGCACACCACCCCGTGGGGCTCCGTGTACTTCACGCCGCCGCAGTCCCGGTCGGTGACGCTGCAGGCCGATTCATTCGGCATGGCCACCGCCACGGTGATGTACTACGGCTACATGCTGCTGCCGCAGGCGACGGTGCCGGCCGGCAGCTATACCGCGATCTACACCACCGCGGACACGAACATGAACGTGCAAGGCTATGTGTCCACGCCACCGGCCTGCTCGACGAGCATGCCGCAAGGCACGTCCTGGACTTTCACCGTCCGCGCGACGGTGGTGTCGGACTGCAACATCACGGCGACCAATATCGATTTTGGGCAGATCGGCCTGATCAGCGGGCCCGTGTCGGCCAACGGCAACATCAGCGTGACGTGCACGGCGGGCACGGCCTATTCGCTCACGCTCAACAACGGCACGGGCGCAGGGGCCACCCCAACCGCGCGCAAGATGACACGCGATGGCGGCACGGAGACCCTGACGTATGGCTTGTATGTCGATGCCACGCACAACATCGCATGGGGAGATGGTACCGGTGGTGCGACCGTCCTGATGGGTACGGGCAATGGCTTGACCAACCAAAACACGGTCTACGGCCAGGTGCCACCGCAGGCCGGAGCAGCGCCGGGCCTCTATCGCGACACGATCATCGTCACGATTACGTACTAGTTCACGTACTCGCTCACATGCCAGAGGCGGGCAGCGACAGCGTCGCGACGGCGCCACCGCCGGGGCGGTTCTCCACGGCGATGTGGCCATGGTGCAGCGCCGCCACCTCGCGCACGAGGCACAGCCCGAGGCCGGTGCTCTTGTCCCGCCCATTGGGGCGCGGCAGCGAATAGAAGCGCTCGAACAGCCGCCCCTGCGCATAGGCGGGGATGCCCGGGCCATCGTCGGTAATGCGGATGTCGATCATCCCGGCCGCGCCGGGCAGGACGGCGATGTCCACCGTGCCGTGCGCCGGCGAGAAGTCGAGCGCATTGTCGAGCAGGTTGGCCAGCGCCTGATGCAGCAGGAACGGGTCGCCGCTGACCACGGGCGCCCCGAATCCTTCCGGCCGCGGCTGGCGGTGCAGCGTGACGCCGCGCTGGCGCGCACGCGGCTCGCACGCCTCCACGATCGCCTCCAGCAGCGGCAGCAGCGCCACCGGCTCGCTGGCATCGAGCTGCTGCTTCTGCTCCACCGCCGCCAGCATCAGCAGCTTGCCGATCATCAGTTCGAGCCGCCGGGTCTGGCCCTGGATATTGGCGGCGAAGCGGCGCCGGTCGTCAGCAGGCATCTCCTCCTGCAACAGTTCCGCCGCCCCGCCGATGGCCGCCAGCGGGCTTTTCATCTCGTGGGTCAGCGTGTGGATGTAGTGCTCGACGTACTGCTTGTCCTCCAGCCGCAGCCGCATCGTCTCCACGGCGCGGCCCAGCTCCGCCAGTTCGCCGGCGCCGCGCAGCGGCATCTCCGCGCGCTCGCCGGCGGCCACCGCGCGGGCGTAGCGTTGCAGCCGGCGCAGCCCGTGCACCAGCCACAGCGTGCACGCCAGCCCGATCACGAAGGCGCAGCCCATCAGCAGCAACCCGTGGAGCAGGATTTTCTGTCGGCTGCGGTCGATGAACGGCGCCATCACGCGATTCGGCTTGGAGACGGTCAGCACGCCGATGATCGGACCGCCATGGGGCGTACCGCCCGCGTCATCGGCCCGGATCGGCGCCGCGACGTGCATCACGGTACTGTCCTCGTCGTCCGGGTCGGTGCGCGTGCTGCGGGCGCCGTACTTGCCCTGCAGGGTGCGCGCCACATCGTTCCAGCGGGAGTGGTCGGCGCCCGCGGCGGTGCCGGCGGAGTCGAAGCGCACGATGCCCCGGCTGTCGGTGATGGTCACCCGATAGTGGATGGTGTCCTTGTGCACGCCCCAGATCGTCGCGTCTACCGGCACGCTGGCCAGCGTGGCCACGCGCCGCGCGAACGCGCCATCGCCGATGTGGCCCTGCTGCATGTCGTCGGCGGCCAACAGGGCCAGCACCTGGGCGGTGTCGGCCAGCGTGTCCTCCATCGCCTGGCGCGCGCCCGGCTTCACCTCCTGCACGAACACCCGCAGCGTGAGGAACGCGGCCAGCCCGACGATCAGGAAGAAGCCGAAGAAGATGCGGAGTCCGATATGCATGCCGGCCGGGCGCTCAGGGATCGAGCGAGTAGCCCATGCCGCGATGGGTGCGGATGGCGTCGAACGTGGCATCCACCGCGCGCAGCTTGGCGCGCACGGTCTTGATATGGGTGTCGACGGTGCGGTCGATGGTGTCGGCGGCGTCGTGCCAGACCATGTCCATCAGCTGGGCGCGCGAGTAGATGCGCCCCGGCTGCGCCACCAGCAGCGCCAGCAGCCGGTACTCGTAGCGCGTGAGGGCCAGCCACTGGCCGTGGAAGGCGATGCGCGCGCCGGCGGCATCGTGGGTGAACCGGGCGGGTTCGGGCGCCGTGGGGGGTGCTCCGGCGCGACCGCCGGCACGGCGCAGGATCACCCGCACCCGGGCCGCCAGTTCGCGCGGCGAGAAGGGCTTGACCACGTAGTCGTCCGCGCCAATCTCCAGCCCGACGATGCGGTCGATCTCCTCGTGCCGCGCCGTCAGAAAGATCACTGGCACGTCAGAGAACGTGCGCAGCGTCCGGCAGACCTCGAAGCCGCTCATGTCCGGCAAGCCCACGTCCAGGATCACAAGGTCGGCCGGTGCCGCGCGCAGCCGCTGGAGGGCATCGCCGCCCAGCACGAGGTGCTCGGCCTGCATGCCGTCGGTGCGCAGTGCATAGAGGATGGTGTCGGCGATGGCGGCTTCGTCTTCCACCACGACGACGGTCGGCGGGTTCATTGGTTCCGGGGGCTCTGGGATGCTGGAATGCAGGGATTGGCGCGATCTTATCAGGCGTGCACCCCACGCCGATGGAAGTAGACCCGCTCGGCGGCCAGCCGCAGCGGCGCGGAATGGAGCAGCACCTCGAACGGCCAGTCGAATTGCAGGCGGTCGAACACCCAGCGCAGCGCGCGCTTGGTCAGGAAGCGTGGCGCGCTGGCCGCCGCCACCCGCTCCGGCGCCGGCCCGCCGTGGAGCAGGTGGGCGGCCATGGCCTCGCCGATGGTCTCGCCGTGGCGCCATGCCGAATGGATTCCGCCTGCCGTCACCGGCGAGACCACCCCGGCTGCATCCCCGGTCAGCATTACCCCGGGTCCGGCGATGGGCGCGACCGGCCCGCCGCACGGAATCAGCCCAGCCCGCGTGGCGCCGGGCATGGCGTCGTCCGGAATTTGCAGCAGATGGCGCACGCGCTGCAGAAAGCCGTCGATGTCAGGCGCACGCGGGCGGCGCGGCGTCTGGCGCAGGGCCAGCCCGGCTTGCACGCCGGTCGGGTTCTGCGTCACCCAGCCGATATAGCCCGGCGCAAAGCGCTTGCTGACGAAGCAGTGGAGGGCGCCCGGCTCGGGCAGCGTCATGCCGGGAAACTCGTACTCGACGCCATAGAGGAAGTCGTGCACGCGCCCCAGCCCGGCCGTGATCGCCACGCGCGAGCGCACCCCGTCCGCGCCGACTAGGTAGCGCGTGCGGCCCACCCCGGGCACGCGCCAGCCGCCCTCGCAGGGCTGGGCGCCCGTGAACGCGGTGCCGAGGCGCAGGTCCACGCCATGGCTCACCAGTTCAGCGGCCAGCCAGCGCATCAGGCGCGGGGTATCGGTCGTCAGGAAGTAGTAGCCGGGGGCGCGCAGCGCCAGGTTGCGCAGGCTGGGCGCGTAGAGCCGCACCTGTTCCACGCGGTGCAGGCAGTCTGCCGGCGCGTGGCGCAGCCAGGTCTGCTCGGCGGCCTCCTTGACGATGATGCCGGTGGTGTGGAGTTTTTCGCCCGGATCGACCTTGCGCTCCAGCACCACCACGCGCAGGCCGGCCCGCGCCGCCGCCAGCGCACAGGCCGCGCCCGCGAAGCTGGCCCCCACGATCACCACGTCCGCATCGAAATTCGCACCGGCTGCCGTCATGTCACTGCTCCTGAAGTTGGACGGAGCGAGTGTCGCCAGCGACGGTGAAGCCGGTATGAGGCGAATGTGTGGCGTGGTGCAGCGCCACCGCGATGGCCGTCGCGCCGGCAGGCGCCACGGCCTTGCTACCGGCCGGCCCAGAAGCGACGCTGCGCCGCGGCGATCTCGGCCTCCATCTCCGGCACCGGGCCGATCAGCTCCACGGCCTTCTGGCAATGATCGAACACATAGCGCGACGGCACGCTCATGGTCGGGTTCTCCGCGTGGCTGCCCGTGTACTGCAGCAGCGCATGCTCGGTCATGCCGAACACCACCCGGCCGATATTGGCCCAGTAGGCCGTGCCGGCGCACATGCAGCACGGCTCCACGGTGGTGTAGAGCGTGCAGCCCCACAGGTAGTCGGCCGGGAAGTTGGTGGCGGCCACGCGTGCGAGCGTGGATTCGGCGTGGTTCACCGTGTCGATGTTGCACTGCTCCAGCAGCACGGTTTCCTGGTCCGGACCGACCAGGATGGCGCCGAACGGGTGGTGGCCCAGCGTCACGGCGCGCTCGGCCACCTGCTGGGCGCGGCGCAGGTGGCGGCGGATCTGTTCCGGCGTGGGCGGCAGGCCCTGGGCGGGCAGGGTAGTGGGTTCGGGCGTGGTCATAGACATGGTCATGGTCTCCGCAGGTCTTCGTGAGGGCATGGCTCGGAGGGGCAGCAAGGCGTCGGTCAGGGCCTGCGGGCAGGCCAGTTGCGGCACGTGGCCGCAGTCGAGCGAAATCCGGTGGGCGCCCGGCGTGAGCGCCTGCATGCGCCGCTGGAGCGGCAGCGTGACGGAGCGGTCCTGCAGGCATTCGACATAGACACGCGGCACGCGGCCGAAGCGCGCGGGGCTGAGCGTGTTGCGCATGTCGCGGCCTGTGTCTGGTTGGGGGCAGAGCCGCGCGGCGGCGGTCTGCGCGGCCTCGGGCGGGCAGTCGTGCAGGAAGATCTCGCGCGCGGCGGCGGGCGGCACGCGGCTGGTGGTGCCATCGGCATCCCATGCGAGGTGCGGCACGATGCCGGCGTAGTGGAAATCGGCATCGGCGGCGCGGCATTGGGCGATCACGTCGCCGAAGCTGACCCCGGTGGGCAGCATCATGCCGGCGAGGTAGACCAGCGCGCGTACGCGGTCTGGCAGGGTTTCGGCCACCTGCGAGGCGGTCAGGCCGCCGCCGCTGTGGCCGAGGACGACTGCGGGCGCGTCCAGCGCGGCCAGCAGTGCGCACACGTGGGCGGTGTAGCCGGCGAGGGTGGCGTCGGCTTTCCTTTCGGGGCTGCGGTCGTTGCCGGGCAGGTCCACGGCGTGTACCTGCCAGCCGGCGGCTTCGAGCATCGGCTGCCAGGCGGCGAAGGCCCAGCTGCCTTGCCAGGCGCCATGGATCAGCACGATGTGGGGGCGTTGCATCGACATGATCGGGTCAGCCGTAGGTGCGCCGGTAGCAGTCCATCAGGTGCTGCTCGACGGTCACGGGCGGGTACTTGGCGGCCTCGCCTTCGGCACGGCAGGTCGGCAGGCACGCCACCTCGTGCAGCGGGTTGCCGGTGAAGAAGAACGGCACCGAATAGCGCTCGCGGCCCGAACGGTTGATCACGCGGTGCAGCGTGGAGACGTAGCGGCCATTGGTCCAGCGCGCGAACAGGTCGCCGATATTGACGACGAAAGCGCCGGGCACGGGCGGGGCATCGATCCAGCTGGCCTGGAGGGCGTCCCAGACCTGGAGGCCGCCGGTCTCGTCCTGGAGCAGCAGGGTCACGCCGCCGAAGTCGGTATGTTCGCCGCAACCCTTCTCACCGGGCTGGGGCTGCGCGGGTTGGGGCGGGTAGTGCAGCAGCCGCAGGGTGGCGGAGGCGTCGTGCAGGTAGCCATCGAAATGGTCCTCGGGGAGGTCCAGCGCCAGCGCCAGCCCGCGCACGACCGTGGCGCCCAGCGCGTACGCCTGCTGGTAGTACGCCTCCATCACGTCGCGGAAGGCCGGCAGGGTGGCGGGCCACTGGTTCGGGCCGGTGTTGAAGCGGCCGGCCAGCACGCGCGGGTCATCGGCGGCAATCTCGGCACCAATATAGAAGCTCTCCTTCAGGTCCGGCGGCGCGCCGGCTTCCAGCGTCTGGGCGCGCAGCGGCTCATAGCCCCGGTTGCAGGGCGAGAGGCGCTTGTCCACGGCGAGCTTGTCGGCCATGCTCAGGTCGAAGAAGCGCTGGCTGGCCGCGAACACATCGCGGATCAGCGCCGGGTCGATGCCGTGGTTCGTCAGGTAGAAGAAGCCGCGATGCGCGCAGGCATCGTGCAGCGGCGTGGCCACGGCGCGGCGCGCTGCGGGGTCGGCGCTGCGCAGTCCGGCGATGTCGATCAGGGGCAGGCTGAGGGAGGCGGGGGCGGTGGCAGTCACGGTGAGCGGCGGGCCTTGAAGGCTGGGCGACGGATGCAATCCAGTCTAGGGAGGGGCCACTGCGCTGGATAGCGCCGATTTTTGCGCGGGGTGATGCCGAAATGCGAGCACCCCGGCGGGCCGCCCGGCGCACTGCCGGGGCGGCTATCGGCTCATGCACTCAAGGCGTGCGCGAGTGGCTCCGTCGATGCCTCGCTTTGGCGCGCCGGGGCACGGTCGCGGTGCGGCGCGGTGGGCTTGCGCAGCGCGAGGGCTTCGTCGCGCTCGCGCGCCTCGATGGCCTCCGCGGCAATCCGGATGAAGGCGTCCAGCGCCGGCGGCGGCGTGCGGCCGGCGCGCACATAGACGCCGAGTTCCGAACAGATCGGCGCGGGGGTGTCCAGCGGCACGTGCACCAGCCGCCCGTCGCGCAGTTCGCGCTCGAGGCCCAGCCGGCTCTGGAAGAAGATGCCCACGCCGCGCTCCACGAGGCCCTTCGCCAGTTCGATCGACGAAGTTTCCAGCAGCACCTGCAAGGCGCGCTTGTGATGGGCGAGCACGGGCTGGAGCAGTTCATGCATCGACAGTTCCGGCCGGGGCAGGATCAGCGGGTAGGCCGCGCATTCGGCAAAGGCCACGTGCGGCAGGCTGGCCAGTGGATGGCCGGGCGGCACGATGGCGCCGAGCGCGAAACGCGACACCATGCACTGGCGCAGGCCGTCGTGGCGGCGGATGGAGAAGCCGATGCCAAGGTCCGCCTCGCCATCGATCACGGCCTGGGCGGCCTGTTCGGAGCCGCAGATGCGCACGTCGATCTGGATAGTGGGGTAGCGCCGGTGCATCTGCGTCAGCATGGCGGGCATCAGGTCGGCATTCAGCCCCTCCACGGCCGCCACGCTGAGCGATCCGCGTCGCACGCCGCGCAGCAGTTCCAGCTCGGTGGCCAGGCGCTGCTCGTCCTGCAGCACGGTGATCACGTGGCGCGAGAACACCTCGCCGGCCGGGGTCAGGCGCAGGCCGGTGGCCAGGCGCTCGAACAGCGGGCTGCCGATCTCTTCCTCGAGCTGCAACAGCTGGCGGTTGATGGCCGACGAGGCCACATGCAGCCGCCGCGCGGCTTCGCGGATGGAGCCGCAGCGGCGGATCATGTCGAAATACTTGATGGCGCGGGCGTGGATGTGCATGCCCGGATCGAGCATGCACCGTGCCAGCGCGGGGGGCGGCACCCGGTTCGCCCCCTTGCCGATCAGCGGTCGGCGCGGACCGGACCGTACTCCACCGGCACCCAGCTGTAGCCGCGCGCATCCTTGCGGATGTGGCCCAGGCCCGGGAACGGCATGTGCGCGCCGGCAATCAGCCAGCCCTTGGCGGCGGCCTGCGCGAAGACGGCCTTGCGCGTCTTGATGGCCTGCTGCTGGTCCGAATCGAACTCGATCGACACCTCGGGGTGGGCCATCTGCACCGAATGGCTGTGGACGATATCGCCCCACAACAGCAGCGTCTGGCCCTTCGACGTCACCAGATAGGAACTGTGCCCCGGCGTGTGGCCCGGCGTGCCGAGCACGCTGAAGCCGGGCAGCGGCTGCGCCCCGTCGGCGTAGGTGTGGAGCGCGCCCTTGGCCTTGTAGGGCGCCACGGCGTCCTGGGCCATCTTGAAGAACGGCTTCTTGTCCTCGGGGGCCTGCTGCGCGGCGGCGTCGCTGAGCCAGTAATCGGCATCCTTCTGCGAGGCCCAGACCGTGGCATTGGGGAAGACCGCCGTGGTGCCCTGGGTCAGGCCGCAAGCGTGGTCGGGGTGCAGGTGGGTCAGGAGCACCGCGTCCACGTCCTCCGGCTTGTAGCCGGCGGCGCGGATGTTGTTCACCAGCCCACCCATGGTCGGGCCGAAACACTGCGCCGCGCCGGCATCGACCAGCACGAGCTTGTCCTGCGTATGCACCAGGAAGCCGTTGACGGCAGTCTGCACGCCGTTCTTGTCGACCACGAACATGCGCGCCATCAGCGACTGGAGATCCTTGGCCTGCATGCCCTTGAGGAGCTTGCTGCCGAGATCGACATAACCGTCATAGAGGGCGGTGACGACCACGTCGCCAACCTGCTGGCGATAGAAGCCGGGCACCTGCTCCTTGACCTGCGCGGGCGCGGCCGTGGCGGCAAGACTGGCAAACATCAGGCCGGCCAGCGCGGCGCGAACCAGCCGGCGGGCGGCCTTGGGGGCAAAGGCGAGGGATTTCATCGGGGACAGATCCTTCCTGGATGGGAGTGGAAGCGAATAGGACAGGCAAGTTGCCGGAGGCCCATTCTAATGATCTGTCGGAAAATGCGCGCTGAGGGTCACGCAGGAGGGGGGTGGCCGGAAGGCGGCCCCAAAGCAAAAAGCCGCAATCCCGTGAAGGACTGCGGCTTTTCTAATAGATGGTGGCGAATCAGGGATTCGAACCCCGGACCTGCGGATTATGATTCCGTCGCTCTAACCGACTGAGCTAATTCGCCAACGAAGACCGCAATTATACCCACGGATTGGAGCCTGTCAACACCCTCGTGACAGTTTTATGCAAGCTTCCGCAAGCTGCCCAAAAAAATGGCAGATCCGAAGATCTGCCTGAGAAGGAGCGACCGGCCGTGTACTAGCTTTGCGGTGCCGGTCTATCCTGAGCGCGGTTGCGCAGCGCTGGCCTGAATCTGAATCTGGCTCAGTCGTTGGCGTAGATATCCACGTCCTTGGTTTCGCGGACGAACAGCGCGCCGATCACGAAGGTCATGGCGGCGATGATGATCGGGTACCAGAGGCCGTAGTAGATATTGCCGTTCTGGGCCACCAGCGCGAACGAGATGGTGGGCAGCAGGCCGCCGAACCAGCCGTTGCCGATGTGATACGGCAGCGACATCGACGAGTAGCGGATCCGCGTCGGGAACATCTCCACCAGCATCGCAGCGATCGGGCCGTACACCATCGTCACGTAGATCACCAGGATGACCAGGATCACCAGCACCATGATCGTGTTCATCTGGGCCGGGTCAGCCTTGGTCGGGTAGCCGTGGGAGGCCATCGAGCCGGACACTTCCTTCTTGAACGCGGCGATCCTCCCCTTGCTCTCGTCGTCGAACGCGCCCTTCACGACGGTGGCGTCGAACGCCTTGATCTCCTTGTCGCCGATCTTCACCGAGGCAGGCGTGCCGGCCGGGGCGTCGATCACTTCATAGCTGGCCGATGCCTGGGCCAGCGTGCGCTTGACGATGTCGCACGAGCTGCGGAAGTCGATTTCGCGGGCGATCGGGCTGCCCTGGAACGAGCAGGTCTTCGGGTCGGCCGTGACCACGATCTGCGCGGTCTGCTGGGCACGCTCCAGCGCCGGGTTGGCGTAGTGCGTGAGCGCCTTGAACAGCGGGAAGTAGGTCAGCACGGCGATGGCGCAGCCGATCATGATGATCCACTTGCGGCCGATCTTGTCAGACAGCGAGCCGAAGAAGATGAAGAACGGCGTACCGATCACCAGTGCGCCGGCGATCAGCAGATTGGCCGTCTTGGCGTCAACCTTCAGCACCTGCGTCAGGAAGAACAGCGAGTAGAACTGGCCCGTGTACCAGACCACGGCCTGGCCGGCGGTCAGCCCCAGCAGCGCCAGGATCACGATCTTCATGTTGCGCCACTGGCCGAATGCCTCGGTCAGCGGAGCCTTGGAGGTCTTGCCCTCGGCCTTCATCTTCTGGAACGCCGGCGATTCGCTCATCGACAGGCGGATGTAGACCGACATGCCGAGCAGCAGGATCGAGAGCAGGAACGGGATACGCCAGCCCCAGACGTCGAAGTTCGGGCCGGTCAGCTCGCGCGTCAGCAGGATCACGATCAGCGACAGGAACAGGCCCATCGTCGCGGTGGTCTGGATCCAGGCCGTGTACGCGCCGCGCTTGCCGTGCGGGGCGTGCTCCGCCACGTACGTAGCCGCGCCGCCGTACTCGCCGCCGAGCGCCAGGCCCTGCAGCATGCGCAGCGCGATCAGGATGATCGGGGCCGCCCAGCCGATGGTGGCGTAGCCGGGCAGCAGGCCCACCAGGAAGGTGGACAGGCCCATGATCAGGATGGTGACCAGGAACGTGTACTTGCGGCCGATCATGTCGCCCAGGCGGCCGAACACCAGCGCGCCGAACGGGCGCACCAGGAAGCCCGCCGCGAAGGCCAGCAGCGCGAAGATGAACGCCGAGGTCGGGTCCAGGCCCGCGAAGAACTGCTTGGCGATGACCGCCGCCAGCGAACCGTACAGGTAGAAGTCATACCACTCGAATACCGTGCCGAGCGAAGAGGCCAGGATGACCTTCCTCTCTTCGCGCGTCATCGGCGTGTTTTGTGCACCGCCCCCCGGCACTGCCACGTTTTGCGCGTTTGCCATTATTGTCTCCTCCGTCTCATCGAAAGGTTCCCCGTTGTCAGCGGCCACGCGTGTGCGGACCGCTGCATCGAAGTTGAAGAGGATTGTGGGAGGTGAAACTTACTGCGTTCTGACAGAAATGACGGGAATGGCGCCTAAATCGTCGGGGTATACGCTAGCGGGCGGAACTTCCCCCGAGGCGCCCGGGTTGCTGCGCTGCGGTTGGGCGCGGCACCGGGCGGGCCACGCGGTACGGCGGGGCGGGAATCTTGCTATGCAGCATCGGCCCCGGCAGGGGCTTGCGGGGGAGGTGGGGCGACGTGCGGGACGGCTTCGGCCCCGGCCGGCGGGGCAGGGTGGCCGTCAGGTTCGAACTCGTGGTCGGCGCGGTTCATGCGCCAGGCGTAGAGCGCGGCCATCGCCACGTAGACGATCAGCGCCCCCTGGGCGCCCACCCAGAACGAGAAGGGCCAGCCGAAGAAGTCGAAGCGCAGCTCTCGCGCGTACCAGCTCACCACGAACGACACCACGAACCACACTACCAGCAGCGCGCCGATCCAGCGCCGGTTGTGGCGCCACGCGCGGCGCTCCTGCGGCGACATGCGGTCGCGCGGGGGCTTTCTCATGCCGGCTCCCCGGTGCCGGTGCCGCTCTGGGCGCGGCGCAGCGTCACGCGCAGCCGCGTGCCGGCCAGCCGGGGCGACGGCTGGTAAACGTGATCGTCGATGGCCACCTCGCCGCCATGCTGCTGCACGATCTCGCGCACGATGGCGAGGCCCAGCCCGCTGCCCTCGGTATTGGTGCCGAGCACGCGGTAGAAGCGCTCCATCACCCGTTCGCGCTCGGACGGGGCGATACCCGGCCCGGTGTCCTCCACATCGAGATAGGCGAACGGCTCGAACGGGTCGGCGGCCACGCGCACGGTGGCATGGCCGCCGGACGGCGTGTAGCGGATCGCGTTGTCCAGCAGGTTGTTGAGCATCTCGGTCAGCATCAGGCGGTTGCCGGTGATGGTCACCGGGTGGTCGTCGGCTTCCAGCCCCAGGTCGATGCGGCGCGCCCACGCCTGCGGCAGCCAGTCCTTGACCACCTCACGCGCCAGCGCGGTGAGGTCCAGCGGCGCCATGCCGCCCGCGCCGGCCAGGTTCTCCATGCGCGCCAGCGAAAGCAGCTGCGTCACCAGGTGCGCGGTGCGTTCGGAACTGCCGGCGATCTGCGCCAGCGAGCGGCGCAATTCCTCGGGCGACTGCTCGCGCTGCGCCAGCTCGGCCTGCATGCGCAGCCCGGCCAGCGGCGTCTTCATCTGATGCGCGGCATCGGCGATAAAGCGCTTCTGCGTCTGCACGGACTGGTCCAGTCGCGCCAGCAGGTCATTGAACGATGCCACCAGCGGCGTGATCTCCTGCGGCGCGGCGGTCTCGTCGATGGGGCTCGTATCGCCGGGGTTGCGCGCCCGGATGCGCTGCTGGATCGCGGTCAGCGGCGCCAGCCCGCGCGTGAGGCCGAACCAGACCAGCACCACGGCCAGCGGCAGGATCACGAACTGCGGCAGGATCACGCCCTTGATGATTTCGTTGGCCAGCCGCGCGCGCTTGTCGAGCGTCTCGGCCACCTGCACCAGCACCGGCTGGGAGCCGGCGCTTTTCAGGTCGACATAGGTATAGGCCACGCGTACGTCGTTGCCGGCCACGCGGTCGTCGCGCAGGGACACCAGCCCGGCATGGCCCTGGTCCTCCTCGGACGGCAGCGGCAGATCGTGGTCGCCGGCCACGTACTCGCCGCGCTTGCCCACCACCTGGTAATAGATATTGTCGGTTTCGTCGGCCCGCAGGATCTCGCGCGCGGAGAGCGGCAGCTGCAGCGTCACGCGGCCGTTCACCTCGCGCACCTGCTGGGACAGCACGATGGCGCTGGCCTCCAGCGCGCGGTCGAACGGACCGTTGGCGATGGATTTGGCGACGAGGTAGGTGACCGCAATGCTCATCGGCCAGAGCAGCAGCAGCGGGGCGAGCATCCAGTCGAGGATCTCGCCGAACAGCGAGCGCGGGGAGGGATGGGCGGACGATTCTTCCAGGTGCGGCAGGGCGTCGGCCAGCGCGGCGTCCTCCGCCGCGGCGTCGGCCAGGGTCGGCAGGGGCGGCGGCGAGTTGGGCAGGGGGGGCAGGGCCGGCGGGCGGCCCCAGCGCAGTCTCAGCAGGCGCATGCCGCCCCCGGATCAGCCATGCGCCGCCATCACCGGCTGGAACTTCTCCAGGCAGTAACCCAGGCCGCGCACCGTGGCGATGCGGATGCCACCCACTTCGATCTTCTTGCGCAGCCGGTGCACATAGACCTCGATGGCGTTGTTGCTGACTTCCTCGCCCCACTCGCAGAGGTGGTCCACCAGTTGTTCCTTGGAAACCAGCCGCCCGCTGCGCGTGAGCAGGATCTCCAGCAGGCCGATCTCGCGTGCGGACAGGTCCAGCATCTGCTCGTTCAGATAGGCGATGCGGCCGACCTGGTCGAAGGCCAGCGGCCCGTGGCGCATCAGCGTGGCGCCGCCGCCCGCGCCGCGCCGGACCAGCGCGCGCACGCGCGCCTCCAGCTCGGACAGCGCGAAGGGCTTGGCCATGTAGTCGTCGGCGCCCAGGTCCAGGCCCTTGACCCGCTCGTCCACGCCATCGGCGGCGGTCAGGATCAGCACCGGCAGCATCGCGCCGCGCGTGCGCAGGCGCTTGAGCACCTCCAGGCCGGGCATGCGGGGCAGGCCGAGGTCCAGGATCAGCAGGTCGAAATGCTGGGTCGACAGGGCCGAATCGGCTTCCACGCCGTTGGCGACGTGGTCGACGGCGTAGCCGGAATGCCGCAGCGAGCGCGTGAGCCCGTCTGCCAGCACGTCGTCATCTTCCGCAATCAGAATGCGCATGGTTGTCTCCACCCTGTTGCCAGCATCGCACGCCACGCGGTTGCGGAACCGGTGGGGCTTGCCAAGCATACTGTTTTTTTATACAGTACCCGACATTCCGCAGGCTGCCTTGTGGGCAGCCGGGTCGGGTCGCACGCCAGATCACTTTTCAGGCCGATTTCCGTCGGAAATCGCTTAAAAATCAGGCGTCGCGCCGCATGCGGCCTATTTATACACCATTGACTGAAGGACGACCATGGACGACAAGAAGGCCGGCGCCGGCGTGAGCGCTGAGAAGCAGAAGGCGCTTGCCGCCGCGCTCTCCCAGATCGAGAAGCAGTTCGGCAAGGGCTCGATCATGCGTCTGGGCGATGGCGAGATCGAAAAGGACATCGAAGTGGTGTCGACCGGCTCGCTGGGGCTCGATATCGCGCTGGGCGTCGGCGGCTTGCCGCGCGGCCGCGTGGTGGAGATCTATGGTCCGGAATCGTCGGGCAAGACCACGCTGACGCTGCAGGTGGTGGCCGAGATGCAGAAGCTGGGCGGCACCTGCGCCTTTATCGACGCGGAACACGCGCTGGACGTGAACTACGCCGGCAAGCTGGGCGTGAACGTGGGTGAACTGCTGATCTCCCAGCCGGACACCGGCGAGCAGGCCCTGGAAATTACCGACGCCCTGGTGCGCTCGGGCTCGATCGACCTGATCGTGATCGACTCGGTGGCCGCATTGGTGCCGAAGGCCGAAATCGAGGGCGAAATGGGCGATTCGCTGCCCGGCCTGCAGGCCCGCCTGATGAGCCAGGCGCTGCGCAAGCTGACCGGTACGATCAAGCGCACCAACTGCCTGGTGATCTTCATCAACCAGATTCGTATGAAGATCGGTGTGATGTTTGGTTCACCTGAAACGACCACCGGCGGCAATGCGCTGAAGTTCTACGCCTCGGTGCGCCTGGACATCCGCCGCATCGGCTCGATCAAGAAGGGCGACGACGTCATCGGCAACGAGACCAAGGTCAAGGTGGTGAAGAACAAGGTGTCGCCGCCGTTCCGCGAGGCATTCTTCGACATCCTCTACGGCCAGGGCATTTCCCGTCAGGGCGAGATCATTGACCTCGGCGTGGATGCCAAGATCGTCGAGAAGTCGGGCGCGTGGTACAGCTACAACGGCGAAAAGATCGGCCAGGGCAAGGACAACGCGCGCGAATACCTGCGCGAGAACCCTGACATCGCCGCTGAGATCGAGAACAAGGTCCGTGCGGCGCTGGGCGTGGTGGCGATGAACGCCGCTGTCGTCAGCGCGCCGGCCGAAATCGAAGGCTGAGGCGGAGCTTTCTCCGCCCCTCGGAAGCCGTCGCAGATCGTGCGGCGGCTTTTTTTATTGGTACTGCACTGTCGATGACCCCCTGATGGCTGGCTCCCGCCCCCCGCTCTCGCTGAAGGCCCGCGCCGTTGGCTACCTGTCGCGCCGCGAGCACAGCCGCGCCGAACTGCGGCGCAAGCTGGCGCCGCACGCCGAGACGCCCGAGGAGGTGGATACCCTGCTCGACGCGCTCGAGCGCGAGAACTGGCTCTCCAACGACCGCTTCGTCGATAGCCTGGTCCATCGCCGCGCCAGCCGCTATGGCGCCGCCCGGGTGATGCAGGAGGCCAAGACCCATCAGCTCGGCAATGAACAACTGCATGACCTCCAGGACCGCCTGCGGGAAACCGAGGTCGAGCGGGCCCGGGAAGTCTGGCGCAAGCGCTTCGGCACCGCCCCGGATTCTCCGGAGGCCAAGGCCAAGCAGATCCGCTTCATGGTCGCGCGCGGCTTCTCGCGCGCCGTGGTCGGCAAGATCATCCGCCGCGCGGAAGATGACGAGTGAGATGGCAACAACGTGTCGATTACGCCACGTAGACCACTGTATACCTGCGTGCGCAACAGGGATTTTGTGATCCGGCGCCTAATGTTGCGGCGCCGCACCACCGACCGTGCCGCCGGATACGATGGCCGCCCGCCAGCCCTTGTCGCGCCGTGGTTCGGCGTTGTCACCGGCGCAACAATTCGCCCCCGACATTCCGTATCGCAGGATGTTCCCGGTCAAAGCGGCGCGGCATGTTAAACTCTCCCGGTTTTCCGGCCTTGGCGGCCGTGCGGCTGTCGGCCGTCCCGCCCCGGCCGTGACGTTTGCCCCCGGTCACACCTCAACATCCCGCGTCAGCCCCAGCTGTCATGCCACTTTCCCCGCCTGCCAACCGCACCTTGCGTCATCGCCGTGCCATCACGGCGGAAGCGTATGCGCGGGAAGACGGTCTGTGGGACATCGAGGCCCGCCTTACCGACACCAAGCCACGTGACATCGAACTCGCCGGCGGCGGCATTCGCCCCATCGGCCAGCCGCTGCACGACCTCTGGCTGCGCGTGACGATCGACCTCCGCATGAACGTGGTGGATGCTGAAGCCTGCTCAGACTGGGTGCCGTATCCGACGCATTGCGACACGATCGGCCCGGCCTACCGGAAGCTGATCGGCCTGAACCTGACAAAGGGCTTCCGCAAGGCGGTGCGCGAGCGGCTGTCCGGCGTGTCCGGCTGCACCCACCTGACGGAGCTGGCCGGCGTGCTGCCGACCGCCGCCATCCAGGCGTTTGCCGGCGATGTCTTCAATGTGCGCGACGGCGCCACCGTCAACGATCCGAATCCCGAACCGCCTTACCAGCTCCATGGATGCCACGCGCTCCATTTCGAGGGCGAGGTGGTTCGCCAGTTTTACCCGCGCTGGTATGGCTACCAGCCGGCACCGAAGGCCGGCGCTGCGGCGTCATCGTCCCAGACCGCGTCACGCGTCGATGCTCCGGCATCGGGCGACGACACCCTGGCCCACCGGCCCAACGGAACCTCGGGCTGACCGTCACGGTCCGCCCACAGGAACAGCGAGAGACGAATCGTCTCCCCCATTTTTCCCATCCCTTTACGCCTACCCGAAAGGAAACACGCATGAATATCCATGAGTATCAAGGCAAGGAAATCCTGCGCAAATACAATGTGCCGGTTCCGCGCGGCATCCCGGCTTTCTCGGTTGAAGAAGCCCTGAAGGCGGCTGAGCAGCTCGGCGGTCCGGTGTGGGTCGTCAAGGCACAGATCCACGCAGGCGGCCGCGGCAAGGGCGGCGGCGTGAAGGTGGCCAAGAGCATCGAGGACGTCAAGACCTACGCCACCAACATCCTGGGCATGCAACTGGTGACGCACCAGACCGGTCCGGAAGGCAAGAAGGTCAACCGCCTGCTGGTCGAAGAAGGCGCTGACATCAAGAAGGAACTGTACGTGTCGCTGGTGGTGGACCGTGTCTCGCAAAAGGTGGCCCTGATGGCCTCCAGCGAAGGCGGCATGGACATCGAGGAAGTGGCCGCGCACAGCCCGGAAAAGATCCACACGCTGATCGTGGACCCGGCCGTGGGCCTGCAGGACGCCGAAGCCGACGACATCGCCCGCAAGATCGGCGTGCCGGACGCCAGCGTGCCGCAAGCGCGCCAGGCACTGCAAGGCCTGTACAAGGCGTTCTGGGAAACCGACGCTTCGCTGGCCGAAATCAACCCGCTGATCCTGACCGGCGACGGCAAGGTGATCGCCCTGGATGCGAAGTTCAACTTCGACTCCAACGCGATGTTCCGTCACCCGGAAATCGTGGCCTACCGTGACCTGGACGAAGAAGACGCCAACGAAATCGAGGCCTCGAAGTTCGACCTGGCCTACATCTCGCTGGACGGCAACATCGGCTGCCTGGTGAACGGCGCCGGCCTGGCCATGGCCACCATGGACACCATCAAGCTGTTCGGCGGCGAGCCGGCCAACTTCCTGGACGTGGGCGGCGGTGCCACCACCGAGAAGGTGACCGAAGCCTTCAAGCTGATGCTGAGCAACCCGAACGTGGAGGCCATCCTGGTCAACATCTTCGGCGGCATCATGCGCTGCGACGTGATCGCCGAAGGCGTGATCTCGGCTTCGAAGGCTGTGCAGCTGGGCGTGCCGCTGGTCGTCCGCATGAAGGGCACCAACGAAGACCTGGGCAAGAAGATGCTGGCCGAGTCGGGCCTGCCGATCATCTCGGCGGACACGATGGAAGAAGCCGCCCAGAAGGTTGTGGCCGCTGCCGCTGGCAAGTAAGCCGAAGCCGATACGCCAACAAATGCAAGCGCGCGGTGCGCAGGCCCTGCCCGCGCCGCGCGACGCCAAGCAAAGGATTACAGCATGTCGATTCTGATTAACAAAGATACCAAGGTCATCACCCAGGGGATTACCGGCAAGACCGGCCAGTTCCACACCCGTGGCTGCCGCGACTACGCGAACGGCAAGAACGCCTATGTGGCGGGCGTGAACCCGAAGAAGGCCGGTGAGGACTTCGAGGGCATTCCCATCTACGCGAGCGTGAAGGACGCCAAGCAGGCGACCGGCGCGACCGTGTCGGTGATCTACGTGCCGCCCGCCGGCGCTGCCGCCGCCATCTGGGAAGCCGTTGACGCCGATCTGGACCTCGTGGTCTGCATCACCGAAGGCATTCCCGTCCGCGACATGATGGAAGTCAAGGACAAGATGCGTAAGCAGAACAAGAAGACCCTGCTGCTGGGTCCGAACTGCCCGGGCCTGATCACGCCGGACGAGATCAAGATCGGCATCATGCCGGGTCACATCCACCGCAAGGGCCGCATCGGCGTGGTGTCGCGCTCGGGCACGCTGACGTACGAAGCCGTGGGCCAGCTGACCGCGCTGGGCCTGGGCCAGTCGTCGGCCGTGGGCATTGGTGGCGACCCCATCAACGGCCTGAAGCACATCGACGTGATGAAGATGTTCAACGACGATCCCGACACGGACGCCGTGGTCATGATCGGTGAGATCGGCGGCCCGGACGAGGCCAACGCCGCGCACTGGATCAAGGACAACATGAAGAAGCCGGTGGTTGGCTTCATCGCCGGTGTGACGGCGCCCCCGGGCAAGCGCATGGGCCACGCCGGCGCGCTGATCTCGGGTGGTGCGGACACCGCCCAGGCCAAGCTGGAAATCATGGAAGCCTGCGGTATCACGGTGACCAAGAACCCGTCGGAGATGGCCCGCCTGCTGAAGGCGATGCTGTAAATCATGCGTCACTTCCCGCGCCATGGCGTGCCGATCCGGGCGCCTGGCGTGTGGTGATTGCATCGCATTGCCCCCGCCCGCCGGGGGCAATGTCATTCTGGCGAGACGCTGACCTAGGGTATTTCCCGAGCCGCCTGCCGGAAGGTTGAAACCGAATCGTAAGGTTCGTGCGATACATCTCCATGTCTGTAAGTTCAGACATCCAAAAGTTCGCAGTGGCGCCGCCTGCCGGGCGGTCGGCGAACGTGGAATAAACCTAGAAACTCGAGGAGTCTTGCCGTGGAATTGTTGTCGAGCAGCGCATTCTGGATTGCGCTGGGATCCATCATCCTGACCAATATCGTGCTGTCCGGCGACAACGCCGTGGTGATCGCGCTCGCCTCGCGCAATCTGCCGCCGGCCCAGCAGAAGAAAGCCATTTTCTGGGGCAGCGCCGCCGCCATCATCATGCGCGTGGTGCTGACCGTGGCCGCCGTGAAGCTGCTGACGCTGCCGTACCTGAAGATCGTCGGCGCCATCCTGCTGGTCTACATCGGCGTGCAACTGCTGACCGGTGATGACGGCGAGGAAGGCCACGACGCCAAGGACAACATCTGGCAAGCCATCCGCACGATCCTGATTGCCGACCTGGTGATGTCGCTGGACAACGTGGTGGCCGTGGCCGCCGCCGCCCAGAAGGGCCCCGAAGGCAGCCAGCTGATGCTGCTGGTGCTGGGCCTGGGCCTGTCGATTCCGCTGATTGTGTTCGGCAGCACCATCCTGCTGAAGGTGATGGAGCGCTTCCCGCTCATCATCGTGCTGGGCGCCGCGCTGCTGGGCTACCTGGCCGGCGAGATGCTGGTGAGCGACCCCGTGGATGCAGAGTGGTTCCAGGTGCATGTGCCGCACGCCCATCTGGTGTTTGGCTTGGTCGGGGCCGTGCTGGTGGTGCTGGTGGGCAAGCTGCTCAAGCGCCGGAGCGCGCAGGTGGCCTGACGCCTCTGCATTGCAGTCTCGTCATGCCTGAAACGGGCGGCCGATCTGGCCGCCCGTTTTTCTTTGGTGGCGCCGCTACAACAGGGCGCTGTGGGCGCCCGCGCCACGAATTCCTGTGGATTTCCAAGCAATTCCCACAAGCCTGTGGGAATTGTCGGAGATCAATCGGAGTAGGGGGCTGACCTCCCGATCATGGGTGCCGTGCCGGTGCGCAATGCCGCGCGGCACGGACATCAACCATCACCATGAAAAGGGTCAATATGCAACGCAAGCCTTCCGCACGCCGCCATCGCGGCTTCACGCTGATCGAACTGATGATCGTGGTGGCGATCATCGGCATCCTCGCCGGGGTCGCCATTCCACAGTATCAGGACTACGTGGCGCGCTCGCAGTTCGCCGAGGGACTGAGCCTGGCGTCGGGGCAGAAGCCGGCGGTGATCGAAACGTTCTCGTACGGCGGCACCTGCCCCAGCAATGCCAGCGGGGCGGCGGACGGGATTCCGCTGGCGACCAGCATTGCCGGGACGTACATCAAGAGCGTGGTCACGGGCGGCACGCCCACGGCAGCGGGCGGCTGCACCATCGTCGCCAACTTCAAGGACGCTGGCATCGCCAAGGGGCTGGTCGGCAAGTCCCTGACGCTGCGCATGACCGGCGCGGACCAGGGTGCCGTGGCGTGGCAGTGCGAATCGGGCGCTGAACGGAAGTACCTGCCCAAGGCGTGCAGCCACGTGGCGGCGGCTGCGGCGCCGGCCTGATCTGATGACGGCGGCTGACCGGGGGTGGGACCGCTCCCAGCCTCGGTCAGCAACGAAAAAATCGGGCCGAAATGCGCCATTTATGGTGCATTTCCATCAGAGTGAATCAACGTCCGGCGGCTTGCGCGCGATCAAATTTGTAGCGCGCAGCCCGCCACAGCATACGACCCCAGTCATCGCGTCGATGACGACAACCAGAAAGGGGGTCCTATGCAACACACCAACACTTATCCACGGCGGCTTGGCCGTCTTGTTCGCCGGGCCACGCGCGCCGGCTTCACGCTGATCGAACTGATGATCGTGGTGGCGATCATCGGCATCCTGGCCAGCCTTGCCATTCCGCAGTACCGCGACTACGTGGCGCGGGCCCAGTTTGCCGAGGCGCTGACGCTGGCGTCGGGCCTGAAGACGTCGCTGGTGGAGGCGTACGTCAGCTCCGGGTCGTGCCCGGACAACAAGACGGCCAATAACTCCGGCCTGCCGCTGAGTTCGACGATCAATGGCCGGTATGTGGCATCGGTGGAAACCAAGGCCAATGGCGTGGTGGGCGACTCCGGCGGTTGCGTGATCACGGCCCGGTTCCGGAGTGACGTCTCGCAGGCGCTGGCCGGCAAGCATGTGGAGTTGGAACTGAAGGGCTCCGAGGGCTCGTTCACCTGGGATTGCTTCTCCAACGTGGACCACAAGCTGATGCCGAAGTCCTGCAGCGTGCGGGGATCGAGTTCCACCTCGGCCTGAGGCGGTGCGCCATGGATCGCCGCAAGCGCCTTCCACGGCGGGCGGGCTTTTCGCTGATCGAGCTGATGATCGTGGTGGCGATCATCGGCATCCTGGCCAGCCTCGCCCTGCCGCAGTACCGCGCGTACGTGGCGCGGGCCCAGTTTGCCGAGGGACTGTACTTGCTGGGTGGGTTGAAGGTCTCGGTGCTGGAGACCTATGTCTTGTCCTCTCAATGTCCTGACAACACCGGGGAGAACGATACCGCTTTGCCGCCCGCTGAAACCATAAACGGAAAGTACGTGGAGCGCGTGGTGGCCCAGCGCATGGGCCAGGTCTCAGACGGCGGCGGGTGCTTTCTCCGGGCGTACTTCCGCGAGGACGCGTCGCCGCTGCTCCGGGGCAAGTTCGTGGAGCTTGAGTTGAGTGGGACCGGCAAACCGTCTGAAGGCTACGCTGGCGGCGGCGCGGCGTCCTGGGACTGTTATTCGAATACCCGTGAAAATGTGCGTCCAAAGGCATGTCGGTATCGGTGGGGGTACACCCCAGAGGCATAGCCCGTCCCGCCCGCCTCAAAGTGCAAAACTTTGGCAGTCCCGCAGACACAAAATGTGACAAATTTTGTTGATTGGCCGTCCCTTGGAATCGTAGATCGGCCAAATTTTGTCACTCCCGCATGAGATTATCGGCATTTGCTGGCCTGGCACGCTCCCTGCTTTAGGGGTAATGCATCACATGCAAGCAGATGTTTCTTTCTGTAACGAAAATCTCATCGAGGGGTCAATCCTTATGCAACGGGTACAACAAATCAAAAAACTGGGTCGCCAAGCCCAAAAGGGTTTCACGCTGATCGAACTGATGATCGTGGTTGCGATCATCGGTATCCTGGCTGCTATCGCGATTCCGCAGTATCAGGATTACACGGCGCGTACGCAGGTGGCACGTGCAGTCAGCGAAATGGGCGCGTACAAGACGGCATTTGAAGATCGTCTGAGCAACGGCGCCGCGGTTGCCGCCTTGGCCGATATTGGCTTTGTTCAGTCGAATCTGTATGCCGATCCGAATGTGCCCGCTAACGTGAACACCGGCGCATTTGTCTGGTCGTCGACGCTGACCACGGACGCAGGCACCAACAAGAATGCTAGCCCTTCCGTGGCAGGTGCCACCATCAACTGGCAGCGCCAAGATACCGGTACGTGGCGCTGCTTCGTTACAGCTAGCAACAACGCTGGTTGGAAACCCAGCTACGCTCCTTCGGGTTGCCCGATTGGCCAGGCGATTTAATATCAAGCCATCAGCGAGCCTTTCCCTCGCCTGATGTCTGAAGCTTGAAAAAGCGCCTTCGGGCGCTTTTTCTTTTCCTGCTTCCCCAAGCCGCCAAGCTATCATGGCGCCTTTCCTTCCCCTCGCGCCCGCATGCCGCCATCCAGGGCTTTGCTTCCGGGGTCGGCGATCATCGCCGCCTTTACCCTCCCGCTGCTGGTTTCGAAGCACACGCTTCCGCTCGCCACCTTCTACGGCGAATGGATGGCCGGCGTGCTCGGTGTCGCGCTGGTCTGCCTGCTGGCCTTTCGGCGTTCGCCAGACACCCCCCAAGTCCCCTGGATCGTCCTGCTGCCGCTCTGGCTGATCCTCACGACGCTCGTCCAGTCTGCCGCCGGCATGGCCGATATCACGGGCAGCCGCTTCACCACCCAGATCGTCCTCGCCCTCGGCGCGGCCATGATGGTCGCCGCGTGGCGTCTCGGGCAGGGGTTTTCCACCGAGGAACGGGCCGAGATTGTCGATGCCCTCGCCATTACCTTCCTCGTCGCCGGGCTGCTCGGCACGTTGGCCCAGTGGATCCAGGTCTTCCATATGGAAGACCAGATGTTCGGCCTCGTTTCGGAATATTTCTACGACACCAACCGCCGGCTGTGGGGCAACCTGAACCAGCCCAACCATCAGGCGACGATCCACGGCTTTGGCCTCGTCGCCGCCATCTGGCTGGCGCGGCGGGCGCGGCTCGGGTTTGCGGCTTGGCTGGCCGCCGTGCTGCTGCTCGAGTCGGGCATCGCGCTGACCGGCTCGCGCACCGGCCTTGTCCACGTTGGGCTGGCCGCCATCTATGCCCTGATCGCCGCCGCGATGGCGCGCGGCGAGCGGCGCGGTCCGAATCCGATGGCGCGCCCGCCCGGCCTCGTGCTCGCCGCCGTGCTGTTGGTCGTCGGCATCGTGGTGCTGCAGCCGGTCATCAAGAGCGCCGGGCAGGCGTTTGACTGGCGATTATTCGATACCGTCGCGCAACTCAAGGCCGGCGATCAGGTCTCGGCGCGCGGCGCGCTCTGGGCGCATGCCGTCGCGATGTTCCGGTTGCATCCACTGCTCGGCGTGGGTTACGGGGAGTTCGGCTGGGCGCAGTTCCAGCAGATGGCGCAGGTGCGCGTGACGGCCGAGATGTCCCTGCATGCCCACAACGCCGTGCTGGATTTGCTGGCGAAGACCGGTTTGATGGGCACGGCGGGCGTGGGGGTGTTGCTGGTGGCGTGGCTGTGGCGCGTGGTGCGTAGCCGCCTGTGGCGCGCGACGTCGACGGAGCGCCCGCAGACCGTGGTGATCCTGCTCTGGCTGGCGATGGTCGGCGCGCATTCGATGCTCGAATACCCGCTCCATTACCTCTACTTCTTCCTGCCGTTCTGCTTCCTGCTGGGATGGCTGGAGCCGTCCGGCTTCGGCAAACTGCGCGTCCCCAAGCCGGCGGCGATGGTCATCGGCATCGCCTTCGTCGTGCTCTCGGCCATCATCCTGACCACGCTCTGGCAGGACTACCGTCGCGTGGAAGCGCGCGAGTATGCGAGCGATGAACGGCGCGATGGCCTGCCGATGCCGCGCCACTGGTTCCGCCAGCACGCCGCGTCGGAGGCCATCGAGCGGACCGTCATCACGGCCCAGAATGCCGCCGAATTGCTACCCGGGCACCTCGACGCGCTGCACCTGCTGCCCACCCCGAACCTGATCGGCCGCACCGCGTGGCTACTGGCGCTGACCGGCCAGCCAGAGCGCGCGCGGCTGTGGATGGATCGCCTGCGCTATTACTATCAGGGCGACGAAGCCGCACAGTTCAACACGCTGGACAAGGCTTGCGAGGAAATGGACGACGCGCACCGTCCGCGCGACTTCTGCGCCTGGGTTCGCGTACGCGCCCGGCAGGGCCACGGCTGAGCCGAAACCCAGCCAGGGCCGAAGCCGTCAGCGCACGTAACCGGGCGGCGGGGGCGGAGGATAGTAGGGCTGGTAGTTCGACGGCGGCGCCGCGTAGCTGGTGGCGCGCGGCGTGGACACCATCTGCCCGTAGACCGGCACGCGGTTGCCGCTGGCGTACATGCACTGGACGTAGGCGGCGTCGTACTGCCGCTGCGAGCCATATCCCGCGTTATACGAGTTCCCGGCCCCCACGGCGGCGCCAGTGAGCAGGCCCACGCCGGCGCCGATGGCCGCGCCCGAACCGCCGTCGAAGGCCGCCCCGGCCGCTGCGCCGAGTGCCGTGCCGATGGCCGCGCTGCCCACGGCGGCCGTGTTCGATGCCTGCTGGGCGCTTACGCCGCCCACCTGACCGAATGCGAACTGGCGGCAGTTGTAGTCATCCCCACGGAATTGGTCGAAGGTCTTGCCGGTGCCCGGCAGCGCCATCACGCTCGGGCCGGACGGCATGACCGCGCAGGCGCCAAGGCCCAGCGTGCCCGCCAGCAACAGGGGAAGGATGCGCGGATTCATGACGTCGCTCCCGGAACACGGCCCTGCGGCGTGGTGGACGAAGACGGCGTCGGCGGCACCCGCTGCCAGCCGGTGGGACACTCGCGGACGTACGGGTAGAAGCCCTCGGGCGAATCGCAGTGGTACCACCAGGCGTTGGGCGAGTCATTCGGCGCGCCGCTGGCCGATGGCGCGGGCACTGGATTGCCATCCGCGCCCTGTTCGATGTACTGCGGCGGATTCGGCGCCGGCACCGCGACGACGGCGGGCGGATAGTAGCCGGGCCCGTAGTAGGGGCCATAGGCATAGGGTCCCCAACCGGGCCCCCAGCCTGGACCCCAGCCGGGTCCCCATCCTCCCCAGCCCGGTCCCACGTAGACGCCCACGCCGACGCGCGCGCGCCCCCCGTGGTAGTGGCCGCCGGCCATGGCCGACGTGCTGACAGCGGCCGAGGCCACCGCCGCGAAAGCCAGGGCGATCTGGCAAAGCTTGCGCCCGTTCATGATGTGTACCCCTACCCAATGTGCTGCATGCGTGCCGGCGACATCCCGAAAGCGGCGTTTCCGGCGTTGTGACCTGTTACCTAACCCTCAACGCTCGACCCGCCCGATCCGTGGACGGGCGGCGCCGGGCCTTGCTGGTAATTCAATACCAATTTTCCGGAAGTGGCGCCGGCGCGGGGGGCTTGGAAATGCGGCGTTACCTTTATTACGGGCGGGACAACGGGGGACAACGGGAGACACGGGGCGACAAATCAGCCCGCCACCCAATCCCCCGACTTCCCGCCATGCTTTTCCAGCAGCTTCACGTTGCCCATCACCATCCCCCGGTCCACCGCCTTGCACATGTCGTAGATGGTGAGCAGGGCCACCTGCACGCCGGTCAGCGCCTCCATCTCCACCCCGGTCTGGCCGTGGGTTTCGGTGCGTACCACGCAGGCGATGGTGGAACTCGGTTCGTCCAGCGCGAAATCTACCGCCACCTTGGTCAGGCCGATGGGATGGCAGAGGGGGATCAGGTCGGAGGTGCGCTTGGTCGCCATGATCGCGGCCACCCGGGCGATGCCGAGCACATCGCCCTTCTTGGCGGTGCCGTCGCGCACCAGCGCGAGGGTATCCGGCTGCATGGTGATGGTGCCGGTGGCCACCGCCACGCGATGGGTGCTGGCCTTGTTGCCGACATCGACCATATGGGCTTGTCCGGCGGCGTCGAAGTGGGTGAGTTGGCTCATGGCGTCAGAATTCGAGGGATGAAATAGCGCCCGTCGCAATCCGGAGAAACAACGCGGGGCAAGGGGTCTGCCGGATTGGGAACGCGCGGCGGAGGCCGCTATCATAGCAATATGCCCAAGACCTCCTGGCGCCGCCGCCTGCCCGCTCCGGCGCGCGCCGCCGACACCGCTCCCGCTGCTTTGGCCGCCCCCGCCATGCGCGCGTCACTTGCCCGTGCCGTGGCCGCCGCCCTCGTGCTGACCATGGCCGCGCCGGCCTGGCCGCAGGGCTTGACCGTGCCCGCCGCGCGGCTGGCGCCGTCCTCGCAGCAGCCGGCGCCCACTACGGAGCTGGTGCCCGACGCCAGCGATCAGGTCTACGACAATCTCAACCGCAGTGTCAGGGCGGGTCAGAAATCCGAATTCGGATTGCGGACCAATAACCCGGTGGTGGAGGGCGGCAGCCTGCAGCTCCCGGACCTCGGCGACCCGTCCACGGCATCGCTGTCGCCGGACATGGAGCGGCGGCTGGGCGACCGGATCATGCGGGATATCCGCCGCGATACCGACTATGTCTCGGACGCGCTGCTCAACGATTACCTGAACGCGCTCGGCTACCGGCTGGTGCAGGCCGCGCGCCGCCAGAACGTGGCCGGTTCGAATGGCGCGGGCACCTTCGCCACCGGCTTCGAACTGTTTGGCGTGCGGGACCGCTCGATCAACGCCTTCGCGCTGCCGGGCGGCTATATCGGCGTGCATACCGGGCTGCTGGTCCAGTCCGAGACCGAATCGGAACTTGCCTCCGTGCTCGGCCATGAAATCGGCCACGTGATGCAGCGCCATATCGCGCGCGGCATCACCAAGCAGGATGAGTCGATGTGGATCGCGCTGGCGTCGATGGTGCTGGCCGGGCTGGCGGCCACCAAGAGCGGCGATGCAGCGGCGGCGCTGGCGATGGGCGGGCAGGGCGCGGCCGTGGCCAACCAGCTGTCCTTCTCGCGCGGGGCCGAGCGCGAGGCTGACCGCGTCGGCTTCCAGATCATGACCGCTGCCGGCTTCGACCCGCAGGGCATGCCCGATTTCTTCTCGCGGCTGCAGCGCGTGACCGGCATCTCGGACAACTCGATCCCGGCCTATGTGCGCACCCACCCGCTGACCTCCGAGCGGATCGCCGACATGCAGGACCGCGTGCGCCACGTGACCGCCCGCAAGGTCGGCAACACGCCCGAATACGAGTTCGCGCGCGCGCGGGCGCGCGTCATCCAGGCCACCACCCCCAACGACCAGCGCAACGTGCTGGAGACGTTCCAGTCGCAAGTGGCGAACGCCTCGCCGGTGCGGCAGCCGGCGATCTATTACGGCATCGCCTTCGCCAACCAGCGGCTGGGCCGCTACGCGGATGCCGAACGGGCGCTGGCCGAGGCGCGCCGGCTCTATGGCACGATTCCGTCCGCCACCTCGGGCAGTCCGATGCTGGACGTCATGGCGATCGAGCTGGCGCGCGCCGAGGGCCGTCCGCAGGAAGCGCTGACGCAGGCCAACGCCTCGATGCGCGCGTTCCCGCTCTCTCATGCCGTGGCGCTGACGTATGCCGATTCGCTGGTCGCCGCCGGCAAGCTGGGCGACGCCGTGACCTTCCTGCGCGCCCGCACGCGCGAGGAAAAGGCGCGTGCCGAATGGTGGGAGCTGCTCGCGCGCGCCTACGCGGCGCAGGGCAAGCGGCTGCAGCAGCATCAGGCGCTGGCCGAGAAGTACGCGATGGACGGGTCCTACCAGGCGGCCATCGAGCAATTGCAGATCGCCCGCAAGGCCAATGATGGCGATTTCTACTCGCTGTCCGAGGTCGATGCGCGGCTGCACCAGCTCCAGCTGCAGTTCCGCGAGGAAAAGCAGGACAACAAGGGCATGCCGAACTGAGGCTGGGCCTCAGCCAGCTTCGGCTTCCGGTGCGGGTGCAGGTGTTCGCACGAAGCCGAAGCGCGTCGGCACCTCGTCCTCGGCAATCGGTTCGATGTCGAAATCGCGCCCGGCGTGATGGAACACCCCCAGCGCCGCACCGCACCCCTCGCCATGCCAGGTGCAGGCGCTGCTGAAGGCATCGAGGTCATGGTCGTGCAGCAGCGCGGCCTGCACCGGCGCGCCATCTCCGTCCCCATCCCCCAGACCTTCCACCGTCCCCGCCAGCACCACGTTGCCGTGCTCGTCGGCATGGCAGGCCGCCACACTGAACGGCCGCCCGGTGGTGGTGGCCAGCGCGCCGTCGTGCATCCGCACGATCCACGGCGCGTAGCCGAGCGAGACGAACACCCGCTGCGGTCCGTTCTGGAAGAACCAGGCGCCGCGCGCGTCGTGGGTGTAGTTGCGTTCGATGAAGTGGATCAGCGCCTCGTGGCGGATCGGGTCGCCGGACAGCCCGTGCTCCTGCGCGAACTCGTTGCGCAGGCGCCATTGCCCGCGGCGGTCCAGCGCCAGCCATCCGTACGCGTTCGGCACGTTGGGCCAGCGGGCCATCGCCTGCTTGACGATGTCATCCATGGTTGTCTCCTACGCCGTCTGGCGCGTTCCACCCACGCTGTCGAAGTAGTCGAGGATGCGCGTGGGCAGCCATTCGATATGGCCCGCCACCGGGAACAGCGGCAGGTGGCCCAGCACGCCGGCGCGGGGCGTCATGAAGCCGACGTGGCCGCCGTGCGCGGGCTGCTCCAGCAGCACGTCGGGGCTGACCTCGGCCTGGCTCGGCAGGTGCTGGCCGGGCAGGAAGGGGTCGTTGCGCGCGTTCAGCACCAGCGTGGGAATGCGGATCTCGCCCAGCACCGGCTTGCTGGCGGCGCGCATCCAGTAGTCGTCGGTATCGCGGAAGCCGTGCAGCGGCGCGGTGACCACGTTGTCGAAGGCGTAGAGGTCGCGGCTCGCCAGCATCGTCGCGCGGTCGAAGAGGCCCGGAAACTGGTCGAGCTTGGCCAGCGACTTGCGCTTCAGCGTCTGCAGGAACATCCGGGTATAGATCAGGTTGAAGCCCTGGGAGAGCGCCGCGCCGCCCGCCGCGAGGTCGAGCGGGGCCGAGATGGCCGCCGCCGCCGAGAGGAAGCGCGCGCCGTGGCCTTCCTCGCCCAGGTAGCGCAGCAGGGCATTGCCGCCGAGCGAGATGCCGACTGCCAGCATGCGCTGTCCTTCCGCCCGTCCGGGCTGCACCCGTTGGCGCAGCCGCTCCAGCACCCAGCGGATCTCGGCGGAATCGCCCGAATGATAAAAGCGCGGCGCGCGGTTCAGCTCGCCCGAACAGCCCCGGAAATGTGGAATGGCGCCCTGCCAGCCGCGTGCGCGCAGCGCGTCCATCAGGGTTTGGGCGTAGTGGCTGTTCGAGTCGCCCTCGAGGCCGTGGAACATCACCACCAGCGGGGCGCCCGGCGCTACCGGGTGCGTGGTCCAGTCGACGTCGATGAAGTCGCCATCGGGGGTGTCCCAGCGTTCGCGCCGGAACGTGACGCGCCGGTGCCGCGTGAAGCGGGCCGCGAGGATGGTCTGGGCATGGCCGCCGCGCAGCCACCACGGCGTGTGGAAGGTCTCGCCGAAGGGGGCGCCCAGCTTCAGGCCCATCACGTCGAAGTGGTCAGTGCAGCGCCTGGCCCGGGGCGGCGGCCACGGCGGCTACCTGCACCGCGTTGGCCGGGCTGCAGTGGATGTGGGCCAGGCGCCAGCCCTCGTGGTTCTGCATCAGCACGTAGGTGGTGTGCACGTAGAGGTCCGCTTCCACGCGGTCCGCGCCAAAGCGCAGCGCCTCGGTCACGTCGAAGATCGACACGCCGAGCGAGGCATGGCTGCTGGTCTCGATGGCGTCGATCAGCACCGGCTGTTCCTCCAGCAGCAGCATGAAGGCCTGGCGCAGATGGTCGTGCCCGATCAGGCGCTGGCCGTCGGGCATCACGCACGTGACCGAATCCTCGTCCAGCCAGAGGCGCAGCGCGCCATCGGCATCGCGCAGTTTCATGGCTTCGCGGAAGGCATCGACGATGTCTTCGGCGGAATCGAACAGTCGGGCGAAACGGGGCATGTTGGCGTGGTCAGGGTCGATGCAGGAGCTTGCGCAACTCGACGAACACCATTTCGGGTTCGATGTCCTTCAGGCAGCGCAGGTGGCCCAGCGGGCACTCGCGTTTGAAGCAGGGGCTGCACTCGAGTTGCAGCCACATGATACTCGCAGCCTGTGACAGCGGGGGCGTGTGGCGCGGGTCGCTGGAGCCGAAAACGGCCACCTGGGGCCGGTTCAGTGCGGCGGTCACGTGCATCAGGCCGGAGTCGTTGCAGACGGCGGCTTCGGACAGGGCGAGCAGGTCCACCGCGTCGTCCAGCGAGGTCTGGCCGCACAGGTTGCGCACGAACGGCGCTCCGGCGACGATCTCCGCCGCGATCTCGGCATCCTTGGCCGAGCCGAGCGTGATGATCTGCGCGTACGGGAACGAGCGGCGCAGCATCTGCGCCAGTTCGGCGAAGTGCGCGGCCGGCCAGCGCTTGGCCGGGCCGAACTCCGCGCCGGGGCAGAAGGCGATCACCCGGGTCTGCGGCGCGATGCCGAAGCGCTCGGCCGTGGCGGCCATGCGCTCGGGCTTCACGCGCAGCTGCGGATCGGGAATGTGCTCGGGCAGGCGCCCGCCGGGCTTGAGGGCCAGCCGTGCGTAGTGCTCTACCATCGGCGGGCGCTTGTCGCGCGGCGGATTGGCGTGGCGCACGTTGAGCATGCCGAAGCGCGCCTCGCCGCGATAGCCGATGCGCAGCGGAATGCCGGCCAGGAACGGAATCAGCGACGATTTGAGTGAATTCGGCAGCACATAGGCCACGTCGTAGCCCTCATGCTTGAGCTGCTGCGCGAACATCAGCCGGGCCGAGAGCTGCAGCTTGCCGTGCGCGAGATCGCTCGGGAACACGGTGCCGATCTCGGGCATGCGTGCGAGCACCGGCGCCACCCATTTCGGGGCGAGGGCGTCGATGACCATGCGGGGATGGCGCGCCTTGAGCAGCGCGAACAGCGGCTGCGCCATCAGCGCGTCGCCGATCCAGTTCGGGGCGATGACGAGGGCTTTTTTCATATTGTGGGTGATGCGTGGCCCGGACATGCCAACGCCCCGGGGCGCAACGCGGCCCGGGGCGGGAGGGGGGTGCGGCGGCGCGCGGCGTGGGCCGCGTGCCTCGGACGCGATCTCAGTGGTGGCCCTTCAGCACGGTGCCCGGCTTGAGCTTGTACACGGTGCCGCAGTACGGGCATTTCACCTCGCCGGTGTCGGCCACGTCCAGGAACACGCGGGGATGGTAGTTCCACGTCGGGGTGTTCCCCGTGGGGCAGTGGAGGGGCATGTCTTCAGCGCCGATTTCGACGACGGATGCGGTTTGCGTCATGGTGTTGCGTTTGGCTTGCAGGGTGACTGGCTTGTTTTAAATGATCGGGATGGCGCCGGTGCTCAGACCAGCGTCAGCCACTTCTTGTACTTCTCGTCCGTGCCGCCCACGGCGGCAAAGAACGCTTCCTGGATGCGCTGGGTAACCGGGCCGCGACGGCCTTCGCCGATGACGCGGTCGTCCAGTTCGCGGATCGGCGTGACTTCGGCGGCGGTGCCGGTGAAGAACGCTTCGTCGGCGCAGTACATTTCGTCGCGCGTGATGCGCTTTTCGCGCACCTCGATGCCGAGGTCGCGGGCAATGGTCAGCGTGGCGTCACGGGTGATGCCGTCCAGGCACGAGGCCAGGTCCGGGGTGTAGATCACGCCATTGCGCACGATGAACACGTTCTCGCCCGAGCCCTCGCTCACGTAGCCGTCGGTGTCGAGCAGCAGCGCCTCGTCGTAGCCGAGGCCGGTGGCCTCCTGGTTGGCCAGGATCGAGTTGATGTAGTAGCCGCTCGCCTTGGCGCGCACCAGCGACACATTCACATGGTGGCGCGTGAACGACGAGGTCTTGACGCGGATGCCGCGCTCCAGCCCCTCTTCGCCCAGATAGGCGCCCCACGGCCAGGCGGCGATGGCCACGTGGATGGTGTTGCCCTTGGCGGACACGCCGAGCTTCTCGGAGCCGATCCAGACCAGCGGGCGGATGTAGCACGACTCGAGATTGTTGGCCCGCACCACCTCGCGCTGGGCGGCCTCGAGCGTCGCTTCGTCGAACGGCATGGCCATCTGGAAGATCTTGGCCGAGTTGAACAGGCGGCGCGTGTGCTCCTTGAGGCGGAAAATCGCGGTGCCGGCCGGCGTCTTGTAGGCGCGCACGCCCTCGAATACGCCCATGCCGTAGTGCAGGGTGTGCGTCAGGACGTGAATCTTGGCATCGCGCCACTCAATCAGCTTGCCGTCCATCCAGATCTTGCCGTCGCGATCCGCCATCGACATGGTTGTCTCCCTTTGCACCAGAAATGTCACAAGGCCGCCATTGTAAGCCGCGCGCCCTGATGTGCCAACGCGGCCGGGCGGGGGGACTACAATCGCCGTTCCGATCCTCCCGGCCTCTCTTTTTACCCCTTTTGCCCTTGTCCGCGCTCCCCACCACCCCCGACGACGATCACCGCTGGCAGGAAGCGCTGGGCGAACTGGCCGCGCTGGCCGGCGCGGAAGCCCCTGTCGAGGGCGGCCGGCGCCGCCTGTTGTGGGCGCTGACCATCGATGCCGATGGGGTGCCGGGACTGGTGGAGCCGCTGGAGCAGGCCTACGGCCCGCGCGGCTGGGGCAAGCCCCGGCCGATCCCGCTGGCCCGGGTAGCCGAGGACGACACCCTGGCGCCGTGGGACGCCCGCGTGGCCCGGGCCATCCGCCGCGACCGCTCGCGCAACCGCCGCCATGTGCTGGACCGCGCCGCCGCCGTGATGGCGCTGGTGGGGCACCCCGGGGTGGTGCTGTCCCACGCGCCGACCGTGCCGATGGAGGTCACCGAGGCCGCGCCCACGCTGGAAGCGGTCCGGGAGGTTGGCAACGGTGGCGACCGCTACGTGCTCCGCATCGCCCCCCCGCTGCGCCCCGCGCCCGCCATGGAAGACCTGCTGCCCCCCGCCGCGCGCGAGGAAGCCGAGGCGCTGCGCCAGATCACGGTGCTCCAGGACGGCCCGCGTCGCCTCCGCGTGATCCGTTTCTCCGCCGCGCAGCAGCAGGCCGCCCGCCTGATTGCCGATGGGCTGGCCGTGCCCGCCGACGCCCACGCCCGGCTGGACACCACGCTGCGCGCGCTGGCCGGCCATTTCCAGATCCATGCCGACAGTTCGGGCGAAGCCCGCCTGCGCGAGCCGGAAACCCGCCTGCGCGCCGAAGTGGCGCCGGTGGGGCGCGGCATCGGCCTGCGGCTGGTGGTCACGCCGCTGGGCCCGATGGGGCCCCGGCTGGCGCCCGGCGCGGGCCGCGCGCAGCTGATGGCGACCGTCGCCGGCGAAGCGATGGCCACCGAGCGCGACCTGGACGCCGAGCTGGCCCACGTGGCCGAAGTCTTCGCCGCGCTGCCGTTCCTGGTCGAATCCTCGCCGCCCGGCGGCGAATACACCTGGACGCTGGACGATCCCGAAGACGCCCTGACCGCCGTGGAGATGCTGCCCGGCCTTGCCGGCGTGATCGACCTCGAATGGCCGCGTGGCCGCGAGATCCGCCTGCTGCCGGCCGACCTCCCGCAACTGGCCGTCAGCGTGGAAACCGGCAGCGAGTGGTTCAAGCTCGTCGGCCATCTGCGCGTGGCCGAGGGGCTGGTGATGTCGCTCGAGAAGCTGGTGGCCTGGGCGCACGGCCACGCCGGGCGGTTCATGCCAATGGGGCAGGGCGTCTACGTGGCGCTGACCGGGCAGTTGCGCGCCCGCCTGCGCGACCTCGCCGGGGTGGGGGATGCCATGCGCGATGGCATCCGCGTGCCGCTGGTGGCCGCGCCGTGGCTGGACGACGTGCTGGCCGGCGCCGGCGTGGACCCGGATGCGCACTTCCGCACCCGCGTGCGCCGGCTGCGGGCCGCGCGGGAGGCGGACGCCGCCGTGCCCGCCACGCTGGCGACCGAACTGCGTCCTTATCAGGAAGAAGGCTACCGCTGGATGATGGCGCTGGCCGAGGCCGGTTTCGGCGCCTGTCTGGCCGATGACATGGGGCTGGGCAAGACGCTCCAGTCGCTCGCGCTGCTGCTGGCGCGTGCTGCCGACGGCGCGGCGCTGGTCGTGGCGCCGACCTCGGTGTGCGGCAACTGGGCCGCCGAGGCGCGCCGCTTCGCCCCCACGCTCAACGTCCATCTCTATGCCGAGGGGGACCGCGTGGCCATCGTCGAGCAGGCCGGCGCCCATGACCTCGTGATCGTCTCGTACCAACTGCTCCAGCAGGCGCGCAAGGATTTCGGCGCGCGGCGCTGGCACACGGTGATCGCCGACGAGGCGCAATCGATCAAGAATCCGTCCTCGCGCCGCGCGCAGGCCATGTTTGCGCTGGCCGCCGACTGCCGCGTGGCGCTTTCCGGCACGCCGATCGAGAACCGGCTGTCCGAACTCTGGGCCGTGATGCGGTTCTGCAACCCGGGGCTGCTCGGGTCGCTGGTCCGCTTCAACGAACACTTTGCCAACCCGATCGAGCGCAATGGCGCGCGGGAGCCGCGCGTGCGGCTGCGGCGCATGATCGCGCCGTTCGTGCTGCGGCGGACCAAGGCGCAGGTGCTGGACGAACTGCCGCCGCGCACCGAACTCGTGATCCGCGTGGAGCCCGAGCCGGCTGAGGCCGCCCACTACGAGGCCCTGCGCCGTCAGGCGCTGTCCGAGGCCGAGCGCGCGCTGCTACGGCCGCCCGCCAGGAAGGGCCGCAAGGCACAGCCGGCAGCGCCGGCCGAACCCGACGCCCGCATCCACGTGCTGGCCCAACTGATGCGCATGCGCCGCGCCGCGTGCGACCCGCGTCTGGCCACGCCCGAGGTGGCCGCGCCGGGCGCCAAGGTGCGCGCCTTCGCCGAACTGGCCGCCACGCTGGCCGCCAACGGCCACAAGACGCTGGTGTTCAGCCAGTTCGTCGATTTCCTCCAGTTGATGCGGCGCGCGCTGGATGAGGCGGGACTGGCCTACCAGTACCTGGACGGCGCCACGCCGGCCGGCGAACGCACGCGCCGCGTGGCCGCGTTCCAGGGTGGGGCGGGCGATGTCTTCCTGATCAGCCTGAAGGCCGGCGGCTTCGGCCTGAACCTGACGGCGGCCGACTACATCGTGATTGCCGACCCCTGGTGGAATCCCGCCGCCGAGGATCAGGCGATGGGCCGCGCGCACCGCATCGGCCAGCAGCGGCCGGTCACGGTCTACCGGCTGATTACCGCCGGGACCATCGAGGAACGGATCGTGGACCTCCACCAAGGCAAGCGCGCCCTGGCGGACGGCGTGCTCGACGCCACCGAAGGCGAAGCCACGGGCCGCGCCGCCGCCTTGCCCGACATCGACGAACTGGTCGGCCTGCTGCGGCGCTAATCTCCTCTCGCACCAAACGGTATACCAAAGCGCTCCCGATGATGGTGCAGCGCACACGCGCCCGCATGCGCCCATCCCCCGAAAAGCCGCATCCTGCCTTGTTGCGGTGCAAATCACCTTGGCACAAATACTGCCTTGTGAATTTTGGATTTGTGAATATAGTATACCGATTGCTGTATCCGCCGCCGTATCGATAAGCCCCCTCAGGCCGCCGCGCCCACGCGCCGGCCCAAGACAACACACGGAGCGCACGTGACCCTGCCTGACCTGCCACCGGCCGACCCTGGCCGGCTGGACGACTGCTTTTTGCCGATATGGGTAGCCGCCGACCGGCTTGCCCGTGGCGAGACCACCGCGCAGGCGCTGGTCGCGTCCTGCCACGCCGCGTGGGTCGCCCATCATGCGACGATCAACGCCCTTGTCCTGCCCGACTTCGATGCCGCGCACACCGCAGCCCGTGAGAGCGACCGCCGCCGGCAGGCCGGCGCGGCGCTCGGGCCGCTGGACGGCGTGCCGTTCTCGATCAAGGAATCGTTCGACGTGGCCGGCTGGCCCACCACCTGCGGCAGCCCGGCGCGCGCCGATCATCGTGCCGAGCGCGACGCCGTGGTGGTGCAGCGCCTGCGCGCGCAGGGCGCGATCCTGCTCGGCAAGACCAATGTGCCGCTGGGCCTGCGCGACTGGCAGAGCTACAACGCGATCTACGGCACCACGCGCAATCCGCACGATCCGACGCGCACGCCCGGCGGTTCCTCGGGCGGCAGCGCGGCGGCGGTCTGCGCCGGCATGAGCTTTTTCGATGTGGGCTCCGATATCGGCTCGTCGTTGCGCAACCCGGCGCACTACTGCGGCGTGTTCTCGCACAAGAGCAGTCACGGGCTGGTGCCGCTGCGCGGCCACGGCAACGCGCCGGCCGGGTTTGCCGAGCAGGACATCAACGTGGCCGGCCCGGTCGCCCGCAGCGCGCGCGACCTCGAACTGGTGCTGCGCGCCATCGCCGGCCCGGACGTGGACCTCGCGCCCGCCTGGCGGCTGGACCTGCCGGTCTGCCCGCACCAGCGTCTGGCCGACTTCCGCGTGGCGGTGCTGCCGACGCATCCGCTGGCCGATGTCGATGCCACCGTCAGCCAGCCCATCGAGGCGCTCGGCCACTGGCTGGCCGGGCAGGGCGCCAAGGTGGACTGGCACGTGCGCCCGGACTTCGACGCCGCCGCGCTGTGGCGCAGCTACGTGCTGCTGCTGCGCGCCACCACCTCCGTCTATACGGATGACGCCGCCTTCGCCGACGCGCTGGCGCGCACCCGCCCGGATTCGGGTGACGATTACGCCACGCTGCAATTCGCTGGCGCCACGCTGACGCACCGCGACTGGCTGCGCCTGCAAGCCGCCCGCGACCGCTTTGCCGAGAGCTGGCGCCGCTTCTTCGCCGACTACGACGTGCTGCTGTGTCCGGCCGCCGCCACCACCGCGTTCCCGCTCGACGAAGCCGGCGAGCCGTGGCAGCGCACGCTGCCGGTGAACGGCCAGCCGATGCCGCTGACCACGCAACTGTTCTGGGCCGGCCATTCGGGGCTGTGCGGGTTGCCGTCCACGGTGGCGCCGATCGGCCCGGCGCGGGACGGCCTGCCGTGCGGCGTGCAGATCGTGGCGCGGCGCTGGGGCGATCTCACCTCGCTGCGCTTCGCCCAATTGCTGGAGGCCGCCGGCTACGGCTACCAACCGCCGCGCGGGCTGGCATCGGCCGGCATCGATCGATAACAACGGAAGACTGGGAGGAAACCATCATGATGGACTGGTTCAAGGAGCTGTCGCGCGCCGAGCGCAAGGGGTTCTACGGCGCGTTTCTCGGTCATGCGGTCGATGTGTTCGACTTCATGATCTATTCCTTCCTCATCTCCACGCTGCTGGCGCAGTGGGGCATGAGCAAGTCGATGGCGGGCGCCATCGTCACCTGGACGCTGGTCTCGTCGCTGGTTGGCGCGGTGGGCGCCGGGCTGCTGGCGGACCGCTTCGGCCGCGTGCGCGTGCTGCGCTGGACCATCATCGTGTTCGCGGTGTCGTGCTTCCTCTGCGGCATGGCGAATTCGCCCGAGCAGTTGCTGGTGTTCCGCATGCTCCAGGGGCTGGGCTTCGGCGGCGAATCGTCGCTGTGCATGGTGCTGGTGACCGAGCTGATCCGCAATCCGGCCCATCGCGGCAAGTACTCGGGCTTCACCGCCAGCAGCTATTCGTTCGGCTGGGGCGGGGCGGCCATCGCCTACGCCATCACGTTCAACCTGTTCGAGCCGGAAACGGCGTGGCGCGTCTGCTTCTTCCTCGGCATCCTGCCGGCGCTGGTGGTGATCTACCTGCGCCGCAACCTGCAGGAGCCGGAAGTCTTCCTCAAGAGCCGGGCCGCACGCGGCAAGGTCTCGCCGGGGGCCGATCTCGCGCGCGTGTTCCGCGCGCCGCTGCTGCGCAAGACCGTGCTGTGCAGCCTGCTGTCGGGCGGCATGCTGGGCGCCTACTACGCCATCGCCACCTGGCTGCCCACCTTCCTGAAGACCGAGCGGGGGCTGTCCGTGTTCGGCACCAGCTCCTACCTGGCGGTCACCATCCTCGGTTCGCTGGTCGGCTACGTGGCCGGCGCCTACGCCACGGACCGCTGGGGCCGCCGCGTGACCTATATGGCGTTCGCCGCCGGCGCTTTCGTCATGGCGATGATCTATATGGTGATTCCGGTCAGCAATACGTCGATGCTGTTCCTCGGCTTCCCGCTCGGGGTGCTGATGCAGGGCGTGTTCTCGGGGATTGGCGCGACGATCTCGGAGTCGTACCCAAGTGCCGTGCGCGCCACGGGGTATGGCGTGTCGTACAACCTCGGCCGGGTGATCGGCTCGTTCTTTCCGCTCGCCGTGGGCTGGCTCAACAGCGGGCGGACCTCGCTGGCGCTGGCCATCGCCATGGTGGCCGGGGTGGGCTACGCGGTGGTGATGGTCTCGGCGGCGTTGCTGCCGGAGACGTCAGGCATCGATCTGGGACAGGCCGGCGGCGGGGATGACGAGACGGACCCGGCTATGGATCCGACCAACGCGCCTGCCGCCGAAGCCGCGCCGCTGGCGCCCACGAGCCGCCCGGCATAGCGGCTGGGTGAGGAAGGAGGGGCGCCGGGGCCCCGATTCTCCCCGAAACAACACTCGGTGCGTGCACTTTTAAGCCGCCGCTTACCAGCGGCGGGCACGCGCCTATAATGTCTGCTTTGCCGCCGGCGCGATGCCGGCGGTGCCCCCGACGGCCCCGCTCCCCGCGCTGGCCGTACCCTTCTCGTCCTCTGCTATGACACCCCGACAGTCGTCCCCGGTGTGGTTGCGCCTCTGGCATCGATTTGCCGAGGTGGAGCGCAACGGTTTTCTCGACGGCGCACGCTATTTCGCGCCTTCCCTGCCCGCGGTGTTCTCGTGGGGGCTGGTCACCGGGGTGGCCATGAGCAAGTCGGCGCTGACCGTGCCCGAGGCCATCGGCATGTCGCTGCTGGTCTACGCCGGCTCCGCCCAGCTGGCCGTACTGCCGCTGTTCGCGGCCGGCCTGCCGATCTGGACCATCTGGCTGACCGCCGCCGTGGTCAACCTGCGCTTCGTCATTTTCAGCGCGGCGCTCCAGCCGCACTTCAGCTACCTGCCGCTGGGCCGGCGCACCGTGCTGGGCTTCTTCAACGGCGACCTCCACTTCGTCTATTTCATGCAGAAGTACGTCGAGCCGGGCTACGCGCCGGGCAAGGAGGGCTATTTCTGGGGGATGGCGCTGGTCAACTGCGCCACCTGGCAGGTCTCGTCGCTGCTCGGCATCCTGCTGGCCAGCGTGTTCCCGGACGCCTGGGGCCTCGGGCTGGCCGGCGTGATGGCGCTGATTCCGGTGATGATCGCCACGATCAACTCGCGCTCCACGCTGATGGCCGTGGTGGTGTCCGCCGTGCTGGCGCTGCTGTGCTTCGACCTGCCGTACCGGCTGGCGCTGGTGGTGGCCGTGGTGGGCGCGCTGGCGGCCGGCATGGCCAGCGACGAACTGGCCGCGCGCGCCACGCTGCGCGGCATTCGCGCGCGGAAGGACAAGGCCAAGGCCGAGGCCCGTGCGATATCCGAGTCGCAGCCGGAACCCCAGACCGGAGACCGGGCATGAGCCACGTCGAAACCTGGATCGCCATCGTCGGCATGGCCGTGGTGACGGTGCTCACGCGGGCGCTGTTCCTGATGGCCGGCGAGCGCGTGAGCGTGCCGGACCGGCTCCAGCGCGCGCTGCGCTACGCCCCGGCGGCGGCGCTGGCGGCCATCATCGTGCCGGAATTCATGACCTGGCAGGGCCATTTCACCATCTCGCCGATGAACGCCAAGCTGATGGCCGGCATCGCCGCCACGGTGTTCTACCTGTTCACGCGCCGCATGGTCGGGATGATCGTGGTCGGCATGGCGGTGTACACCGCGCTGCGGCTGCTCACCTGAGCCTTCTGATCCCCACTGTTAACTAATAGCGCGATGGCTCGGTCAGCATCGTGCTGAGCCGGGTCAGCAGATGCGCCAGCTGCGCCTGCGTGCTGGTGCGGGTCTTGTTGAAGATCGACTTGACCTGCGTGCGGCTGGTTTCGCGCTTGATGCCGAGCTGCGCGCACGCGTCCGGCAGGCCAACGCCCTGCGTCAGCAGCGCGGCCAGCCGCGTTTCCGCCGGCGTGAGGCCGAAGAGGTCGCGCAGGATGGCCGGCATGGCGCGCGGCGTGCCATAGCGTTCGTGGATGGCGGCCAGCACGGTATGGGTCTCCATGCCCGGCAGGCTCTGCGCCATCGGCGCCAGCGCCAGCGTCACGATCTGCGCGGTGCGGCCATCCGGCCCGGCGGCCTGGATGGCCTGCGCGGCCTGCAGGGTGTCCGGCGCGGCCACGGCGCGAAGCACCTCGGGAAACGGGCGCGAGAACTGCCAGAAGGCGCTGTCCGTCGGCGCGCTGGCGCGCGGCCCGAAGAAGGCGGCCGGCATCAGGCGCCGCACCCACGGCTCGCCGGACTGGTTGGCGAACAGCGGCTTGCCGGCCAGATCGAACACCACCACCCCGAAGGGCAGCCGGTTCAGCATGTCTTCCGACAATCGCCCCCGTGTGGCCAGCTCCTGCATGCGCTCGCGCAGGCCGAGGGCATCGCGCAGGTGCGGAATCACCCAGTCCAGCGCCAGGGCATCCGCTTCCGCGTAGACATTGGCGTCGAGCGGCCGTTGCAGCGACAGGTAGATCTCGTAGGTGGGATGCCGCTCGATGAGGCACGACATGACCGACGCGATATTGAGGTCGCGCAGGAACTCGCCATAGAACGGGCTGGCACGCATGACCTGCTCGCCCACGTCGCGATGGTCGATATACCGGTCGCCCACGCCAAGGCGCTCGGCGAACGGCCGGCTCGGGTCGAACTGGTAGTAGTGGGAGGTGTAGGCCTCCATGGCGTCCGGCTTGTAGTCGACGGCGTGGGTCACCACCACGCGGTCCAGCGCCCGGTTGCGTACGATCAGCGACGCCTGCGAACTGCCGCTCGCGCCGCACAGGGCGACCAGGCTCCGCTGCCAGGCGCCCGTTTCGAAAACACCTTGGTAGAGACTTCGAATGGTCTCGTGCATTTGTCCGTCGTTCATGCCTTGGGGTCCGGCGTGGCGCGCGAAGGTATGCCCGGTTCCGGTGAGGCGGGCGCGCGTCAAGACTTCGCATGCCTGCCGCGGGGGCGCGACAGGGGCAAGGGGCGATGCAGGGGAGGGCGCTAGCCGCCCTCGAGCGTGGTGGCGAGCCGGGTCAGCATCTGCGTGAGGCGGGCCTGGCTGCCGCAGCCCGTCTTCAGGAAGATGGACTTGAGCTGTGTGCGCGCGGTCTCGTGGCGGATGCGCATCTGTCGGCTCGCCTCGGGTAGTCCTTCGCCGCAGGCCAGCCGCGTGGCCAGCCGCGTCTCGGCCGGCGTGAGCGCGTACAGGTCGCGCAGCACGGTATCGAGCAGCACGGATGGGGCGCCGGCCTCGTGCACCACCACCAGCGCGGCGGGTTGCTGCCAGGAGGCGGCGAGGATGTGGGAGGGCGGCAGGGGCAGGACCAGCACCTCGGCCATGGCGCCGGTCTTGTCGGTGGCGCGCGCGGCCTGCGCGGCTTGCGGCTGGTGGGGATGGCAGGCGGCCTGGACCATCTCGGCAAAACCGCGCGAGAGGCGCCAGTCGCCGGTCTTGCCAGTGGGGTCGAGCCGGCGCGCCCAGCGCTCGCCGGCGGTATTGGCCAGCAGCAGGTGGCGGTCCGGCGTGTAGACGGCCACGGCGAAGGCGAGCCGCTCCAGCAGCCGCGCGGACACCGACGCCAGCGTGGACAGCCCCATGGTGCGTTCGCGCAGGGCGATGGCGCTGCGCATATGCGGCACCACCCAGTCGAGCGCGCGGGTGTCCTCGCCCGAGAAGGCGTCCTGGCTCAACGCGCGCTGCATCGAGAAATACACTTCGTAGTGGGGCTGTCGTTCCACCAGGCAGGCCACGTAGGAGCGCAGGTCGAAACGGTTGAAGAAGTCGCAGTAGAACGGATGCCGCGCCATGGCCTGCGGGCCGAGGTCGCGTGCATCGATATACCAGGCGCCGGGCACCAGCCGGGGGGCGAAGATCTTGGCTGGATCGATGGCCTGGTACTCGTTCTCGTACGCAGTGAACAGTTCCGGCACCGGATTGACGATCTCGTTCACGGTGACCTGGTCGCGCACGGTGTCCCACACCATCATCGACGCATGTGCGCTACCCGCCATATCGGTCAGCGCGCACAGGCTCTTGTGCCACGCGCCGGGGTCCAGAATGCCTTCGTAAAGCCCACGGATTGCCCCGTGCATGCTTGCTTGGTCCATCGGATCTACCCCTGCATTCACGACAATGGACCATCCGGCCGCCGGTGCCCTCGAAACGGGGCGGGTCGGGTGGGATGGCTTTTTGTTATTGCCGGTCGATGCCGGCTCGCTGGCTGCAACTGATGATGCGATGTACCAAATATGCGACTTTTGCGATGCGTGTCTGGCGGTGCATACGTTTAGTACATTAGGGCGTACATTACCCCAACCGGGGCAGCCCGCCAGAGATACCTGTACCCTTCTTTCGAGGGGGTTTGCAGTGAAGTCCGATGCGCTCCTGGCACTTTCGCCCACGGGGTGGGTATTAGTGATGTTGGCGTCATTTCGAGGGCCAATCGCATAAAACCGTGACGGCGATCAGGTAAAATGCCGGTTTCCCCGATTTCCAACGCGGCCGCGTGCTGTTGGCGTACCGCCCAGTCCCGTTTCTACTCGCCATGACCTCTGTCCTGCGTCTCACCGATCTCATCTCCCAAGGCAATCTCTCCGGCAAGCGCGTGTTTATCCGCGCCGATCTGAACGTGCCACAGGACGATGCCGGCAAGATCACGGAAGACACCCGCATCCGTGCGTCGGTGCCGGCCATCGAGGCCTGCCTGAAGGCCGGCGCGGCCGTGATGGTGACGTCCCACCTGGGCCGCCCGACCGAGGGTGAATTCAAGCCCGAGGACTCGCTGGCCCCGATCGCCGAACGCCTGTCCGAACTGCTCGGCAAGCCCGTGCGGCTGGTGCAGAACTGGGTCGATGGCGTGGACGTGGCGCCCGGCCAGGTGGTGCTGCTCGAGAACTGCCGCGTGAACAAGGGCGAGAAGAAGAACAGCGACGAACTGGCCCAGAAGATGGCCAAGCTGTGCGACGTCTACGTCAACGACGCCTTCGGCACCGCGCACCGCGCCGAGGCCACCACGCACGGCATCGCCAAGTACGCACCCGTGGCCTGCGCCGGCCCGCTGCTGGCGGCCGAGATCGACGCGCTGGGCCGCGCGCTGGGCCAGCCGGCCCGCCCGCTGGTCGCCATCGTGGCCGGCTCCAAGGTTTCCACCAAGCTGACCATCCTCAAGTCCCTGGCGGACAAGGTGGACCAGCTGATCGTCGGCGGCGGCATCGCCAACACCTTCATGCTGGCCGCCGGCCTGAAGATCGGCAAGTCGCTGGCCGAGCACGACCTGGTTGGCGACGCCCAGGCCATCATCGACATCATGGCCCGCCGTGGCGCCTCGGTGCCGATTCCGGTGGACGTGGTCTGCGCCAAGGAATTCAGCGCCACGGCCGCCGCCACGGTCAAGGACGTCAAGGACGTGACCGACGACGACATGATCCTCGACATCGGCCCCAAGACCGCCGCCCAGCTGGCGGACCAGCTCCAGGCCGCCGGCACCATCGTCTGGAACGGCCCGGTGGGCGTGTTCGAGTTCGACCAGTTCGGCAACGGCACCAAGGTGCTGGCCGAGGCCATCGCCAATTCCAAGGGTTTCTCGATCGCGGGCGGCGGTGACACGCTGGCCGCCATCGCCAAGTACCACATCTCCGACCGCGTGGGCTATATCTCCACCGGCGGCGGCGCCTTCCTGGAGTTCCTGGAAGGCAAGACGCTGCCCGCGCTGGAAGTGCTCCAGCAGCGCGCTGCGGCCTGATTTACCTGTCACCTGTTTTTGCCCGATCGTTCCCGAGCCGCCCCTGTCCGTACCAGTAGCCTTTGAGGAAACCGCCCGCATGACTCGTTCCACCAAGATCGTCGCCACCATCGGCCCGGCGTCCAGCACGCTGGACATGCTGACCCGCATGATTGCCGCCGGTGTCGACGTGGTGCGCCTGAACTTCTCCCACGGCACCGCGCAGGACCATATCGACCGCGCCGCGCTGGTGCGCGAGGCGGCGGCGGCCTGCCACCGCGAGGTGGCCATCATGGCCGACCTGCAGGGCCCCAAGATCCGCGTGGGCAAGTTCGAGAACGGCAAGGTCACGCTGAAGCCGGGCGATCCGTTCGTGCTGGACGCCACCTGCCCGCTCGGCAACCAGGAGCGCGTGGGGCTGGACTACCAGGACCTGCCGCGCGACGTGGGCCCCGGCGACGTGCTGCTGCTCAACGACGGCCTGATCGTGCTGGTGGTGGACCGCGTCATCGGCAGCGAGATCTTCACCACGGTGCGCGTGGGCGGCGATCTCTCGAACAACAAGGGCATCAACCGCCAGGGCGGCGGGCTCTCGGCGCCGGCGCTGACCGCCAAGGACATGGAGGACATCAAGACCGCCATGGCCCTCGGCGCGGACTACGTGGCCGTGAGCTTCCCCAAGAACGCCACCGACATGGAAATGGCGCGCCAGCTGGCCGCCGTGGCCGGCCAGCCGCATGGCCACAAGGCGCGCATGATCGCCAAGATCGAGCGGGCCGAGGCCATTCGCCCGGGCGTGCTGGAGGAAATCCTCCAGGCGTCCGACGGCATCATGGTGGCCCGGGGCGACCTGGCCGTGGAAGTGGGCAACGCGGCGGTGCCGGCGCTCCAGAAGCGCATGATCCGCCTCGCGCGGGAGGCCAACAAGCTGACCATCACCGCCACGCAGATGATGGAAAGCATGATCGTGAACCCGGTGCCGACCCGCGCCGAGGTGTCCGACGTGGCCAACGCGGTGCTGGACGGTACCGACGCGGTGATGACGTCGGCCGAAACCGCCGCCGGGCGCTTCCCGGTGGAGACCGTCGAGGCCATGGCCGCCATCTGCCTGGAGGCCGAGAAGTCCGAAGTGGTGCAGCTCGATACCGACTTCCTGAACCAGACCTTCTCGCGCATCGACCAGTCGATTGCCATGGGTGCGCTGTTCACCGCCTATCATTTGGGAGTGAAGGCCATCGCGGCGCTGACCGATTCCGGCGCCACCGCGCTGTGGATGAGCCGCCACCGGATTCACGTGCCGATCTACGCCATGACGCCGAACCTGGCCTCCCAGCGCAAGATGCAGCTCTACCGCAACGTGGTGCCGCTGCCGCTCCAGTCGAGCACGGACCGCGACGAGGCGCTGGAGCAGGCCGAGGAGCTGCTGCTGGCCCAGGGCGTGGTGCAGCGGGGCGATTTCATCGTGCTGACCATCGGCGAGCCCATGGGGCAGCCGGGCGGCACGAATACCCTCAAGATCGTGAGGGTGGGCAGTTAAGGTTTAGGAACAAGCGCGCGCGATGTGGCGCGCCGGACAGACGCGGCACCCTGGCGGTGCGAACCTGCCGGCCCGGACATCCCCGATAAGAACCCCCCAAAATTTTTCATTCAGGAGTTAGACATGCCACTCGTTTCCATGCGCCAGCTGCTGGACCACGCCGCCGAGAACAGCTACGGCCTGCCGGCCTTCAACGTGAACAACCTCGAACAGGTACAGGCCATCATGCAGGCCGCCGACGAGGTCAACGCCCCGGTGATCATGCAGGCATCGGCCGGCGCGCGTAAATACGCCGGCGAGCACTTCCTGCGCCACCTGATCGAAGCGGCCGTGGAAGCCTACCCGCACATCCCCGTGGTGATGCACCAGGATCACGGCCAGTCGCCGGCGATCTGCCAGGGCGCCATCGACCTCGGGTTCTCGTCGGTGATGATGGACGGCTCGCTGCGTGAAGACGGCAAGACCCCCGCCGAGTACGAGTACAACGTCGACGTGACCCGCAAGGTGGTGGCGCTGGCCCACGCCGTGGGCGTGACCGTGGAAGGCGAACTGGGCTGCCTGGGCTCGCTGGAAACCGGCGAAGCGGGCGAGGAAGACGGCATTGGCGCCGAAGGCGTGCTCGACCACTCGATGCTGCTGACGGACCCCGAGCAGGCGGCCGACTTCGTCAAGGCGACCCAGCTCGACGCGCTGGCCATCGCCATCGGCACCTCGCACGGCGCCTACAAGTTCACGCGCAAGCCCACGGGCGACATCCTGGCGATCAGCCGCATCAAGGAAATCCACGCGCGCATCCCCAACACCCACCTGGTGATGCACGGTTCGTCGTCGGTACCCCAGGAACTGCTGGAAGAGATCCGCAAGTTCGGCGGCGACATGAAGGAAACCTACGGCGTGCCCGTCGAGGAAATCCAGGAAGCGATCAAGTTCGGCGTGCGCAAGATCAACATCGACACCGACATCCGCCTGGCCATGACCGGCGCAATCCGTCGCTTCTTTGCCGAGAACCCGACCAAGTTCGACCCGCGCGAGTACCTGAAGCCGGCCCGCGAAGCCGCCAAGCTGGTCTGCAAGGACCGCTACGTGGCGTTTGGCTGCGAAGGCCAGGCCAGCAAGATCAAGCCGGTCGGCCTGATCGACATCGCCTCGGCGTACAAGACGGGCAAGCTCGCCCAGGTTGTGCAGTAATCCTGTCGTAACGGCGTCGTCCCCCGCAAACGGGGGCGACGCTTTTTTTGTTTGGCTCTCCCGCCGGCCCAGACCCACCATGTCCCAAGCTCTCTATCAGTCCTCCATCCAGTCCCTGCCGCTGCTCGGCCATGGCAAGGTCCGTGACAACTACGCCGTTGGCGACGACAAGCTGCTGATCGTCACGACCGACCGCCTCTCGGCGTTCGACGTCATCCTGGGCGAGCCGATTCCCGCCAAGGGCCGCGTGCTGAACCAGATGGCCAATTTCTGGTTCCGCAAGCTGGCGCACATCGTGCCGAACCACGAGACCGGCATCAGCGCCGAGAGCGTGGTGGCGCCCGAGGAAGTGGCGCAGGTGCAGGGCCGGGCCGTGGTGGTCAAGCGGCTGAAGCCGATCCTGGTGGAAGCCGTGGTGCGCGGCTACCTGGCCGGCAGCGGCTGGAAGGACTACCAGGCGACGGGCAAGGTGTGCGGCATCGAGCTGCCGGCCGGCCTGCAGAACGCGCAGAAGCTGCCCGAGCCGATCTTCACGCCGGCCGCCAAGGCCGAGATGGGCGAGCACGACGAGAACATCTCGTTCGCCGAGGTCGAGGAGCGGATCGGCAAGGATCTGGCTGCCCAGATGCGCGACATCTCGATCCGCCTGTACAAGGAAGCGGCCGACTTCGCCGCCACGCGCGGCATCATCATCGCCGATACCAAGTTCGAGTTCGGCCTGGACGACAACGGCACGCTGACCCTGATGGACGAGGTGCTGACCGCCGATTCGTCGCGCTTCTGGCCGGCCGATTCGTACCAGGTGGGCACCAACCCGCCGTCGTTCGACAAGCAGTTCGTGCGCGACTGGCTCGAAGCCGTGCGCATCGACGGCAAGCCGTGGCCCAAGACCGCCCCGGCGCCGAAGCTGCCCGAGGACGTGGTGCAGAAGACCGCCGACAAGTACCGTGAGGCGTTGACCCGCCTGACCGGCGAAGAACTCGCCTAACCGCATTAGGAAGGACAGATCGTGAGCAACGCAGCAAAGCCGGTGGTCGGCGTGGTGATGGGCAGCAGTTCCGACTGGGACGTGATGCAGCACGCGGTGGCCATGCTCAAGGATTTCGGCGTGGCGTTCGAGGCGCAAGTGGTCTCCGCCCACCGCATGGCCGACGACATGTTCCGCTACGCCGAGTCGGCGCGCGGCCGGGGCATCCGGGCGATCATCGCCGGCGCCGGCGGTGCCGCCCACCTGCCGGGCATGATCGCCGCCAAGACCATCGTCCCGGTGTTCGGCGTGCCCGTGCCGTCGAAGTACCTGCGCGGCGAGGACTCGCTGCTCTCCATCGTGCAGATGCCCAAGGGCGTGCCGGTGGCCACCTTCGCCATTGGCGAAGCCGGCGCGGCCAACGCGGCGCTGCACGCCATCGCCACGCTGGCCACCACCGACGACGCGCTGGCCAGCGCGCTCGAGGCGTTCCGCGCGAAGCAGACCGAGGCCGCGCGCGCCATGACGCTGCCGGCCTGAGCCCCAGTCCCTCTCTCTATCTATAAGTAAGCCGCCGGAACCGATCCGCATGCCGACCGATATCCATCCCTACCTGTCCGAAGCCCACACGCCGGAGTCGCGCGCCGAGTTCGGCGTGGACAACCCGACCGCGCCGATCCTGCCCGGCGCCTGGCTCGGCATGCTCGGCGGCGGCCAGCTCGGCCGCATGTTCACCCATGCGGCGCAGTCCATGGGCTACCGCGTCTGCGTGCTGGACCCGGACCAGGACAGCCCGGCCGGTGCCGTGGCGGACCGGCATATCTGCGCGGTCTATACCGATGAAGCGGCCCTGGCCGAGATGGGCCAGCTCTGCGAGGCCGTGAGTACCGAGTTCGAGAACGTGCCGTCGCTGTCGCTGGACCGCCTGGAGCAACTGGGCGCGTTCGTGGCGCCGCGCGGCTATTGCGTGTCGATTGCCCAGAACCGCATCGGCGAGAAGAAGTTCTTTGCCTCGTGCGCCGAGCGCACCGGCGTGCCGCCGGCCCCGCACTGGGTGATCCAGCACGATGCCGATGTCGACCAGATTCCGGACAACGTGCTGCCGGGCATCCTCAAGACCGCGCGCATGGGCTACGACGGCAAGGGCCAGGCCCGCGTGAAGACGCGCGAGGACGTGCGCGCCGCGTGGCGCGCCATGCAGCACGTGCCGTGCGTGCTGGAGCAGATGCTGCCGCTGGCCTACGAGGTGTCCGTGCTGGCCGCCCGCGCCGCCGACGGCAGCACCGCCACCTGGCCGCTGGCCGAGAACGTCCATCGGGACGGCATCCTGTTCTCGACCACCATGCCTTCGTCGAGCGTGTCCGACGACATCGCCAACCGCGCCCGCGCCGCCGCCGCCACCGTGACGACGGAGATGGGCTACGTCGGCGTGCTCTGCATCGAATTCTTCGTGCTGACCGATGGCACGCTGGTCGCCAACGAGATGGCGCCGCGCCCGCACAACTCGGGCCACATCACCATGGACGCCTGCGAGACCAGCCAGTTCGAGCAGCAGGTGCGCGCCATGGCCCGCCTGCCGCTGGGCAGCACGCGCCAGCATTCGGCCGGCAAGATGCTGAATCTGCTGGGCGATGTCTGGTTCGAGTTCGGCCTGGAGCGCACGCCGGCCTGGGACGAGGTCGTCGGCCAGCCGGGCGCCAAGCTGCACCTGTACGGCAAGAACGACGCGCGGCCGTCGCGCAAGATGGGCCATGTGAACTGCGTGGGCGAGCAGGCCGCTGCCGCCGAGGCGGCGTTCAACGCCGCCGCGCAGGCGCTCCATATCCCGGTCTGAGGGTTGCCGATGTCTTCACGCATGCCCACGGCGGCCGAACTGGATGAGGCCGTCCGCCTGCTCGAGGCCGGCCAGCTCGTCGCCTTTCCGACGGAAACCGTCTATGGGCTGGGCGCCGATGCCGAGAACCCCGAAGCCGTGGCGCGCATCTTCGCCGCCAAGGGCCGGCCGTCGAACCATCCGGTGATCGTCCACGTGGTGGATGGCGCCGATGTGGGCTACTGGGCTGCGGAGGTGCCGGAAGCGGCACAAAAGCTGATCGACGCCTTCTGGCCCGGTCCGCTGACGATCATTCTCAAGCGCGCCGCCCATATTCCGGCGGCGGTGGCGGGCGGGCAGGACAGCCTCGGGCTGCGCTGCCCCTCGCACCCGGTGGCGCAGGCGCTGCTGTCGCGCTTCCGGCGCGGCCGGGGCGGCATTGCGGCGCCTTCGGCCAACAAGTTCGGGCAGGTCAGCCCGACCACAGCCGAGCATGTGCGGGACGAGTTCGAAGGCACGGTCTACGTGCTGGAGGGCGATGGGGTGGATATCGGCATTGAATCGTCGATCGTCGATCTGTCGCGCATCGACGAGGTCGGGCCGGTGCTGCTGCGCCCCGGCGCGATCACGGCGGCGATGATGGCCGACGTGCTCGGCACGATGCCGCTGGCCCCCGACGCCGCCGCGCCGCGCGCCTCGGGCACGCTCAAGGCTCACTATGCACCGCGCACGCCGCTGACGCTGGCTTCGCCCGATCAACTGCCGCGCTACCTGGCGGCGCTGCCGGGCGATGGCCGGCTCGCCTGGGTCGGCGCCACGCAGGTCAGCAACGACCCGCGCTGCGTGTTCGTGCCAGCACCCGCCACGCCGGACGCCTATGCCCAGGCGCTCTACGGCCTGCTGCGCAAGCTCGACAAGGAAGGTTTCAGCCGGCTCGTGTTCGAGCCAGTCCCCGACGCCCACGACTGGGACGGGGTACGCGACCGCCTCGGGCGGGCCGCGGCGGCGTTCGAGGCATAGCCAGCGCCTACCCTCTCCCCCGGCCCC
>NZ_FOWM01000021.1:0-37930 GCF_900115455.1 Cupriavidus sp. OV096
CGAAGGTGACATCACCATCAACAAGGAGTGGATCGAGTACAACATCCGCAAGTGCGACGTGGTGCTGCCGCTGGTGGCCATCGCCACCCCGGCCACCTACGTGCGTCACCCGCTGCGCGTGTTCGAGCTCGATTTCGAAGCCAACCTGCCGATGGTCCGCGCGGCCGTGAAGTACAAGAAGCACCTGGTGTTCCCGTCGACCTCCGAGGTCTACGGCATGTGCGCCGACGATGAGTTCGACCCGGAAGCGTCCCCGCTGGTCTACGGCCCGATCAACAAGCCGCGCTGGATCTACGCCTGCTCCAAGCAGCTGATGGACCGCGTGATCCACGCCTATGGCATGGAGGAAGGGCTGAACTACACGCTGTTCCGCCCGTTCAACTGGATCGGCGCCGGGCTGGATTCGATCTTCGAGTCGAAGGAAGGCTCCTCGCGCGTGGTGACGCAGTTCCTGGGCCATATCGTCCGGGGCGAGCCGATCAAGCTGGTCGATGGCGGCGCCCAGAAGCGCGCGTTCGCCGATATTTCGGACGGCATCTCGGCCCTGATGCAGATCATCGAGAACAAGAACGGCGTGGCCAGCGGCAAGATCTTCAACATCGGCAACCCGGCCAACATCCACTCGGTGCGCGAACTGGCCGAGATGATGCTCAAGATGGCTGCCGACTACCCCGAGTACGCCGAAGAAGCCCGCAAGACCAAGATCGTGGAAACGTCGTCGGGCGAGTTCTACGGCAAGGGCTACCAGGACGTACAGCACCGTGTGCCGAAGATCGACAACACGATGGAAGAACTGGGCTGGCAGCCGAAGCTGAACATGGAACAGGCGCTGCGCCGCATCTTCGAAGCCTACCGCGACAAGGTGGTGGAGGCGCGTACGCTGGTGACCGGCGGCAACTGATTCCGGCGGGGCGCCCCGGTTTGGGTAGACTATGCCTCGCGCGACGTTTCGCGCGCGAGGTGTCTACTCTCTGGAACGCGCCCCCATGCACGCCACCGGCAGGACCCTTTACCGTTTTTCCCTCTTTCCGCTAGCCTCGCTGCTGGCGATGCCGGCGGCCCTGGCCCAGACGGCCGAAGAAAAGACGCTGCCCGACGTGGTGGTCAGCGCCAGCCGCAGCGAACAGCGCCAGTTCGATGCCCCGGCCGCCGTCACCAGCATCGCCGTGGATCCCTTCACGGCGGCATCCCCGTTGGTCAATCTCTCCGAACTGACACTGACCGTCCCCGGCATTGCCGTGCGGGACCGCCAGAACTACGCCCAGGACCTCCAGATCGCCGTGCGCGGCTTTGGCAGCCGCTCGACCTTCGGGGTGCGCGGGGTGCGCCTGTTCATCGATGGCATTCCTGCCACCATGCCGGACGGTCAGGGGCAGGCTTCCACCTTCGACCTGGCCAACGCGAGCCGGGTGGAGGTGCTGCGTGGCCCGTTCGCCCAGATGTACGGCAATGCTTCGGGCGGCGTGGTGCAGGTGTTCACGCCCGATCCGCCCAAGGATGGCTTCACCGGGCGGGCCTCCACCGGCTTGGGCTCGGACGGGCAATGGCAGGCCGGCGTGGCGCTGGCCGGCGGCAATGACCGCCTCGGCGGCTCGCTGGACGCCTGGACCTACCAGACCGATGGCTACCGGGACCACAGCGCCGCGCGCCGCTACCAGCTCAACGCCAAGATCGTGGCCCAACCGACCACGGCGACCAAGATCACCGGCCAGTTCAACTACTTCACCCAGCCGCTGGCCGAGGACCCGCTCGGGCTCACGCGCGCCCAGGCGGACGCCAACCCCCGGCAGGCCGTGCCGGCGGCGACCCAGTTCAATACGGGCAAGGATGTCGAGCAGACGCAGGCCGGCGTGGTGGTCGAACACCAGCTGAGCGAGCGTGACAGCCTGAACTTCCGTCTCTACGGCGGCGGGCGGCAGCTGACCCAGCGGCTCGGCTTCAGCGGTGCGGCGCCCTCGTCGGCGGGCGGGATTGTCGATCTGGACCGCACCTACGGCGGCACGGCGCTGGCGTGGACGCACAAGACCACGGCCAACGGCCTGCCGCTGCAATGGACGGCCGGGATCGAGGCCAACGCCATGCGCGACGGCCGCCATGGCTACGTCAACGATAACGGCCAGCAGGGCGCGCTGCGCCGGGACGAGACCGACGAGGCGGCCGACTACGGCGCGTTCGCCCAGTTCAACTGGACCGTGCATCCCGCCTGGGAGCTGGTGGGCGGGCTGCGGGCGAGCATGGTGCGGCTGCGCATTGACGACCACTACGTCACGGCGGCCAGCCCCGACGACAGCGGCACCTCCACCTATCACAACGTCAGCCCGGTAGCCGGCGTGGTCTGGCACGCCCACGACACGCTCAATGTCTACGCCAACCTGGGCCGGGGCTTCGAGACCCCGACGCTGACCGAGGTGGCCTACGGCCCCGGCGGCGTGGGCGCCAACCTGGGCTTGCAGGCGTCCACCAGCCGGCAGGGCGAGATCGGCGTGAAATGGCAGGCGGCCGGCCAGAAGGTGGAGGCTGCGCTGTTCGATGCCGACAGCCACGACGAGGTGGTGCCGGTATCGAACAACGCCGGCCGCACGGTCTACCAGAACGTGAACGGCGTGCGCCGGCGCGGGCTGGAACTGGGCTGGCGCGGCACCTTCGGCCAGGCGCAGCAGTGGGGGGCGGGGCTCGGGTATACCTATTTGTCGGCCTACTTCGGGGAGGCATATCTCAACGCGCAGGGCCTGCAGGTGGCGGCCGGCAACCGGCTGCCCGGCACGGCGCGGCACAGCCTGGGCGCGGAGCTGACCTACCGGCCGCTGGCGCCGCTGATGCTGGGGGTGGAGGCGCGGGCGGACAGCCAGGTCTATGCGGACGATCTCAACACCCAGGCGGCGCCCGGCTACATGGTCTTCAACCTCAAGGCCGGCTACGAATTCAAGCTGGGCCGGACCCGGCTGTACCTGTTCGGGCGGATCGACAACCTGGCGGACCGGCACTACATCGGCTCGGTCATCGTCAACGAGGCCAACGGCCGGTACTTCGAGCCGGCGGCCGGGCGGCGCTTCTTCCTGGGGCTGCGCGCGTCGATGTAAAGCTGGTTTTTCTCCCCTCTCCCGCCTGCGGGAGAGGGGCCGGGGGAGAGGGATTGAGCATGCGGCGCGATGTCACTCCGCAGAACCGCCCTCCCTCTCCCCCGCCCCTCTCCCAGTGGGAGAGGGGAGAAAAACCATGCGATCGGCTTGCCTCGGAGCAGCAAGCGCAGGGGCATGTCAGCCGCCGCCTGACTTGCCAGCGGCGCGTCTCCGGCCTAAGGTGGCGTCTTTGACTGGCATCCGTGGAGCCCCATGCCCCCCTCCATGCCCCAGGACCGCGACCTCCGCATCATGCTGTGGGTCGTGGCCGTTGGCTTTTTCATGCAGACGCTCGATTCGACCATCGTCAACACGGCGCTGCCGTCGATGGCGCACAGCCTGGGCGAAAGCCCGCTGCGCATGCAGTCGGTCGTTATCGCCTATTCCCTCACCATGGCGGTGGTCATTCCGGCCTCGGGCTGGCTGGCGGACCGCTTCGGCACGCGCACGATCTTCCAGACCGCCATCGGCCTGTTCGTGCTCGGCTCCCTGCTATGCGCCTGGGCGCCCACGCTGCCGGCACTGACTGCCGCGCGGGTGGTGCAGGGCGTGGGCGGCGCCATGCTGCTGCCGGTGGGGCGGCTCTCCGTGCTGCGCACCTTCCCGCGCGAGCAATACCTCCAGGCGCTCAGCTTCGTGGCCATTCCGGGCATGATCGGCCCGCTGATCGGCCCCACGCTGGGCGGCTGGCTGACGCAGACGCTGTCGTGGCACTGGATCTTCCTGATCAACGTGCCGGTGGGGATCATCGGCGCCATCGCCACGATCCGCTATATGCCGAACTCACGGCTGCCCGGCATGGGCGGCTTCGACGTAACCGGCTACCTGCTGCTGGCCGTGGCCATGGTGGCGCTGTCGTTTTCGCTGGACGGGCTGGCGGGCATGGGCTTCCAGCACGCCACGGTGCTGATGCTGCTGATTGGCAGCATGGCGGCGCTCACGGCCTACGTGCTGCACGCCAACAAGCGCCAGAACCCGTTGTTCTCGCTGAAGCTGTTCAAAATCCACGCGTTCAGCGTGGGGCTGCTCGGTAACCTGTTCGCGCGTATCGGCAACGGGGCGATGCCGTTCCTGATTCCGCTGATGCTCCAGGTGAGCATGGGCTACGCGCCGTTCGATGCCGGCCTGATGATGCTGCCGGTCACGGCCGCCGGCATGGCCTCCAAGCGGCTGGCGACGATGCTGATCGAGCGCCACGGCTACCGGCGCGTGCTGGTGGTCAACACCTTCGTGGTAGGGCTGACGATGGCGTCTTTCGCACTGATTTCGCCAACGCGCCCGCTGGCGCTGACGCTGGTGCAGCTGGCCATCTTCGGCATGGTCAACTCGATCCAGTTCACGGCCATGAACACCGTGGCACTAAAAGACCTGTCGGGAGCCAGTGCCAGCAGCGGCAATTCGATGCTGTCGATGGTGCAGATGCTGTCGATGAGCCTGGCGGTGACCTCGGCCGGCGCGCTGCTGGCCACGTTCCAGGCCGGCTTTGGCGCGAACGGTGCGCACCAGATGGAAGTGCTGCCAGCCTTCCACGCCACCTTCATCTGCGTGGGGCTGATTACCTCGGCATCTGCATGGATCTTCATGCAGCTCAGCCCGGAGCCGGCGCGCGACACGAAGGAAGAGGTGAAGCAGGCCGGGGAGATGTAGCCCCCCGGCCGGGGTGGGGCGAAGCTTACGCCGCGAGCAACTCGCAGAAGCGTGCGATGTCGACGTTGCCGCCGCTGATGAGCACGCCCACGCGCTGGCCCTTGAGCTGGTCCTTCATGGCCAGCACGGCGGCCAGCCCGAGGCAGCCGGTGGGCTCCACCACCATCTTCATGCGCTCGGCGAAGAAGCGCATGGCGTCCACCAGTTGCGCGTCCGAGGCGGTGACGATGTCCGTGACGTCGCGGCGGATGATGCCGAAGGTGTACTCGCCCAGATGCTGGGTCTGCGCGCCATCGGCAATCGTCTTCGGGGTGTCGATGTTGACGATCTCGCCCTTGCGGAACGACTGCTGGCCGTCGTTGCCGGCCTCCGGCTCCACGCCGTAGAGCTTGCAGGCCGGCGCCAGCGCGCGCGTGGCCAGCGCCGTGCCGGAGAGCAGCCCGCCGCCGCCGAGCGGCGTGAACAGGGCGTCCAGCGGGCCGACTTCCTCGAACAGTTCCTTGGCGGCCGTGCCCTGGCCGGCCAGCACGTCCGGATGGTCGTACGGCGGAATCAGCGTCATGCCGTGCTCGGCGGCCAGCTTGCGGCCAATCGCCTCGCGGTCTTCGGTATAGCGGTCGTAGGTCACCACGTTGGCGCCGTAGCCCTTGGTGGCGGCTACCTTGGCGGCCGGGGCGTCGTGCGGCATGACGATGGTCGCCGGCATGCCGAGCAGTTTGGCCGAGAGGGCGATGCCCTGGGCATGGTTGCCGGACGAGAACGCCACCACGCCACCCTTGCGCTGCTCGGGCGAGAACTTCGACAAGGCGTTGAACGCGCCGCGGAACTTGAACGCGCCCATGCGCTGGAAGTTCTCGCACTTGATGAACACTTCCGCGCCGACGATGTCGTTGAGCGTGCGCGAGGTGTTCACGGGCGTGCGGTTGGCGTGGCCGTCCAGGCGCTGGGCGGCGGCTTGCACATCGGCGTAGGTGGGCAGTTGCAGGGTCGTCATGGCAGGGAAGGGTGCGAGGGGTGCGATGGAGGTGAAGGAGATTACCAGGGCCAGGCCAGGCGCTTGCCGGTGCCATCGGCCACGGCGCGCTCGTGCAGGAAGCGGGCGACGGTCAGGTCCTGGAGCGCCAGGCCGGTCATGTCGAAGACGGTGATGTCGGTGGAGGCACGGTCGAACATGGCGTTGCCGGTCAGCAGGTCGCCGATCTCGGTGCAGTCGACCTGGGCGGCCCACTGGCACTCGCCGATGCCGCGGGCCTGCTCGCGGTCGTCGGCAAAGACGCGCGCGCGGGCCAGCACGCCGTCCGGCAGTTCGCGCTTGCCGCGCGTATCGGCGCCCACGCAGTTCAGGTGGGTGCCGGGCTGCACGGCGTCGGCCTCGAACAGGGCGCCGCCGCCGGGTGTGGCGGTGATGACGACGTCACTCTTCGACACCGCCGCGCTGGCGTCCGTCGCCAGTTCAATCTGGCAGCGGTCGGAGAACGCCGCCTCGAACGCCGGATCGCGCTGGCGGCTGAAGGGGACGTAGGAAACATGGCACAGCGACGGCAGCAGGCGCAGCGCATAGGTCAGCTGCACGCGCGCCTGCACGCCAGTGCCGAACACGCAGACGCGCTCGCTGTTGGGTCGCGCCAGCAGTTGCAGGCCGATGCCGCCGGCCGCGCCGGTGCGCGCGGTGGTGATGGCGTTGCCGTCCAGCACGCAGAGCGGGCGGCCCGTGGCGGGGTCGATCAGCAGCACCGTGGCCTGATGCGGCTCGCCGCCCTGGGCGCGGTTGTCCGGCCAGAACCCGGCCGCCTTGAAGCCGAGCAGGTTCTGCTTCGGCACATCGCCGGCCTTGATGCCGAACACGCCGCCGGTGGCCAGTTTCTCGCGGATCAGCGGGAACACGCGGCCTTCGCGGTGGCTGTGCAGCACGAAGGCTTCGCGCACGGCAGCCAGCACATCGTCCGGTTGCAGGGCCGCTTCGACGTCGAATTTGTCGAGCAGCAGGAGTTGGGCCAGATGGGTGTCAGCGGGCATAGCTATAGACCGAGGCGCGCGACACGCCGAGATGTGCCGCGACGGTTTCCATGGCGCGCCGGACCTCCAACAGGCCCGACGCCTTGAGTTCATGCATCAGCGCGCGCCGGTCTTCGGTCTTCAGCGCACGGGGCGTGGTGGCCAGCCGGGCGGCAAAAGTGTCGATACGGGCACGCAGGGCATCGGTGCCGGCGGGGTCGAGTGACTCTTGCGGCCCCTCGACGGCAGTCTGGACGAATTGCCCCATCGCCATCTGCAGGCTGCGGAACAGCGTCAGGTCGACATTCATGCACAGTGCGGCGATATAACGCCCGTTGCTGTCCTTGACGCCCACCGAGGTGCTCTTGGCCTGCCGCCCATCCGCGAACTGGTTCGGATAATTGGCGATGATCTGAGGGTAGTCCGGATCGGTGATGCGGGCCTGGCCCAACTCGGTGGTGGGGTCGCCCACGGCGCGGCCGGACAGGTTGTTGTGGATGGCGAGGATCGACTGCTCGGGCTCGAGCAGGTCGTGGACCACGACCTCGCAGAACGGCGCGAGCGTCTGCCCGAGGCCATCGGCAATCTGCTTGATCTGGTCGAGCAACTGGCGCTGCTCCGGCGTGCGGGTCTTCATGCTGGACATTTTGTCCAGCAGTAGATGAAATGTCAAGATACAGGAACTGCCCGCTCACGCCGCGTGCGCATCGCGGCGTGAGCCTTTCAAGACCCCGGCAGGCTAGCGCGTGCCGGCGCTGCAGCAGTAGGCCAGCAGGAAGGTGTGGGTGCCCGGGAGATTGCCCACGATGCGGCGCATGTCCCCGTTCAGCTTGGCCATGGCTGCCGTTACGCGGTCGGGGCCGGGCAGGTTGCCGTTATTGAAGTCATGCACGGCGATGGCGACGGGTTTCTGGTCCTTGGTCTTGGGCGACGCAAGGCCCCGGTCCTCCTCCGCGAACTTCTCTTCGCGCTGTGCCACGGCGCCGATCTTCCCCTCGCAGTAGCCGTGGGTGCCGGACATGACGTGAATCGTGTGGCCGCTGCCGGTCAGGCCGCTGGCGATGGTATTGAGTGCCGCCGCCACGTCGTCGACGTCGGACGGATCGTGAAATCCCCAGATCTGCACGGCGGTGGGGGTCTTGGCGGTGATGTTGACGAGCGTTGCCATGGTGTTTCTCCTTGGAAAACTTCAGGTTTCTGCAATGGAGGGGGAAGTCAGACTTCCCGCGCGTGGGTCTGCCCCGGCCAGACGCCAGTCATCTCGATGGCGCGACGCCCCGTCAGCCATTGCCCAAGCGGGCTGGGCCAGTTGAAGGCGTAGTGGTCGCTGTTCATGACCCCCTGGAATTTCACGTCCACGCGGATATTCGTCGCGCTAAGCGGGATATTGCTCACGGTCTTGGAAATGCCGCCGCTCAGCGAGAACTCGTCGTGCTGCCGCCCCGCCGGCGAGTCGTAGCCGATCTGGATGTGGGTCACGTAGGTGCACCCGGGCTTGTTGTCGAAGACCACCTCGAAGGCGCCGAGCCGGTTGATCCAGTTCGGGATCAGCAGCGGCCCGTCGAACGAGGCGAAGGTGTAGGCGATCGGAATCGGGGAGGGCGCGAGCTGATCCGACTGGTAAGGCCAGAGATGCTGATCCACGCTCTTGTTCTGGCGGGTGGAGACGAACGAGCCCTTGCCATTGGCGCCGCCCAGCATCTCCTGCACGGCACCGGCGGAGCCGGTCAGCGAGAAGGAAGAGCTGTTGTCCTGGGAACCCACGTTCAGCCCGCTGTGCGCGTAGACGGCGCTGGTGACCACGCCGAATCCCTGCGCAATCTGCCCGTTCGACCCCATGCTGACCGACTGCGCCTGGTCGTACAGCCACTTGTAGGTGTCCGACTTGCCAAGCGTGGTCAGGTCGCTGATGAACGTTTCCGACGCGATGCCGAACTCGGACGCGATCGACCCCACCGACGAGAAATCCCACTTCACCTCGACGCCAGCCGTCACCTTGACGCCGGTATCCGGGTCGGTGGCGGAGCCGTCCAGGTTGACGTTGGATTCGCTGCGCTGCACGTTGCTGGACGACAGCTTCCACTGGTTGGGAATGCCGCGCGTGCTCAGCGTGAGCCCCGGAGTCTCTTCCTTGACCAGCGTGAAATCGCCGGTGTCCGGCGACACAAAGCCCACGGCGCCCGGTTTGATATTGGGCGTCAGGGTCCAGTTACCCCAGTATGCGGGGCGCCCGTTGCGTATCAAGTCCGTGAAAGATCGATTCCAATTCATGGTGTTACCCCTTATTAAGTTGTTGGCATTTTGCGGATGTCGCGATTTCGCTTGGTGACGTATCGCATAACCAGTGTTGATGCCGCGGAGGGGTATTCGCCATTACTCAGAATGCGTATTCGGCGGGTTGGAATCAACGGGAATTCTGATTTGTCTGGAAATCGTCATGAGATCCGCCAGGGTTTGCAGCCCGGTTTTGGCGCGGATGTTTTCCAGATGTTTGCTGACGGTGCGGGGACTGATGCTGAGATGCCTGCCGATTTCCTTGGCCGTCAGGCCCAGGCTCAGTTTCTGCAAGACGTCCTTTTCACGCTGGCTTAATGTGTCCGGCTGAAGAATCGGGATGGGCGCGTGGGTCGCCGTATTGGCGTGCGCGGTGGCAAAGGCAACCAGCTGCGACGTGGAATGAATGTCGAGTTTTGCGGAGATATTGGTGCGGTGCTTGCGGGCCGTGAATTCGGTAACGCCCAGATACCTGGCGATATCACTGGTGCTCATCCCCTTGGCGATCAAGGCGAGCACCTGGGATTCCCGGGTGGTCAACCTTGATGACGACAAGCATGCCCATTATTATTTTTGCGGGCGAATGACGGAGCGTCACCTCGCTACGGTGCAATCAGGTCATCGTAGGTGAAATGAATGAACTGTTTGTGGGAATTATTTAATATCAGAGATAAGGGTGCCTAATATCTCCTCTCGCCCGATAGCGGAAGAGAGGAGAAAGGCACGCTTTTAAGCCGCTTCGGCCACCCGGATTTCGACCAGCAGCTTTTTCAGTTCCGGCACGCAGGAGCCGCAATTGCCGCCGGCCTTCACGCAGGCGGTGATTTCAGCCGGGGTCTTGAGGTCGTGCTTGCGCACGGCGTCGCAGATCGTGTTGCGGCCCACGCCGAAGCAGGAGCACACCGTGGGGCCGGCGTCGGCGCCTTTCTCCATCGGCTGGCCCAGCAGCAGGCCGATGCGGTCGGTGTCTTCCAGCCGCTCTTGTCCGAACAACTGCGACAGCCACGCGCGCGAGGGCAGGTCCGGGCGCGTGGAGACGTACACGCAGGCCTCGATCCGGTCGTTGACCACATAGCCCGCGTGATAGACGCCAGCGGTGCGGTCCTCGTACTCGAGCCAGTCGGCCTCGGGGTCCTGCACGCCCAGCAGCGCGCGGGCCCAGGCGGCGCGGTCGGGGATGGCCTCCCGGCCGGCGAATTCGTAGCGCTGGAACTGCTTGCCCTGGATGCGCGTCCAGTACGTCAGCGCATCGGCGGGCAGGGCGGCGCGGCTCAGCACGAAGCCGTGCCACGAGACGCGGAATTCCTCCACGCGCACCGGCGTGTGCTTGAACTCGGGCTCGCCCGAGACCGGATCGACCGCCGGATTGACCAGCGCGCCCACGCGGGCATCGGAACTGAACTGGCTGTTCCAGTGGATCGGCACGAACACGCTGCCACGCGGAATGCCGCCGCCATGGCGCACGCGGGCCACCATCGCGCCCCAGCGGCTGGTGATGCGTGCCAGCTTGCCTTCGCCCACGCCGCACAGCAGGGCGTCTTGCGGATGCATGTCGACGAAGGGCTCGGGCAGGTGGTCGGAGAGCCGCGCGGCCTTGCCGGTGCGGGTCATGGTGTGCCATTGGTCGCGCACCCGGCCGGTGTTCAGGATCAGCGGGAAGTCGTCGTCGGTGGCGTGGGCCGGCGCGCGCGGCGCGGTCGGCACGAAGCGGGCGCGGCCATCGGGATGGGCGTAGCGGCCGTCGGTGAACAGGCGCTGCGTGCCTTCGGTCAGGTCCGCACGTACGGGCCATTGCACCGGCGCGAGCGCGTCATAGTCGGCCTGGGCCAGCCCAACCAGCCCGCTGATGTCGAACGCACGCGGTGCGTCGCGCTCGGTGGCGGTGTCGTTGCGCCACGCGCTCAGGCGGGCGTGTTCGTCGAAGATTTCATGCGGACCGGCGTAGTCGAAGCCGGCGAAGCCCATGCGGCGGGCCACGTCGCAGAGGATGTCCCAGTCGGCGCGGGCCTCGCCCGGCGCGGGCAGGAAGGCGCGCTGGCGCGAGATGCGGCGCTCGGTGTTGGTCACCGTGCCGTTCTTCTCGCCCCAGCCCAGCGCCGGCAGCAGGATGTGGGCGGCGTCGTTGGTGTCGGTGTGCGTGACGATGTCCGACGCCACCACCAGTTCGCACTTGGCCAGCGCGCGCCGCGCCTGATCGGCATCGGGCAGGCTCACCACGGGGTTGGTGGCAATGACCCAGACCGCCTTGACCTTGCCTTGCTCGATGGCGTCGAACAGGTCCACGGCCTTGAGGCCGGGCTGGTCGGCCATCGCCGGGGACTGCCAGAAGTCCTGCACGATGTCCCGGTGGACCGGGTTGGCCAGCTCCATATGGGCGGCCAGCATGTTCGCCAGCCCGCCGACTTCGCGCCCGCCCATCGCGTTGGGCTGGCCGGTCAGCGAGAACGGGCCCATGCCGGGGCGGCCAATGCGGCCGGTCAGCAGGTGGCAGTTGATGATGCTGTTGACCTTGTCCGTGCCGGACGAGGACTGGTTCACGCCCATCGAGAACGCGGTAATGACCTGCTCCGTGCTGGCGAACAGGTCGAAGAAGGCTTGCACGTCGGCTGGGTCGAGCTTGCAGGCGCGCGCCACGGCGGCGACGCTGATGTCGTCCGCTTCGGCGGCGGCCAGCGTGGCTTCCAGCCCGGCGGTGTGCGCGGCCACGAAGGCCGTGTCGGTCTTGCCGGCGCGGGCCAGATGGCTCAGCAGGCCGTTGAACAGCCGCACATCGGTGCCCGCGCGCAGCGGCAGGTGCAGGTCGGCCAGTTCACAGGTGGCGGTGCGGCGCGGATCGATCGCCACGATCTTCATCTCGGGCCGGGCTTCCTTGGCGCGCGTGAGCCGCTGGAACAGGATCGGGTGGCACCACGCGGTGTTCGAGCCCACCAGCACGACGAGATCGGCGGTCTCCAGGTCCTCGTAGCTGCACGGCACCAGGTCTTCGCCGAAGGCGCGCTTGTGGCCGGCCACGGCGGATGACATGCAGAGCCGCGAGTTGGTGTCGATATTGGCCGTGCCGATGAACCCCTTCATCAGCTTGTTGGCGATGTAGTAGTCCTCGGTCAGGATCTGGCCGGAGACGTAGAGCGCCACGCCGTCCGGGCCGTGCGCGGCGACGATGTCCGAGAAGCCCTTGGCGACCTTGTCGAGCGCCTCGTCCCAGGAGACGCGGCGCAGCGCGCCATCGGCCTCGCGCAGTTGGGGATGCAGCAGGCGGCCGTCCAGGTCGAGGGTTTCGCCGAGCGCCGAGCCCTTGACGCAGAGCCGGCCGAAGTTGGAGGCATGGTCCGCGTCGCCGCTGACTTCGACCTGGCCGTCCGCGCGCACGGTGGCGCGCACGCCGCAGCCCACGCCGCAATAGGGGCAGGTGGTGGCGGTTGTGGTGGTGGCGGTGGAGGAAACCACCGCAATATCGGACAGGTTCACAGCGATGTCTCTCTTTCGGTGGATGCCAGCCGGCAACGCCGGTGGCAACCCAGCCGGTAAATCAGGCGGCCAGGGCCTCGCACTGGGTCTTGCCGAACAGCAGGCGCTGGCGCAGGGCGCCAACCGGCTTGCCGCTCTGGATCAGGTCGAAGTACCACGGGCCGTCCTGCACGTCGCCGTATAGCACCGCGCCCACGAGCCGGCCGTCCTGCAGCACCAGCCGCTTGTAGACGCCGCGCCGGGGATCGCGCAGGACCAGATCCTCGCTGCCATCGGCGCCAATGAAATCGCCGGCCGAGTACAGGTCCACGCCGGTGACCTTGAGCTTGGTCGCCGTGGCCTGCTGCACGTAGCGGCGATGCCCGGCGCCGGCCAGGTGGGCCGCGCAGACGCGCGCCTGGTCCCAGATCGGCGCCACCAGCCCGAAGGTGGCCTGGCGATGCTGCACGCACTCGCCCACGGCGTAGATGCGCGGGTCGAAGGTCTGGAGCGTGTCGTCCACGACGATGGCGCGCTCGCAGCGCAGGCCGGCGCCGGCCGCCAGTTCGATATTGGGGCGCACGCCGGCGGTCATCACCACCAGGTCCGCCGGGATCTGGCTGCCGTCCTTGAACAGCACGCCGGTCACGCGGGTATCGCCCAGAATGCCGGCGGTCTGCGCGCCGAGCAGGAAGCGCAGGCCGCGGCGCTCCAGCGCCAGCTTCAGCAGCGCGGCGGCGGGTTTGTCGAGCTGGCGCTCCATCAGGCTGTCGGCGAGGTGGACCACGGTCACGTCCATGCCCTGGCGCAGCAGGCCGTTGGCGGCCTCGAGCCCGAGCAGGCCGCCGCCGATCACCACCGCGTGACGATGGTTGCGCGCGGCGTGGAGCATGGTTTCCACGTCCTGGATGTCGCGGAAGGCGATCACCCCGTCGAGCGTATGGCCCGGCACCGGCAGGATGAACGGCTTGGAGCCCGTGGCCAGCAGCAGGCGGTCGTAACGCACCTCCCGGCCGGAGGCCGAGCGCACCGTGCGGCGGGGGCGGTCGATGGCCTCTACGGGGTCGCCCGCCAGCAGCTCGATGCCATGCGCGGCATACCACTCGCGCGTGTTGAGCATGATGTCGTCGACGGTCTTCTCGCCGGCGAGCACCGGCGAGAGCAGGATGCGGTTGTAGTTGCCGTGCGGCTCGGCGCCGAACACCGTGATGTCATACAGGTCCGGCGCCAGCTTCAGCAGTTCCTCGACCGTGCGCATGCCGGCCATGCCGTTGCCGACGACAACCAGTCGGGGTTTGGCGTGGGGGGTGGCGGTGGGCGTCATGGGCGTCTCAGGTGGCTTGGGCGTGGGCGAGGGGCAATGCAGGAGGCGGGAGGCGGCTCAGGCCGCCATTTCTTCCTCGGTCTGGCGCGCGACTTCGCTGGCGGCTACCCAGACCTTGCCGTCGTACACCCGGGCCGCGTAGGCCGCCACCGAGTGCTCGGGGGCTTCCAGGCATTCGCCGGTACGCAGGTCGAAATGATGCTTGTAGATCGGCGAGGCCACCACGACGCGCTCGCCCAGGCTGCCCACCAGCCCGCGCGAGAGCACCGACGCCTGCGAGTTCGGATCGAAATTGTCGATGGCGAAGACCTCCTCGCCCCGGCCGATACGGAACACGGCCACCTGCTGGCCATCGACCAGTGCGCAGACACCAGTATTGGGCACGATGTCGCGCAAGGTGCAAATCGCGGTCCAGGTTTCCGGATGATGGGAATGATGCATCACGTTCTCCTTTTATCAGGCTGCTTTTGCGGGCACGGCAACCACGGGGATGTGGCTCAGGCGTGAACGCTGCAAGTTCCGTTCCTCGGGCGTGGCCGGGCGGACCTGGCCGCGCTCTTCCAGGAAGACGAGGTTGTCGTCGCGCAGGTCGCTGTTGACGAAGTGGCGGAAGCGCTTGCGGGTCTCGGGGTCCGTGACGGCCTTCTTCCACTCGTCCTCGTAGGTGTCCACCACGTGCTGCATTTCGGCTTCGAGTTCGGCGCCCACGCCCAGCTTGTCGTCGATCACCACCGACTTCAGGTAGTCCAGGCCGCCTTCGAGGTTGTCGCGCCAGGTGCTGGTGCGTTGCAGGCGGTCTGCCGTGCGGATGTAGAACATCAGGAAGCGGTCGATGTAGCGGATCAGCGTGTCGTGGTCCAGGTCGCCGGCCAGCAGTTCGGCGTGGCGCGGCTTCATGCCGCCGTTGCCGCAGACGTAGAGGTTCCAGCCGCGTTCCGTGGCGATAATGCCCACGTCCTTGCCCTGCGCCTCGGCACATTCGCGGGTGCAGCCGGACACGCCGAACTTGATCTTGTGCGGGGCGCGCAGGCCCTTGTAGCGGTTCTCGATCTCGATGGCGAGGCCGACCGAGTCATCCACGCCATAGCGGCACCACGTGGAGCCCACGCAGGACTTCACCGTGCGCAGCGACTTGCCGTACGCATGGCCCGACTCGAAACCGGCCGCGATCAGTTCCTCCCAGATCATCGGCAGTTCTTCCAGCCGCGCGCCGAACATGTCCACGCGCGCGCCGCCGGTGATCTTGGTGTAGAGGCCGTACTTCTTGGCCACCTGGCCGACCGCGATCAGGCCGTCGGGCGTCACTTCGCCGCCCGGCATGCGCGGCACCACGGAGTAGGTGCCGTCCTTCTGGATGTTGGCCAGGAAGTAGTCGTTGGAGTCCTGCAGGCTGGCGTGCTCTTCCTTGAGCACGAAGTCGTTCCAGCACGAGGCCAGGATGTTGGCGACGGTGGGCTTGCAGATGTCGCAGCCCAGGCCCTTGCCGTGCGCGGCCAGCAGGTCCTCGAAGGACTTGAAGTTGCCCACGCGCACGAGGTGGTACAGCTCCTGGCGGGAGTAGGGGAAGTGCTCGCAGACATGGTTGTTGACGGTCATGCCCTGCTTCTTCATTTCGGCCTTCATGATCTGCGTGACCAGCGGCACGCAGCCGCCGCACGCCGTGCCGGCCTTGGTGCAGGTCTTCAGCGCGCCGATGCTGGTGGCGCCATCGCCCACGGCGGCGCAGATCTGGCCCTTGCTGACGTTGTTGCACGAGCAGATCTGGGCGGTGTCCGGCAGCGCGTCGGCGCCCAGCGCCGGCTTGGCCTGGCCGTCCGAGGACGGCAGGATCAGGAATTCGGGCGACTCGGGCAGCTCGATGCGGTTCAGCATCATCTGCAGCAGGGTGCCGTATTCCTCCGCATCGCCGATCAGCACGCCGCCGAGCAGGTACTTGCCGCAGTCGGACACCACCAGCTTCTTGTAGATCTGCTTGCGCTCGTCGATGAACTGGTACGAGCGGCTGCCCGGCACGTTGCCGTGCGGGTCGCCGATGCTGGCCACGTCCACGCCCATCAGCTTGAGCTTGGTGCTCATGTCGGCGCCGGCGAACTCGGCGGCCTCGCCGCGCAGGTGGCGGGCGGCCACGCGGGCCATGTCGTAGCCGGGGGCCACCAGGCCGTAGATCTTGCCTTGCCACAGCGCGCACTCGCCAATCGCGTAGACGTGCGGGTCGGAGGTCAGGCAGTTGTTGTCGACGGCGATGCCGCCGCGCTCGCCCACGGCCAGGCCGCTCTCGCGCGCCAGTTCGTCACGCGGGCGGATGCCGGCCGAGAACACGATCATGTCGGTGTCCAGGTGCGTGCCGTCGGCAAAGTTCATGCGATGGGTGCCTTCCACGCCATCGACGATTTCCTTGGTGTTCTTGCCGGTGTGCGCCTTGACGCCCAGCTCCTCGATCTTCTGGCGCAGCATGCGGCCGCCGCTTTCGTCCACCTGCACGGCCATCAGGCGCGGGGCGAACTCCACCACGTGGGTCTCCAGGCCCATGTCGCGCAGCGCCTTGGCGCATTCCAGCCCGAGCAGGCCGCCGCCGATGACCACGCCGGTCTTGGCCCGGTTGCCGCATTCGCGCATCGCTTCCAGGTCTTCGATGGTGCGATAGACGAAGGTGTCCTTGCGGTCCTTGCCCGGCAGCGGCGGTACGAAGGGGTAGGAGCCGGTGGCCAGCACCAGCTTGTCGTAGGCCAGCGTTTCGCCGGTGGAGGTGGTGACGGTCTTCGCGGCGGTGTCGATGGCCGCCGCCTTGGCGTTCAGGCGCAGCAGCATGTTGTTGTGCTGCTCGAAGAAGCCGGCCGGCACCAGCGAGAGGTCTTCGGCGGATTTGCCGGCGAAGAATTCGGAGAGGTGGACGCGGTCGTACGCGGGGCGCGGCTCCTCGCACAGCACCGTCACTTCGAGGTCCTGCGCGCCGGCATCCGCCAGGCATTCCAGGAACTTGTGGCCGACCATGCCGTGCCCGACGATGATGATTTTCATGATGCTTTCCTTGTCCGGGGTTCTTCGTATGCGAATTCAGTTGGCCAGTGCGCTGTCGTACAGGGCCTGCTCCTGGGCCTTGTGCTCGGCGCTGAAGCGCACGGCGATGGCGCACACGGCGGCGATCGTGGCGGCCACGCCGAGGTAGGTCAGGGTCTGCTGCAGGTCGCCCAGGCCCTTCATCAGGAAGCCGGCTGCCACCGCGCCCACGTTGCCGCCAGCGCCGATGATGCCGGCCACGCCGCCCAGCGCCTTGCGATCGATAAACGGCACCAGCGCGTATGTGGCGCCGCAGGCCATGTGGGTGAACAGGCCGAAGATCAGCATGGCCACCACGGCCAGCGTGACGCTGGATGCCTGCGCGAACCACAGCAGGCCCAGCCCTTCGCCGAGGATGAAGACGAACAGCACCATCGAGCGGGCGTCCAGGCCGCGGCGGCGGGCGAAGCGGTCCGACACATAGCCGCCCAGCGCCCGGGCGAACAGCGCCAGCAGGCCGAAGCTCGCCGCAGCCATGCCGGCGGCCGACAGCGACAGGCCGAAGTGGTCCACGTAGAAGGTGGCGGCCACGTTGTGGATGAAGATCTCCACGCCGAAGCAGGCGCCGTAGGTGATGAACAGCAGCCAGACGCGGTAGTTGGCGCTGGCCGCCTTGAAGCTGGCCCAGCCGCCGCCGCCTTTTCCACCTTTAGCGCCGCTGACCGCCACGCCGCGTGCGCGCAGGTCCGAGTAGTTGCCTTCCGGGCAGTCCTGCGTGAACTTCCAGTACACGACGGCCATGATCAGCATCAGCACGCCGGGCACCACCAGCGCCAGGCGCCAGCCGAGCGTGTGGTCCACGCCAATCATCAGGATCGCGCCCAGCAGCAGCGGCATGGCCGCCTGCGCCGCGCCGCCGCCGGCATTGCCCCAGCCGGCCGAGGCCGCGTTGGCCGTGCCCACCACGTTTGGCGCGAACATCACCGAGGTGTGGTACTGCGTGATGACGAAGCTCGCGCCCACAGCGCCGATCAGCAGGCGGAAGAACAGGAAGGTCTCGTAGTTCTGCGCCAGCGCCACGCCGAGCACCGGCAGCGCGCCGATGGCCAGCAGGCCGGTGTAGGTCTTGCGCGGGCCGAAGCGGTCGCACAGCGGGCCGATGATCAGGCGCACGATGATGGTCACCGCCACGGCGGCGATATTGATATTGGCGATCTGGCCCGGCGTGAGGCCGAACTCGCCCTTGAGCACCGGCATCAGCGGTGCGCAGGCAAACCACGCGAAGAAGCAGACGAAGAACGCCATCCAGGTCAGGTGGAAGGCGCGCATCTGCGGAGTCTTGAGACTCAGCAGGTCGATCCGGGTGGCTTTACCGTTCATGCTTGGGCTCCAAAAACAAATGGCGTCCCGAGAGGCTGGCAAGAAGCCAGTTCTGGGGACGCCGTTGTCCTGACGCTCGGCTACATGAAATAGCCGGCGTTTGATGTGGGGTGGGCAGGTCGCCGTTGACCGGCCCGTGCTCTTTATCGCAAGCGGTGTGCCAGCCGGGATTGGGACGTATCAGGCGCGTGGAAAGCCGGGTTTCGGACGAAAAGCGGCGATTGATGCACGTTTATGCATCATGGTGCGGCGCCAGCATGGGGCGTGGGCACGGGGATGGTGCAGTGCAATGATTCCGCACGGTGCGCGCGGGGAGGGCGCAACCGGGAGTGGGGAAGGCGGTCAGCCCCCGTTGCGGGTGTCTGGCGTGACGGCGTAGGGGGAGAGCAACTGCATGTCGTTCGGCGCGACCTGGGCCCCCGATTCATCGATCAGTGCGGCGCGGATCTTGAGGCCGGACAGCTTCGAGCGAACCTCCGCCGGCCCCTGGCCGCTGGGCGCGAGGTGATCGTCGCCCCATTGCATCAGGCCGACCAGCACCGGCAGCAGGTCCACGGCGGCGCGCGTCGGGTGGTACTGGAAGCGTTCGCGCTCGCCCGGTTCCTTATAGCTGACCCGGCGCAGCAGGCCGGCTTCAGTCAGGGTCTTGAGCCGCGCGGACAGCACGGCCGGCGAGCACTGCAGGCGCTGGAGGAAATCGTCGAACCGTCGCACCCCGGAAAACACATCGCGCAAGATAAGCATCGTCCACTTTTCCCCGATTAGGGAAAGGGTGGCGGCGATGGAGCAAGGCAGCAGGGCGGGATGGGTAGGCTCGGTCATGGTGAATCCAGCATAGCACCCTAACTACGTTTGCAAAAGTCAGGGTATCGCCTATACTCCTGGCTACATAAAACGTAGTCAGGAGCGCGTCATGAAGTGGATGAACGAGCAGCGCGACGCGCAAGCAACCATCAGTGAAGAAAGCTGGACCGTGCGGGGTGGTGTGCAGGTCACGCTGCGCACCGCCCGGGCGTCCGATCACGGGCGTCTGCGCACGTTTGTGGATGGTTTGTCGCGCGAAAGCCGCTATTACCGCTTCCTGACCGGCGGCCCGGTGGCGAATGAGACGCTCGCGCAGTTCGTGAGTCGCCAGAACCATGATGTGGCGCTGGTCGTCACCTTCGGCGAGGTCATCGTCGCCAATGCCGAATATGTGGTGAATGAAGAGGGGCAGGCCGAACTGGCCGTGGTGGTGGCGGACAACTGGCAGGGCCAGGGACTGGGCCGGCGCCTGATCCAGCGGCTCCAGCAGCTGGCCCGCGCCGCCAGCCTGCGCGGCATGCGGGGCGACGTACTCAGCGAAAACCGCCGCATGCTGGCCATCATGCGCGATTGCGGCTTTGCCACGCGGCGCAATCCCGAGGACAGCCTGCTCCACGAAGTGACTCTGACGCTGGCCGAACCGCGCAAGGCCCCGGCCCCTTCGGCCGAATGGCTCCCGCGCGACTGGTTCGCCGCTAACTAAGTCAGGTGGTAAGTCAGATCGGCGCCTGGCGCCGGGAGGTCGCGGTACAGCCGATCGACGCCACGATAATCGCGGCAATCGCCACCCACTGGAGCGGCGTGAGCTGCTCATGCAGGAAGGCCAGCCCGGCCAGCGCGCCCATGGCCGGCTCCATGCTGAGCAGGATGCCGAAGGTGCGGCGCGGCAGGCGTTTCAGCGCCACCATCTCCAGCGAATAGGGAATCGCGCTCGACAGCAGCCCCACGGCCAGCCCGGCCAGCAGCAGCGACGGGCTGAACATCGTCGTCCCCGCATGGGCCAGTCCGAACGGCAGCGTCACCAGCGCGGCCATGGTCAGCCCGAGCGAGGTGGCCTGGCCGCCATGCGCATTGCCCGCCATCTGCCCGAATACGATATAGAGCGCCCAGCCTACCCCGGCTGCGAGCGCATAGCCGATGCCCACCGGGTCCAGGTGGGTCGCGGTCGCCCCGACCGGCAGCAGCAACAGCAGGCCCGTCACGGCACAGCCGATCCAGAGAAAGTCGATCGCCCGGCGCGAGGACAGCACGGCCACGGTCAGCGGCCCGGTGAATTCGATGGCGATGGCCAGCCCCAGCGGCACCGTGCGCAGGGACATGTAGAACAGCAGGTTCGTGGCGCCCAGCGCGGCGCCGTATAGCGCGATGGCGCGGGCATTGGCGCGCGTGAGCGGAAAACGCCACGGCCGCCAGACGCAGAGCAGGATCAGGGCCGAGAATCCTACCCGCAGCGCCGTGGTGCCCTGGGCGCCCAGGACGCCGAACAGGCTCTTGGCGAACGACGTGCCCACGCACAGCGAGGCCATGGAGCCGATCAGGGCCAGCACGGCCAGCAGTGTCTGACTTTGTTTGAGGCGGGTAAGCGGCAATTCGGGTCCTGGAACAGTGTGGTGCCGGGCGCCGCGCGACGCCCGCCGGCATGGCCGGAGCCGCATCATGCCCGAGCCGGTTGTGGCCCGCCATGCACAGATGGGCGCAGCCGGCGCTGTACAGTTTTGCGCGCGGCAACATTTTGCGGTCCAGCCGCGCGGGTTCTATGGTGGAAGGGCAACTTTCATGGAGCCATCGATGGATGCGACCGCACCTCCCCGTCATGTCGTGATCACCGGCGCCGCCGGCGCGCTGGGCCGCGCCGTGGCCAGCCGTTTCGCCGCCGAGGGCGCCCGGCTGGCCTTGATCGACCGTGACCTGCAGCACCTGCAAACCGTGTTTGCCCATCCGGAGCCCGGGCAGCACGGCATGCTGCTCCACGCGGCCGACGTCACGTCCGACACGGCCATGGCGCCGGTGGCGGCGGCCATCCTCGATGCCTTCGGCGCGGTCGACGTGCTGGTCCACGTGGCCGGTGGCTTCGAAATGGGCGAGCCCACCCACACGCTGAGCCGGGAATCCTGGCTGCGGATGATGGATCTGAACGCGTGGTCCTTCGTCGCCGTGACCGGCCATTTCATTCCGGCGATGATGTTCCAGCGCAGCGGCAAGGTCGTGGCCGTCTCGGCGCGCGGCGCCACGGCCGGCGCGGCCACGATGGGGGCCTACAGCGCGTCCAAGAGCGCCCTGCAGCGGCTGGTGGAAAGCCTCTCGCGCGAGGTGCGCGCGGCGGGCATCAACGTCAACAGCATCGCCCCGGGCATCCTGGACACGCCGGCCAACCGCAATGCCATGCCGGCGGCGGAGCATACGCTCTGGGTGTCTACTGGCGCGGCAGCGCGTGCGGTAGCGTTCCTGGCCTCCGATGGCGCTCAGGCGATCCACGGGCAGCATCTTGTGCTGGATGGGCTGAGCTAGGGATGAAGAACACCCCCGCCACCCCCGCCACCTCCATATGGCTGGCGCTTGCGTTCTGGCTCCTGCCTGGCCTGTCCCTCCTGCTGGGCGGCTGTGCGAGCCGGCCAGTCAATCCGCCGATCGCCCAGGCAGACCAGAATGCCGGCTATCGATTCTTTACGCGGCCCCAGTTCGCGGCCAGCAAGGAAAACCTCGTCATCCTGGCCTTTTCGGGCGGGGGGACCCGCGCGGCGGCCTTTTCGTATGGCGTCCTGGAGTTCCTGCGCAACACGGAAGTCGTCGGGCCGCGCGGCAAGTCGCGCCTGCTCGATCATGTGAGCGTGGTGACCGGGGTGTCGGGCGGCAGCTTTACGGCGCTGGCCTATGGGCTCTACGGCGAAAAGCTGTTCGATGACTACGAGCAGCGTTTCCTCAAGCGCGATGTGCAAGGCACGATCACGCGCCGGACCTTCAATCCGGCCTACTGGCCATCCCTGTGGTCGAGCGGATGGGGCCGCTCGGAACTGGCGGCGGACCTCTACGATGAAATCCTGTTCAACGGGGCGACGTTCGGCGACCTCAACCGGGGGCAGGGCCCCTTTATCGTGGCCTCGGCCACCGATATCACCACGGGCGCGCGCCTGCCCTTTACGCAGGCCACGTTCGATGTGCTGTGTTCGGACCTCAACGCCGTGCGGCTGTCGCGGGCGGCGGCGGCCTCGTCCGCCGTGCCGGTGGTGCTCACGCCGATCACCCTGAACAACTACGGCGGCAATTGCCACTACACGCCGCCGGACTGGATCCAGCCGTTTATCCATGACAGCGAGCCGCCCCGGCCCGCCGCGCGCGCCAGTCGCCATATCAAGGAAGAGGCGGAGTTTGGCGACAGCATCAACCGACCCTATCTCCATGTGGTGGATGGCGGCGTGTCCGACAACCTCGGCATGCGCAGCGTGCTGGATACCCTGGAACTGATGGAAGCGCTGCATCTGGTCGGCCTCCAGACGCCGCTCGATCAGGTGCGCCACATCGTGGTCTTTGTCGTCAATTCGCTTTCCGTGCCCAAGACGGAATGGGACAAGTCCGAATCTCCGCCGGGCATGATCGAAATCCTGGTGAAAGCTGCCGGCGTGCCGATCGACCACTATTCCTATGAGGCGACCGAACTGCTGAAGGACAGTCAGGCGCGCTGGCGGGCCATGGGCGAGGTGCGCCGCTCGGCGGCGTTCGCTGCGAACAAGGATGCGGGGGTCGCCCGTGCGCTACGCACGCCAGACGCGACGATCTACGCCATCGACGTGTCGTTCGCCCGGCTGGAGGACAAGGAAGAACTGGCCTACCTCAATGAACTTCCCACATCGTTCTCCCTGCCGCCCGAGGCCGTCGACCGCCTGCGTGCGGCGGCCGGGAAAATCATCATGACCTCGCCGGACTTCCAGCGGCTGCTGAAGGATGCCGGCGCGACCATCGTCGCCGATCCGAAAAAGGCCGACGCTGCAGCGGCCACGGGGCGATAGGGGACGCCTTCAGGGGAAGCCTTCCGGGGAAGCTCTCAGCGCCGGGCCAGCCGTGCCAGCGGCAGCGTCTCCAGCCGCTCCAGCACCACGGTGCGCATGGCCGGCGGCGTGGGCAGGGTGTCGAGCAGGGCCGGCCAGCGTTCGCGGGCCAGGCTGACGGCGTCCTTCACGGCCGCCAGCGCGATGCGCTCGGCGATCTTGGCCTCGCGGGCGAAGTCGCGGTAGGTCTCCAGGGTTTGCTTGCGCTGCAGGCCGTCGATGGCCACGTTCTGGCCGAAGGCCGCGAAGCCGGACAGCGCCGCCACGCTGACGATGTCATAGGCGGGCGACAGCTCGGGCATGGTCCCGTTCCGATACAGAAAAGAGAAGTTCTTGAGATGGGCGTCGCTGTTGCCGATCAGCGTGTTCACGGCCTGCCGCATGAAGAACTGCCGCACGTCCTCGATGCCGCGCACGCTGAGCCGCTCCAGCAGGCGGACGATGGCCACGTAGGCGTCGTTGCCGGCGTACTTGCGCGAGGGCATACGCGTCAGCACCTGGCAGCCGTCTTCCGCATGCACGCGCCCGCCGGGTTCGCGGTCGAAACGGTCCACGGCCAGGAAGTGCAGGTCGGCGCCGAGCGCTTCGGCCAGGCCGGGTACGTCGATGGTCGCCAGCGGCTGCGGTTTGCACGGCGCCACGGCCACGCCGGCCGCCTGCGCCAGCTGCATCGACACATATTCGTTAAAGATCTGGCTGTCGTCGTTGCGGGCCGGCAGCTTGGCGATCAGGTCCGACAGCCGCCCGTGGGTGGGCATGGTGTAACGCTTGCCGGCGTGCGCGGTGGACAGCGCGAGCTTGTTCTGCACGCCGGACACCGATGCCGCGCCCTCGGTGGCGCCTTCCACCACGGCGATTTCCAGGTTGTCCGCGCCGCCGGTCACGCCCACGGTGCGCACGGTGTCAGGCAGGGCGTCAATGTCCGCCGGGCGGACGATCAGCGCGCCGGGCAGGTCTTCGCCGGCTGCGGCCAGCACGCCGAAGTCGTCGCGGTCGTCCGGATGGTGCCGCGTGGCTTCCAGCCGCCGGCGCAGCTCGCCCTCAGGCAGCAGGCCGGCAAAGTAAGGCGGCAGCTCGCCATGGGTGTTGTAGAGCGCGGGATGGAACGGGTTGGCGAGGATCGTGGCGGTCAGCGCCTCGTTGCCCGGAATCGTCAGCGAGAGGCTCAGCGTCGGCCGTCCGGCATCGCCCCGGAAGGCTTCGCCCGGCACGAAGCGCGTGGTGCGGCCGGCCTCGCAAAGATAGCCGCACAGCATGTTGTGCAGGTGGACGGTGAGATAGCGCGGGCGCAGGCCGTCAGGCATCGGCGTCTCCGAGCAGCAGGTCGACCGAGGTGGGCGCGGCGCGGTCCGGGCCGGTGGCCTTGCCGCTCACGGTGCGCTGGACTTCGGCCAGATGCTCGCGCGGTACGAGGACCCACTCGGCGTCGAGGGCGGTGGCGATGGCCTCAAGTGTTGATCCGCGCACATCCTGCTTGCCGCTCAGGGCCACCGACAGGTTGGGTGCCGCCATGCCGATCAGACGGCCGACAGCGCCGAGCGAGAGGCCGCGCGCCTTGCGAAGCTGGCCCAACTGGGCGGCGAAGGAGGACATAGGTCAAACCGAGGGTGGTGTTATGTCATAGCATAGCAGTCGTCCAAAAATTATGCTATTTCATCATTTATCGATCCTTATTATGGATTGACATAACATCCACCTCCGAGCCCAGCGGCGGGGCGATGTGCTCCAGCGGGCGCCGCTCCGCATCCACGCCGAACCGCAGCGCCAGCAATCCCGCCACGATCACAAGCGCCGCGCCAATGGCGTACCCCACGGCCACCGCCCCCCGGCTGCCGGTCTCGATCAGCATGCCGAACAGCACCGGGGCGATAAACCCGCCCGTGCCAGTGCCCACCGCGTAGAAGATGGAGATGGCCAGCGCGCGCATTTCGAGCGGAAAGACTTCGCTCGCCGTCAGGTAGGCCGAACTGGCCGCCGCCGAGGCCAGGAAGAACACCGCCGACCAGCACAGCGCCTGCGCGCGCGCGTCCAGCCAGCCTTCCATGAACGCCCAGCCTGTGGCGGCGAGGCCGATGCCGGACAGCACATAGGTCACCGCGATCATCTTGCGGCGGCCCACGCGGTCGAACAGCGGCCCCAGGATCAGCGGGCCGAGCGCATTGCCGATGGCGAACGGGAAGATATAGAGCGCCACGCGTTCCTCCGCCACGCCGTAGAAGCGCGTGAGCACCAGCGCGTAGGTGAAGAAAATGGCGTTGTAGAAGAAGGCCTGCGCCACCATCAGCGCGAAGGTGACCACACTGCGCGTGCGGTAGCGCCGCACCAGCAGCCCTACGATCTCGCGCACGGTCGGCACGGGCCGGCCCGCGTAGGCCACGTGCGCGGCGGGGTCCGGCGGCGGCAGCGGGCCGTGGCGCGCGGCCACCTCGGCCTCGATGCCGGCAATCACCCGCTCCGCCTCCGCGCGGTGGCCGTGCGTGGCCAGCCAGCGCGGGCTTTCGGGTACGTGGCGCCGGATCAGGACGATGGCCACCGCCAGCACCGCGCCCAGCGCGAAACAGGCGCGCCAGCCCCAGACCGGGCCGAGCACGCGCGGATCGAGCACCACCAGGCTCAGTCCCGCACCCAGCGCCGCACCGAGCCAGAAGCTGCCGTTGATGGCAAGGTTGACGCGCCCCCGCACGCGCGCCGGGATCAGTTCGTCGATGGCGGAATTGATGGCCGCGTATTCGCCGCCAATGCCGAGCCCGGTCAGGAAGCGGCACAGCGCGAAGAACGCGAAGTTCGGCGAGAACGCCGTCAGCAGCGTCGCCGTCATGTAGACGAACAGCGTGGCGAGGAACAGGCGCTTGCGGCCCAGGCGGTCGGCCATGCGGCCGAAGACGAGCGCCCCGGTGACGGCCCCTAATATATATAGGGACCCGGTCCAGCCGACCTGCGAGGCGGAGAGCCCGAGCGTGTCGGGCCGCTCCAGCACGGCGCCCACGGAGCCGACGAGGGTGACCTCCAGCCCGTCGAGCACCCAGGCAATGCCGAGGGCGAGAGCCACGCGCCAGTGCCAGGCGGACCAGGGCAGGCGGTCGAGGCGCGCGGGGATGTCAGACTGCCAGCCGGCGATAAGCGTCTCCGATGGCTATCGACCGGCGGCATCCCATTGATGCCGCCAGCGGTCAGCGGTCAGGTCAGTGCGAAAGGTTCAGCATTCCCGGCCGACGGCTTTCAGCATCGAGCGGCCATGGGCAGTGATTTGAGGGCAAGGCCGTCGGCCTTGTTCGGCTTGCAGGGTAACGAGTTCGCGGGCGACGAGTGCATCGAGGTCGACGGGATCGATCTCGCGTGCGTCCGCAGTATCGGAGCGGGTATGGGGGCCGTTGCCGATCAGCATCAGCGTGGCCAGTTCGTGTGGGCTCAGCACGGTGTTCTCCTTGGCGAGAGGGGAGCGGTTGCTGGGGACTCGGGGGTCGCCTGGCAGTAGCGGCCTCCGTTAGGGATTGTGGACTATCGCGGCCCGGCTTTCACGCTGCAACGCATCGTGATCGGAGGTCGACAGTTTGCGACAGTCATTGCTTTGACGAGCCCCATCGGGGTGGGTTCCACACCGATACAAAGCCGATACATCCCCACCGTGCCGTGTTACACGCCCATCGCCACACCGTCGCTGCGCGGATCGTGCGCGCCCGCCAGCGCGCCGTCTTCGCCGATGGCAATCACGCCCGGATGCCCCGCCAGCGGGCTCTGCGGCGAAATGACGCTGACTTCATGGCCACGGCGTGCCAGGGCCGTGATCACGTCCGTGCCAGCGTCGGCTTCCAGCTTCAGGCTGTCGGCGGCATCGGAGAAGGTGCGGCCGAGCAGGAAGCGGGGCCGTGCCAGCGCCGTGAGCGGGTCCATGCCGTAGTCGATCAGCCGCGTGAGCACGGCGGCCAGCGTCTGCGGCTGGCCGTCGGCGCCCTGCGTGCCGTACAGCAGGCGCGGCTTCCCGTCCTTGAGATACATGCCCGGATTCAGCGTATGGAACGGACGCTTGCCCGGTTGAATCGCGTTGTGATGGGTGGGATCGACGCTGAACGCCGCGCCGCGGTTGTGCCACAGGATGCCGGTATCGCCGGCCATCACGCCGCTGCCCCAGTCGAAATACACGGTCTGGAGCACGCTCACGCAGCGGCCCTCGCGGTCCACTGCGCTCAGGAAGACGGTGTCGCCGTGCTGGTAGACGTGCGGCCAGTCGAGCGCGCGCGCCGGGTCGATGCGCGCGGCCATGGCGTCCAGGCGCGCGGGGGCGAGCATCGCTTCGGCCGGTACGTCGACGAACTCGGGGTCGGCCACGTAGCGGTTGCGCTCGATGAACGCCTCCTTCACGGCCTCCACCAGCAGGTGGTAGTAGTCCGCGCTGCCCTCGGCGATGCCGGTGAGGTCGAATCGATCGAGGATGCCGAGGATCTGGAGCGTGGTCACGCCCTGCGTGGGCGGCGGCAGGCTCAGCAGCTCGCCGCCACGATAGGGCACGCGCAGCGGCAGCGCGTCGCGCGCGGCGGTGCGCGCCAGGTCCGCCATGCGCAACGGCGAGCCCACGGCGCGCAGGCCGGCGACGATGCGCTCGGCCAGCTCGCCTTCATAGAACTCGCGCGCGCCATGGCCGGCGATGCGTTCGAGGCTGCGGCCCAGCGCCTGCTGGCGCAATGTCGTGCCGATGGCCGGGATTGCACCATCGGGCATGAAGGTCTGTGCGAAGCCGGGCCAGTTGCCCAGCTCATCGGCCCGGAAGTTCTGCCAGAAATGTTGCGATGGCGTGACCGGGAAGCCCTCGTGCGCGTAGGCGATGGCGCGGCGGAACAGCGCGGACCAGTCCTGCCGGCCGCCCCAGGTGTCGCGGCTGATGGTGAAGGCGCGGTCCCAGGTATCGACCGTGGCGGCGGTGGTCAGCGTGGCGCCCGGGCCGCGCGTGGGAATCGACTCGCCAAACGTCGGCAGCGCCTGCGCGGCCTGGCCGATGCCGGACAGCGTGCGCACGTTGCCAGCGCGGTCGCTGATGAGCCAGAAGGCGTCGCCGCCCAGCCCCGTGAAGTGCGGATAGGTGACGGCCAGCGTGGCGCCGATGGCGATGGCGGCTTCGATGGCGGTGCCGCCATCGCGCAGGATCTCGAGACCCGCCTCGCTGGCGAGCGCATGCGGGCTGGTGACCATGCCCTCGCGGGAATGGGCGAGATTGGGGGCGAGGGCGGGGGTATGCGGGTTTGGCGTCATCGTGGGTTCAATGTCCTCCCAGATAGGCCTGCACCAGCGCCGGGTCGCGCGCGAGTTCGTCGGCCGGGCCGCTGGCCACGACGCGGCCTTCCTCCAGCACATAGGCGCGGTCCGCCAGCGACAGCGCGAGCGCGGCCATCTGGTCGACCAGCAGGATGGTGATGGACGCCTCGCGCAGCGTATCGAGCGAGGCGAACAGCTCGTCGATGACCTTCGGCGCGAGGCCGAGCGACGGTTCGTCGAGCAGCAGCACGGTCGGCTGCGACATCAGCCCGCGCGCCACGGCCAGCATCTGCTGTTCGCCGCCGGAAAGCAGGCCGGCGCGCTGGTGCTGGCGCTCGCGCAGGCGCGGGAAGCGGGCGAACATCGATTCCACGCGGCGCATCATCTCCACGCGCGGGAGCGGGCCGGACGGGAAGGCGCCAAGGCGGAGGTTGTCGAGCACGGACAGCTCCGGGAACACCTGCCGGCCTTCCGGCACGAGTACCACGCCCATCGCGGCGATGCGCGCGGCGTCGAGCCGGGCGAGGTCGGTCCCGTCGAACGTGATGCCGCCTTGCACCGGGCGATGCAGGCCCGCCAGCGCACGCATCAGCGTGGACTTGCCGGCGCCGTTGGCGCCCAGTAGCGCGACCATCTCGCCCTCGCGCACTTGCAGGTCCACATCGTGCAGGACCGGCGCGGCGCCATAGCCGGCGCGCAGCGCGCTCACGCCCAGCACTTCCGGCAGCGGCGCGCCACCCACCGGCTGGCTGGCCGAGGGTTTGCGAGCCGGCGCGTTGGCGGCGTCGCCCAGATAGGCGCGGCGCACGGCTGGATCGGTGCGGATCGCCTCGGGCGTGCCCACGGCCAGGCGCTGGCCGGCATCGATCACGACGATGCCATCGGAGACATCCATCACGAGCGACATGTCGTGTTCGACCAGACCGACGGCCACGCCGCTATCGGCGATCTTGCGCAGCAGGCGGCCCAGCGTGGCCTTGTCCTCGCGCGAGAGGCCGGCGGCCGGTTCGTCCAGCAGCAGCACGGCGGGCCGCGTAGCCAGTGCGCGGGCGATTTCCACGAGGCGGCGGTCCACGTGGGCCAGATCGGCGGCGCTGGCGTCCGGGTCGCCGGTGTAGCCGCAGGCGGCCAGCAGTGCGCGCGCCTCCTCGCGCACGGCGGGGGCGGTGAAACCGGCGATGCCGAGCAGCGTGCCGAGGCGGCCCTTGGTCAGCGCGATGGCCACGTTGTCCGTGGCGCTCATGCCGGCGAAGAGCTGCGTGGTCTGGTAGGTGCGGGCGATGCCTTGCCGGGCGCTGTCGCAGGCGCCGCGCGCCGGCAGCGGCGCCGTGCCAAGCTGGCGCCCGCCCTCGCGCGGACGGTAGTAGCCGGACAGCATGTTCAGCACGGTGGACTTGCCGGCGCCATTGGGGCCGATCAGGCTCGTCACCTGACCCGGCGGCAGATCGAACGACAGGTTGTCCACGGCGCGCACGCCGCCGAACACCATCGACAGGCCGAGCGCCGAGAGGCCCCGGCGCGTCTCCTCCGGTCGCACCGGCAGCTGCGCGCCAGCCACGGAAGCATGGGCGGCAGCCGCGCGGGCCGGCCGCAGGCGGCGCAGCAGGTCCGTCACCACGCCCACCATGCCCGTGGGGGCCACCCAGAGCACCACCAGCAACAGCATGCCGAAGCAGAGCAGGCGCAGGTTCTCCAGGCTGGACAGCAACTCGGGCAGCAGGCCAACCACAACGGCACCCGCCACCGGGCCGACCACCGTGCCCGCCCCGCCAATCATCACCACCAGCACGAACAGGATCGATTGCAGGAACGAGAACATCCCCGGCGTGACCATGCCCTGCAGCGGCGCAAACAGCCCGCCAGCCAGCCCCGCCAGCGCGGCGGAGAACGCGAAGCCCACGGTCTTGACCACGAGCGGATTGACACCGATCGACGCCGCAGCGGTTTCGCTGTCACGCACCGCGCGCATCGCCGCGCCCCAGCTACCGCGTGCGATGCGGGCATAGGCGGCCAGCGCCACGCCCAGCACGGCCAGCGCGATCAGCGCCAGTGCACGCTCGCCGCCTTCCACGCCGGGCAACGACGGTTGCGCGATGCCCATCAGGCCGTTCTGCCCGCCGGTCAGCGCGCGCCACTCCACGGCGCCGTGCTCGACGATAAAGCCGAAGGCGATGGTGACCATCGCCAGGCCGGGGCCCTTCACGCGCAGCGCGGGCAGGGCGAGCAGGCCGCCCAGCAGCGCGGCGATCAGCGCGCCCACCGGCCACGCGGCCCAGAAGCTCCAGCCGGCCTGGCCGGTCAGGATGGCGACCGTGTACGCGCCGATCGCATAGAAGCCGACATGGCCGAACGACACCTGCCCGGTGAGCCCGAGCAGCAGGTTCAGGCCCACGCCGCAGATGGCCAGCATCGCCACGCCGGCAATCACGAAGACAAAATAGCCGTTGAGCGACAGCACGAGCCCGCCGGCGGCCAGCAGAACCGCCAGCATGGCGAGGATCTGGAGTGGCGTGCCCAGCCCGAGCAGCGGGGCGGCGGCGCGCGCCGGCCGGGCCAGCGGCGCAGGGGAAGCCGGCGGGGCGGACGGATTGGAAGAAACCATCGAATCGTTCATACCTTGCGTACCTCCGCGCGTCCGAACAGGCCGTCCGGCCGCAGGGCCAGCAGCGCAATCACCAGCGCGAACGTGATGATCTGGGTGTAGCTGGAGCCCAGTGATGCGGTGATCAGCGCCTCGGCCACGCCGAAGATCAGCCCGGCAATCATCACGCCCCAGGCACTGGAGAGCCCGCCGAGAATGGCCACGGCGAAGGCTTTCAGGCCGAACACGGTGCCCATGTCCGCCTGTACGTTGAACAGCGGCGCGATCAGCACGCCGGCAATGCCGGCCAGCAGCGTGGAAATGGCAAACGCGCCGGCGATGGTGCGGCGGATGGGAATGCCCATCAGGCGCGCGGCGTCGCGGTTCTGCACCACGGCCAGCATCGCCACGCCCCAGCGCGAGCGGCGCAGCACGTAGTGCAGCACGGCCGCCAGCGCGAGGCCGACCACGGGAATCACCAGTTGCAGCGGATAGACGCCGACGCCGGTATCGCCCAGCTGCACGGACTGTGCGGCGAGCGGGGAGGGCAGGCTGCGCGGCTCGGTGCCGAAGGCGAGCATCACCAGGTTATCGAGCACGATGCCGAGCGCGACGGTAGCCATCAGCCACGCATTGGAGCCCCGGCTCGCGAACGGGCGCACGGCCAGGAATTCCACGGCCAGCCCGTAGAGCGCGCACAGGCCGAGGGCCAGCACGATGGCGAGCGGCATCGGCCAGCCGAGCGTCTGCGCGAAGCTGTACGTCAGCACTGCTCCCAGCATCATCGAACTGCCCTGCGCGAAGTTGACGGTGGCGGACACCGCGTAGGTGATGTGGAAGCCCAGGGCCATCAGGCCATACATGCTGCCCAGGCCGAGCCCGCTGATGAGGGCGGAGATCCAAAGCATGGTGAATCCTTGATTTTGCTTGCCAATCGATATCGCGCGACGATGCGCCGGCCCTCTCCCCCGGCCCCTCTCCCGCACGCGGGAGAGGGGAGCAAACCGACGGTGTTCGCCCCTCTCCCTCTGGGAGAGGGGCGGGGGAGAGGGCAGGCGCTTGAACGATCGATATTGCTTCTACGAAGCGCCTGTCTTACTTCGCCACCGGCACGATGCGGTTGTCGATGAACTGCGCCCAGACGTAGTCGTTTTCGCTCAGGGCGTCATGCGCGGTCGGGGAGAACGGTTTCACGTAGGTCTTGATCAGGCCCTCGTAGCGGTCGATCTTGTAGAAGCCTTCGCGGATGGCATCGCCCTTGGTGCTGCCGGCCTTGGCAATCGCCAGCGCAGCGAGCTGCGTGGCGTCGTAGGCGTTGGCCACGCCCACGGCCGGGGTGATGTCGTCCGGGCCCTTGATGTCGCTGTACTTCGCCTTGAGGTCGGTCACCACGCGCGTGCTGACCGGAGTCTGTGCGCCGAAGAAGCTGTACGTCTGCACGAAGTGGACGTTCTTGGCGTTCGGGCCAGCCAGTTCGGTGAAGCGGCCGCCGGCCGGGCCCCAGTGGGAGACCACCGGCACCTTCCAGCCCATGCGGTCCAGCGACTTCACCACCTGCGCGGACGGGCCTACGTTGCCCACCATCAGCAGCACGTCGGCGCCGGCGGCCTTCAGGCGGCCGAGCTGGGGCACCACATCCACGTCATTGGCCTCGAATTTCTCCACGCCCACCGGCTTGCCGCCCTTGGCGGCCATCGCGGCGACGATGCCCTTCTCGTTCGACTCGCCCCACGGGTTGTTCACCAGGATCAGGCCGGGCTTGGTGGCGTTGAAGGTCTTCTGGGCGTACTGGAGCATCGCCTTGTCCACGACCTCGTCCACGGCGGACACGCGGAAGGCGAAGTTCGGGTTGGCGCCATTGCGCGTGATCGGCGTGCCGGCGGCCCACGGGCCCATGAACGGCACCTTCTCCTGATTGGCGATCGGCACGATGGCCATCGACACCGGCGTGTCGAGCCCGCCGAACAGCACGGCCACCTTCTCCTTGTAGATCAGCTCGCGCGCGGCCAGCACACCCTTGGCCGGGTTGCCCTCGTCGTCGCGGCGCACCAGTTCCAGCTTGCGGCCACCCAGCAGGCCGCCCTTGGCGTTGATCTCGTCGATGGCGACGGTCATGCCGCGCGTCAGCGACTCGCCGGCGCGCGCCGACTGGCCGGACAACGCCGTGATCAGGCCGATCTTGATGGTGTCGGCGGCCTGGGCGGGCAGCGCCGTCATGACGCAGGCAGCGGCGGCGGTCGCGAGGAGGGCGCGGCGTTGGGGACGAAACATGGCAGTTCTCCGGATGGGCGGATCGATGGGGATGGGTGCTTCGATCCACCCGGCTCGCAAGAGCCGTGCCAATCCGTCGACAAAACCGAAAATGATCCCGGAGCGATTGACCCGTCAAGATGCAGACGATCTGGCCCGCATTTTGCGAACGATCTGCAAACCTGGCTGCATACGATCCGTCATGGTTCATGTCGCACGAATCCGGTGCGCGATGAGCCAAAGCGGGGCACATTTGATGAGAGGCATCCCTCCATGACGCAAAACCCGAGTCCGCTGGCGGCCACGCAGGCCACCGCCGGGCTTCCCACCTTCGGCCCGCTGCGCGACCATGGCCGCTTTCCGTACCGGCCGATTACCGACGCCGACCCGTTCCGCTGGCCCAATGGCGCGCGGCTGGCGGTCTACCTCGGCTTCAATATCGAGCACTTCGCCTTTGGCGAGGGGCTGGGCGCGAACCTCGGGCCAGTTTCGCCGCAGCCGGACGTGCTCAACTACAGCTGGCGCGAGTACGGCAACCGCGTGGGCGTGTGGCGCTGCCTGGAGTTGTTCGACCGGCTGGAGATGCCGGCCGGCGTGCTGCTGAACACCGCGCTCTATGACCATTGTCCCGAAGTGCTGGACGCCTGCCTGGCGCGCGGCGACGAGCTGATCGGCCATGGCCACACCAATGCCCATCGCCAAAGCGAGTTCGACGAAGCGGGCGAGCGGGCGCTGCTGGTGCACTGCCGGGAGCGCATCGCGGCGCATAGTGGGCGGGCGCCGGGCGGCTGGCTGTCGCCGTGGATCTCCGAGACGATGGTGACGCCGGACCTGCTGGCCGAGACTGGCTACCGCTACACGCTGAACTGGGCACACGATGACCGCCCGGTGCGCATGGCCACGCGCGGCGGCCCGCTGTGGTCGATTCCCTATCCGCAGGAACTGAACGACATCCCGATGATCATCGCGCGCCACCTCGACGGTGCCGCCTTCGCCGACATGATCATCGACCAGTTCGACGAGATGCTGGCGCAGGCCAACGATCCGCAGCAACCGCAGCCGCTGGTGATGGGCATCGCGCTGCATCCCTACCTGGTGGGCCAGCCGTACCGGCTGCGGCACCTGCGCCGGGCGCTGGCGCATATCGCGGCGCGGCGCTCCCATGGCGAGGTCTGGCTGACCACGCCGGGTGCGATCTGCGACGCGATGGATGCCGTGGACCCTGTCGCAGTGACCCCTTCACGCTAATATCATGGCCATCGTTTCCCTGACCGAAGTCATGTCCACCAAAGCTGCCAGGAAGCCCGCGGCCGCCAAGGCCGCCGCCAAGCGGACTTCCGAGACCGTCAAGCCCGTCGATCCGATCGAGGAAGAGACCGCCGAGGACGCCGATACGCGCATCTATCAGGCCATCTTCGACGGCGTGCTCAACCATCGGCTGACGCCGGGCACCAAGCTGCCCGAGCCGGAGCTGTGCCAACTGTTCGGCGTGGGCCGTGCCGTGGTGCGTCGGGTGCTGGAGAAGCTGGCCCACGATGGCATCGTGGCGCTGCGGCCGAACAAGGGCGCGGTGATCGCCGAGCCCACGCCCGAGGAAACCAGCCAGATCTTCGAGGCCCGCCGGGCGATGGAACGCGTGCTGGTGGAACTCGCCGTCACGCGTGTGACCGAAGCCGATCTGCGCGACCTGCGCCGCCAGTTGGCCGAGGAGCACGACGCCATGCACCGCTTCGACCAGCCCTCGTGGGCGCGGCTGGCCAGCGGCTTCCACCTGCGCATTGCGGCGCTGGCACGCAACCCGGTGCTGCAACGCTACCTGACCGAACTGGTCTCGCGCTGCTCGCTGATCGTGGGCCTCTACGAGCCGCCCGGCCACGCGCCGTGCGAGCACGACGAGCACGCGGCCATCGTCGCCTGCATCGAGGCCCGCGATGCGGCCGGCGCCGTCGCGCGCATGGAAGCCCATTTGCGCGAACTCGAGGAACGGATCGAAACCTCGCGCATGCAGGGCGAGAAGAGCCTGGCGCAGATGCTGGGCTTGCCAAAGACCAGCAAGGGCTGACCGGAACACCCCATGGAAATCGACTTCAACGCCATCACCGAATACCAGCGCTACAAGCTCATGGCGAGTCTGATCGTGCCCCGGCCCATCGCGCTGGTGACCACGCTCGGGCCAGACGGCACGGCCAACGCCGCACCGTTCTCGATGTTCAACATGCTGGGAGAGGAGCCGCCGATCGTGATGATCAGCGTCAACCGCCTGGGCGACGGCGCGCTGAAGGACACGGCGGCGAATATCGTGCGCACGAAGGAGTTCGTGGTGCACCTCAGCGACGAGGCCATGGCCGAGAAGATGCATCGCTGCGGCGAACGGCTGCCGCCCGATGTGAGCGAACTGGCACGGGTGGGCCTCACGGCGGCGCCGTGCACCCAGGTGGCGGTGCCCCGGATTGCCGAGGCGCCCGTCGCGTTCGAATGCACGCTGTGGGAGACGCTGGAGACCGCGAGCCGCCAGATCTTCATCGGCCGCGTGCTGCGCCTGCATGCGCGGGACGGGCTGATCGACACCGAACGCTGGCGCGTGCGCCTGCAGGACTACTTCCCCGTGGGGCGTTTCGGCGCCAGCTTCTACGTGACCACGCGCGACCGCTTCTCGCTGGAGAAAGAGGCCGGCGTGGTCACGGCCTCAACCGCGATCGACGAGATGTGAACCGAGCGGCGCGGCGGGACGGCGGCGCTGTTGCCACTGCGCCGCCTTGGCGATGATCTCGCCGACAATGCCGCGCCGGAACGTCAGCACGCAGATCACGAAGATCACGCCGGTCACCATCGTCACGGACTCGCCGAGCGTGTTGAACCAGTCGAAGCCGGTGAGCCTGGCGAGGAACGTGCCGAGGTCGCCCAGCTTGTTCTCCAGCGCGATCACCACCAGCGCGCCCACGATAGGGCCCGTCAGCGTGCCGAGGCCGCCCACCAGCGTCATCAGGATCACGGCGCCGGACATCGACCAGTGCACATCGGTCAGCGTCTCGAAACCGAGCACCAGCGCCTTCAGCGAGCCGGCCAGCCCGGACAGTGCCGCCGACAGCACGAAGGCGGCCAGCTTGAAGCGATCTACGTCGTAGCCGAGCGACACGGCGCGCGGTTCGTTCTCCTTGATGGCCTTGAGGATCTGGCCGAACGGCGAATGGATGATCCGCACGATCAGCGCGAACGCCGCCACCACGATAACGAGTACCACGTAATACAGCACGAGGTCATCGCCCAGCGGCAGCAGGCCGAACAGGTTGCCGCGCGGAATGCCCTGGATGCCGTCCTCGCCACCGGTGAACGGCGCCTGCAGGCAGAAGAAGTACAGCATCTGCGCCAGCGCCAGCGTGATCATCGAGAAGTAGATGCCCTGGCGGCGGATGGCCAGCGCGCCCATCGCCCAGCCCGTGACGGCGGCGCCGGCGGTGCCGATCAGCAGGCCCAGTTCCGGCGTCACGCCCCAGACCTTCATGGCGTGACCGGCCGCGTAGCCGGCGCCGCCGAAGAAGGCCGCATGACCGAAGGACAGCAGGCCGGTGTAGCCGATCAGCAGGTTGAAGGCGCAGGCGAACAGTGCGAAGCACAGCACCTTGAGCACGAACACCGGGTAGGCGCCGAGCATCGGCGCCAGCGCCACGACGAGCAGCGCGATGCCGTAAAGCGCGGCGCGGCGGCGGGGGTTTTGCGAATCCAGCATTTATTTTTCCTTCCCGAACAGACCGGCGGGACGCAGCAGCAGCACGATCACCATGATGAAGAACACGACCGTGGAGGACGCTTCCGGATAGAACACCTTGGTCAGGCCCTCGATCACGCCGAGGCCCAGGCCGGTGAGGATGGCGCCCATGATCGAGCCCATGCCGCCAATCACCACCACTGCGAACACCACGATGATCAGGTTCTGGCCCATCAGCGGCGAGACCTGCACCACCGGCGCGGCCAGCACGCCGGCGAAAGCCGCCAGCGCCACGCCGAAGCCGTAGGTCAGCGTCACCATCAATGGCACGTTCACGCCGAACGCTTCCACCATCTTCGGGTTCTCGGTGCCGGCGCGCAGGTAGGCGCCGAGCTTGGTCTTCTCGATGACGAACCACGTGGCGAAGCAGACCACCAGCGAGGCCACCACGACCCAGCCGCGATAGTTCGGCAGGATCATGAAGCCGAGGTCGGTGGCGCCTTGCAGCGCGTCCGGCGGCGAGTAGGGCAGGCCGGACACGCCGTAGATCGAGCGGAACACGCCCTCGATCACCAGCGTGATGCCGAGCGTCAGCAGCAAGCCGTAGATGTGGTCGAGCTTGTAGATCCAGCGCAGCATGGTCTTCTCGATGACCACGCCAAGCACGGCCACCACCAGCGGCGAGAGCGCCAGCATGACCCAGTAGTTGAGGCCGGCGTACTCCATGCCGGCCCAGGCGAGCACGGCGCCGAGCATGAACAGCGCGCCATGGGCGAAGTTGATCACGTTGAGCAGGCCGAAGATGACGGCCAGCCCAAGGCTCAGCATCGCGTAGAACGCGCCGTTGACGAGCCCCAGCAGCAGCTGGGACATCAGCGCCGGCAGGGGAATCCCAATATCGAAAGTCATGAAATGCGGTTCCCTTTGTGTCTACACGCCGAGCAGTTCGTTCAGCACCGGCATCTTGGCCTGCAGTTCGGCGGCGGCGAAGCGCTCGACGATCTGCCCGTGCTCCATCACGTAGAAGCGGTCGGCCAGCGGCGCGGCGAAGCGGAAGTTCTGCTCCACCATCACCACCGTGTAGCCCTTCTTCTTCAGCATCAGGATCATGCGCGC